>CAZUWF010000011.1:0-62191 GCA_964624065.1 uncultured Bacteroidales bacterium
TATATAATGAATAATTTTAGACAGATTTTGATTTTTATTGCATTGATTTTAATGGGTTTAACCACAGTGTCACAAAACTCAAGCCTTACAATCGAGGTTAAGGACAAGGAAAAACTGCCCCTCATTGGTGCTACAGTGCAACTTGTAAACGCCCAAGACAGCGTGTTGGTTAATTCCATTACCAACAATATAGGAATATCGGTTTTTGAAAGAATTGCCAGTGGTATTTACTTTGTAACAATCCGTTACGTTGGTTTCGAAACCATCGAACAAACCATCCGTGTTGCCTCAGAGCGCCGTTTCGAGTTCACCATGAAGGATGAGGCCATAGCCCTTGGCGAGGTTACTATTGTTTCGCGACGCCCGCACCTCAGGCAGGAGGGCGACAAATTAATTGTTGACCCCGAACCAATGGTTAACATTAGCACCAACACCCTAGAGGTATTGGAAAAAACACCAGGCCTGTTCGTTGACCAAGATGGGGGCATTTACCTCAATAGCGTAACTCCTGCGGCAATTTTTATCAACGGTAGGGAACAACGAATGAGTCCTCAAGATATGACCAATCTTTTGAGAAGCCTACCCCCTGATGCCATTCAGCGTATAGAAATAATGCGAACACCTTCTGCAAGATACTCGGCATCGGCAAGTGGAGGCATCATCAACATTGTTCTTAAGGAGGGCGTGTCACTGGGTACGTTCGGGTCAATTTCAACGGGATTCAACCAAGGCCGGAACGGCAACAGATTTATGGGCCTCTCGCTCAATAACAGTGGTCTTAGAACCAATATGTACCTTAATGCAAATTACAACTTCAGCGGTCAGGCAGAGGAGATTAACTCTTTGCAAGTTTTGCAAACCAGCAATAGCCTTGTAACGGCCTCGCAATCTTCAACAGGTACCAACAACGGGTTCTTGAGGTACGGCATTAGCCATGACCTGAAACAAGGCTTAAACCTTGCTTACGATGGAAGAATTAGTAGCAACCTCCGCAAGTCAGATTCTGACAACCTTAACCAAATAAGCAACCCCTCGCTTGAGTTGCTGCGCGAATCTCAAAACCTTACCACCACCGATGGAAAATTCCTAAACATACAGCAAGACATTAGCTTGAAATGGAAAATTGATACCCTAGGGTCGGAGCTGGACACAAAGATTGGCTATGGTTACAGCACCAACAACTCTGACCAAGAATACCGCATTTCATTCGCCATCCCACAGTTTTCACCCCTTGAAGGGCGGGGAGAAAATTCGCAGGCGCGCCACGCTTTCAATGTACAGTCTGATTTAACCTACAAATTTAGCCCCAAGGCCAGTTTTGAAACAGGGTTTAGGATTGCCATTCAAAGATTCGAGAGTGTCGCAAGGTACTTTATCCGAAACCAAAGCAATTGGGTTGGCGATCCACAGCGAAACAACACCTATGACTACAACGAAAACATCAATGCCCTTTATGCCCAAGCATCTTTTGACCTGCCAGGAAATTTCTCTTTGAAAACCGGGGCTAGATTGGAAAACACCGTTATGCTTGGCACCCAGGTAATTCCCGATTTTGCGGAGTTTGACGTGACCCGTTGGGATATTTTCCCGTATGCATTTTTGAGCCGAAAACTGCTTTCTGTTGCAGGCTTTGACCTCAAAGGGTTTCTTATTTTTAGACGCACCATTGACAGGCCTGGATACCAGAACCTAAATCCTTACAAAAGGTACGTTGACGAGTTTCTTTACGAAACAGGAAACCCAAACCTTTCGCCGCAATTCTCCAACAACTTAGAGGTAAACCTAAGTTTTGACGAGCACCCAATTTTTGCTTTCGGGCGAAATTACATAACCGATATTTTCTCTAATGTGGTTTATCAAGATTCTGGCAACCAACAGGTTTCGGTACGCACATTCGACAACCTTGGCAAGAACACCGAAACTTACTTCAGGCTTATTCTGGCAATTCCACCCGGTGGTCGTTACTTTGGGGTGGGCGGTGCACAATACAACCATAACGAGTACAACGGACTTTACCAGAATGAACCCCTAACCTTCACGAGGGGAAGCTGGAGGCTGTTCACGTTTCACTCGTTGCGGTTGGCAAAAAACACAAGGCTTACAATGTTCGGATTCATGATGACCAAGGGCCAATTTAATTTTTACGAGCTTGAAACCTTCGGGATGCTGAACTTCGGGTTAAATCAAACCTTTTTGGACAGCAAGCTAACCATTAGCCTAAGTGCCAACGATGTACTTCGCACTATGGTTACAAACTTCACCCTGAACCAAGGAACCATGAACGTATCGGGCGACCGTTATACCGACAACCGACGGTTTGGAATTAATGTAAGGTACCGGTTTGGTTCGCCACCCAAGGTGCAAGAAAGGCCAAACATGTTCGATATGAACGGTAATATTCCAGAGTAGCTGGGCCTAGGGCGTTAACAAAAAATTGGCATTAAAAAATCACCAATTGCGGATTGCATTCAATAGGCTCCAAGGCAAGAGACGGGTCTTTGCGAAAACCTGCATTTAGGTTTACCCACCCTAATTTGGGATTAAATCGGATATCACAAACCGCGGTGCTTGCTTCGGGATTGAAAGCAAAGTAGGTACTTGGGCGCAAGAACAAGGTTGATCATCAATCCTTAACACTCAACTGGCTTCGCCCACCATCAATTCCACCAACTGTTGGTGGTCATCAATGGTTAATTTGTGTGCCATCCCGCTCACGCCGTTTTGGGTCATAATACCCAGAAGCTCCATTTTTTGGTTTTGGCCAATATCGAAGCCGGCCTCCTTAAGATTTAGTGGACAGCCAATGGATTTGAAAAACCCTTGAAAAGCATCAATTGTTTCAGCAACGGATGAAACTCCAAACAATTCTCTTCCGAGCTTTCCGATCCTTTCCGGAATTCGATCCTGCTGAACTTTCAACCATGCCGGATATGCTATTGTAAGTGATGCCCCGTGAGCAATGTCATACAATACGCTAAGGCTATGCCCTATGGAATGCACGCCCCAATCACCCGATTTTCGGCCGGGCATTGTCATACCGTTAAGTGCGCTGGTGGCGGCATACATTATCCTGGCCCTTAGCAAGTAATCGGTAGGGCTTTGCAATAATTTTGGCCCGTTTTCCAAGGCTTCGTTTATTATGGCAACAATGAACTTGTCTGATAGACTTGCGTCTCCCTTTCCAAACCAAGCTTCGAGGCAATGAGCAATCAAATCGGCAATTCCATTGGCAGTATGGTTTACAGGCACGGTTTTGGTAAAGTTGGGGTCTAGAAAGCTTTCCTCCGGAAAAATTAGCGGATGCCCGAATCCTAATTTCTTTTTAAGCCGATTGTTTTGAACAACTGCAAAAGGGTTCATTTCGCTGCCCGTGGCTGCAAGGGTTAGTACACAAAGCAACGGTAGGGCCTTTTGGGGAACCTTGTTGCCACTTAAATACTCCCATCCCGAATGGTTGGCCGGTATGGTTATGGAAATCATTTTGGCGCTATCCACAACGCTGCCTCCACCAAGAGCTATCACCATATCAACACTCTTTTCCCTTCCTAGTTGTGCCGCTTGGTCTACATCTTCGATAATGGGATTCGGCTTGATTCCTGAGTATTCGAACCATTGTATTCCGGATTGTTCGAGGCTGGCAGTAACTTGACGGTAAGAGTCGTTAGCCTTTACAGATCCTTTCCCGGTAACCAACAGGGCTTTCGAGCCAATCTTTGAGGCCGAACCCCCGATTTTTGACACCACGCCTTGACCGAAATGTAACCTTACGGGGTTGTACAATACGAAGTTTTCCATAACGAGAAAAATTTGGTTTCAAAAATAAATGCCACAAGTAAATTAATACAACAACCAAATTAGCTTTATTGTTGTGTAAAATCGGAATGATCCTATAAGTTGATTAACCTTGAAACGGTTCGGGTTGGTGGGTGCATCTCAAAAAAATCTGATCGTAAAAGCGGTTTTTTTTGTAACTTCGTGTGTTTTTTAAAAACCGTTTAAACCTAACATAAAAAATCATTTAGGATGACAACACCAAAAATCAAGGGTACCATAGGCATTTTGACGGGTGGAGGCGATGTTCCCGGGCTAAATCCGGCGATACGGGCCGTAACGATTCGGGCTCTTCGCGAAGGATACAGGGTAGTGGGTATCAGGCGTGGTTGGGCCGGAATTACAGAGGTTGTGCGCGACAAGAAAGCCGACAATAGCGCAAACTTCATCGAGCTGACCGAAGACCTCGTAAACCGGGCGGGCCGCACGGGAGGAACTTTCCTGCACAGCTCCCGAACCAGGCCAAGCCACGTTCCCCTAAGGAGCGTGCCCGAAATGTACAAGGACAAGTACACTAAAGAAATAAACGATTTAACCCCAGAGGTCCTGAAAAACTTAGAGTTCATCGGTGTTGACTTTTTGATTCCAATAGGAGGCGATGATACTTTGAGTTATTCAGTGAGGCTTTATCAAGAGGGCGTGAAAGTGGTTGCAATCCCCAAAACTATGGACAACGATGTTCCCGGCACGGACTATTGCATTGGATTTAGCACCTGTGTTACACGCACCATACATATGACCAACCTATTGAGAACCTCTGCAGGTTCGCACGAGCGCATCCTAGTTATAGAGGTATTTGGTCGTTATGCTGGTTTCACAGCCCTCCTTCCAACAATGGCAGGAGCTTCGAACCGGTGCGTAATACCGGAATACAAGTTCAAAATGGAACACCTCACCGAGCTTTTGGTCGAAGACCGCAAAAACCACCCAAGCAAGTACTCTGTGGTGTTGGTTTCTGAGGGTGCAACATTCGAGGGTATTGATATGATGTTTTCAAGCACCGAAACCGATATGTTTGGCCACGCAAAGTTGGGCGGAATTGGTGATGCCGTATCGGCAAAAATCAAAGAATTGAGTCCACAATTCAACAAAGGCCGTAGGGTTGAGACCATAAATCAACACTTGGGCTACTTGGTGCGCTCGGGCGACCCTGATGCCATTGACAGCATTGTGCCAATGGCTTACGGAAACCTGGCATTAGACCTAATTTTGAAAGGAATTCACGGAAGGTTGGTTATTTTGAAAAACGGTCGTTATGACAACATTCCCGTTGACATTGTCACAAGTACCAAAAAATTGGTTGATGTTGACAAGCACTACAACATTAAGCGCCTGCGCCCTGTTTACGAATCCTTTAGCGACAAGCCGCTGTTTTTGATATAAGGGGCTTGATCTTTTACAAGGCGCACCACCTTTGCAGGTGGTGCGTTTTTTTTCTTGCTGGCAAATAGCACAACGTTTTAACCGTGCCTACGGATTAATCAAAAAAAGCCTTGCACTTTCGCGCAAGGCTTTACTTTGCGGAGAGAGAGGGATTCGAACCCCCGGAGGTATTACCCTCAACGGTTTTCAAGACCGCCGCAATCGACCGCTCTGCCATCTCTCCGCCGCAAAAGTACGAAAAAAATCATTGGGAAGGGGTGCAGTTTCAAATATTTTTCGAAATTCTGGATGCCTGCCCATAATCGGTTAAGGTCCAAATCATTTTAGGTACCAACCAAGGTCAAACCAATGCTTGATTGTCAGTGTTTTGCCTTCGGGCGGAAGCGGTCCTTTAATTAGGTGGTGTGCCTATGGAGTGGTTATCCTTACCCAATTTTTTATGGATATTAGGAGCCCATTTTACAATGGGATGTTGAGTCCTACGCCTACCATCCAATTGGGGTCAGGCACTGTAATTTACCCGTAAGGGGTTTCTAAAACAAATTCGTGGTCAACGGTGTTTCCCCTAAAAAAATCGAAACACTTTGGAAACAGCCACGAAACAATTTTGTTTTAACTTCTACGAATGCAATGGGGTAGTTGGTACTCCGATATGGGTAGCCCGCATTCCGAACAGTCAAATGAATCACAGCAGGTCATACACACCCTTTTGTGGGTTAAAAACCCTAGAAGTTCTATTTGGGGAGACAGGAAGTTTTCCTTCAATGGCTCATTTCTTAGTAGGTCGGTGGTGAGGTACTTTTTGTTGCAGTCGGCAAAAACGGTAACAACCACAGCGTCTTTGTCCAGTTTTTCTTGAACCATAATGGCTCCGAGAAGGTTTGCCCCACTTGAAATGCCTACTGCAAGGCCGAACACCTGGGAGAGTTTTTGGGCCATGATAATTGAGTCGCCATCGTCAACGCAGATAACCTCATCGAGTTCGTCCAGCCTGCAAATTGAGGGAATGAACTCGTCAGAAATTCCCTGAATCCGATGCTTGCCTACCTTGTACCCCGTGGATAAAGTGGGCGAGTTTGACGGCTCAAGGGGATGAATCTTTATGTTATCGTTCTTCTCTTTCAAGTATTTGCCCACCCCCATCACGGTTCCTCCCGTGCCCACCCCTGCCACGAAGGCATCGGGAGTAAGATTCCTGAACTTCAGCTGCCACCAAATTTCCGGGCCTGTGGTTGTATAATGGGCTTCGATGTTTAATTCGTTGCTAAATTGATGAGGCAGAAACCCGTTGGTTTGGGCAGCCTTTTGGTCCGCTTTTTCTATGCTGCCCAGAAATCCCCCTTCCTCCTTGCTCACCAACTCTATGTTTGCACCCAGTGCCCTAATTATGTTTTTGCGCTCCTCGCTCATCCAATCGGGCATAAAAATGTTCACACGATGCCCGAGGGCCCTTCCAATTGCCGAAAAAGAAATGCCGGTGTTTCCGCTGGTGGCTTCGAATATTTCCATTCCATCCCTTAAATCGCCAGATTCTGTTGCCTTTGACAAAATATGGTAAGCCATCCGGTCTTTAATGCTCCCGGTCATGTTCATATGCTCGGCTTTTGCAAACACTCTTCTAACTTTACCCCGGTACCTGAAAAAAATTTCGAGCAAAGGGGTATTGCCAATTATTGCCTTTAAAGAATTGCGTGTTTGATGCTTCTCGATTCTCTCTAAAAGATTTGAGCATTCCATTTTTACTTGTTTGTTGATGCTTTGAGTTGAAATTGAAAGGTTGGAATTATTTGTTGGTTTAGCTTGTCCCTGATATCGTTTCCTCCAAAACCGAAAGAAGAAGGTCAGCCTCGTGTTTAGTGTTGCTTTGGCTTATTGAAATCCTAATACTGGCCGATTTATCGTCGGCACCCAATTCTTGTAAAACTTTCGATGGTTTGCTGCTTCCTGACGAACAGGCACTACCTGCCGATATGCAAACACCCTTTATGTCGAACTTAGCAACAACAAGCGAAGAATCAACTGTAGGGGGTAAAGAAATATTAATTATTGTGGGCAATGCACTACCATAGTAATCACCGTTTATTCTAACCTGGGGCAAATGATTTATGATACCCTCGATTAAATATTTCCGTAATTCCAAGATTTTTTTCTGGTTTTCCTCAAGATTCTCTTGGTTGATTTCCAAGGCTCTGGCCATGGCAGCGATGGCAGGGGTGTTCTCGGTACCGGCTCTTAGTTTACGCTCTTGGTCTCCACCGGTTACCAGGCCTGAAATTGCATTGGGCGAGCGGACAAACAAAAACCCTACACCCTTTGGACCGTGAAACTTGTGGGCGCTAAACGAGGCTAGGTCAACGGCAATTCGCTCGAGGTCAATCAGGTACTTCCCTGCGGTTTGCACCATATCACAATGAAACAGTGCACCGTGTTTTCGACAAAGTACGGCCACATCTTTTATTGGTAAAACATTGCCTATTTCGTTGTTAGCGTGCATAAGGGAAACCACCGAATTTTGATTTTCGACCAATAAGGTCCTTAAATGGTTTAGATCGATTGTTCCCTTTGGATCGAAATCAACGTATTGAACGTTGCACCCAAAAAGATTTTGCAACATTCCCAATGGTTTCAACACCGAAGGATGTTCAAGCCTGCTGGTAATAAATGTCTTTCTCCCTAGGTCTTTGAAGCATCCCCAAAGGGCAATGTTGTTTGCCTCGGTGCCACTGGCCGTAAAAAAAATCTCTGATGGACGGGCATTGATTAGCCCCGAGATTTTTCGGCGCGAATGTTCAATTTCGACTTTGGCCCTGCGGCCTGGCTCGTGCGGCGACGATGGATTTCCGTATGTATTGCGCAAAATACCTGCCATCAACTCAACAACCTCCTCAAAGACAGGCGTGGTTGCGGCATTGTCGAAGTAACAAATTGTTTTTTGATTGACCAACATTTTAAAACGAAGCAAACGACCAGATTAAAATTTGCGGGGCTAAATTAGTACAAAAATGCCGTTTTGAGGTTGATTGAAAAAACAAAATTATTGTAATATATCCTTGACCAAAACCAAAATGAAAGTTAGCCCGAAAAGGACTAACTTTTTCAAAAACGGGTAACTTAGTAATTGAGCTGGTGAACCAATTGAAATGTTGTGGTTGAACTTAAAGCCTTTAACTGCCCCTATGGCTATCGTTTACAATTAAAAATTACCTCAACTGGCAAATATCACGATTGCCAATCAGCTAATCACTACCCCTTACCGCAGGCGCAATCTTTTTGGTGCATGTACGGATACCGAAAGTCGGTGGCTGGTAAAAATGTTTCCTTGATAGTGCGTGGGCTAATCCATCGAAGCAAGTTCAGGTGGCTCCCTGCCTTGTCGTTTGTTCCAGATTGGCGAGAGCCACCAAATGGTTGTTGGCCTACAACTGCTCCGGTAGGCTTGTCGTTTATGTAGAAGTTTCCGGCAGCGTAACGAAGGACTGCACAAGCCTTGATAATTGCATGACGATCCTTGCCGAAGATTGAACCGGTAAGGGCGTAGGGGGATGTTTCGTCGCAAAGCTTCAAGGTTTCTTCGAACTTGTGGTCGGGGTAAACGTAAATTGTCAACACCGGTCCGAAAATCTCTTCTTCCATGGTAACAAAATGGGGATCCCTGGCCAAAATAACCGTTGGCTCGATGAAATAACCCTTCGAATCGTCGCCGTTGCCTCCAAAAATTACCTCTGCATCTACCGAATTTTTTGCCTTGTTGATGTATCCCATGATCCTTTCGAAAGCCTTTTTGTCAATCACGGCATTCACGAAATTGCAAAAATCAACGGGGCTGCCGATCTTAATGTTCTTGATGTTAACCCCAATTTTCTTCCTTACGTCTTCCCAAAGCGATTCGGGGATGTAGGCTCTTGATGCAGCGGAGCATTTTTGGCCCTGAAATTCGAACGCACCTCTAACAAGGGCTGTTGCAACCTCTTTGGTGTCGGCACTTTTGTGAACGAACACAAAGTCCTTGCCACCTGTTTCGCCAACAAGCCGAGGGTAAGAACGATAGTTTTGGAGATTGTTGGCAACCGATTTCCATATGTTGTTAAATGTGGTGGTGCCTCCAGTAAAATGAACACCTCCCAGATCCCTGTTCTTCAATACAATATCACCAACCATTGTACCCAAGCCTGGAACAAAATTAATAACTCCATCCGGCACACCCGCTTCGCGGAAAACATTCAGGAGGTAGTAACTAGAGAGCATTGAAGCGGTTGACGGTTTCCAAACCACAGTATTGCCCATTACCGCGGGCGACAAAACCAAGTTTGATGCAATTGCGGTGAAGTTAAACGGACTAATTGCAAAAACGAATCCCTCCAGAGGGCGATACTCGAGCCTGTTAAGATTTCCAGCTTCGGAGCGCGGTTGCTCGTTATATATTTCCGAAACAAAGTGAGCATTGAATCTTATGAAATCTACGGTTTCGCAAATGGAATCAATTTCGGCCTGATAAACGTTCTTACCTTGCCCTAGCATGGTGGATGCATTGATTTGATAGCGATACTTGTTTGCAATCAACTCGGCAATTTTCAGGGTAATTGAAGCCCTCTCAACCCAAGAAAGCTCTGCCCATTTTTTATGGGCGTCAAGGGCGGCTTGTATTGCCAAATTTACTTCCCTCTCTCCGGCAATATGGTATTTGGCCAAAATGTGACCATGGTCGTGAGGCATTGCTACAACGCCAAGGTTTCCGGTGCGAACTTCCTCCCCACCAATGAAAAGAGGTATTTCAACCTCTATTGAAGATTGCCTTTTTAGTTCTCTTTCAAGTGCTTTGCGCTCGGGCGTGTTTTCGGCGTAAGCCCATATCGGCTCGTTTTGGGGACTATCGTAGTAAAATTGTGCGTTGTTCATTTTTTTAGGTTGTTTACTTTTAACCATTTAAGTTAATTTAAAACAACCAACAATTTAAACGGTAAAAGGTTTATAGGCGAAACGGGTATGGAGGGCTCAGGTTGCTTGTAGAGTTGCAAGAGATAGTCCTGGAGGCCCTGCCCATCCTTTCGGCACTCGATGATGGCACGAGCGGCCATTTGAAGTGGTAGTACGGGGTTAAATTGCTACCTGACTTGGGTGGAGATCAATATTTGAATTTCTCCATTGGCATTGCCAGATTTAGATTGGGCATAAGTTTTAATTTGGGCCTACCTTAACGCCGCGCCTTAAAGAGGGCTGAAATTTGGGATCAAAGCTCGGGGTTTAACTTCGCGGGGTTACTTCCAAGGTCTTCGGCTCTGGGCTCGCCCTAAACAATGTATTTGCTTGATGGTGAATAAGGTTGATTTCAGGGCCTTTCTTTTACCCACTGCCACCCACTAAGAAGACCAAAAGTTGTAATTCGGAACGTGGCCAATGGAAGTGAGGGATACCGTCGAAAAGGATTTAACGCATCTAAATCCTCTTCGGGCCAGCCTTTAAACACCCTAACCATTAACTTTTAGCCAGGGCTTTTCTTTCTAAGCGGGCCGAAATGCCAATACTTATTTCGTACAAGATTATTAATGGGATGGCTATCAGAATCTGGCTGAAAACATCGGGTGGAGTAATTATTGCCGAAATCACGAAAATTAGCACAATTGCCAATCGACGTTGCCTTTTCATAATACTAGGTGTGAGCACCCCAACCTTGCTTAAGAAGTAAACGAATACAGGCAACTCGAAAACCAGCCCGGAGGCAAGCATCAGCATTGAGACAGTAGAAACAAAAGACCTGAGCGCTATTTGATTCTCGACCAGGGCGCTTACTTGATAATTGCCCAAAAAGTTAATTGCCAGTGGTGCAATCAGGAAATACGCAAAAAACACCCCAATAAGAAATAGTCCACTAATTACAAGTATGGCTCCCCTGGAGCTGGCACGTTCTTTTTCAGTTAGGCCGGGTTTAATGAATCGCCATATTTCCCAAATTATGTAAGGGCTTGCAACTATGAACCCCACCATAAGCGAAACCACTACATGCGTGGTAAACTGCCCCGCAAGGTCAATATTTATGAGTTCAACGGGTTTTGAATTAATGCAAAGTGCCGGCAATGACCATTTATCTGCCAAACTACAAAACAGCTTGTTGGTAAAAAAGTATGTTTCCTTGGGTGCGAGAATTATCTTCGAAAACAGAAAATCTTTGTTTGCAAATGCAAGGGCGGCAAATACACCCACAGAAATGGCGCCTCGCACCAAGTGCCCTCTCAGTTCTTCGAGGTGGCCCAAAAAAGTCATTTCGCCCCTTTCCTTGGTTTCCATTTTTGGATTTTTGGCAAAATTAAAAAACAAAAAGCCCGCAACGAAGACGGGCTCAGAAAATTTTTCGGGGAACGACCCCTTTGAAGGTGTGATTATTCGGGATGAATTGCTTCGACCGGGCAAACATCCGCGCAAACACCACAATCGGTGCAGAGATCGGGGTCAATCTTGTAGATATCGCCTTCGCTGATAGCTTCAACTGGACACTCATCAATGCAGCTGCCGCAAGCGGTGCAATCCTCGTTAATTACGTAAGCCATTTTTCAAATTATTTGGGTTAGCAAAAAAATAAACTTTTCGCGGCAAAAGTAACTGAAAAAAAACATAGGAGAGAAAGAATTTTCATTTTTAGTCCAATTTGAATTTGGTTTAAATAAGAATTTGGCGAAAATTAAAGCCGATAATTTTTTTTCGTTCACGTTCCTAAAACCATTAATTTCGTGCCCTGAAAACAATCATTCCATTTCAATTGATTCGAACAAGAATAAATCCGAAAACCTAGAGTCAAATCGCTTGATTAATTTTGCAATGTATTGATATGCTGCGTAATGCATGATCGCGAACAATCCATAAAAAGATCAACATCACACAAAATCAAAAAACACTAAATCAATTTTTTTCTATGACAAACACAAAGCAAGTTGTAAACCTCGATACGGTAGTGGTTAAGTTTGCTGGAGACTCGGGTGACGGAATGCAATTGACCGGCACCTTGTTTTCTGATGCTGCAGCCATATTTGGTAACGACCTGGCAACTTTTCCCGATTTTCCGGCCGAAATTCGAGCCCCTCAAAACACCATTGCAGGGGTAAGCGGATTTCAGGTTCACATTGGCCAGAAGAAAATTCATAACAGCGGCGATTTTTGCGATGTTTTGGTTGCCATGAACCCGGCTTCTTTAAGGTCAAACCTTAAATGGGCAAAAAAGGGGGCAACAATACTCGTTGACTCGAGCACATTCGATCAAAAGGGAATCGAGAAAGCAGGCTACCAATCAAACCCGCTTGAGGATGGCAGCCTTAAAGGTTACCAAGTGATTAGTGCCCCCATCACCGATTTGGCGATTGAGAGCGTGTCGAACCTTGACCTCGATAAACCTTCGGCCAAAAGAACCAAAAACATGTTCGTTCTTGGAATGCTTTACTTTTTATTCAACAGGGATTTGCAATTTACCATTGACTACCTTGAGAAAAAATTTCAGAAAAAGGAATCGATTAAGGTGGCCAACCAAACCGTTCTAAAAGCGGGGTATAATTATGCTGAGACCATTGAGGCGATTGCCACTTCGATAAAAGTTGAACCGGCCGAAATGGACAAGGGGGTATATCGCAATATTACTGGAAACGTTGCAACGGCCTGGGGGCTTCTGGCTGCTGCCGAAAAGAGTGGGAGACCGTTGTTTTTAGGTTCATACCCAATTACTCCTGCCACAGAAATTTTGATGGAATTGTCACTTCACAAGTCGCTCGGAGCAAAAGTTTTTCAAGCCGAAGACGAAATTGCCGGAATTTGTTCGGCAATTGGAGCCAGCTTTGCAGGTTCGTTGGCCGTAACCACAACATCAGGCCCGGGTCTTTCTTTGAAAAGCGAGGCCATTGGTCTGGCAGTGATTACCGAACTTCCCCTGGTAGTTGTAAACGTTCAAAGGGCTGGGCCCTCAACTGGTATGCCTACCAAGAGCGAGCAAAGCGACCTTTACCAGGCATTGTTTGGCCGTAATGGCGAGTGCCCTGCAATTGTATTGGCAGCTTCAAGTCCTGCAAATTGCTTTTATTATGCCTACATAGCCTCCAAGCTTTCGATGGAACATATGACCCCAGTAATTTTACTTACCGACGGTTACCTTGGATTTGGATCCGAGCTATTCAAGATTCCGGAAATGAAAGACTTACCCCCGATAACTCCCCCCATTGCCGAACCCTACGATAAAGATTACAAGCCATATAGGAGAGATGAGAAAACCCTTGCTCGAAAGTGGGCTCTTCCGGGCACGGAAGGATTGAGGCATAGGATTGGAGGGTTGGAAAAGACCAACATTGAAGGTCTGGTTTCTACCGACCCTGACAACCATCAACTGATGGTTGACCTTAGGGCAGAAAAAGTAAACAGGGTTGCAGACCATATTCCGCTTCAAGCAATTAAGGGCGAGAAAAATGGCGACCTTCTTGTTGTTGGGTGGGGTGGCACCGAGGGAGCACTAACCTCAACCGTGGAAAACCTTCAGAAACAAGGCAAGAAAATAAGTTTGGCTCACTTCAACTACATTATGCCGCTGCCCAAAAACACCAAAGAAATTCTGGCCGGGTTCAAGAAAATTGTTGTTTGCGAGCTCAACAGCGGACAATTTGTAAACTATTTGCGAATGATGTATCCTGATTTCAGCTACCGCCAGTTTAACAAGGTAAAGGGGCAACCATTTCACGAAATTGATCTTGCCACAGAGTTTAATAAATTATTAGAGGAGAACAAGTAATGATAGAGGGAAAAAGAATACAGCAAAATCCGATTCAGCTAACCAAGGAAGATTTTGTAAGCGATCAGATGGTTAAATGGTGCCCAGGATGCGGCGACCACGGAATACTAGCGTCAGTAGCGAAGGTTTTTCCAGAAATTGGTTACAAAAAGGAAAATTTCGTTGTAGTATCGGGAATTGGATGCTCCTCCAGGTTTCCATATTATGTAAACACCTACGGGTTTCACGGAATTCATGGTAGGGCAAATGCAATTGCCAGCGGAGTAAAAATAGCCAACCCAGACCTCAGCGTGTGGATAGCCACAGGCGATGGCGATTCTATGGCAATCGGCGGGAATCACCTCATTCATATAGTAAGGCGCAACATAGATGTTAACATAATGTTGTTCAACAATCGAATTTACGGCCTAACAAAAGGACAATTCTCGCCTACAACCCCCATGGGCATTGTTACCAAAACTAGCCCTCAGGGAACTATAGAACATGCCTTCAACACTGCCTCCCTTGTAATGGGGTCGCAGGGTACTTTCTTCGCTAGGTCAATTGACAGCAACCTCAAGCTAACAACAGAGGTTATGTACGAAGCGGCCAAACATGATGGCACCTCGGTAGTCGAAATATTGCAAAATTGCGTCATTTATGCCGACAAAACCCATTCCTACGTTACCGATAAGGAGGTAAGGGACGACAGGCAGATTGTTCTGAAGCACGGCCAACCAATGATTTTCGGCAAGAACAGAGAAAAAGGGTTGGTCCTGCGCAACGATAAACTCGTGGTGGTAAAAATTGGCGAAGATGGCATAACCGAAAAGGACATACTAGTACACAACCAGCACGAACTCGATGCTGGGATGCACCGTAAGTTAGGTAGGATGACACCTCCCGAACTCCCGATTGCGTTGGGTGTAATTAGGTCGGCACAGTTCGAAACCTACGATGACCTTGTGGAGGCGCAAATTGACCACGCTAAGGAGAACTCTAGGATTAAGTGCATGGACGATCTATTGCGGAGTGGAGACACCTGGCAGATTAAATAGGCAATCTTTTCTTAATTAATTTACAAAAAGAAGGCAATGAGAATCGCCTTCTTTTTGTATTTGTCTCAAAAACAACATATTAAGCGTTTGTTTAATAAAATTCTGCGTACATTTGATTGAACCAATAAATCAACCCAAATGCTTAAAGAAACCGTTAGCCAGTATCTTGAAGAAAGTATTCGCAAGAACTGGGATTATGTAGCACTCTCGGACTACAAGGGGGAGTCTTACCATTATTACGAAATTGCAGAAATAATTGGCAGTGTTCATAAATTCTTGGATGAAGCAGGAATCAAGCCCGGCGACAAAATAGCCTTGTTAGGGAAAAATTCTGCTCGATGGTGTTCGGTTTACCTTTCGGTGATTTCTTACGGAGCAGTAATAGTTCCAATCCTTCCCGACTTCAAGCCTGCCGAGGCCGAGCAGATAATTAATCATTCTGACTCTGTACTTCTCTTTGCTGAAGAAAGCCTATTCGAGCCACTGGAAATTGATAGGATGCCTTCAATTGGCGCGGCGTTGAGAATTAGCGATTTTTCAGTTCTGGCACAACGCTCACAAAATTTTCTTGTGGCCTATGAACATTCGAAACTAGGCCGCAGGCCGGGAGTAGAGAAAAGAGATGCCTCAGGCTTTTCGCTTCCAAAAATTAAAAACGACAGCCTTGCGGTGATCAGCTACACCTCGGGAACAACTGGTTTTGCCAAGGGAGTAATGATTCCGCACAACAGCCTTGCTGCAAACGTACGGTACGCCCAAAGAAATATGCCCCTCAATGCCGGCGACAAAATTGTTTCCTTCTTGCCGCTGGCCCACACTTTTGGTTGCGCCTTCGAGTTTCTATTTCCATTTACCTTGGGATGCCACATAACCATTTTAACAAAGACCCCTTCGCCCCAAATAATTTTGCAGGCGTTTGGTGAGGTTAAGCCCTCGCTTATTTTATCAGTACCGCTCGTAATAGAAAAGATTTACAAGAAACAGGTGCTGCCCGCCACCTCCAAGCCAATAGTAAAGGCATTGCTCGGCATACCCGGAATCAACAAGCTGATATTGAAAAAGGTAAGGGTGAAACTAGAATTGGCGTTTGGAGGAAACTTCCGCGAATTGGTGCTAGGAGGCGCGCCCCTTAATCAAGAAACCGAAAGGTTTTTCAAGAAAATGAAATTCCCCTTTACCGTGGGATATGGAATGACCGAATGCGGTCCGTTGATAAGCTACGTGAACTGGCGCGAAAATCCACTTGGTGCTTCCGGTCAAGTGGTGGATACAATGGAACTAAAAATTGACTCGCCCGACCCCCTGAAAATTGTAGGCGAAATATTGGTTAGGGGCGAAAACGTGATGTACGGCTATTACAAGAACCAAGAGGCCACCGATGAGGCCATTGACAAGGAAGGCTGGTTGCACACTGGCGACTTAGGCCTTGTTGACCACAAGGGGAATTTATACATAAAAGGTCGATCGAAAAGTATGTTGCTGGGGGCAAGCGGCAAGAACATTTACCCGGAGGAGATAGAATCGTATTACAACAATAAGCCGGGAGTGGCCGAAACGGTTGTGGTGCAGCGTGGCGAAAAATTGGTAGCACTGATATTTCCCGACCACGAGTATTTTAAGAAAGAGGGATTAACTGATGAACTTATACCTGCCATTTTGGAAAATCACAGGAGAGACATAAACAACCAAACTGCAAGTTACTTGAGTGTTTCGCAGGTTGAGGTTAAAGAAGAAGAATTTGCAAAAACTCCAAAGCGAAGCATTAAGAGGTTTTTGTATGGTTAAAGCCTGGGTATAAGCATACGGCAGGTTTGTGGTGTCGGGGTGGCCTTGGGCCATTCCGACACTTACATTCTGAATCAGTCCATTTTTTCCTTTAGGAGGCAGTTTCTCTGAATGCAAATGGTCTGATTTGTTAATTGAGCCACAAAATTTATTAATATTGGCGAGTTTATTCAAAAAGATAATTAGGCCCAAAATAGATTTGCATGGCAAGGAATAGCAAGAATTTCGAGGTTGGCCCTACTAGGGATTTTGCAATACAAGCTCTTATTTGGGCCAAGGAAACCTTTGACCCCTGTTGTTTGCTTAATTCAAACCATTACGACAATGACCCTTTAGGCAATTTCAGTTTGGTCCTTGCAGCGGGTGCCATTTCTTCAATTTGCAGCAATGGAGAGAGCGATTTTGAAAGGTTAAAAGAATTTTCTGACAAGGAAAATGATTGGATTTTTGGCTTTTTGGGCTACGATCTGAAAAATCAATTGGAAAGCCTGGAAAGCAATAACCACGACGGGCTCCAAATGCCCGAAATGCACTTTTTCGTACCAAGGATTTTGATTTTTTTCGACGAAAACAGTGTGGAGATTTCGTGCTCAACAAAGGGTGAACCCGCAATTACTCCAGAGGAGGTTTTTCGACAAATAAACGGGAAGGGGGCCCAACAGGCCAAAGAAAATAAAAAGATAACCATGCAACCCCGAGTACCTGAGGCAAGGTACATCGATACCGTAAATAACATAAGGCAACACATACAGTTGGGCAACATTTACGAGATGAATTATTGCATCGAGTTTTATTGTGAAAAAGTAGAAATTGACCCTGTTTCAGTTTATCAACATTTATCAAACCTCTCCCCCACCCCATTTTCGTGTTTCTATTCAACCGAGGGAAATTTTTTGATGTGTGCAAGCCCCGAAAGGTTTTTGCGCAAGAAAGGTCTAAAACTTGTATCGCAACCAATTAAAGGAACGGCACCAAGGGGAAAAACTCCTCAAGAGGATGAACAAAACAGGCAGAAACTCTTTTTAGACCCTAAGGAGAGGAGCGAAAATGTAATGATAGTTGACTTGGTTCGCAACGACCTATCTAGAACCGCAAGTAAGGGTACGGTGCGGGTTGAAGAACTCTACGGTATCTATTCATTCAGTCAGGTTCACCAAATGATTTCCACGGTTGTTTCGGAGTTGCACCCTGAAGCCCACTTGGTGGACGCTATCAAGTGTTGCTTCCCGATGGGTTCGATGACAGGTGCGCCAAAGGTTATGGCAATGAAGCTAATAGAGCATTTTGAGGATACCAAGAGAGGCCTTTTTTCGGGTGCGGTGGGTTACATAAGCCCCGAAAAAGATTTTGATTTCAACGTGGTTATACGGAGCCTTGTGTACAATGAAAAGCAAAAGTACCTGAGCTATATGGCTGGAAGTGCAATAACCATTGGCTCTGTACCGGAAAGGGAGCTGGAAGAGTGCCTGTTAAAAGCAAAGGCTATGGAAAGGGCCTTGGGAAATTAGGGTAACGCAAGGAAAATGACGGCAAATGTTGGTGTATAGCCCAAAAGAGCAGCACCAGGCCTCTCGGCAAAGTGTTTATTTGCAGGCCAACCCTCCTGTTGGGACTTGACACCTAAAACCATTTTTTTGCACAATAGACCCATCTGTACCCTCACCCAAAGCTGGCCATAACCCCAATACCAAAGGTCAAGTGTCATCTTTTTATGTTGTGACACAAAGCCAATCTAATCAGCCTAGTGCTAACCCTATCAAAAATGGGGCAAAGCCAAAACCAGAACTACATAACATTGCCAATTAATTGAAGCCGGCTGCAAAAAATTACACCCTGCGATTACAAAAAGGCAGCCACACCAAAATCCGCCCAAAAGTTAACATCAAAAAATAACCTGCAATTTATAACCAGCCCTAACAATTCTCAATTATTTATTGGAATAACCAGGTGCAATAAATCCAAAATCTGGTTCGTTAAGGCTAATGGATAGGATTGCAACCGAAAATTTTGACCACCAAAATTAATTGAATGAAAAAAATACTCATACTTACCTGCGGGTTGATTATTAATTCAATATGTTTATCCTCATCCCTTTCGGCACAGGCATTGGAAAGGGATTCAGAATCAAAAAGCAGTCGCATTTTTTGGGGAGGCACAATCGGGGCCCAATTTGGAACCAGCACTGCAATTAACATTTCGCCACAGGTGGGATACCGGTTTACCAATTGGCTGGCCGCTGGCACCGGAATAACCTACCAGTACTACAACTACCGTGCTTTTGGTCAATCGACCGGGTTTAGCATTTACGGGTACAGTTTTTTTAGTCGGGTTTCCATTTCAAAAAGCATATTTGCACACGGAGAATTCGAACACCTTAACCTGAGGTCGTTCGACGAGTTTGGCCCCTCTGAGGGCGTTAGGGTATGGGAAAAGAACTACCTCTTGGGTGGTGGATACAGCCAATCCTTGTCTGAGAGGATTTCTCTTTACGCAATGCTCCTGTACAACTTCAACACCGAGAGCAAGGCCTACTTCCAAAACCCCATATACAGGGTGGGGTTTTCGGTTGGATTATAGGCGCAGCATAAATTCTAAGGCAGGTAGGCAAGGGCTGTTCGAACATTTGCATTTATCCTTTCTTTTTATATTTGCCGTCAAAAAAATACAATTTAAATGCAGGATTATCCAGCAAAGGTGCTTTTGGCCTTTTCGGAGGCCGTTGACGAAAACTCCAAAATCTTGTATTGGCTTATAAACAATGGCTACCCGGAGCTTGGTGCCACCGCCAACTCCATGCATCTCAACAAGGAAGCCTTTGATTGGCTCATAAAACACAAATACCCGCACCTTGCAGCATTTTCAAAAGCTGTTTGGGAGGACAAGAATGCCTACCATTGGCTCAAGGTACACGGCTTCGACCAGCTCGTAAGACTTGCCGATGCAATTATGGATGACGATTTAGCCCTCGCGTACTTCGAAAAAAACGGGCTGGAGATTTTTGCGGTAATTGCCAAAAAAGGGAGGGAGATGATAAAACGGAAGAGGCGTGAACTGGGAGACTACCACCGGCTGCACTTTTTTAGGTAAGGTTTAGCCTTTTAGCCTTTGGGCACAACAATCAAGTCTCCAAATATGCCAAAAACTGCATCCACAACCTCTGAGCGTCGTTTTTGCCTGTCTGTAAACTCAACCAAATAGTCAACCTTAAGAACCAGTTTGTCGCTTACCAAATCTGTATAGACATTTTTCAGGCCATCTTTTCCAACAATTTTATGAATAGCTTGCGACAATGCATCTACGCGTTCCTTTTTGTCGGTGGGCAATCCTGCCAGTTGAAACCTTATCCCTTCTTGCAAAACGGTCCTTCCAAGGTTAATTATGCTTTTTTCGAGAAAAAGCTTGTTTGGAACCCGGATGTAATCTTCCTTGACATCGCAAGTGCTGTCAAGAAGCACGTAAAAAGTACCTATGTGCAACACCTTGCCTTCATCATCTCCTATCTTGATATAGTCACCTATTCTAAACGGCTTTTTTCGCAGGAGCACCAACCAGGCAAAGTATGAAATCAAAACATCGCGTACGGCGAAAGCAAGTCCGGTGGCAATCAATCCCACAAACAAGGTTAGGTTGCCTAGCGAGACTCCAAAATTGAACAGCACATAGAAAAAACCAAAGCTGTAAAGAGACCAAGCGTAAATTTTCCTGTAAAAAATTTTTTCTTCTGGCTCCTCGAACCAATTGCTAAATGGCTTGATGGTTAGCCTTAAAAATACACTGGTAAGGAATACAATTGTGATTACGGCTGAAAGGTGTTCAATAGTTGAAACCAACCTATCGGGAAAATGAAGAATTTCCTTCCGATAAATAATCAGCAACCCTTGCAACAAGAGTAAGACCCCCAATGTAACTACAACTGAAATGCTTAGGGATTTTAATTTCACGTTTTATTGTTTAAAGGTTCTTTTTTAACTCAATCAGAAAGTTGCGCATCCTGTCGAGGGTTTTAACTACCTCCAGGTCAAGCTTTAATTCTTCCTGGCCAAGTTTTAGTTTGTTGCGAGCACCATCGAGGGTGTAGCCACGTTCTTTGACAAGGTGGAAAATCCGGTGGAAGTTATCTATGTCGGCGGGGGTGAAGAAACGGTCGCCCTTGCGATTTTTCTTGGGCTTGATAATGTCAAATTCTTTTTCGTAAAACCTTATCAAGGAGGTTTTCACCTCAAACATTTTGGCCACCTCGCCAATTGAATAGTAAAACTTCGATTCTGACATAGACCAATCTATGTGGCAAAATTACACAAAAAGGGGCACATCAAAAATTTTACAAAGGGTTTTAGCCGAGAGATTGGTTTTCCCTGGATGCAATTTCATAAATTTCTTCAAACTGCCCCGGAGAAAGGTCATGGTGAAAATAATTGATGGGATTGATAATTTCTCCCTTTTTAATTACCTCGTAATGCAAGTGAGGAGCTTTGGACAGGCCTGTGTTTCCCACACGACCAATTAACTGTCCCCTTGAAATTTTCTGCCCGGGCCTTACATCCACTCGGCTAAGGTGAGCGTAAAGGGTTTTGTATCCAAATCCGTGATCAATTTCTATAGTCAGGCCATACCCGCTACGATTAAACTCAACTTTGCTGACTACGCCGTTGCCTGTCGAAAAAATTTTGGTGCCTGTAGGGGCGGCAAAATCAACCCCAGTGTGCATCCTCCGAATTTTTAGAATGGGGTGTATCCTGAACCCGAACCCAGAAACAAGCCTACCCTTCCCGTTGTCGATTGGAAAAATTGCAGGAATAGAGGCAAGCATGTCGGCCTTGCGTTTGGCCAGGTCAAAAACCTCGTCAAAGGACTTGGATTGCACGTAAAGCCTGCGGCTTAGCTGGTCAATGCTTTTTTGGGTTTCTGCCAACAGTTGGCTTTCACTAAACCCCTGCAAGTGGTTGTATCTTTCCACACCCCCAATGGCAGCCTCCCTTAGCGTTCTTGGAATAGGCTCTGATTCGAAAATAACCCTGTAAATATTATCATCACGCTCTTGCAGGTCCGTGGCAATAACACCCAAGAACTCAATCTGTTTTTTGAATTCTTTTGTCTGTTCCCTCAAGAAATTCAACTCCCGGCGCATTGCCCTTTCTTTGGGGGTATCAACAAAAAACCCCGCAAAGAAACCCGTGAAAATCATCAGCAGCGCAAAGGCCAAGCCAACCAAGAAGTAAAACCTGAACCTTTGCCAAAAGGTCAAGGTTACCTTTTCGAATGAAAGCGACTGGAGGTTAAAGTGATATTTTGTTTTTTTCATCAATGGTTTGAAACAGGAAAATTCTAAAATTTCAAACTTCATATACGGCTCATAGCCTTGATTTTAAAAGATTTACAAAGGTAGATGTTTTTTGCGTAAATTTGCACTCGTTTTTCGAATAAATAAGTTATTTTCTGTTAAAAACCGAATTTCATTAATGAATTCATCAAAAGTTAGGCGGCTTTTCCTGGACTTCTTCCAATCAAAAAGCCATCAAATAGTTGAATCGGCGCCAATGGTTGTAAAAAACGACCCCACCTTGATGTTTACCAATGCCGGAATGAACCAGTTCAAGGATATTTTCTTGGGCAACTCGCCGGTTAAGCACCCACGCATTGCAAACACCCAAAAGTGTCTAAGGGTTTCTGGCAAACACAACGATCTTGAAGAGGTGGGGCACGACACCTACCATCACACAATGTTCGAGATGTTGGGCAACTGGAGTTTTGGAGATTACTTCAAAAAGGAGGCAATTGAATGGGCGTGGGAATTGCTCACCAATGTTTACGGCCTCGAAAAAGACAGGTTGTATGCCTCAGTTTTTGGAGGTGACGTTGCTGATGAAATGGCTCTTGACCAAGAGGCATTTGATATTTGGGAAAGAATAGTTGGCAAGGATAGAATCATTTTTGGCTCCAAGAAGGATAACTTTTGGGAAATGGGCGATACGGGACCCTGCGGGCCATGCTCCGAAATTCACGTTGACTTGCGCGATGATGCCGAGAGAAAACAAAAGCCCGGCAGCGAACTCGTAAACAAAGACCACCCCCTCGTGGTCGAAATTTGGAATCTTGTTTTCATACAGTTCAATAGGCTCTCTTCTGGTCAATTGGTACCTCTCCCGGCCAAGCACGTTGATACAGGTATGGGTTTTGAAAGGTTGTGTATGGCGCTTCAAGGAGAAAAATCAAACTACGACACCGATATTTTCCAACCCTACATTACCGAGATTGGCAAAATTTCCGGAATAAAATACGGAACCAACCACGAATCGGATGTTGCCATGCGGGTAATTGGAGACCACTTGCGAGCCGTTGCCTTTGCAATAGCCGATGGGGAACTTCCATCTAACAACAAGGGTGGGTACGTGGTAAGGCGCATACTGCGAAGGGCCATAAGGTACGGATACACGTTTCTTGGATTCAGGCAACCATTCGTAACCGAGCTCGTGCCCGTAATGGTAGAAACGATGGGCGGAGCTTTTCCCGAACTACCCGCCCAGCAAAACCTTATTTCGAGGGTTATTGCAGAAGAGGAATCCACCTTCTTTCGAACCCTGGCAACAGGTATCGCCAAGTTTGAACACTACACGGAATCCAATCCTGGTAAAAAAACAATTGATGGTCAGTTTGCCTTCGAGCTTTACGACACCTACGGGTTCCCGATTGACCTCACAGGCCTGATGGCACGTGAAAAAGGCCTTGATGTTGAAATGGATGGCTTTGACAGTGAAATGCAACGGCAAAAAGACCGAAGCAGGGCAGCCACAACCCTAACAACGGGCGATTGGGTTGTTTTGGAGGAAAGCGGTGCCGAAACCGTATTCGTTGGATACGACCAAACCGAGGTGCAGGTGGTACCCGTAAAATACCGTCAGGTGGAGAACAAAGGAAGGCAATATTTTCAACTCGTGCTCGACAAAACCCCTTTTTATGCAGAATCGGGTGGGCAGGTTGGCGATAAAGGAGTTCTAGTGTCGGAGGGCATTACAATAAATGTATTGGACACCTTGAAGGAGAATGATCTTATCGTGCACGTTGTTGATCAAATTCCAGCTCCCTTCCCAAAAAGGTTTAGAGCATTAGTTGACATAAAGAAAAGGAGGCTCACCGAGAACAACCACTCTGCAACCCACCTCATGCACGCTGCCCTAAAGGAGGTGGTTGGAAATCACGTACAACAAAAAGGCTCGTCTGTTGACGACCAACGCCTGAGGTTCGACTTCTCGCACTTTGCCAAGATGACTCCCAACGAATTAAGGGCAGTGGAAAGACGGGTGAACGAAAAGATAAGGGAAAACATTTCTCGCTCTGAGCACCGTGATTTGGAAATGGCAGATGCGAAAAAGATGGGGGCGGTGGCCCTATTTGGCGAAAAGTATGGCGACAAAGTTAGGGTTATAGCATTTGACCAAACCTTTTCAGCCGAACTTTGCGGTGGAACCCACGTGGAAAGAACCGGACAAATAGGCCTGTTCAAAATCGTGTCGGAAGGGGCAATCGCCGCCGGAATTAGAAGGATAGAGGCCACTTCGGGCAAACTTGCCGAAGAGTATGTAGATGGCCACATTGACGAGCTCAATGAAGTTCGATCACTCTTGAAGAACCCAAAAAACACAACCAGGGCAGTTGAACAACTTGTCGAGCTATCGGAAACACTGCAAAAAAAATTGGAGGCCCTCCAAAAAGACCAAGCAGCCAACCTGGTTTCTGACCTAGCCAATAGGGTTGAACCCATCGGTGAAGTAAATTTTGTTGGGTTGGTTCAAGAAATGGACGGCAAGATGGCCAAGGATTTGGCTTTTGCTGCAAAGGCTCACATGAAAAACCTTTTCTTGGTAATTGCCCACAACCACCAAGGCAAGCCCGGACTTGTGGTTGCATTATCAGAAAACTTGGTGGCCGACAAAGGGCTGGATGCTTCGGCCATAGTGCGCCAGCTTGCGCACAACATTAACGGCGGAGGCGGAGGCCAGCCACACTTTGCCACCGCCGGAGGAAAGAATGCAAATGGGCTCGAAAAAGCGATTGAAGATGCAAAAGGAATCTTAAAATCCTCTTAACTACCGAAAATAGAGATTGAAATTATATTTTAGATATACTTTACCACCTCTTCAAAAGGCTTCCTGATTTTTTTTCGTTTTTGGTAACCCTCGTTGGGATAACCCAAAGGGGTAATGGCAAAAACCACTTGGTCATCGGTTAGTTGAAGGGTTTGGCGCAACTTGTGGTAGTCGAAGTTTGCAATCCAGCAGGTTCCCACGCCAAGGTTTTCGGCCGCAAGAATGAGGTGGTCCATTGCAATTGTAAGGTCGGTTTCAATGGCATTGTACCCGTCTTTCCTTACCCATGCCGCGGATTTGTCGCCCACCACCACAAGCACGTGCGGAGCGCCCTTGTACCACTCCTTGTCGTAACACTCCTTTATTTCCTTTAAGCTCTCGTGGGAAGTTATTAGCAAGAACACCCAAGGTTGCCTGTTGTTTGCCGATGGAGCCATACGCCCTGCCTCAAGTATTTGATCAAGCACTTTCTTGTCGACAGGTTTGTTTGGATCGTAGTCGCGCACGCTCTCCCTTTGGTGTATTACTTTGGTGAAATCCATGGGTGGAAGGTTTTTTGGTTTATGGGATTTAGGATTGGTAGTTTTAAAAGGTTTTGGGGTTAATTAAGCCCCAAAAATCCTATGCGAATTAAAGATTAAAGTCTGAAATAACGCTGGCAAAAAGGCATTAGCCAATAAGCCAGGGGCAGGGCTACAGTTTGCTTCCAAATGCCAAGTCGCCGGCGTCTCCAAGGCCTGGCACTATGTATGCTTTGGCTGTAAGTTCATCGTCAATCTCGCCAAGCCACAAGGTATAGTTCCCGGCCGGGATCTTTTTCTTAACGTATTCAACCCCTTGGACACTGGCCAAAATGGAAACTATATGGGTGTGAACCGGATTGCCACGTTTCAAAAGCTCCTTGTATGCCAAGGTAAGGGATGACCCGGTTGCAAGCATAGGATCGCTTAATATCAAGTACTTATCCTGTACCGACGGGCTTGACGTATATTCTACCTGAATGCTGAATGTGTTGTCTTTGTGGTGTTTGCGATAGGCCGAAATAAATGCATTTTCGGCCCTGTCGAAATAGTTCAATATTCCTTGGTGCAAGGGTAAGCCTGCCCTCAAAATTGTAGCAATTACAGGTTGTCTGGAAAGCACCTGACACTCGGCCACTCCTAGCGGGGTGGTAACCTCGGTGTTTTTCCACTCAAGGGACTTGCTGATTTCGTAAGCAAAAATCTCCCCTATGCGCTCCATATTGCGCCTGAAACGCATACTGTCGGTTTGCACCTCAACATTGCGAAGCTCTGCAATATATTGCTTCAAGAGAGAGCTTTTTTTACCCAAAATATTAATCATAGTAATTTGGTTTTGAACAATTTAATCAAATTTACCGCAGTAACTTGTATAGCTTTACAAATGGCTTAATCATCCAAGGAAACTGGTTTTTTCTAACTTGTAAAAATACACATTCTTTCGAACCGAAGCCCTTGTAAAATCGTGCAAGCCCCGAAATTTTCGATCCCTCGAAGTCCAGAACAACACTTCTGTTGCAATTTTTTTGAATGTAACTATCTATAAGGAAGAAAATAGCCCCATTTTCTCGTCCTTCGGCCGTGGTTGCCGAAAATAAAAAAATTGATTTGAAAAGGGTCTCGAAAAAAACGGCTCCGGCACATAAATTGTTTTCCGGCGTGTAAGCCAACTCTAAAGTTGCAATTCCTTTATGAACACCGGTGTAAATCAACCTGCTAAGTGTTTGGTAGTCCCGTTCCGAAAGTTTTGGCAGCTCCCTTCCTTTGGTTTGCCTGAAAGCGTTGATCAATTCTTCGGGGCTGCCGCCGGTTGATGTATGCACGCCAAGTTTTTGAGCTTTCTTGATGTTTCGTCTAGTGTTTTCCGAATAACCGCCAAAAATTTGAGCGTATGGTTGGCTGAGCTGCAAATGATGTGTAATCCCATACCCCATCTTAAATTTTTCGGGCGGTGTATTGTGGGTGTTTAGATTAGTTTCAATTATTTTGAACCGGCTGGGGATGGCGCAAATAAAGTCATTGACCTTTTGTTGGTGAGAGCATTCCTGACCGAAAACCCCCAATTGCTGCACGAAAAAAGGATGGTAAACGTAGTCAAACCCCATCTTTTTCCTTATTGGCAGGGGCATCACGGTTTGATAATCGCCCTCTACCAAGGCAGCCCAGCCCGGTGCAGCAATGTCGAGATACCACGAGCAGGCGTAAACGATGCCTTTTGAAGAGGAAAAAATGCAATCGTCCCACTTTTGCTTGTTTATTTCCTCGTTTGGCAAAAAACGTATCATTGCTTAACCTTATTTGGCAGTGCGTAAAAAGATATTCGTTCGTAACAATCGCGCCAAGGATTGGATTCAGTATTGTTCGAAAGGGTTTCGTGGTGCCAAAGCGAAATGAATGTTCCTTCAACCTTTTTTACCTCATCCACTATTTTTTTGGCTTTTTTGGTGGCTTCATCAGGGCTTAACTTGAGGTGATAAATTAATGTTGTATCCATTAGTGCCAGCGGGTGAATTTTTAGGGTGGTTGTTTCCTCTCGCTCCAGATCATAAAAAAAGAATGGCGAGGCAATGGACGCCCTGAAGCCCAACTGAGTTGCATAACCCATCGAAAAATCGTTGTCAATACCAATTTTGAGCAAGTTTCGATAAGTTTCTGGTAGTTTGAACTTCAAAAAGTGTTGACGGCTAAAACAGATTTCTCGGCCAAGAATTTTTGATAATCTTTCCTTTTCCTTTTCAAGCATTTCGGTTTTGCCATTTGACTGATAGGATGGATGTATCCCGCAAAATGCGTGGTTGCTAACCTTATTTGCCAAGTTGACAAAGGTTTTCGAAAGGGTGGAAATGTTTCTGTCGAAAGGCCCTAAATCGCCGCAGAGAAAAAAATAGAAGGCCTGCAGTCCAAGTTTAGAATCGTGGCCTAGGGTGTAATCATAGTTATCGAAGGGGTCGGGCTGCAGGGACCGCAATACCCTTAGCCGCTCCTTCATCCTGCGGCCATCACCTTTAAGAATATCCTTAATAGAGGCAGCAATGTTTCTAAGCACTCCCCTCCCCTTGTAGGCGAATGCCACGTCAACATCGTAGGTTGGAATCGATGAATAACCCGAAGGCTTGAAGTATATGGTTGGGTTTTTTGCCACAATCAGATCTTTGATGAACAAAGCATAGTGATTAGCAACTGGAACGTGCAAGAAGTTATGATTGTATGCAATGCTTTCTTCAACAGCAAACCTTCCGTGTTTGTCCGGCTTGAAATTAGAGTACTCCTCGTAGCGCGAAACAAGGTAAAAAATTGCAGCGAAAGGATCGAAGCCCAAACTGCAATTTTCGCTATTGTTTGCAAACAGGCAAGGTATGCCGTTTTTGGTAATAATACTTGGAACAATCCTTTCAACCCCCCTTTTGTCAAGCAACCCCGATGCTTGGATAAATACCTCATTTGACCCAAGTGGCCTATGACCGTAGTTTAGCTTTGCACCTGTATGGGTGAGGTATTCGTTACGATTTGAGGTTATGGCATAGTCCATCCCGATAATTGCCTTGAAGACCAATTCCATAACATATCGGGTGCGATTCGAAGTTTCGTGGATGTAAACGAAAACCATTGCTCTTTGGTGGGTTGAAACTCTGCGGTAAAGTTAGGAAAAAATAGCGCATTTATTCTAACTGCAAAGAAAAAACGCTTCCATCAAAGAACTTTGTAACTTTGCCATACTATGCCGATAAATATTTTTACCGACGAGCATTTTATGAATGAAGCCCTTAAAGAGGCCCAGAAGGCATTGGATGCCGACGAGGTTCCTGTGGGTTGCGTGATTGTTTGCAACAATATGATTATTTCCCGTGCTCACAATTACACCGAGCATCTTCGTGATGCAACTGCCCACGCCGAAATGCAAGCCATTACTGCCGCCTCGGACTTTTTGGGTGGGAAATACCTCAACAATTGCACCCTTTATGTGACCCTCGAGCCCTGCCTGATGTGTGCAGGCGCCCTAAACTGGGCTCAGGTAGCAAGGATTGTTTACGGAGCTTCAGACGAAAAAAAGGGGTTTTCGAGGTACCATCCAAATCCGTTTCATCCAAAAACAACTGTTTTGACAGGGGTTTGCGCCAACAAATCGAGCACTCTACTCAAGGAGTTTTTCAAGAAGAAAAGATGACCCTGAAGGAATAAGGATTAACCTCCTGCTTGGGCTCGATGTCTTGGTATGCTTTGCATCTCGAATCGGGCACGGCGGTTGACGGTCTGGAAGAATTAAAGTGCCGATATAATCAATGGTTAATGGACGATGACACGCCTAGCTTTGGCCAAGGCTGATTTCAGCAAATTTTTTATTTTTTGTTCTCAATTTTGGTTTCTAATATAAATTCATTTGGTAATTGACCCCTTAGCCCTTCAACCCCACAATCTTAAGTCCGTAACCAAGTTTTCTAAATAACCTCCTTGGTGTTTTTCCCATTAGTTTTATCTTTGCAATTTAATCCACTACCCACCCAATGAGCGATGCCATAAAACACGAATGCGGCATTGTGCTGCTCCGTCTTTTAAAACCCCTCGAATACTACGCTTCCAGCTACGGATCAGCGTTTTACGGATTAAACAAACTGTACCTGTTATTGGAAAAACAACACAATAGAGGCCAGGATGGTGCAGGTATTGGATGCATAAAGTTTGGGGTTGAACCGGGATTGCCATACATAAGCCGATTGAGAAGCAATAATTCCAACCCTATAAAAGAAATATTTGACAAGATACACTCCGATTTCGATAGCGCTAGAACGAGCTCGCCCGAACGCCTTGCTGACAGCAACTGGCTTAAAAAAAACTCCGATTTTATTGGCGAACTTTACCTAGGTCACCTAAGGTATGGAACGTTTGGCCAAAATAGCATCGAAAACGTGCACCCTTTCGTGAGGCAAAACAACTGGATGTCAAAGACATTGATGATAGCCGGCAATTTTAACCTGACGAATATAGGCCAATTGTTTGATAGTTTGGTAAAAATAGGGCAGCATCCCAATGCCACCAGTGATACGGAAACGGTTTTGGAAAAATTGGGCCATTTCTTGGACGAAGAAAACGAGAATCTTTACCAGAGGTTCAAGGCAGAGGGCTTTTCCAAACAAGAAATTTCTCCTCTTATTGCCCAAGAACTCGACTTGCAGAATGTTTTGACCAACGCCAGCAAGTACTGGGATGGTGGCTACGTTATTGCCGGGGTGCTAGGCCATGGTGACTCGTTCGTGATGCGCGACCCTGCTGGCATACGTCCTGCTTACTACTACCATAACGACGACGTTTTGGTTGCGGCAAGTGAAAGGTCCGCAATTCAAACGGCACTAAACGCGTCAGTGGAAAGGGTAAAAGAGGTAAAGCCAGGATATGCCCTGATAATAAAAAACAATGGGGAGGTAAGCGAAGTTCAAATTCACAAGGCCAGTGCCAGATCATCTTGCTCCTTCGAAAGGATCTACTTTTCTCGCGGCACCGATTCTGAAATATACAAAGAGCGCAAGATGCTTGGCAAAAAATTGGTCCCAGCAATCCTTGGCACTGTAAACCACGATCTTGAAAACACCCTTTTTTCATACATCCCAAACACGGCCATTGCTGCTTTTAAGGGAATGGTTGAGGGGCTTAACGATTTTTGCGACAGCGTGAAAAAGGAAAAAATTCTTGCGGCCGGAACTTCACTCACCGCCCAAAAACTCGATGAAATTTTGGCTATCCGCCCAAGGGTTGATCAAGTGGCGGTAAAAGATGTAAAAATGCGCACCTTCATCACTCCGGATAACGCTCGCGATGACCTCGTGGCGCACGTTTACGATGTTACTTATGGAGTAGTAAAGCGCGGAATAGACAACTTGGTGGTGGTGGATGACAGCATAGTTAGGGGCACAACACTGAAGAAAAGCATTGTGAAGATGCTTGATAGGCTCGGGCCCAAAAAAATTGTGATTGTTTCTTCGGCACCACAGATAAGATACCCTGATTGCTACGGTATTGATATGGCAAAGCTCGGCGATTTAATTGCCTTCAGGGCAACATTGCACCTTTTGAAAGAAACAGGGCAAGAACACATCATAAACGAAGTTTATGCCAAATGCAAGGAACAAGCTAACCTTCCAGACCATTTGATCACCAACAGCGTCAAGGCCATTTACGTCCCTTTTTCTGCAATTCAAATTTCGAACAAGATTGCCAGAATCCTTCACCCACCCAAGGTTCAGGCGCAACTGGAAATTGTTTACCAAACCATCGAAGACTTGCACGCTGCTTGCCCGCAACATACCGGCGACTGGTATTTTACAGGAAACTACCCAACCCCCGGCGGGAATAGGGTTGCAAACCGATCATTCATTAACTTTATTGAAGGAAGGCACGAAAGGGGCTATTGATCGTAAACCAATTTTTTTTGATTTAATGGTTCGTAAGGATTAATCCTGAAAACAACAGTAACAATCAATGACCAACCATCAGAAACCAATAAGAAAACCAAACTGGCTAAAAACCAATCTTCCATCGGGCAAGAACTACCTTTCGGTGCGTGAACTGGTGGAAAAAAACAAGCTTCACACGATTTGCAGTAGCGGTAAATGCCCCAACATTGACGAGTGCTGGGGTGCTCGCACCGCCACTTTGATGATTCTTGGCGATGTTTGCACCCGCTCGTGCAAGTTTTGCAATGTAAAAACAGGTAAACCGCAACCCGTTGACCAAGATGAACCGCGGAGGGTTGCGGAGACTGTCAAGAAAATGGGACTTAAGCACGTGGTTCTTACATCCGTTGACAGGGACGACCTTGCCGACAAGGGTGCAACCGCCTGGTGCAATACTATTGCTGCCATTAAAAACCTAGTGCCAAATGCTACCATCGAAGCACTTATCCCAGACTTCGATGGTGAGGAGGATTTGATTTGCCAAGTCGTTGACTCAATGCCGGAGGTAATATCGCACAACTTGGAAACTGTAAGAAGGCTTACCCCGCTGGTAAGGAGTCGCGCCAAGTATGACACTAGCATCAAGGTACTGGAAGTGCTCGCCAAGAGCAAAAGGGTTTCTGTTAAGTCCGGAATTATGGTTGGCCTTGGCGAAACTAAGATGGAAGTACTGGAAACCCTAAAAGACATAAAAAACGCCGGCGTCACTACTGTAACCATTGGTCAATACCTTCAACCGAGCCTAAAGCATCTTGAGGTGCAAGAGTACATAACTCCCGAAATGTTCGAATTTTACAAAGGAGAAGGCTTTAAGTTGGGCTTCAAACACGTGGAGAGTGCACCGTTGGTTAGGAGTTCGTACAAGGCGGAAAAACACATTGAATAATATGCCAAAAATTAATTTTATAGACCTGGGGATAAATGACTACAAGGAAACGTGGGATTTTCAGGAGGATTTGTTCTCTCAAATGCAAACCGTAGGGCTAGATTCAGAAATTGCCGGTCACTTGATTTTAGTTGAGCACCCCCACGTATTTACCCTGGGAAAAAGTGGTGACGAAAGCAACCTACTGATCAGCGAAAAGCTTTTAGCCGACAGAGGAGCTTCATTTTACAAGATTAACCGAGGCGGAGACATTACATACCACGGGCCTGGCCAAGTGGTTGGATACCCTATCCTTCACCTTGGAAGGTTCGAATTGGGAATCAGGACCTACATCGAAAAACTTGAGGAAACCATCATTAGAACACTATCGTATTATGGTATTGTTGCCGGCAGGCTTGAGGGGGCATCGGGGGTTTGGCTTGATTTCGACAAGAAAACGGCTAGAAAGATATGTGCAATAGGCGTAAGGGCAAGCCGACAGGTAACCATGCACGGATTTGCCTTCAACGTAAACACCGATTTGAGTTTTTATCAACTTATAAACCCTTGCGGGTTCGTGGACAAGGGCGTAACCTCAATGAAACAGGAGCTTGGGCAGGCGGTGGATTTTGAAAAGCTAAAAGGTGTTTTGGCGCAGGAGTTTTTGAGGGTTTTCGGCGCAAAGTTCTAGATGATCATCCCAGGTGGAAGCTTCACCTGAATATCTTTGTCGAGCACGTCAATTCTTATGATTAACAGTGGTTTTGATCCCTCCGGGCTTCTAAGCACGATACCTTTTACCCCTTTCAAAGGTCCTCTTTTTATTTCAACCTCTGAACCTTCAGGAATTGGTATTTCTAATGGCTCTATCTCGTACCCTTGGGCACTCACTTTCTTGAGGCTTTCTATTTGATTTTCAGGTATTCTCACGGGCTTACCATCAAAGGAGACAAACCGCACTACACCAGGTGTTTCAACTATTTTTAGGAATGAATTGTGGTCATTTGGTCTGTGAACCACAAAGACGTAACTGCCGAACAAGGGCACTTCAACCTTTTTTAACCTGTCGCTCCATTTCCTTGTGGTAACGATCAAGGGAAGGTAGGTCTCAAACCCCTGCTCCTGAAGCAGCCTGTTTACCTGTTTCTCAGACCGTGAGCGAGTGTACAATGCAAACCAGCCGGTTGGTGCCATTTTGCAAAGGAATTTTTAAAATTATTGAATGGTAGCTATGGGTTATTTACCAAACCTTTAAACCTGGAAATCAAATTGGCAAGGAAACCCCTATCAATTCTATCCTTGCCTTCGTGGTACCCGTAGCCATATCCGTAGCCACGCCCGTAGCCGTAGCCAAAATCATATCCGTACCTGGCACCAAACTTTGATTTCTTTATGTCGTTAATTTCTATGCAAATGTTCTTAAAACTGGTTTTTTCAGAAAAATCCTTGATGAAATCAAGGGCCGATCTATCGGTTAACCCTTGCCTGATCACGTAAATAATTGCGTCAACCATATTTGTGAGAGGCATTGCATCGGGGATCAAGCCAAGGGGTGGAGTGTCAATAACCACGTAATCATACTCTTGCCTAAGCCCTTCTATCAGTTTGTTCATTCTATTGGTGGCAATAAGCTCTGCCGAATTTGGAGGCACCGGACCAGAAGCTATGAGGAATAAGTTCGTATCTACCTTGGTAGCCTGAATTACCTTTTCGTGATCCAATTGACCTATTAAAAAGTTAGAAAGTCCTGGATCAATTTTTGCTCCGAGAGCCTTCGCCAGCTTCGGCTTCCTCATATCAGCCATAACTAGGATGGTTTTCTTTCCCGTAAGGGCAAATGCCGTAGCAAGGTTAGATGCCGAAAAACTTTTTCCCTCACCGGACCTTGTGGAGGTAATTGCGAAAACCTTGCTTTTTTCGCCAGGAACTATGAACTGTAGGTTGGCCCGGAGTGTACGGAATGCCTCAACAACTTGTGACCTGGGTTTTTCATATACAACAAGGTTAAGGTCATCATCACCGTTCTCACCTTCAAGGTGTGGAATTATGCCTGCAATGGCAAATGGAAGGGCATCTGTTACCTCTTTCCTATCAACAATCCTGGTGTTGAACAAGAACCTAAGTTCAATTAGCCCGACGGGAATGAGCAACCCAAGAATAAAAGCAATAATGATATTGCGCCCTTTGTTGGGGCTTATCACTCCCCGTGGTGTTGCGGAGTCAATCACCTGGTTGTCGGCAATGTTTGAGGCAAGGGCGAGATTTGCCTCCTCCCTTTTTTTCAACAAGAAGTTGAAAACACCGTCGTTAACATTAAAAAGGCGCTGAATGCCAAGCAACTCCCTCTCCGTGTCGGGAAACCGGTTCATCCTTCGTTCGTTGAGGGCGATTCTTTTATTAATCTCCGCAAGTTTTATGGCAGACGTAGATTTTATGTTTTGAATATTTTCGGCAAGGGTTTTTCTTGCCAGGCCAATCTGCCTGTCGTTGCCCTCGAGGGCTGGGTTTCCTTCTCTTACACTAACCAACATTGTTTTGCGGTCGGAATAAAGCTTTACAAGTTGATTGATTGACCCTAATAATACTGGGTCAGAAAGCCCGAAGTTGGCAGGGGCGAAACCGTCAGTTAGATCGGCGTTGTTTTTGAGATACCCCTCCAAATTCTCAAGTTGACGCATTTTGAGATCTTCGGTAAATTTCTCTTGCTCAAGCACTTGTAACTCATCGAGCAAGAGTGTCCCCACTTGGCTAACACTAATCAGTTTTTCGCTTTGCCTGAATTTTTGCAATCGGGTTTCGGCCACCACCAGTGAATCTTGAACCAATGACAATTGTTCTTCAATAAATGCAATAGCATTTAGGGCGGTTTGGTTTTTTTCTTCAAGCCCCATATTTACGAACGAAGCGTTGAGCGAATTCAAAAAATCCTTGGCCCTTTTTAGGTTGGTGGCATTGAAGGAAGCCTTCAAAACCCAAGTGGTTTTATCGAACGGCTTTACGGATAAGGCCCCTGCATACTCTCTGACCAGTTTGGGTTTGTCGCGTGTTACAAAGAAAAACCTTCGCTCAAGGTCTTCTTTGGGGTTGAAGTTTTCATTTAAGGAGACTCTGAAAGAAAAACCCTTTCCGGATACTTGGCTGGCAAAGGCAATTTTGTCTTTTGGCAGATCTATTTCTTTTGATTCCAAAACAAAGTGTTTTTGGTCAACTATGGTCAGAAATATTTCTTTTTCGAAAGGCTGTTCCCCACCTGCCTCAAGGGTCACTGTAAATGGCGAGTCAACATAAAGTTCCTTTTTACGTTTAAGGCCCATAAACCTACTTGGTTCGAAGTAATAAACATCCACGGGCATCTTGTTGAGGGCTTTTTCAATCAGGCTAAATGATTGGAGTATTACAATGTTGTCGTGGAAATTCGAGCGGGTTGAAAACTTGTCGAACTCATCGAGGAGGCTGCCTCTCGACAATCCCTTGCTCTTATCGCTAATTAGAAGGGTTGATTCAACCTTATAAACTGGCTCTTTAATGTTGTTGAAAAGATATGCCAGGCCAATTGCCACCAATAAACTTCCTAAAATGTGGGGCCAAAATGGAAGAAACCTAAAGATCACCCGCCTAAGGTCAAAATTTTCTTCCTGAAAAGTTGTTTGGGTCATAATATTGGATCAATAATACGATAAACGTTAATTGGAGGAGCTGGTAACTGCCTTGAAAAAATAAAACAGGGTAACTGCGGTTGTTATTGACTGAAACACTACACCGAAGGGAAAGGTACCAAAGCCGGTTCTCTTTTGCTTCACGGGTTCCACGTAAATAAAATCGCCTGGCTGCAAAAAGAACCATTCTGAAGAAATAACATCCCTCGAGGTAAGATCAATTGTGTGCGATAATATTTCGGTCTCGCCCCTGCGCCAAATTCTTACTTTGCGGTTTCCATAGTCAGTCATATCTCCCGCCAAACCAAGTGCGTCCAAAACCGAGAACTTGTCACTAAACATATCGTAGGTACCTGGTCTGGTTACCTCACCAAGTATTGTAAAGTTTTGATTTAGCAATTTTACAGAAGCGGTGGCATTAACAAAGTAAACATCCAGCTTGTCTTGAATGAGTTTCCTGGTTTCTTCGATGGTACGGCCGCTCACCTCAACTTCTCCAATAACTGGCAGTACTATCTTGCCCTCGCCATTTACGCTGTTGCCAAGCAGGTAGAAGCTAGATCTAGCATTGGCAACACCTGAGGAAATGGCTGATAAGCTTCCATTAAAGGTGAGTTCTACGTTTGGATCTAGAGAATGAACCCTTAATTGCAGCAAGTCACCCTTTTTTACCTGATATTCAACGGGGTTAATTGGAACAACGGGTCCAATTCCGGCCTTGTCCTGCAGGTAAATCAGGCTATTGTGCGACACACAAGAGCTCAGGATCACAAAAGGTACAAGCAGCAAAAATCTCTTCATTTTATAGCCTTTGGGTTAATTAACAAAAGGTGAAACCATTTCAATTTTAAAAAATATGAATTGGAACAAACAAAGGTAAAAAAATTGGAGCGGAAAAGGAATAAACTTTTCAAGTTTGACCCATGAAGCCCTTGCGGGCAAACTTTTTGGAAAAATTACAAACAATTACCATAAATTTGCACAATCAGCCGAGAAAAAAAGATGAACCCTAACCTAAACCCTGGCCACGAAAATCTTACAACTGCCGAGAAGGAGTTTGAAAAGGCCCTTAGGCCAGGTAGTTTTGGCAGTTTTACAGGCCAGCATGGTGTTGTTGAAAACCTTAAGGTATTTGTTGGGGCTGCGCGTCAGCGAGGCGAAGCCCTCGACCACGTTTTGCTTCACGGACCTCCCGGGCTTGGAAAAACCACCCTCGCACATATCATTGCCAACGAAATGGGCGTTGGCATCAAGATTACTTCTGGACCAGTCCTCGACAAGCCTGGCGATTTGGCCGGACTACTCACAAACCTTGAGCCCAACGACGTCTTGTTCATAGATGAAATTCATCGCCTCAGCCCGGTGGTAGAAGAGTACCTTTATTCTGCAATGGAGGACTTCAAGATAGACATCATGATTGAGACGGGTCCCAATGCCCGCAGCATTCAAATAACCCTAAATCCCTTTACCCTTATAGGGGCCACCACCCGCTCGGGTTTGCTCACCTCGCCTTTGCGCGCCAGGTTCGGAATTAACTCCAGGTTGAATTACTACGATGCCACCTTGCTTTCAACCATTGTAAAAAGGTCGGCAGGCATTTTAAGGGTTGAAATACTGGAAGATGCAGCCAAGGAGATTGCCGGAAGGAGCCGCGGCACCCCTCGAATTGCCAATGCACTCCTTAGGCGGGTTAGGGATTTTGCCCAAATTAAGGGTAACGGAAACATCGATTTACCAATTGCCCATTACGGATTGGCAGCGCTAAATGTTGACAAGCATGGTCTTGACGAAATGGACAACAAGATCCTTACAACAATCATTGAAAAGTTCAAGGGTGGACCCGTTGGCCTTACTACGATTGCCACCGCAGTAGGCGAGGATTCTGGCACCATTGAGGAGGTTTACGAACCTTTCTTGATTCAAGAGGGTTACCTAATGCGTACTCCTAGGGGGCGTGAAGCCACTGAAATTGCTTATCGGCACCTCGGCAAAATCCGTACACCCAAACCGGGGTCCCTTTTTGATTAATGATGAAAAACCTTGGTCCGAGCCCAAAAAATCTAACTCTTTACATTAAAAACGAAGTGTTGGCTTCGGGTTTCTCTTCTTGCGGGGTGGCTACCCTCGAAAGGTTGAACGAAACAGAACCGCGCCTGAAAAATTGGCTCGACAAAGGGTTTAATGGTTCTATGGAATATATGGGAAGAAACCTTGACAAAAGGCTGGATCCCACCATACTTTTGCCTGGTGCAAAATCAATCGTAGTTGCTGCATTGAACTACTTTCCGGCCGAAAAACAGAACCCCAAATCAAGGTTCTTGGTTTCGAAATATGCATACGGCGATGACTACCACCAAATTGTCAAGGATAGGCTTCATCTGGTGGCAGCCAAGATGAAATCCTTTAATCCAAATTTCCGATTTAGGGTGTTTGCCGATAGTGCTCCGGTAATGGAAAGAGAGTGGGCCGCAAGATCGGGAATAGGAGGGATTGGAAAAAACGGTTGTGTTATTATTCCCAAAAAGGGGAGCTTCTTTTTTTTGGGCGAAATCATTTCAAACCTTGAACTTGAACCCGACAAGCCCTTTTCTAAAAACCTTTGTGGAACTTGCAGCAAGTGCATCGAGTCTTGCCCAACCGAAGCAATTGTTAGCCCAGGAGTTGTTGATGCCCGTAAGTGCATTTCGTATCTTACAATCGAATCAAAGGCCGCAATCCCCTATTCATTGCGAAACAAGACCTTGCCGTGGATTTTTGGTTGCGACACCTGTCAAGATGTGTGCCCGCACAATCGTTTTTCAACACCCACGGCTGAGATGGGTTTCGCTACAAAGGCACGATTGAAAGAGTTTGACGATGCCTTGTGGCTGTCTCTTGATGAAACCACTTTCAAGGAAGCCTTTCCACAAAAAAAATCACCCATTGCTAGGGTTGGTTTTGAAAAATTTAAAGACAACATTTTTTCTGTTCATACAGCCCTGTCAAACCAGTTGGCAACTTGAACTATAACAGCAGCTCGCCATACAAAAGCCCCACCTCGAGGCGGGGCTTTTCAACACAAAATGCAAGGTGTTTTGGCAACACCACGATAATATCACTTCGCCTTCAAATAGGCCATTATCATTTCGGGAATGTGCTTTTTTCGCTCATCCAAAAATGCCCTTATCCCCTCATCGTCGAGATTTAGCTTGTTTTGAATTAGCAACATTATTCCAAACGGAAAAGAAATTAATGACTGCAGATCAACGAAAATTTGGGAAGGGTGTACGGGACGTATGTTGCCAATTTTTATCTCTTCTTCAATTTGCTTGGAAAACTTAGGGGTGCTGTAAAGAGTGAAGGCCCCTTCAATTTTTAAAACATGTTCCTTGCTTCTCTGAATCATCTCGAGCACGAACGACACCAAGAAGGGGCTTTCCCAAAGCAAGTCAAAATAAGCCTCAACATACTTGGAAAGCTTTTCGTCGAGCGGCAAATCGCCATCCAATATTTTTACGAGATTCTGGGTGCTTTTCTTCAAAACCCAATCAAAAACGGCATCGCACAAGTTTTCCTTTGTGTCGAAATGATAGTTCATAAGTGCAAGATTTATTCCCGCCCTCGAGGATATATCCCTAACAGTGGTCCTGTCAATTCCCTTCTCTACAAACAGTTCGGCTGCCGCCTCAAGGATTTTTATTTCCGTTTTTTTTCCTTTACGCATCTGATTTAAAGTATTAATTTGGAAAGGTTTGCAAAGTTGTTTAATTTTTTCCAATTAAACAACTTTTTCAAAGCAAAACAACCTTTTTTTTCAAAATTTATGTGATTTTTGCGTTTTAAAAACAATTTGTTATTTTCACCGATCAAAAAGCAAAAATGTTAAAATACTCTATTCTCAAAAAGCACCGATTGGTTTTATTGGGGTTAATGTCGGGGTTTGCCCTATTCCTTTCTTGGCCTCCTTACGGAATACCCTTTTTAATTTTCCTCGCCTTTGTTCCACTCCTTTTTGCAGAGCATATCTTGCTTGAAAATAAGCAGACAAATAGGTCGTCGATGTTTTTCAAATTGACCTATCTGGCCTTTTTTACTTTCAACCTCTCTACTACCTGGTGGATATCGCAATCCACACTGCCTGGAATGGTTGTTGCGGTGGTTTTAAACTCTTTTTTTATGGCTGTCCCTTGGTGGTTGGTTCACGTTTGGCGTCGTTTATCACCCATGCAGGGTTGGCTGCCACTTTTATTTCTATGGCTAAGTTTCGAGCACCTCCATTCGCAATGGGAGCTAAGTTGGAGTTGGTTAGATTTGGGAAACGTTTTTTCTACCGTACCATCCATAGTTCAATGGTACGAATACACTGGAGTGGCTGGAGGAACCCTTTGGGTATTGATTGTCAATCTTTTGGCGTTTTCGATTTTTAAGGAGGCACTTTGGCTTAAAGAAAAAAAATCAGTTGGTCTGCAAGAGCCGACGGCAACTTCCAACTATAAGATGGGTTCAAAAAAGCGCCCCTTTCTATTTTTGGGTATTTTTGTGGGTTGCCTCCTTATTCCAATAGTTTTTTCGCTTGTTACTTATTGGACTTACACCGAAATTGAAAGACCCTTGGAGGTGGTTATTGTCCAGCCATCCGAAGACCCCTACCACCATCCAAGCAGTGCGGAACAATTTGCAATGGTAGACAAGCTGATAACCCTTTCGGCTGGGGTTACAACTTCAAAAACCGCTTTTGTTTTGAGCCCTGAGGCGGCACTCCCTGAGCCCGTTTGGCTTGGCTCAGACCAAAAAAATCAAGTATTGGAAAGGCTAAAAGATTTCCTGGCGCAAAATGAAAACATGCATTGGGTAACTGGCGCTTCAATTTTTCAGATTCATGATAATGATGAAGAATTGCCGTTTACAGCTCGCCAAATTCCAAGCACCAACATAAACTACACCATTTTTAATTCGGCCATTATTGTCAATAAAGAAGGGCTTTTGAATCATTACCATAAATCCAAATTGGTACCAGGTGTCGAGGCTGTTCCATATGCTAGCGTGTTCAAACCTTTGGGTTGGGTGTTTTCGAAGTTTGGTGGCACAGCCAAGGGTATGGGAAAACAAAAACATCGGTCGGTTTTTGGCACAAAAGACGGCGCGGTGATAGGTCCGGTAATTTGCTTCGAGTCAATCTTTGGCGACTACATGACCGAATACGCCAGGCTCGGGGCAAACGTGATCTTTATTGCTACCAACGATGGCTGGTGGGGAAAAACCCCTGGTTACAGGCAGCATAGCAACTATGCCAGATTGCGGGCAATTGAGCTTCGGAAGCCAATAGCGAGGGCGGCGAGCACGGGAATTTCTTCTTTTATTGACCAAAGGGGGAAGCTAATACAGCAAACCAAGTGGGGTCAAGAGGTTGCCATAAGGCAAACCTTAAACCTCAACAACAGGTTAACCTATTTTGCCGCAAGGGGGAATGTTCTCGGAAAAGCATCCTTGTTTTTCAGTGCCTTGTTTGTTGTTGCAGTTTTCGTTCAAACAGTTTTGGGTAAAAAGCTGAGGATAAGTTAATGGTTGACGCAGGTTTATTGTCGGCTATGGTTGGGGTTGCACTTCAGAAAGGGCGCCGCATTTCTGAAGTGCTCGGTTTGGAGGAGGTGAGCGGAGGCTGCATAAATAGCACGTTTAAAGTTAAAACAAACGGTGGCAGTTTTTTCGTGAAAGCAAATTCGGCGAAAAAGTTCCCGGGTATGTTTGAGGCCGAGGCTCGAGGATTGAACATTATGGCCGATGCCGGCGAAATTGAGGTTCCTGAGGTTGTGGGGTTTAGCAGCAATGGCGAGATCTCATTCTTGGTTTTGGCTTTTATGGATAGCGGGGAGAAAAAATCGGACTTTTGGAAAAACTTTGCAAGGGGCATTGCAGGGCTCCACAAAAAATTCTCAAATAGATTCGGTCTTGACCATGATAACTACATTGGAATGCTTCCGCAATAAAACGATCCGGCTGATACCTGGGAGGAGTTTTTCGTGGTGCAGCGGCTTTTGCCACAAATAATGTTGGCAAGCGATAATGGGCTTTTACCAGAAAGACCCAAGAAACAATTCGAGGAGCTTTTCAAGCGTGTGTCCGATTTTTTTCCCAAAGAAAAAGCTTCGCTGCTGCACGGAGACCTGTGGAGAGGAAACTACATGACACGAAAAGATGGTCAACCCGTGGTTTTTGACCCGGCTGTTTATTACGGGCACAGGTATATGGACTTGGGTATGACCAAGCTTTTCGGAGGGTTTCCAGAATCATTTTACTATTATTACAACGAAGCATTTCCACTCCATTGGGATTGGAATTATGGTGCGGAGGTGGCAAACCTGTATCCGCTTATGGTTCATCTCAATATGTTCGGGGCAAGTTACTTTTCGAGGGTCAATAAAATACTTGAAAGGTTTGCCTAAAGATTTTTGAGAAACAGCTAATATTCAAATTCCTTGGCCTCCTTTAGCCTAAACCAATAATGGTGTTCGTTTTGATTAAGCTCGATCAGCCCGGCGCACATCAAGCTTACCAAAATATTTTCGGCCTTGTATCGCGGCAGGAGGGCAATTCTCGAAAATTTGTCTAGCGTTATGAACGGGTTGGCAGAAAGGTATTTCAATAGTAGTTCCTCCTTGTCTGAATACCTTATCAGGGTGCCTTGATCGTTGTTTTGCTGTTTCCAGAACTTGATTTGGATGGGGGCCGCCAAAATATTTTGGTCACCAACCCTTACGTAGGCTAGCCACCTGCCTTCATCGTCCAATGCAAAGGCTGGCTTGGTCAATAGCTCTGGTACGTCAATTTCCAATACCTGCTTGCCGTCAATTAGCCAGCTACGCGAGGCAAATCCTATTTCGGGCTTGCAATAAAGTGCCGCGGCGGCTTCAATCATATGGTACTCTTCCTCGGTACGCACCCCTGCCAATACCCCATTGTCTTTGACACCGATAAGCAGTTTTCCTCCGTCAGTGTTGGCAAATGCCACTATGGTTTTGGCAATTTTCCGGCTGTCGTTCACCTGAAACTTGAAGTCAAGTTGCTGGTGTTCGCCTTGTTCTATCAAACTTTGAATGTACTTCGCCATTTGTTGTGTTTTTGTGGGGTTTGAAGCTTGCTTTTCGTTGGATTGGCGGCAAGTGATTTTTTTTTTTCAAATTGAACAAAAACATATTAACTTTGCACATCCAAAGCGGGGAATTAGCTCAGTTGGCTAGAGCGTTTGGCTGGCAGCCAAGAGGTCATCGGTTCGAGCCCGATATTCTCCACAAGGCCCAGGGTTCTACTCTGGGCTTTTGTGTTTTTCTTCCCAAAGCTGGGCAAACGATTTGGGTGCCACGCTAGGAATTTCACGTCTCTCTCCCCAAGTGTTCTTGAAAAAAAATTGCATCCCAAAATTTTTCCATTTCGGCTTTACCGACTCAAGCCTGCTTCTCTTGCTCATAATCCACTTGAAAGCTTGCATGGCCCTTTTCTCATTTTTGTTGACCAACTTTAAGTCAACATTCATTTGCCTGTTTTTCAACAATTGATTGTGGAGGTCAATGTTTACCGGACAAACCTCCGTGCATTTGCCGCACAGGGTTGAGGCGTGCGAAAGGTGAACGTATTCCTTAAAATCGTTAATGTGAGGATTAATAACAGCTCCAATGGGGCCCTGGTAAACGGTCCCGTAAGCGTGTCCTCCAATGTTTTTGAATATGGGGCACACGTTTAGACAAGCTCCGCACTTGATGCAAGAGAGGGCTTTCCTTTGTGGAATTTGCGCCAAAAGGTTGCTGCGCCCATTATCGAGCAGGATAACATAAACTTGTTGAGGGCCATCATACTCACCATATTTTCTACGCCCATTAATTATGGTGTTGTAACAAGAAAGGTTTTGACCGGTTGCGTGAGACGAAAGGAGGGGCCAAAGATAGTCGAGGTCCTCTAGTGAAGGTATTAATTTTTCTATTCCGGCAATGACCACATGGATTGGTGGCAGGCTTGCCGACAGGACACCGTTTCCTTCGTTTTCGGTTAAAGCCACAGATCCTGTGGCGGCTACCAAGAAATTTGCACCGGTTATTCCCATATCTGCATTGACAAACTTTTCCCTGAGGTGATTCCTTACAAAGGCTGTAATTTCTTGAGGGGAAGAGTTCTCGGCCAAACCATGCTCTTTTGCAAAAATACCAGAGACATCACCAGCGGTTAGGTGCATTGCTGGAGTTACTATGTGGTAGGGCTTGTCGTTGCTGAGTTGAACTATGTATTCGCCCAAGTCTGTTTCGTAGGTTTCAATACCGTTTTTTTCGAGAAATTCTCGCAGCCCTATTTCCTCTGTAACCATTGATTTGGACTTGACAACCCTCCTTGCGAAATTCTTTCGTGCAATTTCAATTACAGCTTCAAGGGCCTCTTTTGCATCCTGTGCCCAAATAACCTTTCCCCCATTTCCAATAAAATTATGTTCGAATTCCTTGAGGTATTCTTCTAGATTTTCGAGCACTCTATGCTTGCAGGCCTCAGCCCGTTTGCGTGCAAGGGCTAGGTCCGAGAATTGCTCTAGTCCTATTCTGAAAGACTTTTCGTAAACACCCGTGTTGTGATTAATCACCCTGCGGTGTCGTTCGTCAAAGGCTTTTTGCTCGCTTGCAGTCAAAAATTCTTGAAATTTTGAAGTCATTTGACCATATTTTCGTTTCCGCTAAAAGTCGTCGTTTTCTTGTTGCTCTTCCTGGTAGGTTTGGTCGAATATTTCATCGTTGGGGTTCCAAGATATTTTGCTTACCCTGCCAGTGTGCCTTCCTCCCTCAAATCCGGTTTTCAAAAACATTCCCACAATTTGAAGGGCGGTATCTTCGGATATAAACCTTGCTGGTAGTGCAAGTACGTTGGCATTATTGTGAAGCCTTGCCAGGCGGGCGAGTTCCACTTTCCAGCAAAGGGCCGATCTTATACCAGCATGCTTATTGGCCGTCATGTTTACGCCGTTTCCACTACCGCAAATAACGATGCCGATGTCGTGGTTTCCGGCCTCTATGGCACAACAAAGCGGGTGAACCGAGTCGGGGTAGTCAAAACCTTCTTCGGAATAGGTGCCGAAATCCTTAACTTTGCAACCCCTTTCGGTAAGGAACGAAAAAAGCCTTTGCTTGAGCAAGAACCCGGCGTGGTCGCATCCAAGTGCAACCCTTAAACCTTCAGTTGTCATAATGGTTGAATTAGAAATAAAAAAAACCAAAGTTAATATCTAAAAGTAAAAAATTGCGAGGGCTTTCAAGTTTTTGCCCTAGAGGCATCAATAGCCGTTTTTTTCCAATTCTTCGATCTGCAAGTGCAGCAGCTCCCACTCGTACTCGGTTTCCGCAAGGCGTTTTTTTAACTTTCCGTGTTGGGCAAATAGCTCCCCGCTGGCTATGAGGTCAGGGTTTAAGGCCGGTTTGGCTATAATCTGCTCCGCGTTGGCTATTTCGGTCTCGATCTTGGATATTTCGGACTCTACCCTTTCGATGGCAGTTTTGACCTTGCGAAGTTCGCGTTCGAATAGCTTTTTTTGCTCCCACGAGGCTTTGCCCTCCGATTCCGGAGCCTCTACAACCTGGGATTTCGAATTGGTGCCACCTTGCAAAAGGTCTAATGATGCCACTTTGCGGCTACTTATGAAATCGTAAACGTCGCCGTGAAACTCGTGTATCTTTCTATCCTTGAACTCAAACACTTTTTGGGTTAGTCCTTGCAGGAAATCGCGGTCGTGCGATACTATTATTACCGTTCCGCCAAATTTCAGAAGGGCTGTTTTAAGTATGTCCTTGGAGCGCATATCAAGGTGATTGGTCGGCTCGTCGAGCACCAGAAGATTTATTGGTTCGAGAAGCATACAAGCCAGTGCCAATCGAGATTTTTCACCACCAGAAAGCACCTTTACCTTTTTTTCAATATCGCTGCCGCTAAACAGAAACCCACCAAGGATGTTTCGGGTTTGCTTGCGAATTTCGCCCACCGCAACCGCATCAATGGTTTCAAAGACGGTTTTGTCGGGATCGAGATACTCGGCCTGATTTTGTGCGTAATATCCAATCTTGACGTTGTGGCCAAGTTTCAAACAGCCTTCGTGCTCTAGGTCGCCAATAATAATCCTGGAGAGCGTGGTTTTACCCTCTCCATTTCGACCCACAAAGGCGATTCGCTCCCCGCGACCTATTATGTAGTTTAGGTTTTGGAGCACTACCTTTGAGCCGTAGCTTTTGGAAACACCAGAAATTTCCAGAGCGATCTTTCCGCTTGGGGGTGCTTCTGGAAAACGGAAGTGGATGGTACTTTGATCGAGTTCTTCCACTTGTATCTTTTCCATTTTTTCGAGCATCTTAATTTTTGACTGCACTTGCTTTGCCTTCGTGTTCTTGGCCCTGAATCGGGTAATGAACCTTTCTACCTGGGCAATTTGCCTCTGTTGGTTGTTGAATGCCGAAACCTCTAGTTCGAGGCGTTCCTGGCGCATCAATTCGTAGTCAGTGTAGCAAGCGCTGTAGTCATAAACCTTTCCCAAAGAAATTTCGATGGTGCGCAAGGTAACGTTGTCGAGAAAAGCGCGGTCGTGCGAAACAATCATAACCGCCCCAGGATATTCAATCAAGAAGTCTTCGAGCCATTGAATTGATTCTATGTCGAGGTGGTTGGTTGGCTCGTCGAGCATAACCAGTGCTGGGTTTTGCAGAAGGATTTTGGCAAGTTCGACCCTCATTTGCCATCCGCCGCTAAACTCGGCAAGGGGTCTTGAGAAGTCTGTCCGTTCGTAGCCCAAGCCGAGCAATACTTTTTCTGCAAGGCCGTGCCTTTGGTCGCCGCCTAGTATTCGGTAACGGTCGGTGGCATCGGCAAGCTTTTGAGTAAGTTCGTGGTATTGTGTAGTTTCGAAGTCGGTTCGTGAGGCGAGTTCGTTTTGAAACCGCTCGATTCGCTTCTCAATGATTTTAATTTCCTTGAACGCCTCCAAGGTTTCATCAAGCACTGTTTTGCGACTAGAAAAGTTCATCTCTTGCGGCAAGTAGCCAATGGTAACGCTGGCCGGTGCAGAAATCGAGCCACCAGTTGGATTCATTACTCCGCCAAGTATGCGCATCAAGGTAGTCTTGCCAGCACCGTTCTTACCCACCAAACCAATTCGATCGCGCTTGTTAACAATGAAAGAAACATCGTCGAAGAGCGATGTGCCGGCAAACTGAACCGATATATTATTTAGTGAGATCAAAAGTTTATAACCCCGAAACCTATTTTTTTAAGAGAATGCAAAGATAATGTAATAAGGCTAATCAAAAGAATTTCCATCTTAACGAAATGTTGTATTAGGGGCCCAAAAATTCTAATTTACGACCTATTTCTCATGAATATTGCCCCGCGATAAAATGCAGAACCCAAAAGGAAAAGGAAATGCCTTAACCCTGACATGAGTGCTTCAAAGACCAGGGGTTTTCAAAACTATCAGCTTTCAAAAGGGTAACTTGTTTTTGAAAAGAGTTCCAGAAAAGAGGACCCATTGTGGGCCCAAAGTCACCCAACAACCAGCAAGGCCCTTTGGAGAGATACAAAAAAATAGCTGTAGAGTTTTTCGCCGGATTTTTTAAATGCAAAAATAGAGATGGCATTTGGGTTAAAAATGGATTTCGAACTTAGCTTCAACTCAAAATTTTCTTCCTATACGATTCTTTTGTATGATGCTGCTCTCGATTCATTATGAATTGAATAACCCTGTTAGGCCTTGAACTGGTCTAAGAAAATGCACCTAAACCTTCCTGCAAGTTAAAACTTCCAACAACAAATCCATTTTGGCGGGGACGTCAAGGAAGATATGGCTTTAGGTGCTTTTCCAGCTTGAGCACAGTTATAGGTGTTTGGAAGCCAAAAAAACCCTCGCAAGGTCTTTTTAAAAATTTGTGGATAAGGGTAGATACCTTTTCTTTACATTACCACTTGCAATTGCTTGAAGAGGGCTTAGCGGAAATAACCTGCAATAAGGTTTTCGCGTCAATTTACCGGCATAAAACAATGGCAGTATATTGCGAAAATGTATTTGCCTAAGAGTTCATAAATTGTCTATCCCTCAATATGGTTTTTTGAAAGGCAAACAAGAAGCTTGAAATTAGTTCGCTTACCCCTCCATTCCAAGCAGCTTCCCTTTTTCCATCACCAGTTTGCCGTCAAAATATACGTCGGGCTGCTTTACAAGGCCGTCAAGGTGGCTGTTGACCGAAATTGTTCCGCCCATAGTCAGGTTGTTGCCAAAGGCCACGTGGATGGTACCGAAAACCTTTTCGTCTTCTAATATTTGGCCCGTAAGTATGGCCTTGTAGTTGGTGCCCATACCAAACTCGGCCACGGCGCGGGCATCGCGTCCAGATTTGTCGAGAATCGAAACCAACCTTTCGGCTTCCTCGCCGCCGGTGATCTCTTCGGCATAACCATCAACAATCCTTATTTTGATTGGAGTTTCAACCATACCAATGCTTGCCATGGATCCGTCAATGACCAGGGTTCCGTTTGACATACCTTCGATCGGCGCAAGATAAACCTCGCCGCTGGGCATGTTCCCACTTTGCCCCTTCTCCCGAAGCACTCCGGTGCTCGGTATGATCATTCGTCCCTCAATGGGCATTGTGAGGTCGGTACCGGCTTGGGTGACAACCCTAATGGTTTTCACCCCATCGAGACTTTTGGCCACAAAGTTGGTGAGATTAATTATTTTATCGAAATCTGCGTTGAGGCAACGCGACATTATATCAACGTTTATGCCCGGCATAGTGCCAACCCTGACTCCCAGCTTAACGGCGTTGCGGCGGGCATCGGTGTGGGTAAGCGATTTGGCTGTGGGGCAAACCACCACGTCAACCATTTTCATAAGTTCTGCAACGCTTGCCGGAGGCTCCTGTCCATTTATTTCGCGCGATTTTATCTCTACTAAAATACTCTCCTTGCACAGCTCCCTGCCGGCTTGGTGAAGGGCTCGTCCTATCTCGCATTTAACCTCATCGGTTACAATCAAAAGGGTTTCTTCGGGCTTCAAGCCCATCGCATCGCGCAATCCGATTACGGATGCTTGCATTAATTCTTGGTTCATACCTGGAGTATTTAAATTTTCGGAGGCCAATATTACTAAATTTTTGGGAATTTGTATGTGTAAATACCAAAAAACTCTTTGCAAAAATTCAGCAAATCAATTGTTTAAAGATGGTAAGATATCTCATTGCATTTGCAAATCAATATCTTATGGTAAATCCCTCCAGATGGTTTTTAATACCGGCCAAATACGGAATATTGGCGAAAAATTCGCCGAGAAAGACTTATTTTAATTACAATAGAGGAAGCTGTATGAAATTCTTTTACAAAGTCTTTTGCCTTCTTCAAAGGTTCCAAAAAACTTTTCCGGATTTTGGGCCTGGACCGGGGGTTGGGGGAAGAGTGGGGATTGGCAAGCAAAGGTTTCGCGGCAAGTATCATACCCTTTTTTTTACTGGCAATGATCCCGGGCAGCACATTAAAACCGACCGGGTTGACAGGCGAAAAGTGGCCTTGTAGCGTCAACCGTTCCTGTTTTTTTCACTTTTTCGAGCCTTCATTTATGACTCGGTCAATCGGTTTTGGTTTATGAATTTTTCGTGCCGAACGCTGAGGAGAGGATGAAATCCAAAAAGGTTGCCCTGGGAGAAAACGGGGCTTTAGCAATGTTTTTGTGAGCTATATGCACCGGCCGATTCACCAAAAATCAATCTATCACCAAAACGGGGCGATGAATTATGAGCCTGAGAAGATTTAGATTTGGTTAAAGGGGTAATTTGCTGGTGTGAGAAATTGGAAACTTGATTATGGTACCCTTCACCGGTGGTTTGACCCGCAATATTTCGGTTGTTGAATAGCAAAACTTCATCACGTGTCCGGCTCAGCTCCAACCCCAAATGTTTGAAGGATTGCTCGAAAGGCTTCAGTTGGTTTTAAACCTCCTACCTGATTGGGCAAGAAAAGGAGCAAAAGAGGAAAATTTCAAGGAACTATGATTTCAGCACTTCTTATACTTATCATTTAGTCCAATTCCTTGCATTATCATAGGAATGATTCTTTCTATCCGTGCCTGTTTTGTCTCTATCCGCTTTGCAGTTTCAATATGTTCAGCGTATTCTTTTTGCTTGTAGTGTGAGAGTAGGCCGAACAATTTTCTCAACCCTTCGTCTTTACCAAAAGCAAGTTTCAGGGCCTCGGGAATGACTATTTCGGTTGTTTTTTCCGGCTTCCAAACCTTACCTTCCTCTTCATTCCTTATGGCCTCATAAATGTATTCAAGAATATGTTTTTCGTCAATTTCTTCTTTGGACGAAAACCGCCATTGGCGCAATGCCTTTGTTTTGTTGTCTTGTGCATTGACAAGCACCTTTTGACTATCTTCAAGAAAAACGCCATTGTAGAACCAAATCGCAAAGTAGTTCTTAAAGCCATAATAGCTAACCACATTTTTACCTTTGTGGGTAAAAACTTCCGCTCCCCATTTGGTGGACTTTTCAAGCCCCGTTTTGCTAATTATTGATTTTAAAACGGCCAGCTCCTCGTGCCACTGAGTGTTGTAATCTTCCATTTTATCAACAATTCGATTCATAGTACCTTACCTATTGGGTTTGTCTGATTGCTTCTGTGTTATCGGTTTTTGATGGCTTTTGTGTTTGGATTGCCATTGAAAATTTTTGCAACCTGATAACATTTTTACCTACTTCCCGTACTTCAACTCCAAATAGTGGATGGTTTCGCCCATAATTTTTTTTAAGGCATCTATACTTATGTCTGAAAGCTGCTTGACATATATGCAAGCCTTTGCTACTTTGAACTTGCCTAAATCCTTGAGTAGATGCTCGTGCTCGGGCAACCCCGTGTAAACATAAAGTGAAATTGCGGCCTTGCGTGGCGAGAAACCCACAAGGGGCCAATCGCCCTCCTGTTTGCTACGCTCCGATTTGTAATGGTATTTTCCGAATCCAATTATGGATGCTCCCCACATTTTGGGCTCGAAGCCTGTAAACTCCTCCATAATTTTAAGAAGCTGGAGAGCATCTTGGCGTTTTTGTTCGGTTTCGGCAAAAGAGTTAATAAACTCTATGACGTTTTGACTTGTTTGCTTGGTTTTTAGTTCAGCCATTTTATGTGGTTTCAAGGTTTTTGCTTCCAGATTTTTTCAGAATATTCAAGATACTTCGGTAATGCCGCCGACCCATACCAATTGTAAATCTCTGCTTCCAACAACCCCTCTCTAATTGCGGGGTCGGTTTGCAATAAAGCCTTGGCCTCTTCAATACTGATGGCATTCAAAAGGAAGATTCCTCGATAAGTTTTATCGTTTCGGCCCAAAGGACCAGCAATAACCAACAATCCCTCGTTGACCAGCCGGTTAATGTTGTCCAAATGCCCCCTGAAACAGGCATTGATAAAATCGGTATCGGTGGTTTGGTTCGTGCCGGTTCTTAGCATCACAAAAATGTACTTCTTCATCCCGTAATCGTCGGCACCCAGCAGTTTTGCCAGTTGTCCGTCGTAATTTGGGTTAGAAATGATGGAATCTTGCTCTGAGAACAAGCTTAACACCTTCTTAGTTATGTACGAAAACCCTTTACCGTCCTCACCAAGAACCTCCACAAATAATTCGTTGTCGGAAATCTTGTTGTAAACAATTTTTTTGGGGAAGTCGTGGTTGGGATTTTCGTACACAAAAGCATTGCCCAAACCGGTTTGAATAAACTCAATGCTCCTGCCGTTGTTTTGACCCATAACTGTGGCTGAATAAACCACTCCCGCCGCAGTCTCCGAAATGTCGAGATATTCCAAAACCGTCATTTGCCGATTTTCAAAGTAATAAGAGAACCCCTTCAATGTATTCTCGTTTAGCAAATCCCACCGCTCGTAAATTTCCTTACCCTCCATTTTCCAAGTCCCCTGCAAAAATGCAGGAAAATTTGGCCGCGAAAAACCAATATGGGATAGTAATATTGTAATAATTACAAATAATTGTTTCATAAACGAAGGGTTGGTGATATTGTGCGACAAATGTAAATAATTTTTAAAACCGAATCTTCTACAAATAATTACCGAACGGTTCTTTGAATTGTCAAGGCAACGGAAAAGCCCACCTGGCAAAAGAAACAATCATTAAGAATAAAAGTTTCTTGTGATTTGCTCATTTTTTATAAAAGAGGAAAGCGTAATCAAATTACTAATCACAGCCAGTTGCAACTGCTAAAATAGGGCCAATGCCAAGCCTAAGAAAACGTTTTGCAAATGCTGGTGATTTTACTTGCCGTGCGATAACGTGCTTGCTTCAACCAAATCAGATGGGCAAGAATAGCAAGGTTTTTGTCAATTGCTTTTTTTAAAAAAAGGGATACTGGGGTTTGGTAATTATGGGGCCATCTGCTGGTAACAGCGAGGGTTTGCAAAAACCGGGGAGAAAAATGCCCTTAAAGGAGTCAGTTTTGGGTTATCTCGTCAATGGCGGGAGCAACCAAAGTCCTTGCCGAGTTGTTATCTTGGTATGCGTGTAAAGGATAACCTTCTTCCGAAAAAGCAAAAACCTACCGGAAATTCTCACGAGGCAACCCGCCATAAGCTTTTGGCCCACAAGTAATTCGAGAAAAAATCAATTGGCTAAGGTGAATTCGGCCGCCAACCTTTCTGGTTAACCCGCATCCCGTGCACCAAAACATTAGCCATCATACCTGCCACAAAATCCACTTGTGGCCCTTCAGGTCAACAGGTTCCTCTTGTGGCGAGCTTTTCACCTGAGCCCTTTGCAACTATGAATGTTAAAATGGTCTATTTTTGAGGGTTTAGGCCTGAACTAACGACCTCACCAGGATGACACCCTACCGGGGTCGGCCAAATCATTTACAGTTTAACCCCAAAAAGTGGCGAGATTTACCAACTCACCACGGTTGGTTCAATTTGACCAGGCACCCACACCTTTCCGCCCATATAATTCAGGCAAGGAAAATGGACAGCCACTTGTATGCAATTAGCCCGGCAGGGGTGTCAACTTCAAATCAATGGGCTCAATAAGGTCTCGGACAGCTTACGCCTTTCTTATTCTCATAAAGTTAATGTGTTGGGTTGAGCTTAGTCCTCTTGCAGCATCTCAAAGAAGCGATATGCAGGGGCAAAAAGCGCCAAGGGAAAAATGACGGAAGGCCAGCCACCGGTTTTGATAATCACAAAAGTGATCCTTTCGATACAACTCGCGGTCAAGGTTTTTCAAAAAGGCAACAAGGTAGAGTGTTAATGCTAAAACTTGTAACAAAAGGGCTCAAGTGTTTTTTGGATATTTTGTGATTGGAAGAGTTGCTGTCGACCTTAAAATGTTTCTTTCCAAGATCTATCTCTCCTCCGGGCCTTAGCGGCGGAATTGCTTTTTTGGGATCAAAATACGTTGGATTTCCTGTAAAATAATCACCCATAAGCCCTATAAATCAACAGCAAGTCGGCGAGGGCTATTGCGGCCACTGCCTCCAATACCACAGGCACTCGCAAGGCTATGCAAGCATCGTGCCTCCCTTTTACTTCGAGGGTATCTGCCTTTTGGGTTTTAAGGTTAAAGGTTACTTGTTTTTGCGAAATGCTTGAAGTGGGCTTCACGGCCACCCTGAAAACAAGCTCGTTGCCGTTTGTTATGCCACCATTAATACCTCCGGCATAGTTTGTATTGGTCCTTCCGGTGGCGTCAATGATTGAGTCGTTGTGATGGCTGCCGGTCATACTTGTTGCGGCAAACCCGGAGCCAAACTCCACCCCTTTGATGGCAGGAATTGCAAAGGAAAGGTGCGAGATAACTGACTCCACCGAATCGAAAAACGGTTCTCCCAAGCCAACGGGCAGGTTTTGAACCCTACACTCTACAATTCCCCCAATGGAATCGCCCGAATTGACTGCACGGTTAATTGCCTCCTCTATATTAATGCTGCCACCTGCGCTGATTAGCTCAGCTTTAATTTTCACCCCCTCTAGGACTCTCCTTGCCACCACCCCGGCGGCAACCAGAGCAAGGGTAAGTCTTCCCGAAAAGTGGCCCCCGCCCCTATAATCATTAAAGCCCTTGAACTTTTCCCTTGCCACAAAATCGGAATGGCCGGGGCGCGGCGTTGAAGCCAAATTGTGGTAGTCTGACGAAATGATGTTTTCGTTGGCAAACAAAATGGTTAATGGCGCACCCGTGGTTCTTCCGTTGAAAACCCCCGTTGCAAGGTTTGGCTTGTCTGGCTCCTTGCGGGCAGTGGTTCCGACCTTGCCGGGCTTGCGGCGCGAAAGGTCGGCATCAAAATCATTTTCTGAAAGTGGTAGTCCTGGCGGAACCCCATCGATACTAATACCAACCACCAAACCATGAGATTCACCAAAAATGTTTATCCTGAAAAGCCGTCCAAAAGTATTCATCCTTACCTGTATTTTTCATTTTTAACCACAAAGGCAAGAACCACAAAAATGGTTCACAATGCTGCCTGCATTCCATTTTTAGCCCGAGACACGGTGCCCGAAATCGTTAAGCCGTTCTATCGTTCAAACGTTAGGTCGTTTCTTAAAAGCTCGTTTTTTCAATGCCCTTTGCTCAAAGCCCTTAGGTGCTGATAATAATCCGGATAGGATTTTGCTACTGCCTCACTATTTTGAATGGTTATTGGCCCACTGGCGCTTAATGCGGCAATAGCTGCAGCCATTGCTATGCGATGGTCGTTGTGCGAGTTTACTTCGCATCCATTGATTTTATCACCCCCATTAATTACCATTTCATTGCCGAAAACACTAATATCCACCCCCATTTTCCCGAAAATGTCAACCAAAGTGGCACTTCTGTCACTTTCCTTGTTTGCTAGCCTGTCAGCACCCGTGATTATTGAAGTTCCCTTGCAATTAGCGGCCAGGGCAGCCAAAGGTGGAAACAAGTCGGGGCAGTTTGTGGCGTCAAAGGTAAATGGGTTTAGCCGGTTTTTGCTCACCGAAATATAGCTTTCAAAGATTTCAACATGTGCACCTACCATTTGGAGCACATCAACAATTGCTTTGTCAGGCTGGCTAGATTCAAAATTTAGATTGGCGAGTTCAACCTTGCCGGCCACCGCCCCCGCCACGAGCAAAAACGCAGCACCACTCCAATCACCCTCTACTTTAACGTTGGCAGGCAGGTATTTTTGATTGCCTTCAACAAAAAATTGTTCGTAATGATTGTGCTTAACACTAACTCCGAAAAGCTCCATAATGTCCATCGTAAGATCAACATACTTTATGCTTTTCAAATCGCTTACCAAAAGGTTAAATGGTTTTTTGGTTAGTGGTGCTGCCATAAGTAGTCCTGACAAAACCTGCGATCCTTGTCCTCCATCAATTATGGCTGAAAAACGCCCGAAGGGACCTTTTATAATTAAGGGCAGCTTGCCTAATTCGCCCTTGCAGTCAACACCAAAGGCGATCAAAGAGTCTATCAAAAATCCTTGATCCCGACCAAGTAGGCTCCCCGTTCCGTTTACCACAACCTTGTGATTATAAGTGGCTGTTATTGGGGCACAAGCCCTCAACAAAAAACCCGACTCCCCACAATTGAACGAATTTGAAACAGGGGTTTGGCCACCAACTATTTCCAAAGAACCTTCCCTTTCGGCAACGACAGCACCTAATGCTTTGCACATTTCAATTGCCGCCAATACATCGTAACTATTTCCAACGTTAGAGACCAAAGACCTCCCCTTTGCAAGCGAAGCGAGGATTATTGCCCGCTGTGCATAGCTTTTCGATGGAACCGCCGTTAAACTCCCATAAACTCTTGTCGGATGGATTGTTTGGTTCATTTGTACGAGAAGTTTATGTGGTTTTTGGAGTTTGCTGTTTTTGTAAAATTCAATTGATAGGCAGTTTTTATCCCACTGATTACCAATTACTTTTGCATAGGTAAGCAGAAATTACTATAAACTCTTTTAATCCTACTCAACCCTTCACTCAAAATTTCGTCCTTACCGGGCTCTATTAGAAAGGTGACTCTCTTTGCATACGGTGAAGCTTCGCTTTTCCCAAGATCGAAGTATTTTGCCCCTAAGGGCTAAGTACCATAAGCTTCCATTAATTACCCCAAGTAACGTTCCGGGAATAAATTTCCATTAACGGCGGCAAAACAAAGCGACCGCCAAAATTCCACAGCTCATCAACCTACAAGCCCATCAAGGTCCCTTCCCTCATTCATCACCCTCGACTGATGCATTATCGATTCGTTATGTATGGCCTTGAAAATGACTTCTACAAATTCAGCATCGAGGCCCATTTTTTGACCCTTGGCAATACTTTTTTGCAAAATTTCGCTCCACCTGGATGGCTGCAGAATGGTAACCTTGCTGGTTTTCTTGTGTCGGGCGATGGTTTCGGAGATTGCCATCCTTTTTTCGAGCACTTCCAGGATTTGATCGTCAATTTCGTCAATTTTGTTTCTTAACTCCGACAGTATGCTCAAGAAAGATTGATCTTCGGAAAATGTGTTTCTGACAACTAGATTTTCCAGCAAGTGAAACAACTGGCCTGGTGTGATTTGCTGCCCTGCATCGCTCCATGCTTCAGAGGGAGCGCGATGGATCTCCACCATGAGTCCATCGTACTTAAGATCCATTGCCTTTTGCGAGACTTCGGCAACTATTGACGCGTCACCGCTAATGTGGCTGGGGTCGCAAAAAATTGGAATTTCAGGCAGCCGCTGCTTGAACTCTATAGCAATCTGCCAGTGTGGAATGTTTCGGTAGCGGGCTTTCTCGTAATAAGAAAAGCCGCGATGGACTGCCCCAAGCATTTTTACGCCAGAATCCAACATTCTTTCAATGGCACCAATCCATAACTCCAGGTCTGGGTTTACGGGATTTTTAACCAACACTCCCATATTTGTGCCTCGTAAGGCGTCGGCAATTTCCTGAACTACAAATGGGCTTGAGGTTGAGCGTGCACCTATCCATACAAAATCAATGCCGCGTTCTTGTGCCTCAATAGCATGTTCTGGCTTTGCCACCTCTGTGGCAACCTGCATCCCAAACTCTCGTTGTACCCTTTGCAGCCACGGCAATCCAACCTTGCCAACACCCTCGAATGACCCAGGACGGCTTCGTGGCTTCCACAGACCTGCCCGAAATACCGTAACATTCCCCGCAGCGGAAAGTTGCCTTGCCGTCGCAATAACCTGCTCTTCAGTCTCGGCACTGCACGGACCGGCTATTATGAATGGCTTGCTTAGGTAACCAGGCCATTTTTCCAAGGGATAAACTGAAGGTAAGCCCATTTGAGATTTTTTTTGCGAATTTACCACTTTAAGGCCGTTTTATGAAAACTTTTTGAAAGTTAATGCTCTGTTGGCTATCTTTGTTCGCTATGAATTTGCTTCAAATCATAATAATTCTTTGGAACGAAAATGAAGAAATCACACCTGAAAACCCTGATGGTTGACGCATCCAGTGGCTTTTACAAAGTTCTCCGTCACGAAATTGGTGCTTTTTGGGGACCCGTTGACCTGGGAGTGCATCTTTCGCACCGCTATGGCAGCCTTAACATTGGAACCGGTTTGCTTGCGGGGTCAATATTTCCGGGAACCAATAGGCTTATTTTTTCGGGATGGAGCCCCTGCTGGCACGGGTTTTACATTTCAAGTATGGGGGGCGCGGGGTTGGTTTTCGATAATCTGGGAATAAATCTTCTTTCAATAAAAAACAAATCACCAAACCCATCAATACTCTATCTTAACCGGAATCAGGGAGAGGAAATTGAAGTTGAGCTTGTTCCCCTGGACCTGAGCCATATATGGAACCAAGGACGGAAAGGGGTTTACGCAATGATGCACGAGGCGTTGCGTTTGTTTGGATCGAGGTACCAAAACGATCCAAGGGTGCTTGCCACCGGTCCGGCATCGCTTCACACCGATTTCGGGGCAATTGGTTCAGCACCAATCAAAAATGGGGAAATTACTTACGTTGATACTTGGGCGGGCAGGGGTGGTTTTGGAACAAAACTCTTGCAACAGCACGGTATTGCGGCGATCATTTACGGTGGAACATTTATTGACGAGGACTTTCGCGACCGTAGAGTGGCCGACGCCTGGTTTGAAGATAGGTACCAAAAGAAGTTGTCGGCAAAGCAACTTGAAGCAACCACCAAGTACAGGTTTGATCCGGGATTCAACACCGGGGGTACTTTTGGAGTGAACTATGCCTCTATGGGCGACAACATTATTGCTTTCAACTATCGCACAATCCACTGGCCGGCAAATAAACGGCATAAACTGCACAAGGAGTTCATCCTTGACCACTACCTCAAGCAATTCAACGAGGAAACTATTGCCACCAAGCAGCAGCGAACCTGCGGTGAGCCCTGCGCAGCGGTGTGCAAGAAAATGCACAACCATTTCAAGAAAGACTACGAACCTTACCAAACAATGGGGCCCCTTTGCGGGATTTTTGACCAAAGAGCGGCCGAACAAGTTAACCACTTGGCCGACACAATGGGTTTCGACGGAATTTCAATTGGTGGTGTGCTTGCATGGCTTATGGAGTGTTTGCATGAAAACCTTATGGAAACAAGTGAGCTCGGAGTTGACAAAAAGCCAATTTTTGAACCAGAGGGGTTTGATGTGGTAGCCGATTCGATGCACAACGCAACCATTGCTGTTGAGTTAATGTACCAAATGCTTGATCCGGATGGTAAGGTTAACCTCCGTGAGGGAGCACGAAAGTATGCACGCTACCTCGCAAGGAAAAAAGGTCAAAAGGTAATGGATCTTTTCGTGCATTCCTCTTTTGCCCGCCACGGGTGGATGGTTCCAAACCAGTACTGGACTCCAGGGGTGCTTTCGCCCATGGCAATAATGGGCAAGTATTATAATGATTATGGCAAAAACTTTGTGGAGCCCAGGCAGCTTGGACGGCAAAACGCCCACAGAATGAAAAAGGAGCTTATGCTCGACAACCTTGGCACTTGCAGGTTTCACCGCGCCTGGGCCGAGGACATTATGCCCGAAATAATTGACAAGCTTTTTGGAGACAAAGAGCGGTTTCTGAAGACCATTGAGCTAACCGCCAGTAGGATAAACAGCCGCAATGCTTCAAATTTTTGGGAGTCTTGGCGAAACGTGGAGTTTGTTCACACCTTCATTCAAAAGTTAAAAAAAGAAGGGGCCGACGACCCCGCCTTAAACCATTGGCTCGAAAGATTCGACAACGACCCCTCGGCAGCAGCCCTCGATTTCTGGTACGAAATACACAAGGGAGTTCACGAAAACCTTCAAGAATTTCCGTTTTGACAATTCTTTAACCTTTCAACAAGTAATTATTAATTGAAATGCAATTAGTATTTGCCAGCAACAACAAACACAAGGTAAGCGAGGTAAGCCAAATGCTTGGCCAGGCTTTTAGGCTAAGAACATTGATTGATATAGGATGCAAATCTGACATTCCGGAACCGTGGCCCACTTTGGAGCAAAACGCGCTGGCAAAAGCTAGGTTCGTTTACCAGAAGTATGGTCTTGATTGTTTTGCCGACGATACCGGGCTAGAGGTTGACGCTCTCGGCGGAATGCCTGGAGTAATATCTGCAAGGTATGCGGGAGAAAATCCCACCAGCGCCGACAATTATTTGAAGCTACTCCGCGAAATGGAAGGGATGAAAAATAGAGCAGCAAGGTTTAGGTCAGTTTTCGCCCTGATTCTTGATGGCCAGGAGTATTTATTTGAGGGTGTTGCCCAAGGGAGAATAATCAACGAACCAATTGGCGAAAGGGGTTTTGGCTACGACCCGGTCTTCATTCCAGATGGCTATGATCAAACCTTTGCCGAAATGTCGTTAGAGCTCAAAAATACCATAAGTCACAGGTTCCACGCCACTATGAAGTTGGTGGAGTTTTTGAAACACAATGTAGGTGGTTTGAAATTATGAATAATTTTGCAATTGCGGCAAAACAGTTTGGTTGCCATAAAAAGCTAGCTAGACCCTGGCAATGTAATAATTCTTCTTTCCTTTTTGAATCAACACGTACCTGCTGTTTATAAGGCTTGCAGTGCCAACCACAAAATCGTCAGTAATCTTTTTCTTGTTGATTAAAATGCTTCCTTCCTTAAGCATACGTCTAGCCTCACTCTTGCTGTGAGCAACCTTGGTGCTTTCGGCCAAAAAGTCAACTATGAATATTCCGGCTTCCAAATCGGATGCAGGCACTTCGTACATTGGCACGCCGTCGAATACTGAAAGAAAAACTTCTTCCGAAAGTTTTATCAGGGTTTCTTCGGTGCCCTTGCCAAACAAGATTTCGGAGGCCTCGACCGCATCATCGTATTCTTGCTGACCGTGAACACGTACGGTAATGTCCTTGGCCAGCTCCCTTTGCAGCAGCCTCAGGTGAGGGGCCTTGTGGTGTTCTTCTATCAATGCTTCTATTTCCTTTTTAGAGAAAAGTGTAAAGATCTTGATGTACTTTTGGGTGTCGACATCGGAGCAATTGAACCAAAACTGGTAGAAGTGGTATGGCGAGGTGTAGCGGGCATCGAGCCAAACGTTTCCCTGCTCGGTTTTGCCAAACTTGCCGCCATCGGTCTTGGTTATAAGGGGGCAAGTAAGGGCAAAGGCCTCGCCTCCGGTTTTGCGCCTTATTAGCTCGGTACCGGTGGTAATGTTGCCCCACTGGTCGGATCCACCCATTTGTAACTTGCAGTTCTTGGTTTGGTACAGGTGGAGAAAGTCGAAGCCCTGCACCAGTTGATATGTAAACTCGGTAAACGAAATGCCTGTTTCGAGGCGCTTCTTCACCGAATCTTTGGCCATCATATAGTTTACCGTGAGGTGCTTGCCAACCTCGCGCAGGAAGCCCAGAAAGGTAAAATCCTTCATCCAGTCGTAGTTGTTTACAATCTCCGCGCTATTTGGCCCGCAATCGAATTCTAGAAACTTCAACAATTGTGTCTTGATGGCCTCTTGGTTGTGCCTCAAGGCCTCTTCGGAGAGCAGGTTGCGCTCCTCACTCTTGCCGCTGGGGTCGCCAATCATACCTGTGGCACCGCCCACCAGACCCACGGGTTTGTGCCCTGCAATTTGAAGGTGCTTGAGCATCATTATGCTCACCAGGTGGCCAATGTGCAATGAATCAGCAGTGGGATCTATGCCCACGTAGGCCGTGGTCATTTCCTTTAACAACTGTTCCTCAGTGCCCGGCATGATGTCATGAATCATACCTCTCCACTTCAACTCTTCAACAAAGTTCATGTATATTGTGATGATGTTTGGTTAATCAATGTTGCAGTCATAAACAATTTTCAAAGGTATAAAATTCTGGGAAATGGGTTTGGGTTATGTCCCAAGGAAATGCCTGTGAAAGTTCAATTCGTAAATGCAACAAAACGGATTGAAATGAATCAATGTTGTTGGAGGAGTTTCAAAAACTTTTGACTTTCCTTCAAAGAGATCTGAAAAATTCGGCAATGGCTTTTAGGTTAAATAGCACTGTATTTGGGTTCGAGGTTTGAAAACCCTCGCCCGAATCCTGCGGTTTTCGTTTCTTTGCCTATTTACTGCCACATTAAAAGCTGCAAACGAAACACAACATACTATAAAATAAAGGCATCAAATCGAACCATTTCCCAAGGTTGGCAAGTCGAAAGATATCATTGCCAGGCAACTAAACGTGCACAGGCCCACTGTATTCAGAAAGGTTGAGCGACACAGTCAGTCAAGGGGTTGGTATTATGCAAGGATTGCGGTCGAATTTGGTCAGGGTATGCAAGGGTCTATTTACTGCCCACCGAAAGTTTGCCCGCCAAGTAGAAAGGTTGGTTGTCAACCACGTGGAACAGGGTTGGTCGCCAGGGCTTATGAATAATTTTTCTTGGCTATTGGCATATGGTTTTGACCCAAAGTAATCCAAAGGAAAGAGGAATGTGGATGCAAGCCTGCCAAAGTGCCAAGGGGTTAGAACCGTCTGATAACAGTTAGGTTCAGGGGACAAAAATTGAAATTGGAATTAAAATTATTTGAACAATCCCATTTTGCTATTCAAAAACATCCTCTTTGTTTAGTCCCTTGATCGAATTCTTCTGCACGATCAAATAGAAAACGAAGTGACCCAATATAAAAATCCCCCAGAATAAAGCTGTGACATAAACAATTCTAATGCTCTCATAGTGTGGATGAAAACCGAATAAAGCCCATAAGACTGACACAGTATTGAAAAGCAAGTATGTTGCAAAATGAAAACGGAATCCAATGTCAAATAAGGGTAGAGTTTCATAATCCCTTTTGCCAAATAGCCAACCTATGAAAAGATTATAGA
>CAZUWF010000012.1:0-61862 GCA_964624065.1 uncultured Bacteroidales bacterium
CTAAACGGACAGGAAAGTGCTTCCAATCCGCTACTGCACATACACGCAAACCGTTGTGCGTCAGCGTAGGACAGAGCAGTGCGGATAAACAAAGTAAATTGAAAGTAAACCATAATTGATAATGGAATATCAGTTTTTACTTTTGATAATTTTAGCAGTTATCGTCTTTTCATTTAAGAGATGGGTATTCGATATAAAGCGAAAACAGCGAAGAGACTATTACAGGAATATATATCTTCAATCAGACGAATGGAAAAGAAAGCGTTATGTAGTACTCAAGCGTGACAATTGGCGGTGTGTGTATTGTGGTGCTCGAGCAACACAAGTCCATCATAAACGTTATGCTAAGAGAAATATTGGAAAAGAGCCTATCGAATGGCTTGTTTCTGTCTGTAACGATTGTCATAATTCTAAACATCATTAAATACTTGGAATTTTTAGAAAAATAAAATTAACGGTATGAAAAAATTAATAATCACATTGATTGCTGCATTAACGACAATAGTTTCGTTTGCGCAAACGAAGTCATCAGACCATCTTATATTTAAAGGAGTTCCTATTGATGGAACACTCAACGAGTATGTTGCAAAGATGAAGCAGAACGGATTTAACTCATAGAAACAAAAGATGGGGTCGCAATATTAAAGGGAGATTTTGCAGCCTATAAAGATTGTATTATAGGAGTAGCAACATTAAAACAAAAGGACTTAGTAAGTAAAATTTCAGTAATATTTCCTGAATGTGATACTTGGTCATTACTCTCGGGAAACTATTTTAATTTGAAAGAAATGCTAACACAAAAATATGGTGAAGCATCAAATAGCGTTGAAAAGTTTGATACATATTCAGAGCCAAGAGACGATGGCGGTAGAATGCACGCAGTTAGAATGGATAACTGCAAATATTTTACAACTTATGAGACTGACAAAGGAAGTATTCAACTCTCAATAGAACACGATGGAGTAACAAGATGCTTTGTAATGTTATCATATTACGACAAGATTAATAGTGAAATAATCAAAACAAAAGCGATGGATGACTTATAAACGCCGAACGCACAACAAGGGGTGTAGCCAATGTGGGTTGACACTGGAACTTCGGAGCGGTTTCGCCCGCTCGGGCGTTTTCGTCGGGGGACGAAAACGTAACACGCTCTCCCACACTTGCCACACCCCCAGCCGTTGTGGCCAATTACGACGCTACTACACAAGGATTCAGCAAAAAAGGTAAAAATTTAAGATATGGCAATTCCTCGATATGATGAAATTCAGTTTCCAGCATTAAAATTATTAAGTGACGGGAAACAATGGAAATCAAGAGATATGGAAGATTTATTAGCAAAGTCTTTCAAATTGACTGAAGCTGAAGTTAATCAAATGTACGATTCTGGTAATGGCCTTGTATTCATAGACCGAATAAACTGGGCACTGAGTTATTTGAATTTAGCTGGAGTTGTTTCAAAACCAAAGAGAGGTGTATATCAGATAAATGACCAAGGGATACAACTTGTCAAAACCCCTGATAAATTCAGGGACTTCATAGATAGAAAACTTGAAAATCGAGATTCAGAGAAGCGTAAAAAAACTGATAATAAACCTGTAGAAATTACAGAACCTAAAAGTGAGTTAACGCCGGCAGAATCATTGTACACTTCATTTCAGGGGATTAAAAAATCAGTTTATAGAGATATTATCGATACGATTTTATCAAAAACACCAAGAGAATTTGAAAAACTTGTTGTTCAATTATTACAAAAAATGGGATATGGTGGCGAAATTCAAGATTCGGGAATAATTACTCAATATACTAATGACAAAGGGATTGACGGAATTATAAAAGAAGACATTTTAGGATTTGGCAGAATTCATATACAAGCAAAGAGATACGCTATCGACATTCACATACAAAGAGATGATATTCAAAAGTTTGTTGGAGCTCTAGCTGTTGCCCAATCAGATAAAGGTGTTTTTATTACAACTTCGGATTTTACTAAAGGAGCTTATGATTATGTTGCAAGTTTGAATTCTACTGCTAAGATTGTTTTGATAAATGGTGTTAAATTAGCTGAGTATATTTATGATTATGGATTGGGTTTGCAGACAGAGAAAATAATAGAGATTAAAAAACTTGATAGTGATTTTTGGGATAGTATGCAAGATGATAAAAAATAAATTGGGCACAACAAATTAAATATGGATAAAGAAAACAATAAATATATTCCTTATTGTCATTTTTGTGGTGGTAAAGTTGGAGAAATTAGCGAAAAAACAAACGAATTGATAACATCAATTTTTGATTGTGAAAAATGTAAATTAAATTACTGCAATCAGTGTAGTTACGAAGCGATTGAGAAAAATAAGCAGGTTCAGAAATGTATACGTTGTGACAAAATAATATATAAGGTTTGCTAAATGATAAAATTTTAACTGGCCACAACAACGGATATAAGCAATGGCGGGGCTTTCAGGTGTTCGAGTGCCTCGTCTCGCAGCGCAGGTCAGTAACGTGGGATACGGACGCAGCTACGAAGTCCGCCCCTGCTCATACCCGCTGCCGTTATGTGTCAGGCAATGACATCGTAGTTGAAATTAGAAAGTAAAAACGTGACGACAACGAATAAGACAAATTTAAGTGCATTAAACGACAAGCAACAAGACGCTGTTGTTAGTGAAGACAAACGACTTTTGGTTCTTGCGGGCGCAGGTTCAGGCAAGACAAAAACACTTTTGCAAAAACTCATTTACTTAATTGAAGAAAAAGGCGTAAGCCCTTCAAGTATTCTTGCTATAACTTTCACCAAAAACGCGACCAACGAAATGATTGACCGACTTATTATTTCGGCAGATGAAAGTGGTGAATACGAAATCAACTTTTTGACAAGCGAAAAAGTTTTGCTGACAAGGATAAAGAAAGATTTTTACAACAGAAAAAATATACTTGGATTGATGGACTTACAATCAATACTTTTCACAGTTTTTGTTACAGGGTTTTGCGTAACTATGGCGTAAATGAATTTGACAACAAATTCAAAATTATCGGGGACGAAAAACGTGATGAAGAAGATGAACTTTCAAAACACGTTGCTCCCGAAACCGCATTTGAAGTAATGCACAAACTTTTAATAGAAGAATGTGAGAACACAGAATATCTATTAAAACTTAAAAGATACATTCTTGATTACATCATTGACAAAATCCATTTAAAACAAGCCGACCCAAAATATTTACCAAAAGACGGAAAGTATTTTACAACGCTCAACGGAACAAAAGTTCGTTCTAAATCAGAGCAGTTTATAGCGGACTGGTTTTACAGACACAGCATCAAGTATGAATATGAGCCTCTGCTAAACGTAAAAGACTTTTCATTTCACCCCGACTTTTATATCCCTGACGCAAATCTTTACATTGAGCATATCAGTGATAAAAGTTTTTCAACCAAGGACAAAGAAGAACAATTTCAAAAAGGAAATTTGTTGTTGGTGAAAACTTTTGAAAGTATGACAAAAGATTCTGCGTTGTTCAATAACACGCTTGACAAAATTGTTAAAAATCGTTTGCCAGCAGATTATCACAAAACAATTTCAATCAACTTCAAAGAGGAGTTTAACGGCTATCACGAGGACGTGAAAGATTTTGTTCAACAAATCTTGCGTATTGCGGATATGATTAAAGTTGAAAACATCAACATTGACACCGTTTTACAAAACGCAAGACAAGACCAACACGAACGAGTACGTAACTTTTACGAGTTAGCAATCCCAATCGTAAAAAAATATTTTCACTATTGCACAGACAAATAATATCTTGACTTTAATGATTTGATTTCACGCAGTACTTCGTTGTTTCAAAATCACGAAGATATTGCTAATAAGTACAAAGGAAAATTCCAATACATTTTAGTTGACGAATTCCAAGATGTAAACAACCTACAAGTTGAACTCATCAAATTGTTGCTTACTGACAATACACAGCTTTTTTGTGTTGGCGATGATTGGCAAAGCATTTATGGTTTCAGAGGCTCAAACGTTGGTTACATTGTGGAATTTGAAAAACACTTTGCAAACGCCAAGACTATAAAACTCAACATGAATTATCGTAGCACTCAAAATATTGTTGGTGCAAGTAACGAAGTAATCAAACACAACAAATTTAAAGTTGACAAAGATGTTCAAGCATCAAAAAAATCAGAACATAAAATTGTTGTTTATTCAGGCAACACTGAAGAGGAAAATTTGCAATTCTGTTTTGACAAAGTCAAAGAGTTGTTAGAAGACGGAATAAGCAATGACGAGATTTTGTTTCTGTACAGAAGAAGCAAAATGTTTACGCCTTATTTTTTCAGATTTAAAAATGAAAATATTCGTGTTCAGGGCAAAACAATTCACGCTTCAAAAGGACTTGAAGCAAAGGTGGTTTTCATCATTGGTTTAACAGAAGGAAATGGTGGTTTTCCCGACATTTGGCTTGAAGACAGGATTTTTCAAGTGATTAAGAAGGCAAATCACGATTTGCTAATGGAAGAAGAAAGACGTTTGTTTTACGTTGCTATCACAAGAGCAAAAGACAAACTTTTTTTAATCACTCAAAAAGGCAACGAATCAAGTTTCTTAAAAGAAATTCCAGAAATATTTACAGTTAGGACTACAAACGCAATTAAGCAAGTAGTTGACAAAGTAATTCTGTGTGACAGTTGTTTCAGTCAATTAGAAAAGCTTCACGTTTATTGTCCATACTGCGGTCAAAAGGTAACAGACAACTTAGAAGAAAAAACTGAAAATGAGAAATCATACTCCGTTGAAGAAATCAGAAAAACCCATACACAAGCATAACGACCTTGGACAAAAGAAGATGACGACAAACTCGAATTGCTTTTTTGTCAAGGAAAAAAGCCAAATGAGCTTTCAGAAATATTCGGACGAAATTTAGGCGTTATTAACGCAAGAATTGAAAAGCTACAACTTAAAGAAAAATATGACAAACAATTTTCACGCAAAAGACAATAAATGCCAGAACACATAACAGCGGTTTGGCGCAATGGCGGGTGCAGTGCTTCGTATGACAGTTTTGTGGTTAATCGAAGTGCAGTTCTTCGATTGAACTTTTGTGCTCCGAAACCCGCCCGAACGCAAGGACCAAAAACGATGGTGGCAATAAATTCAACTCAATCTAACCACAAAAAACAAGAAAATGATTGGAAAATTCAACCTTATAATCTGCATTACACTTTTAATCCAAGGCTGTGGTGGACAAACTACTTCAAAAAAAGAAATCTACAACAAGGACTTTAATTGGACAATCACCATACCCGAAAATTTTGAAAATGTAAGCAGTGAAGACTGGAAGGAAATTCAAAATAAGGGAGCAGATGCTATTGAAAAAACATACGATGGAGAAGTTATAAACCAAGCAAAGACGATTTTCGTGTTCAAGAGCGACCATTTGAATTATTTCGAATCAAATTATCAGCCATTCGACACGGCAACCGATGGAAATTATTTGGAATCGTGCATGAATGTATACAATGTGCTTTATGAAACCTTCAAAACCCAAATGCCAGATGTTAAAATTGACACCACAAGGTCGGTTGAAAGAATAGATAATTTAGAATTTCAGGCATTTAAAATGAAAGTCGAATATCCAAATGAAATGATCTTGAACTTGATGATGTTTAGCCGACTATTTGATAAAAAAGAATTTTCAGTAAACATTATGTATGTTGACCAATTGAAAGGTGAGCAAATGTTGGCCTCATGGAAAAATTCAAAATTTACCAAATGACAACAATAGCTACCGCCTCCGGAATGGGTAAGTAAAAATGGAGGCAAAGATGATAATTTGAACATTGGAATTCTATCGAACTTTTGTGCCAAAAACCCCACCAACTCAAAAAGGCCAACCCCTTGACGCAATCCTAATCCACAAAACGCCTTCGTCCTCCCTGGGGTCTAACTCCAGGCATTTTCCGTGGTTGCGCCCATCGGTTACGCTCCACTAAATTTTGTTCCGGCAGCCAACCTTCGGCCTGCGCCCAGCAAACCACTTGACAAAATTTGTCACCCAAAAAAGGTTGATAAAGAAAATAAATTTTCAATCTCTCGCTTCTTTTTCAGAACTTCGCAAAGCCCAATGGTTAGCAGCTAGGCTAATAACCCGAAACTTTAATACAACCGAGTTAAAAATCAATTTGAAATGAATCCAAATGTTGACAAATACCTTGCTGACGGCTGCATGCGCTGCAAATTTGGCGGAACACCCCAATGTAAAGTCAATGATTGGCGCCAAGAATTGAAAATGCTGAGACAAATTGTTTTAGAAACGGATTTATCAGAAGAAATCAAATGGGGAGTTCCGGTTTATACACACAACGGAAAAAATATTGTAACGATTAATGCCCTCAAAGAATCTGCCAACCTTGGTTTCTTCAAAGGGGCATTGCTGTCCGACAAACACAACCTGCTTCAACAACAAGGAAACTTGCAGTCGGGCCGTATTGTAAAGTTTACCAATGCAAATGACATTGAAAAAGTAAGAGATGTATTGAAAACATACGTCCTGGAAGCCATAGAAATTGAAGAAAGCGGAAAGAAGGTGGAGTTCAAGAAAAATCCCGAACCTATTCCCAACGAACTGCTTCAAGCATTCGAACAAGACTTTTCTTTCAAAAAAGCATTTTATGAATTGACCCCCGGAAGGCAAAGAGGATACATAATTCATTTTTCACAACCCAAACAATCTCATACAAGAATTGACCGAATAGAGAAGTGCAAAGAACAAATTTTTAATGGCGTGGGACTGAATGATAAGTACGCTTGCTCCCCACTGAGAGGGAAGCCGTGCACAAAACAGCAGTAGCTTTTGCACACCTCTCTTTTTTTTGCGGCGAATCCTCGTATTTCTCATAATAACCACCTGGCTCCTCCTACCTAGGTGGTTTTGTTCGGCGTGGATTCCAGGATTAGGTTTGGAGCTAATTAATTTGAATAAGGTCATCGCGGTTGCTTGCTAAATTGGAAGTAAAAAAGCAGAAAACCCGATAAGCCTTTACCACAAGGAAAAATCTTTACAAGGCCATTATATTTTTCAGCTTGTAGGTTAAAAAAGCAAACTTACCCAATATTGAGCCAACAAGGGAACTCAAACCTCATAGTTCAATTCAAACCACCATTTTTTAACCACACAAAATTGGATGGACACGACCGAGTATATCCAAACCAACCAGGGTCCTTGTAGAAAAAACCTGTCGGAGCATCACTAGTTTAACATAAAATAGAATTGCCAAAAGTAATATCTGTCGGGCTGCCCTAAAAAACCTTGAGCAGATTAAATGCTTTCGTACAATTACATACTTTTTGATCCTACGGAAAAACCTATTGATAAATAAATTTGCCATAAACAATTACGGTCGAACAGTCTGAAAAAGCAGTTAATTTTGCAAGCGAAAACTATCGAATTGTTAGAAGCGGAGGGCTTACAGGCAGTATAATTTTTTGTTGACCCATAAGGCGGGCAAATTGTTCGAAAAAATGTCTCTCTATCTCAAATCAGCGGGCACCAAACTATGGAAAGTATATTTTTATCGCAAATTGAACGGCCTTTACGAGTTACATTTAGCTTCCGGCATCACCGAACAAAAATTGTGCTTCAGCCGGAAGTGCAAATTTTTTTTAGGGCATGAGGGTACTAGTGTCCTGTACTGTATGAAGTACTCAATTGAAGTTGGGCTGGCCAAGTTGCGAAAATCCGTTTGTGCGAAAATATCCGCCGAGCCATTCAAAAGAGCGCAACAGGCGGCCATTCAGTCGTCATTATTTGAGTATGCACCAAAATAGACCGTGAAAGCAAACCAATAAATTAGGCAATGCCATGCAAAAGTTAGTTAGTATAGTGATGGGGTCAGATTCTGATTTGCCCGTTATGAAGCAAGCAGCCGAAATGCTCGAAAAATTTGGGGTCGGATATGAAATTGACATAGTGTCGGCACACCGTACTCCTGAAAAACTTTTTGAATTTGCTGCTAATGCACACAAGAGGGGTTTCTTGGCAATAATCGCAGGGGCAGGTGGCGCTGCCCACTTGCCAGGTATGGTTGCAGCAATTTCACCATTACCCGTAATTGGTGTGCCAATAAAATCAAGCAACTCTATTGATGGCTGGGATTCAATTCTGTCTATTTTGCAGATGCCGGCCGGCGTACCCGTTGCAACAGTGGCCCTTGACGGGGCCAAAAATGCAGGAATACTGGCTGCTCAAATAGTTGCCACCAAAGAAAAAAATATACTTGAAAGGCTTATTCTTTACAAAAATGAAATGAAAGAAGAGGTTGTTTTAAAATCTAAAAACTTGAAACGCTAACATGGATTTTTTTTTAGGAAGAAAAGCGGTTTTAGCCACCAAGCATAAAAAAGAAGAAGTTATGGCCCCTATCCTCGAAAAGGAGCTGGGACTACAATGTGTTACCCTGCAAGAGTTGGACACCGATACACTGGGAACTTTTTCGGGAGAGGTAGAGCGAAAAGACGATCCGGTTACCACCCTGCGAAACAAGTGCCTAATGGCAATCGAAGCAAGTGGTTTAAGTCTTGCAATAGCAAACGAAGGGTCATTCGGGGCGCACCCAAGCATTTTTTTTGCCCATGCCGACGATGAAATTGTAATGTTGTTGGACAAAGATAATGGCTTAGAGATTATTGAACGGGAGCTTAGCTTGGAAACAAATTTTGATGGGACAGAAATAAAATCGGTGGATGAACTAATTGCATTCGCCACAAAAGTTGGATTTCCCTCGCACGGCATCATCTTAAAAAAAGCAAAAAACATCTTTAAGGGAATTATAAAAGAAAGTAGATCCCTTGATGAATTGCTAAAAAACTACCATTCAATAAAAAACCACAACGGTTCTGCCTATGCAGAAACCGACATGAGGGCAATGTGCAACCCAACCCGGATGAAAGTAATTGAGCTGGCAACCATTAAACTTGTGCAAAAGGCAAAATCGCCATGCCCGAGTTGCGGTACTCCAGGTTTTGGCATTGTACATGCTGAAAAGGGCTTACCGTGCGAATTGTGTGGGTTGCCCACAAGGTCCACACTAAGGCATATCTACGGTTGCCAAAAATGCAATTACCAAACCCAATTGGAATATCCTCACGAGAAGAGGGTTGAAGACCCCCAGCATTGTGATTTCTGTAACCCTTAAAACAAATGCGGAAAGGGAGGTTAAAATGCCCCAGAAAGGTAATAGCCTCGCTACCTGATGATGAAAATTTGAGATTACCTTACATCACACCATTGATTTCCGGTAAGATGTGTCCCATCTTTGCCAATTCCAATCCTTGGCAGGGTCATCCTATATCTGAAAGGTTCTTTTACCCCTTCGCTGACCTTTTGCAAGAGGCTGTTTGTTAAATTTGTGATTATTGGCACCTTAAGGTACCGGTAGTTACGAAATAGCAACCCTTTTTTGGCCCTTTCTCTCAATGTATCTAATTCTCGAAAATTTAATTGGGCATCATTTACATTGGTAGCTCCATTTCCAAAAAAATACTTTCGTTTTTCTGCGGGTGGTTCGGTTCTGTCAAGATTAACTAAATTCTTATTTTTTTGGTCTGAACAAAAACCGACAGTTCAATGTTTTGTTTTACGGTGGCAAGTAGTGTGTATTTCAGACTGTTACTATCATGCAATTTATTAACAAAAAAACTATGGTTATGAAAACATTTTTTAAAAAGCTTTTTGACACTGGAAACTACTCGCAGAGTGTTTCAATCGCCTTGTTAATTTTAAGGGTAGCTGTAGGGATATTCATGCTTACTCACGGTTATGGGAAGTTGAAGATGCTTCTAGCCGGAGGACCAATTCAGTTTCTTGATCCCATAGGCCTGGGTCCTACCCTTTCTCTAATTTTGGTCGTTTTTGCCGAGTTCGTATGCTCCATCTTGTTGATTGTTGGGGTAGCAACTCGCTTTTCGGCATTTACCTTGCTGGTTACTATGCTTGTTGCCGGTTTCATTTTCCACGGATCACACCCATTTTCGGCTAAGGAATTGGCTTTCTTGTACGCTGTAGTATACTTCGCAATTGCGATTATTGGCCCGGGAAAGTATTCGATAGACAGTTATATTTCGAAAAAACTGTAGGCCAGCTTTAGGCTCAAAACATCGAAAGAAAAAATTCAAGCCCGCGGTAACACGATGACTCCTACGAGTTGTTTAGCTACCGCGGGTTTGTTATTTGAAAGCCTTTTCAAGCAAGGCATCACCACCAAGCTTGAGCCGTTGGAAATAATCTGGCACGGGCTTGCCCACCAGCGAGTCAACATACATCTTGGCAAGGTACTGCCCAAGCATAAAGCCCTGACCGCGCAAGCCTAGGAAAAGTCCCTTATCAACGTCGATAACCATTTTGGGTTCGTTATAGTAGCCAGCCCACAAGGCTTGGAATCCCACCGATGATATTTCAGGAATCCAATCAACAAAAACCTCGGCCACAATCTCGGCAAACTCCTTGCTGTTCACCTTTACGTTCTTGTCGGTTTCCACCGGCTCAACGGCTGGCGATGCGCAACCGATAATCTGGCCAGTATCGCCTAGTTGCTGGCCGTAAACAGCCACGAACCCCTTGTAGTTACGGCGGTCAATGAGCATATCGAGCGGATTGCCGTCAATGCCTAGCATTGGAAGCCTGCGGGTGATGAAGGCCTGGTGCCTTACCGCAAACATACCAGTTTCTATTCCAACCATCTTGGCAAAAACACCTCCCTTGTCGCCAAGGGCGTTAACGAAAACCGGCGTGTGATATTCAACGTATTCTCCTGTGTGAATTCTGGCAATTGCCACGTACTTGTCGGCGGTTTTATGAAGGCTTATCAGTTCGCAATCTTCTTGAATCGTCCCACCTTTTTCTTTTCCGAATATCCTAAGTGCCTCAATAACCTTGCCGGGGGTTGCCTGCCAGCATTCGCTGGTTTTTAGTGCCGCAATGTATTTGTTATTATTTGAGTTGAAAAACGGCGAAATCTCTTTCTTAAATTGCGAAGGGTCAAGCATTACAGCCTTCTGCCAAGCCATAGAGCCTTCAAGGGCTTTGTACATTACTTCATCGTGGGCAAAGGTAACGTAATTGATTAGCCTGAAATCTATGTTAACCCTCTTTTGCAATTGGGCAAAAAGCTCAAGGTTGTGCCTAGCAATGTCTGTTAATTCAGGCAAGGAAAAAACCGGCCTTCCGCCAGCAATGTTGCGCCACGAGGCACCAAAACCTGAGTTTAGCATCAATGGTTCAAGGCCTTCTTCAGCCAGGAACCTAAATAGGGCACTCCCTCCTATTCCACCTCCCGCCACCATAGATTTTACTTCAACCACATTGCGCCCACCAGGTTTCAGAGATGTAATCACAACTTCCGGCTTGTTTGTGGGAAGCACCTCGCCCACCGTAACTTGGGTTGACATTGGTGCACGGGGCGTTGCACCGCCCACCAGACCGATCCCTCTGGCGCGAAGGGTTTGCTTCAACCGCTGAAGGCACCGTTTTCCCCTGCAGGGACCCATCGCAAGGTGAGTGTTGTGCTTAACTTCGGCCACCGATATAAACTTGCGTTCGCCAATCAAGTCAAGAACCTCGTCAAGGGCAACATCGTCGCAATGACAGGTAAAAACCATATCTCCACACTCGGAAGGAGTGTAATCCGAAAACTGATTTGGCTCGGGATAATCGCGCTTAATTATGAAACCCCTCACCTCAAGTTGACTTTCGACCCGCATATCGTTTGCCTTAACCCTTGCAACGTGTGTAAGGTTCGGCTTGCGCATTACTCTTTCAATAATACCCTCGCCAAGAATGGTTGCATTGTTGTCAACCAGAAACACTTCCTCGCCGGCCAATATGTCGAATTCCACCGGAAGGTAGAACGTGTTTTTCGTTGGATTGTACCCAAATATTGCCAGTCCCGGGCATTGGTAAACGCAGTCCATACAACCAACGCACTTGCCAAAATCAATGCTCGGTACGGTGCTGGTCGAAGATTTGGTTATTGCGCCATACTTGCAGGCAAAGGCACACGGGTTGCAGGCAAAACCATACAGGCAATCAATGAGCACGAAGGGTTTGTCCATTCTTTGTGACTCCGGCTTGAAGGGCTCTTCAATCACCCTTACGGGATGTTGCTGCGAATCAATGTACTCTTTGGAAATCAGCAAAAAATCGTTTTGGCTGAAGCCTACTCTCATACTTTCGAGTATCTCGTACGCAACCTGCTTTCCTCTTAGCACCGCGCTGGTTCCCTCACCAATCCTTAAGGCATCGCCGGCACCGAAGCAGTTGCGCCCAAACATCTCGTATCCCTTTTCGAGCAGCGCATCGTCTGGCATCAGTCCGGTGCAAATGTTTATGGCGTCAATACCTTCAATCACAGTTTCGGTTCCCGAGATGGGCTTGAAGTTGTCGGCCTTGGCAATCACCGCCCCTTTTATACCATCGCCCCTTTCGTTGGGGATGGCCTCTAATATTACGTGCGATAGCATTACCGGTATTCCCAACCTGCGCACCCTATTGGCCTGAACCGGAAAGCCACCTTCGCGGGGTTGGGCTTCGATAATGGCCTTTACTTTGGCTCCTGCCTGGGCCAACTGGTAACTTGTTAGGTACCCTATGTTGCCCGCACCAACGGTTAGAATATTTTTACCCAGCAAGGTAAGCTCGGTGTTCATCATTTTTTGGATAACAGCAGCCGTGTAAACCCCCGGTAGGTCGTCGTTGTGAAACGAAGGCAAGAAAGGGACGGCACCTGTGGCAACAACAAAATACCTGGAGTCTATGTAAAAAATATCCCTCGTGACGAAGTTCTTAACAGCAACGCGGTTTCCTTCGAAGATATCCCAAACGGTACAATCGAGCATAATACCATCGTGACTGCTGCCGGCAAGGCTCTTTGAAATCTCGAATCCGCGCAAGCCCCCGTATTTCTTAACCGTTTCGAAAAAGAAAAACTGGTGCGTTTGCATATTGAACTGGCCTCCAATTTCCGAGTTGCTGTCAACAACAATATTGCTAACGCCGTGCTGGCTGAGTATCTCGCGAGCGGCAAGCCCCGCTGGACCCGCCCCAACTATCACAACTTCGGTCTTGTAAATTTTCACCCCGTCTTCATTGACAAATACCGAAGGCTTGGCAACGTAGCCCCTTGGAATTTCCGACACCTCTTTGATGCCATCAACCATTGTTATGCAAATGCGCCTAATCTCGCCGTCAACGAGCATTTCGCATGCACCGCACTTGCCAATGCCGCACTCAAGGCTCCGACTACGATTTTTCAAACTATGGCTGTGAACCGGATATCCTGCCCGGTGCAACGCCGCAGCAACGGAGTAACCCCTTTGGCCTATAATCTGCTTTCCATTGTATAGAAATAAAACACTGCCAGTGTCATTGATTTCTAAAATCGGATGCTTGGTGATTTGGAACATTGAAAGATCTTTTATTCTATTACTACGTCAATATGTTGACAATTGCCTGTATTGCAAACCTTTACACTTCAAGACTCAGGGTGCTTACAGGCACCCGCAAAGGTAATTTTTTTGGTTTTTAAATTGGAAGCGCAGTGCAATTTTTAATGGTTCTAAACAAACGGGGCATTGGCAAAAAAACGCAATATATTCGTTCTTCGATAAATCTTTATAAATTTGCGTCAGGTAAATCCTTTCAAAATGTATAGTTTAGGCCAAAAAGATCAAGTTTTCCGCAACATCAAGCGGCGCGATGACCTTTTAAGGTATGCTTAGCATCGCCTTCTTCTTATCCAAACCAACTTGACCTTAGTTTAACAATAAAAATAATTTCATGATGGAATTGCCATTTGCCGAACCTTACAAAATAAAGGTTGTTGAGCCCCTGAAAAAGAGTTCTCGCCGTGAACGAGAGGAGTGGATATCCGCTGCTGGATATAATCTTTTCAACCTCCGCAGCGATCAGGTATTTGTTGATCTACTCACCGATTCGGGCACAGGTGCCATGAGCCACCACCAGTGGTCAGAAATAATGCTTGGCGACGAGAGCTACGCCGGGTCATTGTCGTTTTACAAGCTTAAAGAAGTTATAAACACCTTGTTGGGAATGCCGTATTTCTTGCCCACACACCAAGGCAGGGCTGCCGAAAATGTCCTTTTTTCTGCAATGGTAAAGCAGGGCGATGTGGTGCCCGGAAACTCACATTTCGACACAACCAAGGGACACATCGAGTTCAGAAGGGCCAGTGCCATAGATTGCACAATTGACCAAGCATCTGACACTACCTTGATACATCCCTTCAAGGGAAACATTGATACAGATAAACTGGAAAAGGTATTCAAGAAATATCCGGCCGATCAAATTCCGTTGTGCATTATTACAGTAACATGCAACACCAGTGGTGGCCAGCCCGTGAGCATGCAGAACATCAGGGAAGTAACCGAAATGTGCCGAAAGTACGGCGTGCCGGTGTTCTTCGATGCTGCCCGTTTTGCCGAGAACGCCTATTTCATCAAAACCAGAGAAAAGGGGTTCGAAAACCACTCCATAGCACAGATAGTCCACGAAATGTTTTCGTACGTTGATGGGGCTACCATGAGCAGCAAGAAAGACGCAATAGTAAACATTGGTGGGTTCATAGCAATGCGCAGTAAGGAATTGTTCGACAAGGCTTCGATGTTCAACATTATGTACGAGGGTTACGTTACTTACGGTGGCCTTGCCGGCCGCGATTTGGGGGCACTGGCTCAAGGATTGGTTGAAGGCACCGAATTCGATTACCTTGAATCAAGAATTAGGCAGGTTGAATACCTTGGTAATAAGTTGAAAGCCCACGGCATCCCGGTCCAACAGCCAATAGGGGGCCACGCAGTGTTTGTTGATGCAAGGAAATTTCTTGCAAACGTGCCCAAAGAAGAGTTTCAGGCTCAAACACTTGGCGTGGAGCTATACCTCGAAGGGGGTGTGCGAGGGGTGGAGGTTGGAACCCTGCTGGCCGACCGCGACCCGCTGACACGTAAAAACAGGTATCCAGAACTCGAACTACTAAGGCTTGCAATACCACGCAGGACATACACCTACAACCATATGGATTACGTTGCGGCCTGCCTCATAAACATTTACGAGCGTCGAAACACCATAACACGAGGCTTCCACATTGTAACCGAGGCCCCCATTATGAGGCACTTCACGGTGGTTTTGGAAAAAGCTAGGTAAGCCCTGCTTGAACCATAATGTGCAATAGATTGTTTAAGTGATATGAAAGAAAATAAAAAAGAAGGACGTTACGCTCGAATTTACGAACAGCTGCAGGGGTTGCTTGCAAAGCCTGGCAATGATGTTTCGCGAATGGCCACGGTGGTGGCGGTTTTGAGCCACAAGATCGACTACTTTTTCTGGGCGGGGTTTTACCTTCTCGACCAAAATGGAGATTTGATCGTAGGCCCCTACCAAGGGCCAGTGGCCTGTCAGCTTTTGGCAAAAAACATTGGAGTCTGCTGGGCCGGAATTAACCAGCAAAAAACCATCGTGGTGCCAAACGTTCACGAGTTTCCGGGTCACATTGCCTGCGACACCAGGTCAAACAGCGAAATCGCGGTTCCGCTAAGAAACAAGGCTGGAGAGGTAATCGGTGTCATAGATGTTGACAGCAAGGACTTTTGCTCATTTGACGAAACCGACAAGGTTTGGCTCGAAAAAATTGTTGCACTCATTTAATCATACCACAAGATGAACGTTGTAGCATTTTTTTTAATTGCCCTTGGGGTGGCCTTAAACTGCTTTGGACTTGCCATTGTTAACAGCTCCCTCTCAGGTAAGGTTTTGCCTCGGATTCCGCTATTTACCGCCATTACCTTTTCTATGTCACACCTGGTTTACAGCCTTGTGGGTCTTATCGTAGGGAGCCTAATGCTCTCAAAGATCCAATATTTTGAACTCTTGGCCGCCTTCTTCATTGTAGCTGTTGTGGGTGTAAAAATGATTTGGGAATCGACCAAGAAAACCCACCAAGCCCACGTTTTTGACATAAACGACAAAAAGGTTATAGCAGCCCTATCGGTTGCAACGGGGCTCAATGCCTTATCTATGGGAGTAGTGGCAGCAATTTTGGCCTTCCCTTTTTACTCTCTTGCTTTGATTGTGGCAATACCTGTTTTTGCACTTACATATTTTGGGTTGGCCAGCGGCCAGAACCTAGGACTACAGTTTGCCCATAGAGCAAGTTCATTTGGCGGAGTTCTCCTATTGCTGGTAGCATTTTTTTTCTTGATGAAATTTTTTGCTGTTTGGTAAAACCATTTGCCAATTGCTTATGATGGATATTCCATATTGCTTTTTATTATAAATTGCCTCGGGGAAAATCAAAATTCCTCTTTTTTCCCGAAGACCAGAGTAACACTAAGACTTGCAATTAAAAAACTGTGGGGAGAAAGCACTTCGTAATCAAGAGTGCATAGCTAAGAGTTATTAATGTTGATTAAAACCTGCCAGCCAGTGGCAATGGCCTTTCAAGGCTTGGAAAATTACTATTTAAGATATATTCATGCCTTCCGATTACTGTTTAAGGTTTTCAGCCTCCCAATCACCCACACCCAAGCCCTGAACTTATAAACTTACAAGCCCATAAACTCCCCCAACCCTAAGCCTGTCAAAGCATCAAGTTGCATCCCCTAACGTCACTATTGTCAAATCGGCCAAGCACCTCAAAGGTACCGTCGGGGTATGATTTACCTAAGTCATGGGTTGCTATGAAACTACAAGAAAAAATGTTGGCAAGGTCAATTACGTTAATTCCGCCCGAGGAGCCCACCGGTGCCATTAAGAGGGGATCGTTTGCCTCCCTTACCATTACTTTCATCCACGGGGGGCATTTAAAAATTCCATTCCCTTTGGAATAGGCTTGCGACAAAAGTTCGGTCATACCGTACTCCGAATGAACCAACTCTAATCCTAGGGATTCTCTAATAATTTTATGAAGTCCATCCCTGACAATTTCCCTTCGCCGACCTTTCATACCCCCGGTTTCCATAACAATGAGGTCGGGCAGGTTATTTTTGTACTTTTGGGCCAAATCCAATAGGGCAAAGCTTACCCCCAGCAATATGGTTTTTTGGTTTTGAGCGTTAAGCCATTTCAAGCGCTCAACAAGTTCGGCGTGGTCGTTAAGAAAGAACCCATTAAGTCTGTGCCCCGACATTTTTATTAACTCCTCGGCCATAAATACCAACGACGAGCCCGTCCTTTCCAGATACGATGGAAGAAGTGCCAGGATGCAGTAATCCGAGGGTGGTCCGTAAAAATGACTGAAGCCCTCTTCGAAGCTTTGGCGATAAACAGAGAGGTGTTTTACGTGATGTTTTGAGGGAACGCTTCCGGTGGTAGAAGAACTAGAAAAAACAATTTCTTCGGCTCCTTGAAATGCAACCACCCTGTGGCTTTTGAAAAACGAAATGGGCAAGTATGGAATCCGTTCAATGCTATCAACACTGCTGGGGTCTCGACCCAAATTATCGCAGAAGGCCTTGTAAAGAGCATTGTTCCTATACTGGAAATCAAAAACCGACATTGCGGCTTTGGCAAACTCCTGCTCGTTGCCTATCGAAAAGATACAATGAGTGGCTTTATGGATTTCCATACTTATTAATGCTTATTACTTCCTTGAGTGTTTTCCTGACCTTGGTTCGGGGTTTTGGATTATCAGGGTATCCAAGTGTTATGAGCAATGGTATCCGTTTGGTTTTTGGAATGTGCAGCAGTTGCCCCACCTTTTTTTCGTCGAACCAACCAATCATACAAGTACCCAACCCAAGCTCGGTGGCAGCAAGGCAGAAATGTTCTGCCACTATCCCTATATCAATCAGCGAGTAGTCCTTGTTTTTGGCCATACCACCAACCTTGGCAATTAATTTGGCCGGCTCCATTACAATTGCCGCTATAACCGGCGCCCCGGAGGCAAACCTATTGAATGTGAGCAGCGGCCCACTTGTGGCAGCAGCAATTTGGTTTTTCAAGCCCTCTTCATCTACCACCACAAATGACCAAGGCTGGCTATTGCAAGCCGAAGGGGCCAAACGACAGCACTCCAAAATTCTGTCAAGTTTCCAACCTTCAACCGGCTGCGAAGAATAAACTCGGGTGCTGCTGCGCTCGTTAACGAGTTTCAAGAAATCCATAGGGCTTTTTGATTTCCACAAAGTTAGAGAAAAGTAAGCACACCAGAGTTTTATTCAACCTCTAGAACGTAACCACTTGTGGGAATCGTTACCAGCTTGATTGATGGGTCGTCTTTAAGGTAGTTTCTAATTTTGGAAATGAAAACGTCGAGGCTCCTGCCTGTAAAGTAATCGGCATCGCCCCACACCGAAATCATAATTTCTTCGCGCTTTACCAAGTTGTTAAGGTTGCAGGCCAGTAGATTTAGTATCAGCGTCTCCTTGTGAGTGAGCCTTTGTGGCTTGCCCTTGCCCTTTAAAAGTTGGTTGGCGCAATCAAATTCAAAAAAACCAATTTTATGCGGGCCAATGTTTGCCGCCGGTGATGAACTGCCTAGCCGAGAGCGGTTCAATATTGCTTTAATCCTGTAAAGCAATTCGTCCTCGTCAAAAGGCTTGGTAACGTAATCATCAACGCCCAACCTAAAGCCTTTGATTTTATCATCCTTCATCGACCTTGACGACAAAATCATTGCCGGCACCTCCTTGTTTACAGATTTTATTTTTTCGAGAAGGGAAAATCCGTCAATTTTGGGAAGCATTACATCGATGATGCAAATATCGTAGCTACCGGTTTGAAATCCACGCAACCCGGATTCTCCATCGCGATAAAGTTTAACGTCAAAGCCTTGCGACTCCAAAAATTCAACTAGCAAAAATCCGAGATTGAGGTCGTCTTCAACAAGTAAAATCCGCTTTTTTTCTTTTCCTGAACCTACTTGCATTTTCCCTTGAGTTTAATTGTGAAAGTTGTGCCCTGACCCAATTTGCTTTCAACAGAGATACTCCCATTCATGGCCTTTACGGCCTGCCTTACCATAAACAACCCCAAGCCAAACCCCTTGTTGTTATGGACATCGCCCGTGGGAACCCTAAAATACTTGTCAAAAATGCTGTCAAAATATTTAGGAGGTATTCCAATTCCATTGTCGGTTACCTTTATAAGGACATCATCCTTTAAGCATTGAAAAGCTATTTCAATGGCAGGAGTAGTTTCATTGTACTTGATGGCGTTGTCGATTAAATTGCCCAACACCATGTTGAAAAGTTCGACATTTCCAAAAATCATTACGGAACTTTCTTTGCTCCAAACTTCAATTTTTCCGCCTTTTTCTGACAACTGTATCGAAAACGATTTAGCAACTCCATTGGCTTCAGGGAGGGCTTCAAAATACTGGTTGTCTAATTGAATGCCGTTTTCGAAAAGTGAGGTTTTCAATAATAATTCAACCTTATCCTTGAGGTACTGTTGCTGGTTTTTAATTACCCCCGAATAAGATAGCAACTTGCTGTCGGAAATTACCGCCTGGTTTTTACCAATCATACTGTTGGCTAGTGCAATGTTTGTGAGAGGGGTTTTAAGCTCGTGCGTAATGTTGTTTACAAAATCAATTACATTGGTCGAGAATCTCCGCTGTCTTTTATAGATGTTGAAAATCATTACAAACGAAAATGTAACCAACAGGATCAAAACAATTGAACTAATGAAAACGTAGCCCATCTGAGCCCTTAAAAACTCCCCCTTTTCAGGAAACCTTATTAGCAGCTCGTAGCCAGACTCTTCCAAAACCTTTTCGAGGTCATCGCGAACGTGAATTTGCTTGCTGAAGGGGCAGGTTTGTGTGTCGCCGGAGGGTACTATATCAAACTCGAAGGCCATGTTAATGTCGTAAATATCTAGTTCGTTGCGAACTAGCGCATTAATTTCATTCCAAAGTTTTTGGTTTTGCCTCAATCGAGCACACGATCCCGTTTTGTGCAGGCAGGTATGAAATTCTTCACCAATATTTTGATCAAAGGATAGCTTTTGGGCAATCCGATCCATGGCCATGGCCATAACGTTGTTGAATTGCTTCTCCTGTAAATTGGCGCTGCGGCTAATCCAACTTACCTGAATAAGCACCAGCAGAACCAAGCTGGTAAGGGTAACGCCGAATAGTATCAGATGCTTTTTTTCGGTTTTCATGATGATAAAATTACAATGATTTTTCCGAACTTGGCCATTTTAACATCGGCATAACATCATTTAACCGGTAGATAACAAGGCCTAAATCATAAGAACCTAATTTTGCACCATAAATAATTTTATTCGATTATTGTTTCATCCACATTAACCCAAAATTCTAAGAAAAATGAAAAAAATTCTAATTGGAGCAGTTGCCTTTTCGTTTTTGGCACTTACAACGGTTATGGGCACAAACCCCACAACTACCAGCAAAGAGGTAAAGAAAGTAGAGGTAGAAGTTGTAAAGGAAAGTAAATGTTGCAGCAGCGCCGCAGCCACTGGCGCCAATGCAAAGTCCGAAGGCAAAGAATCTTGCAGCAAAAGCTGCAGCAAAAGCACCGGTTCCGCAAAATGTGATCATACTAAATGTTCAAGTTCTTGCAAAGATTCAAAAACAAAAGCCGAGGGCCAAACCTCAAAAAGTTGCTGCAAAAAAAATTAGCAGACTTCCCATTAAGGGTTTTAAGCTACCATGGCAATTGCTTATGGTAGTTTTTTTTTGGGCTTTTCAATCAATAAAAGCAAAAAGAATTGGGTAAGACAAAGAAAACCCGTTTTGATCCAATTAAAACCAGCAATTTTTTTCAAGTCATAGCCGGGTCGGATGAACAAAACCCACAACTTAATGTTTAACGTTCGCTATTTTTAATTAAACACTTTTGAAATGAAAACTTATTTCACAACTCTTACTTCACTATTACTCATTTTTTTAGGAGGATCAATTTCCGTTATTGCCTCCACGCCAGAAGCTGCGCAAAGGCCACGGAGCACGGCTAATGGAATAGTAATGGGAAAAGTTATTGACAGCACGACCAGCGAACCGGTTGAGTTTGCAAACATTCTATTTTTCAATCAATCCGACTCGACGATGGTAACGGGCGGAATGTCGGGCCAGAACGGAATTTTTGCAGTAGAGCAGGTACCTTTTGGAAGGTACTATGTTCAAGTCAAATTTATCGGTTTCGATACTTCAACTGCTGGAAATTTTGCCATACACCCCCAACAACTACAAGTTAATTTAGGTACAATCGAGCTAAAGCCTACTATTGAGAACCTTGAAGCTGTTGTAATTACAGGCGAAAAAGCCATGCTTACTCACAACCTGGACCGAAGGGTATACAATGTTGGCAGCGACATCAATGCGGCTGGAGGCACCGCCCTTGAAATTATGGAGAGAATTCCATCCGTTGAGGTAGATATGGAAGGAAACGTAAGCTTGCGGGGTAGCTCCAACGTAACGATTTTGGTTGACGGGCGCCCTTCAACCTACTCGAGCGTTGATCAAATCCCTGCCAATATTATCGAAAGTGTTGAGGTGATTACCAACCCCTCGGCTAGGTTCAGCCCCGATGGACTCTCGGGAATAATAAACATTGTCCTGAAAAAACGGCGTGAACCTGGTTACCACGGTATGCTTTCTCTTAACGCTGGAACGGGCGACAAGTATAACGGCTCGATCAACTTCAACTACAGGCAGAACAAATTAAACCTTTTTACCAACCTAAGTTATCGCAGCTTCAGGATGACTGGTTTTACTGACCTTGACAGAACTACACGAAATGGTAACCAAGAAATAGTTGGCTCGCTGCTTCAAAATCAGGATTTTAGACGTGGTGGGGATTTTGGAGGTATAAATGCCGGAATGGACTACTTTATAAGCAGGGCGAGCACCTTGACTTTTAGCGGAGGGTACAACGCAAATGACTTTGCTGCGTGGGAGCAATCCAGAACCAAGCTAAAAACTTTTTTCCCCACCAATTCATCCGAAGCGTTTCTTCGCGAAAACAATGGCGAAAACAGTTTTTCTTCGGCAAACTTTGCCTTAAACTACAAACTAAACGGAAGCCCTAACGGGAGAGAATTCAACGCAGACGTTTTTTATAATATTTGGAACGGCAGCTTTGCTAATAACTCGTTGCAATGGTGGCCCGATAATAGTAAGAGACTCCTAGAAGAGCAAAGCTCAAATAGTTTCAAGGTAAACACCTTTACTTTTCAGACAGACTTGGTTCAACCATTGGGTAAGGGAGGAAGGTTGGAAGCAGGGGCAATGGCAATGCTCAGGAACCAAGATAGCAACCTCGCCTTCTTCAACCTAGTTGGCAACCAATTTGTGGAGGACCTAAACCGAAGCAACCAATTTGCATTTGACGAGCAGCAATACTCAGCCTATGCGATATATTCCAACTCCTTTGCTGGAGGTAAACTAAATTATCAAGGCGGCTTGCGTGTTGAAAACTCAAGTACGGTGGCAGATCAAAGGTCTACAGGGCAAAGTCCTGTTGAAAGAAGTTTCTTGAGTTTTTTCCCCAGCGCTCACCTAAGGTGGAACATTAACAGTAACAGTTCGGCACAGATTGCATACAGCCGCCGCTTGAGCAGGCCTCAAATTCAACTCCTCAACCCATTTGTAAACTATTCAGACCCCCTGAACAGGAGCGCCGGCAACCCAATGCTGAACCCAGAGATTACAAATAGCTACGAATTGAGTTACAACAATACCTTCGGAAAAACCCGTTTGAGTGGCACGACATACTTTCGCCAAACTTATGACATTATCTCAAGGTTCGTGCAAATAGAAACAGACCCCATCGAGGGTTATCAGTACGCAATGTCAACCTTCATTAACATTGATCGTAGCAACACTGTTGGTCTTGAGGCAGTGATTTCGCAGGTTATTGCACCTTGGTGGAGGCTAAATGCTAGCGGAAACCTCAACTTCGTAAAGCTCTACGCCGACTATCTAGATAAAGACTCGAGCCAGGGAACAAGTTGGTCCTCTAGGTTTACATCAACCTTTAACCTTGGCAAGAGTGTTGAACTGCAACTTACTGGCAATTATCGTTCGCCATCGGTTTCGGTGGGTGGCGGTATGCGTTTCTGGCAAACCGGAGGCGGGCAAGGGAGAACCCAAGAAATGTATTGGTTTGACATTGGCGCAAGGCTTAATGTGCTTGACCGCAAGGCAACGGTTACGCTTAGATTGAGCGATATGCTTAACTCAATGAACTACAAGGCTGAAACCTGGGGGCAAAATTTCTCCAGCACCATAAGCAGAAATAACCAAAGCCGGGTACTCTGGGTTGGGTTTTCTTATCGCATAAACGAGTTCAAGGCTCGCCGTGATAGACAAGCCAACAGTGATGAAATGAATTTTGAATAGTGCTTTTTAACAAAGATAAAAAGGGCAATAGATTAATTCATTGCCCTTTTATTTTTTCTACTAATTCCTTTTCAAGATTGGCAATATTACGGCTACGATTGTAGTTGGCAATAACCTCTGAAATATCAACCGCCTTTTCCGCCCCTTTTTTGTTTTGGGTCACAACAACAATTGTTTGGCTTTTGGAATTATTTTGCTTAATCAATTCAAAGTTCGCTTTGTCTTTTAGATCCCTCGTCTGTAGGCAACCTGACCCGATGAAAAATTCTTTTCAATAATTTCCTTCACGCTTTTTTCAAGGGCATCGCTAGCACGAGCCTGGCAGCAACCAAGCTAATCCTTGAAGTAGAGAACCTCCGTTTTGGCTTTTCTTCGTGCCATCAGGCTAGTTGCCCAAAAGGCAACCAGGGCAAATTGGATAAACCAACTTAAAACTATTTTCATCTTGGTTATTTTATTGATGGATAATGCTTTTTACTATTTTGGGCGCGTTTTGTTACGGTAAACCTGCAAGCCGATGGGTTCGCCTTATGAAAGCACGAACAAAATATGGGATAAGAACCCCAAAAACCCAGAATGGAACCTTGATTGTAGCACCCTTGGGCTTTGCTAAGAATTGCCACCAAGGCTTCGCCACTCCCAAAGGAGGTTGAAGCGTGGCGAAAATCTAGAATCCTGCGTTGGAATTTTAAAATGGTCGAAGACCTAAAAAAACGGGTTGTTCTCTCTTTCGTATCCTATTGATGTTTCGGGTCCATGTCCGGGATAAACTGTAACGTTGTCGGGGAGGTTAAATAACTTTTGTGAGATTCCGCTTAAAAGCAGATCCATATCGCCGGATGGAAGGTCGGTGCGACCTATGCTCCCGTTAAAAAGCACATCGCCTGCTATAACGAAGGCTTCCTCGCGATGATAAAAGCACAAACTCCCATCTGCGTGGCCGGGAACTAGTATTGCCTCGAGGGTTTGGTTGCCAAAAGAAAATTTCGCACCCTCTTCAATGAACGACTCGGGCAAAATGGGCTCTTCAACCTCGAATCCGTAAACTTGACCTTGCATAACGCTGGCTTTCAAAAACTGTAGGCTGTCGGGGTGCATTAATGGTTTCAATCCATACTCGCGACACACGAAATTGTTGCCCAAGATATGGTCAACGTGGCAGTGAGTATATAAAACTGCAACTGGATTCAGTTCATTTTTTTTGATGAAATCGGCAAGTTGCTGCTCTTCGTACCTGCCATAGCAAGCCGGGTCAATTATCACGCACTCTTTGGTTTGGTCGTGGATAATGTATGTGTTAACCTGAAAAGGGTTGAATACTAGGGTGTCCATTTTTAGCATTGTGTTATTTTTTGTATTTAGGAATAATTATCTTTTTTTCAGGGGCACGCCTGCAATCCCAAATCATTACAACGAGGATTGTCTTTTCCACAATTTCATAAATAATCTGCAAATCACCAGAAATTAATGCCCTTACAGACTCAACATCTGTTTTCAACCCCATCAAAGGATGCTTTGCTATAAGGTTCAAGTTTTTGTTTATTTCGGAATTTAATTTTTTGCTATAATTTGCATTATTGTTTCGCTTGATATAAAACTCCAAGATATCTATCAAATCCAATCGAGCCTCAACAGACCAATTTATTTTGAACTTAACCAATGGTCAATTTCTTTTCTTATTAGATCATTAGAAATGGTTTCTCCTTTCGCAAATTGAGCCCTTGCCTCCTCAACCCTTTTAACCTGATAGTCTGTTAGCTTGTAAGTTCCCTCGGCAACCTTGGCTTCAACAATGGATTTAACGGCATTCAAAAATGATGCATCATCAATATGGTCAAGATATTCGGTAATTGTGTGTCTCAATTCAATGGTGCTCATAGTAATATGTCTTTTGGCAAAGTTAAGAAACTTTTTTCCTAGTTGAAACTTTATGGCCCGTTTTTTCATTTCACCTAACAGCCCCAAATTAAATACCATATTTCAAAATTCAAAACTTTTTCAAATCTATTTCTCTTTTCCAAAAAATATCTTTTACATTTACCGCAAAATTAGTATCCGTTTATATTTGTAAGGGTTATGCCTCAAATGCACAAATATTGGGTAAAAGGTAAATCATCGAGCTTTTTGCTTGACGGTTTGCTTTTTAACATCCTAAAAACCAGCGTTTTACCCCCCCCCGCAGTGTTTCAGTTGCAACACTTGCCAATGCATACCACCTTCACCTTATCACCAAACCGGCCCTCGAGATAGTACTACGGGGTTGGGACATTTGGATGCTATGCAAGAATAACTTGAGCCACGTAACCCCTCGCCATCAACTGCGCTCGTTAGCGAGGGGCGTAATCAAGAGGATTTTTTCAAAACTTACAGAGAACCGCGACTAGATGCGAGTGCACGGCAACCATACTGCCCGGGTGGCTGGCAGCAGGAAGTTGAGGCAATAATTATCCGCCAATTGTCAGAAATTGGCCAAAGTTTTGTTAAAAATATACGACTACAAATATGAAACCACAATATTTCAATCAACTAACCAAATTATTTATTGCATTGTTTGCAATACTTGTAATTGCAAGTTGTAGTAAAGACAACGAGCTAACAACACCCGAAGGGGAGCTTTTTGTGAAAACAGAATACAATTTGAAACTAAAAGAGTTTACTTAATCCTTGCAACAAGCATTGAAGTAAAGCACAGAGTTTAGGGATCTTGTCCGAGAGCACGTAATGTTTCAGTTTGACGGAGACTACAACACATTACTTACCCACATTGCTGACTTGGAACTTATAAAAGGAATGACCGAGGGCAGCAAAAAAGTTACTACAGTTAGGGTGTTTCTTGATAAATATCTTGAAAACGGGGGTCTTTTGACAAGAACGAAATCAGGAGCATCAATTTTGGATAATTTAATGGAAGAGTATCCAGGTCTTCAAATTGCAGTACCTGTGCACGCCGAAGACTGAGACGGAAGCTACTTGCCCCCCATTACTTTTATTCCAGAAGAAGGAACCCAAGGAAGCACTTACATTACCACGTGGACGCCTGATGGTGAAATTTTGAATTTAAGCTTACAGGAAGACCCTTCATTTCCGGTAATTGTTATAGGTATGAACGAGCGAATTATTGATGATTTGGAGCCTTTTGAAGATATACCCCTTGCACCCATAAACCTTGCGGCCCTTACCACCGAAAGCGGCATAAGATTGGTTTGGCAAATGCCTCAAGGCTACGATCCAAGTACCATAATCGGATATAGGATTCTTCGTAAGGGAACTACAAATCAGAATTTTATGATAATTGGTGAAACGGTGGGGTTTGACAATATGGTTTTCAATGACAACAATACAGGAACTGGCGGGGCATCTTTCTCATATTACGTGATTTCATATAACCACACCTTCGTTTCGAATCCTTCAAATATTGTAAACATTACAGCCCCTCCAAGACCAAATCCTCCAAGTTCATTTAGTGCCATCCACCATGGTATTAATACTACTGAATTACAATGGGAAAATTCAAATCAGTTTTTTGACCAAACTAGACTATATAGGGCGGTTTTTTCTGCGAATAACCCATTTCCCACCTACGATTTACTTGCCACTTTCAATCCAAATCAAAGTGTTTGGTTTGACCATAGTTTAACTCCAGGGATGAAACATCTTTATAAGCTAAATCATTACACACAAGCTTCTAATAACGAATCTAATTCTAGATTTGCTTTTGTTCAAGTTCCATATAGGGATATGGCTCAACCCTCGCCTGTATATATAAAAAGACTTGCCTTTACGGTTGAAGTTCAGGAAATAGAGTGCTGGACTCGAGGGAAACCAGAATTTCGCCTTAGTGCATTCAATGCTTCAAAGCCTGAGCACAACCCTCATCCCTTAATGAACCCACCCAAGTTTATTCAATTCGCAAAAAGGGAAAAAATGTCGCAAGTCTTAACCAACATTATGGTCTTGGAGTGGTACCCTGGCTATTTCTTCGATATGATAACATTTCATGCTTTTGAAGAAGACGGAACTGCAAATTTAGACCTTGACGTTACCGTAAAGTATCAAAACCGGTTGACTCAATCGCTGTGCCGTTCACAGGCGGTCTTGTTGATGGTGCGGTTACAGCCAAAATAAAATATAACTCATCGGATGAGATTTGCGGAACGGGCAATTTGCATTATTATGATAACACAAACAAGCACGGTACCGCTTCGCAACCAGGTACTTGGATTAACTTTCAATATTTCGGGTTCAAAATATTTGTAAGCACAGTTGATTGGTAACAAAAAGCACAACTCAAATTAAAATAACAAAAATTAAGACTTATGAAATTAAAACTTCTTTCAATTCTAACCTTAGCCCTTTTGATTTATGGCGGGCAGGCTTATAGCCAAAACTCTTATCCTATGTATATAGGTGTTTCAGCCGAGTTATTTGCCGATGTTGAGTCAATAGACGAAAGCCTTCTTTTCCACGGTTTTTTCATTGAGAAAAAAATTTCCAAAGGAATTGGCCTGGAGTCTGGTTATTTCTTCAAGAAGATACCTCGAAACGGAAAATCCTATCATAGCATCCCCGTAGGAATCAGATTTCATCTGGGTTCTTTCACCCTTACCGGAGGTGGTTCATTTGATTTTGCATCCAAAAGGATCAATGAGTACTTCACAGGATTAGACTTTGGTGTTTTCGCAAGGTTAAGCAAGTCAATTTCTTTGGCCGAAAGGTTCTTTTTAGAGCCTAGCATTGCTTTCAATCACCAGGTTGAGCAGGTTGGAAATTACTTAGGTCTTGGCTTCAGGCTCAAATACATTTTGTAACTTCTTTTTGTAAGAGAAATAAGGCAGTAATGATAGCTTACATTGGCCTCTCTTAGAGTTGGGGTGAGGTCTTTGAACACGCCCCAACTCTTATGTTCTTGTTGTATTTCCGAAATTACGGCTTCAAAGTTTTGCTTTCTGATAATCCAAATTAAAAATTTTTCTATGAAAAAAATTAAATCTGTAATCTTTGTTTTTGCCTTGGCAATGTTCTTACACTCGACCGCCTCGGCTCAAAGCCGTTTTTACGTGGGTGTTTATGGCTCAGCAGGTTGGAATGTATTTGGTGTTGGCGCTTCGGCAATAAGTTCGAAGGGTTTAAGCCTCGATGTTAAACTACTTAACTTCCTTTATCTTGAAACAGGGTTTGTTCAGAAAGCCTTGGTGGGTGACGATTTAAAATCAACCTACCATTACTCCTCCGTACCTATTGTCTTCAAGTTAAAACCCAATTTTGTCAACCTCGCGGTTGGTACTTCCGTTGATGCTATGACCAAGGTGATTGCTGAAAAACCAAACTCTACAATTGGTGGGGCAGGAATTGGAATAATTGCAAGGTTAAGTAAGGATATAAATATAAACGAACGTTGGGTTTTTGAACCATCTGTTGGGTTAGATGTAGTTTACCCTGCCGATGGTGGCATAAGTCTTGGCGTTAAGCTCAAGTACAACCTTTAAACTTCTCTTGTGAAATAATCAAGCAGGGGCTGTCTGATAAGAGTTGATTTTTTTGCCACTAAGACACTAAGACTCAAAGAAACACAAAAACGTTAATCCCATCAAAATAATCCTTAGTGAGCCTTGGTGTCTTGGTGTCTTTGTGGCAATTTTTTGACTTTCGAGACAGTCCCTGTTTTTTCTTGTTATTGTCGGTTTGCCAAATATGGTTTGGAAAAAAATGTTTACCTGTCTCCTGAAAAGGACAAAGGCTCCAATGGCTTTGAAATTTTGCAGACAATAAGCTCAAAAAATCCTACCTTTGGCAATCAAACTTATTTCAATGGAAATAAAGTCGCGAATAAAAGAACTTGCCCAAGTGCTATTTAAAGAGATTAGGGATATTAGGCGCTACCTTCACTCCCACCCCGAACTCTCGTGGCAGGAGTTTGGCACTTCTGATTTCATTGCTGCAAAACTGGAGGAAGAAGGAATAGGGTTTACCCGTGGTGTTGCCAAAACCGGCATTGTCGCTTTCATCGAAGGCAACAACCCAGATTCTAAAACCATCGCGCTTCGTGCCGATATGGACGCTTTGCCGATTGAAGAAGCAAATACCTCCGATTATAAATCACTAAACCAAGGTGTAATGCACGCTTGCGGCCACGATGTACACATGGCTTGTCTGCTTGGCGCTGCCGAAATACTTAACAGGCTCAAAAACAATTTTGATGGAACCGTGAGGCTGATTTTCCAACCATCGGAAGAAAGCTACCCCAGCGGAGCGAATGAGATGATAAAAGAGGGTGTTCTTGAAAATCCAGTCCCAAAAGCAATTTTGGGCCAACATGTTTTTCCTCAACTTCCGGTTGGTTCAATAGGTGTGCGACCCGGAAATTATATGGCATCGACCGATGAAGTTTACATAACCGTAAAGGGCAAGGGGGGTCACGCAGCTATGCCGCACCTGGTGATTGATCCGGTGGCCATTGCCGCGCACGTTTTGGTGGCGTTGCAGCAAATTCCGAAACTCAATTCTAGCCCTTATGTGCCTACCGTGTTGGCCTTTGGGCGCATTATAGGCGACGGCCGTATGAACGTCATCCCCCAAGAGGTAACCATTGATGGCACCTTCAGAACTTTTGACGAAGAGTGGCGAAACCTTGCCCACGAAACCATAAAGAGGCTCGCCCAAGAAACCGCGAAAAAAATGGGCGGCACCTGCGAAGTAAGGATTGAAAGGGGCTTCCCGTTTCTGGTAAACGATGCTGCCCTAACTGCAAATTTCAGTCAATGGGCTCAGGATTACCTCGGCAAGGAAAACGTACACGAGCTGGATGTTTCAATGACCGCCGAAGACTTTGCATTCTATTCACACATCATACCTGCCTGCTTCTACAGGCTAGGCGTTGCAAATGCCCAAAAGGGGATTACTTCGGGAGTTCATACCCCAACCTTCGACATTGACGAAAAAGCACTTGAAGTCGGTTCGGGATTATTGGCATACGCTGCTGTTAAGGGTCTGGAAGGTTAAGGGCAAAACCTTACTTGTGACCAACAACAATAAAACATTTAATAATACCGAGATTATTCCAAGCCAAAATAACAAACCCGACGCAGCGGTTAGGTTGCTTTTTCCGTCTTACCGTTGTAGCATCTCTCGCATAGTTAAAGTTCTTTGCTTGATGACAATAATTACGAAGCCTATTATTGGACCGTTGCTCTCCAATTTTGATTAGGTTTCGAAAAGTTTAGGGGCTAGGTTATGGCCGAAACGCTCGGGCTTGCCAGTTTTAGGTTTGCGAAACAACAACAACAACAACAACAAATAACCAATCAGCTAACCAAACAACAGCCTTCTTCCTGTTTATTTACGGGAGACGGCCATAACTCTTTTTCCCTTCACTTTCTTTGATTTTTCGCCGATTTATTCAAACAGGTTCCAATTGGACTTTCTGTTTGAAAATTATTAACTTTGTGGTTCATCGGAAATTTTTCGTGGACTCACTAAAGGAAATAATAAAGGGTTGCATCAAAAACAATCGGTCTGATCAATACAGGCTGTATTCCCTTTTTTCAAAGAAAATGTACGGGATATGCCTAAGGTACGCATTGAACGATGATGAAGCCGATGATTTTTTGCAGGAAGGATTCATAAAGGTTTTCGAAAAACTCGACACATTTAGATGGCAGGGAAGTTTTGAGGGCTGGATGGCAAGAATAATGGTAAACGCAGCCATTGAAAAAATTAGGCAGCGAGTCCATTTCTTTCCCATCGATGAAATTGGAGATAATGGGAACAGCAATTACGAAAACCTTGGTCCGGCAAATGTTGGCAAATATGAGTTATTGAGGGTTATACGGCAACTCCCCGATAGGTACAGGCTGGTATTCAACCTATCTACCATTGAGGGTTTTGACCATAAGGAAATTGCAAGTATGCTCGGGATTACTGAGTCCACCTCACGATCGAACCTTTCCAGGGCAAGGTCCTTGCTTCAAAAATTTTTAAAAGAAAAGCCCGAAATTCTATTAAAAGCAATGTAGGATAGAGATGGGAGTCAAGAATCATCCGTTTGACGATGAAGTCAGAAAGTCGTTTTCTGATTTCGAAGTGGCTCCAAGCCCTGGGGTTTGGAGTTCTATTGCCTCCCACCTTGCCTCTTACAATAAGACCAGGCGGTTAATTCCCATTTGGGCTCGTGTTGCGGCCGGCATTGCCATTATCCTGGGTACCACAATTACTGCTTGGCTTGTTTTCGATCCCAAAAACCTCAATAGAGAAGAAACTTTGACACCAAAGGTTGGTTTGAATGAGTTTGAAAACAATACCTTATCGGTAGATGAAGAGAAAGCTCTTGCTCGGATTGATACGGTAAATTTAGGCAAAAACATTAAACTGTTTGGGTTCTCTAAGCCAATCCTAACAGTAAAGGCTTTGAATGAACCAACATCTCAAAGTCTCCAAGCTATCGAAAGGAAGTCACTCCAACCGCTGGATTTCTTGAGGTCGAATGTTTTAATCTCGCAAAAACCATTGCGACACAATAACCAGTTTCAAGTTCAGGCCATTCACCACCAAACAATGGCTGAAGAGTTGGCCGCAAATTATCCAAAAACAAGTGAAGTCAATGGCGATTTCTCGGCTGGCATTTATTTCTCTCCCCAGTTTTCATTTAGGTCCCTTGACAATTCATTCCTCCCAGCTCCCCCATTTAATGGCCTTGAAAAACCCTTGCTGACATACAGCTTTGGAGCTTACGCACGCTTCAAGGTGGTTGAGAGGGTGGGTGTCCAAATAGGTTTTGAGTACAGTTCAATGGGTCAGTTTCTAAACCATATCACATCGGTCTTGCATCAACCGCACTTCCCGTCCTTCACCGTAAACCCCATGACCAAATCAGGTCATCCCCAAACCCTCCTTACATCGTTCGGTCACATAGCTTTTACCACAGAATCTTTGGTTTTTGTTGACCTAATGGGAAGTAGGATAAAATCAAATTTTGATTTTTATTCAAGCAACAATCTCAAGCGTATGGCCAAAGATGACCTAGGCCTAACCCAGCAGTTAACCTTTCTTGATTTTCCAGTGTTGTTGGACCTTAAACTATTAAAAATTGGAAATTCTGGCATCAGCCTAAAAGGAGGAGGTGGATTAGGTTATCTGTTACACAATCAGGTCTTTATCGGGAAAGGGGCATTTTCATCTTCAATAGGAGAAACTCAAGGTTTAAGCAAGTTTAGTTTCTTTTACTCCGGCTCCCTAAAGATTGATTACAAGATCAAGAACGCTTTACGGTTCTCCATCGAGCCGTCAATAAGGAGATACATAAGGGCAATGTTTGAAGAGTCTCCTCTTTTCGCACCAGCGTCACCCTTCAAGTACTCGATAACCACTGGGGTGACTATTGACTTTTGATTTTTCCCACCGGCATTAGATACAGAACCCTGACGCCTTTTCCCAAATCCAGGAGTTCCTCCACTTCGTTGTCGCGGTAAGCGCCAATCACCACGGTTCCTAAATTGAGCGACGCAGCCATGAGGTGAATGTTTTGGGAAGCGTGTCCCACCTCGTTGTGAACGTAGCGCTCGCCTCTTTCACCGTACCTTCGTGTGGTCCTTTCGAAAACAGCCGAAAAAACAATAACCGCACCAGCCTCGCTAACCATCCTTTGCCCAAGGCAAGCCTTTGCAAGCATACCAATGTCTATCTTGTTTCTGACCAACAACAATTTATGGCTATGGTGCAGGTATTGGTATAGACCCTTTGAAAGACCGCTTACCTGGTTTACCACAACGAAAAGATCGAGTGGGAATGTAGCCCCGGCAGATGGGGCGGTGCGAAATCCACTTGGATGGGTAACTCCTTGGCCTGACCAAAGCAACTGCGAAAGTTCGGAAAGGCTTAGGGGCAGGGCTTCGTATCTCCTTACTGACCGCCTTAAACTAAGGGCTCTTCCAAGGGGCATTCCCCCTTTGGTGTTGGGTGCGGGCAAACCGATTATTGTCCCGGAACCTTGGGTTGAAACATCGGGTACCTCTGGATGGTTTTCAATAGGCATTTTTGAAGCATTGGTGGGTGTAACCGAAAAAAGAAAAAATCTAAAAAAGGCTCCAACAACCAGTATCATTGCCAAAACCGATGCGATGTAAATGAGTTTTTTCATATTTTAAATTAAAATGGTATGTATATCGGCAATGTGCTTTGAGTGGCAAATGGCAGGTAAAGGTAAGAAAAATTGACTAATTTTGCAACAAACGAGATAACCGATGAATACTACAGTGCTAGTTGTAATATCTTTTGGTTTATTGGTATTTGCTGCCCATATGTTTGCCGGGCTGTTCCGCACCAAACTAATTCCCGATGTTTTGTTGTTAATAATTATTGGACTTTTCTTGGGCCCTATATTTGGCATCGTTGACAAGAGTTTTTTTGGTGATCTCGGAAGTGTTTTTGCAAGCATAACTCTCGTTGTTATACTTTTTGAAGGGGGGTCATACTTGAAATTTAACCTGTTGCGCTCGGCATGGAAAGGTACCCTCACCCTCACTTTTGTGGGGTTTGTGGTAACCTCAGTAATTTGCGGCCTTTGCTCTTTGGTAGTTTTCAATTTTGACCCTCTTATGTCTTTCATGCTTGGTGCAGTTATTGGCGGAACCGCCTCTGCAATTGTTATTCCGATGGTAAAAGTTTTACCATTGGATCAAAAATCCAAAACCATTTTGATTTTGGAATCGGCAGTTACCGATGTGCTTTGCGTGGTTGTTGCATTAGGTTTGCTGGAGGCGGTTAGGCTAGGTCAATTCAAGGCTACAAACCTTTTTCTACAGATGTTTTCTGGTTTTTTCGTGTCATCATTGGTTGGGATTTTAGGTGGCCTAGCTTGGGCTGCTTTGTTAAATTGGGCCCGTAACATGCAAAATTCAATATTTACAACCCCTTCCTTCGTTTTTTTGGTTTACGGTGTGGCCGAGTTGATTGGACTTAGCGGAATCATCGCAGCACTGATGTTTGGTGTTGCCTTGGCCAATACAGACCTTGTGCCCTACAGGCCATTATTGCGCTTGGCCAAGCTAAGGCTTCAGAAAATTAACGATACCGAGAGAATTTTTTTTGCCGAAATTGTTTTCCTGCTTAAAACCTTTTTCTTTGTTTACCTCGGAATCCAAATAATACTAACCGATGTTTACTCCTTGCTTGTTGGGCTTGTTTTAACTATTTTGATTTTTGGGGTCAGAATATCGATTGTTCGTGTGTCGGTTAGCAAAACAGCACCCATAAATGACAGGGTAATTATGGCAATGATGGTTCCCAAGGGACTTGCGGCAGCAGTTCTAGCCTCCCTTCCGGCTCAGATGGGGATCCCGGGTGGCGATCTAATTCAAAATATAACTTTTGCCACGGTGTTTTTTAGCATTATACTAAACTCAATCCTTATTATGGGAAGCAAGAACTCCAAAGGATTATTTTGGTTTTACGAGAGGTTGCTTAATTAGCAAACCCAGCCCCAAATTTATTGACGAATAATAAAAAGCCCCTGCAATTGAGCTTGCAAGGGCTTTTCCGAAAAGTTTAAATCCTTCTTAATTTCTATTTAAAGAGTTTAGGTCTTCGTATGCTATTTTTAATCTGTCGCGCATTGTTTCTTCACCTTTACGAAGCCATACACGAGGGTCGTAATATTTTTTGTTAGGCTTGTCGTCACCCTCAGGATTGCCAATTTGGCCTTGGAGGTAGCCTTCGTTTTTCTTGTAGAAGTTTTTGACACCATCCCAGAACGCCCATTGGGTATCGGTGTCGATATTCATTTTTATCACACCATAGCCGATTGATTCGCGGATTTCTTCACGGGTTGACCCGCTGCCGCCATGAAAAACAAAGCTCACCTCGTTGGTATCCTTGTTAAACTTTTCTTGGATGTATTCTTGCGATTTTTTCAAGATTTTCGGCTCCAGCTTTACGTTACCTGGCTTATAAACCCCGTGTACGTTGCCAAAGGATGCAGCAATGGTAAACTGGCCGCTAATCTCCATCAACCCACGATACATTTGACCCACTTCTTCGGGTTGGGTGTAGAGCTTGGAGCTCTCAATTCCTGTATTGTCAACCCCATCTTCCTCGCCGCCGGTTACACCTAGCTCAACTTCAAGTGTTATGCCGGTCTTTTTCATCCTATGAAGGTATTTCCTGCAAATTTCTATGTTCTCATCTAAACTTTCTTCCGAAAGATCGAGCATGTGCGAACTGAAAAGTGGTTTGCCGTATTTTTCAAAATTTTCTTCGCTGGCATCCAAGAGCCCATCAATCCAAGGGAGCAATTTTTTGGCAGCGTGGTCAGTGTGCAAGATAACCCGAACACCGTAAAGTTTGGCCATTATATCGACGTGCTTGGCGCCAGAAATGGCACCGGCAATGGCAGCTTGTTGGTTTTCGTTTGACAATGTTTTGCCTGCGTAAAAATGGGCACCACCATTAGAAAACTGAATTATTACGGGCGAATTAACATCGCGGGCTATCTCCAAAACGGCGTTAATCGAGTTGGTGCCTATTACGTTGATGGCAGGTAGTGCAAAATGGTTTTCTTTTGCTATCCTGAAGATTTCCTGAACATCCTTGCCGGTAACTACACCAGGCCCAATGTGCTTTAATAGTTTTGCTGACATCTTATTTTCAATTTTGTTGGTTTGAAAAAAACAGTCAAAATTACGAAAATTTGGTGAATGGTATGAAGCCGATGTGATAGTTTTAGGCTGTAGGAGTGGTTCAATAGAGTTTATCAAAGTTAATCGCCAACCTGTCAATCAAACGCTGGGGTTTTAGGGTGGCCGGCGGGGTTTCACAATCCAAATAACCGTTTACTCTCAATATTCTCGCTTATCCTTACCTTTTTACCAAATTACGAAAGTTGAATAGAGAATAAGGTTTTTGTCTAATTTTGGGATAAATAAATGCAAAGGGGTTTTTGATGGTCATAGTTGTAAACACTAGGTTGGTCATTCCGGGTAAGCTCGATGGAATCGGTTGGTTTGCCTACCAGACCTTTTGGCGGATTGCCCAAAACAATCCTGAAGTAGATTTCCGTTTTGTTTTTGACCGCAAGCCTTCTTCAGAGCTAGAATTTCCACCAAACGTCAAGGCAGTGGTGCTATGGCCCCAAGCGCGTCACCCATTTTTGTACCTCTGGTTTTTCGAGAAATCTCTTGCCAAGTATCTAACCAAGGTTAAACCAGACCTTTTCGTTTCGGCTGACGGATTTTTAACGATAAAATACCATGGAAGGCAACTTCCGGTAATACACGATCTTAACTTTATGCATCGCCCGAAGGACTTACCCTTTTTGGTGCGAACCTATTACAGGTATTTCTTTCCACGCTGGGCAAAAGTTGCCTTCAGGATCGCAACCGTTTCGGAGTACTCCAAAAACGACATTGCAAAAACCTTTATGGTGCAACCAGGTAAAATAGATGTGGTTTATAACGGTGCCAACGAACTGTTCAAACCACTACCCGAAGAAGTTGCCAACCAAACCAGGAGGCAGCGCACTGACGGAAAAAGGTTTTTTGTTTACGTGGGCACGTTGCACAAACGCAAGAATATCGAAAATATGCTTCTGGCATTCGATAAGTTCAAGTCTGATACCAAATCTGATCATAAATTTATTGTTGTAGGTAATTACCTTTTCGGCAAAGGAAGGATTGAGAATGTTGTTAAATCCTTGAAGTACAAACAAGACGTGGTTTTTACGGGCAGGCTCAACAATCAAGAAATGGCAAGGGTGGTCGGATCAGCAGAGGCCCTTGTTTTGGTTTCGTTCTTCGAGGGGTTTGGAATACCCTTGATCGAAGCTTTTTATTGCGATGTTCCGGTAATTACATCAGAGGTAACAAGCCTGCCAGAGGTGGCTGCCAATGCAGGATTGATTGTTGACCCATATTCGGTAAGTGACATTGCACATGCTTTGACTCAAATGGCCACCCGCCCCGACCTGAGGCAATCACTGGTAGAAAAGGCCAGAATGGCCCGTCAGAAATTCTCCTGGGACAAAACTGCGAAATTGATGATGAGTAGCATTGAAAAATGTCTGGATGGTTGAAAGTAAGAAGTAGGTTCAAGGAAACTGTACGGGGGCGATCCATCACCCCTAAATAAAAACCAAAGGCAATTGGCAAGTCCTGGACCCACTACCTATCCTTTGCTTCCTTGAAGTGCAGCGAGTCGCCCCATTCGCCGTAAACCACCTCCGAACCGGCCATCTTAACTCTTACGTCAATGCAGTTCTTGCAATCCTCGGCACTTTCATCGGTGCATGGCTTGTTTTCGTAAAGGGCGTAACTGTCGCGATATAAACCCGGGGTAATGTTTGGCATGATAATATTTGCTCCAACTTTTATTGCCTTTTCACGACCAATCTTGTCAATGGCCTGAAGGGCTGTTGTTGAGGCCATATTTATGGTCGGCATCATAATTCGAAGAATCGAAATCATCTTAAGCGTTAGAACAAACCGCTCTTCGAGAGGTAAAAGCTTCCCTGCCAGTTTTATCAGCGGGGTTTCATTGTGTTCTATATAAGGCCCCATTCCACACATATCAATGTCCATCCTTTTCATAAACAATAGGTCGTCGGCAAGATGCTCAATAGTCTGGTACGGAAGCCCTATCATCACTCCCGTTCCAACCTGGTAGCCTGTTTTGCGGAGTAGGTGAAGACATTCAAGCCTTTTTTCGAAATCGTGCAGTGAGTCGTTGGGATGAAGTTTAGAATAAAGATCCCGACTTGAAGTTTCGATGCGCAATAGGTATCTGTGGGCTCCGGCTTCAAACCAACGCTTGTAAACAGCCTCGGTTTGCTCACCACACGAGAGGGTAATGCCCAGGTTGTTGTTGGATATCTCCTTTATTTTCTTCAAAAGCCTTTCAACCCTCAAGGTAAAGCCTTGACTTTGCAGTTCGCCCGATTGCATAACCACCGAGCCGTATCGCGATTCATAGGCAAAACGGGCGGCATCCAAAACCTCTTCGTCGGTTAAACTGTACCTGTCAACCTTAATATTGTCTTTTCTAATGCCACAGTAATAACAGTTCTTGGCACAAACGTTAGATAGTTCTATCAAACCCCTGAGGAAAACCTTGTCACCCACTGTTTCGCTTTTAACTCCTGCCGAGTGCTTGAACAAAGCCTTTTGTTCATCGCCCTTGGTTTGAAGCAAGTAACAAATATCCTCCCTTTCGAGGCATTCTTTTTTTAGCAAGCTATCAATCATTTTAGGTCAGGGTTTTTGAAATTGAAATGTAAGGGTCAATGGATGAAAAAGTGGGGTGCCACTTTTACACGCGCCGCAATTCATACAAATGGTTCTGTAACTCTATCAAATATTCCGTTGACATAAGCTATTGCAAGACCATAATTGGTAACCGGAATGCCGGCCTCAACAAAAGGCTTGAGCCTGCCTTTAAGCTGCTTGGCTGTAACCACGCATCCACCGCACTGAATCACAAGTTTGTATCTGTTGAGTTCTGAATGAAGTTCTGAAAACCCTGCAACCACTTCAAATTGAAGTTTTTTTCCGGTAAACTCCATGAGCCACCTTGGTATTTTAAACCTTCCGATATCATCGCAGCTAACTTGATGAGTGCAAGATTCAAGAATTAGAACCCTGTCTCCATCCTGCAAGGTGCCAATTGCCGGGGTCCCTTCAAGATATTTTTCAAAATCGCCCCTAAACCTTGCAAAAACAACGCTAAACCCCGTTAACCTTACGTTGGCCGGAACGATGCCAGAAACTACCTCAAAAGCCTGACTATCGGTAACAACCAAGCTTGGCTTTACTCCCAACTTGAAAAAATCTTCAAGTTCGCTTTCCTTTACCGACATGCAAATGCAATCGTTGTCCAAAATATCTCGCCAGGCCATAACTTGGGGCAATATCATCCTACCTACCGGGGCCTCCGAGTCAATAGGAGTAACTAGAAGAACCACATCTTTGGGTTTGACAATACCCTTGAATAAAGAGACACCCGCGTAGGCAGTTTTCGGAATTGTGGTTTTCAAAATTTCGATTAGTGCCTCCTTGTAATCGGGGTTGGTGGTTGAAAAGTCAAGTACTTCCACACCATACCTTTGCCTAAGTTCGCTTGCAAGTGTTGGGCTTAGCGCCATCAGGTCGGCCTTGTTGTGAAGAACCAAGAACGGCACCGAATAATTCTCAAAGCGTTTTACCAACTCTTCCTCGAAGTGGCCAAAAATATTTTCGGCAATTACCAAAATTGCCACATCTATTGTCGGAATGATCTTAAAGGCCTTGTCAATACGCATCTCACCCACCGTTCCTGAGTCGTCAATTCCTGCGGTGTCAACAACTATTGCCGGCCCAACGCCAAATATTTCCACCGATTTTTTTACCGGGTCGGTTGTGGTTCCGGGCTCATCGGCCACAATGGAGGTAATTTGCCCTGTAAGGTAGTTTATTAGCGAACTCTTCCCGTGGTTGCGGCGGCCAAATATGCCAATATGGGGTTTGAGGTCTCTTCCTTTCATTGATCAAATTGCTTTTCCAAACTAACTAAACTTTTGATTCTTTACTCGCCTATGGCAATCCGCTAGGGGCGAGAACCAGGTTAATCATCAACCAAGCCCTTTAAATCTTCAAGGCTTCGATTTCTTTAAACCTTAAAAATACAAATCCCTTTGACCTGTTTTCATTAGCTCCAGTTTTTCGCGCAACCTAGCTTCGGTTTTGGGATTGCCAATATCTTTAATGTTTTTTTCAATTACCTCCCAACCAGTGGCTTGAGTAGCCGGCGGGGCGTAATCATGCAAATACTCAGCTAGGGTAAGTATTGCGTTTGGTGTGCAAAACCTTTTTATGAAACCCGGAACCGAGAACTCCATGAAGTGCTCGCCTGTTCTCCCGGTTCTGTAACAAGCCGTGCAGAACGAGGGTAGCATGTTTTGCTCGAGCAACTCGTTGATTATTTCGTTTAGAGAGCGGTTGTCGTTTATCCTGAATTGTCCCTTGTTGAGGTTTTGTCCTTCGTTGAGGCTTTTGTCTTTGGAATAGCTCCCCAATTCTAATTTGGTACCTCCATCGATTTGCGAAACCCCAAATTTCAAAATCTGGTTGCGTAACTGTTCAGATTCACGCGCGGTGAGGATAAGCCCGGTGTAAGGAACAGCTAAGCGTAAAATGGCGATAATCCGCGAAAAATCTTCGTCATTAACAAAAAAGTGGCTGCCCACGGAGAGCATGGACGCATCCTTGACTCTCGGGAAGGAGATGGTATGCGGCCCAACGTTGTAACACGCCTCGAGATGGTTGGTGTGGCGTACCAATCCTAGAACTTCGAAACGCCAATCGTACAATCCGAACAAAACTCCAATTCCAACATCGTCAAGGCCAGCTTCCTGCGCCCTGTCAAGCGAGGTTAGCCTGTAATTGAAATCGGCCTTCTTTCCTCTAATGTGGTAGGTTTTGTAAGCCTCAGAGTGATAGGTTTCTTGAAAAACTTGGTATGTTCCGATACCTGCCTCCTTTACAACCCTAAACCCTTCAATGTCGAGGGGCGCTGCGTTGATGTTTACACGCCTTATTTCGCCCTTGCCTTTCTTAACTCCATAGGCAACCTTAACGGTGTGTGCAATGAACTCCGGATGGTATTGTGCGTGCTCCCCAAAAACAAGTATTAACCGCTTTTGGCCATTGTCTTCCAGGGCTTCTATTTCGTGAATGATTTCTTCATCGTTCAAGGTCTTCCTAACAGCATCCACATTAGACGATCTAAAACCACAATAAGTACAGTTGTTGGAACACTTGTTGCCAATGTACAGGGGAGCAAACAGCACAATGCGGTTGCCGTAAACTTGGTTTTTTAGGGTGGTGGCACCTTCGTATATTTCATCTATGAGGTCGGGGTCGCTTGCATTGAGCAATAGGGCAGTTTCGGGCAAAGATAACCGATTCTTCGACAGCGATTTTTGAATAACATCGCGCACCATGGCCTTGTCGGGCTTGGATACTTGTAAGATGCCTTCAATTTCGCCATTGTGGATGAACGGTACCATTGGCTCATCGGGTATCTCGTATTTTTCGGGTGTGAATTTCATTTGACCATTAGGTTGAATACACGCTGAATTAGGGTCTTTAAATTACCGTATTTTTCAACCCTCAAAGTTAGCGAAAATACTCAAATTTTTTTAGGTATTATATATCTCAAATATTTTGATGGGTTGACAACCTTGGAATTTTAGGGCTGAAGGGTTGAGGAGTTTTTGGTTAAAAAGCTTATTGTATTTAAGCTTCGTGTTGGGGGTTCTGAAAGTAGGGGCATACAGTTATGACTGTGGCAAGCATGGGAGCAGGGCACATGGCCCAAAATGGTTATAAGTAAATGGCTTTTCCAACCTCTCATAGACCCACAAGGTTTAATTTGGGCAAAAAATTGAAAAATTTATATAAAGGTAGCACTTTTGAAACTACCAATTGTATTGGGGATTGCAGGCCGAACGCGAGGGCAATTGGCGGGGGCAGTAAATTCACAATTCATTGCTTCTAAGGTTGAAACAAATTCCGAGCCCCGCGGGCGTGGGCTGGGCTTTTCATCTTACCTCAAGTCACTTGATTCAAGAACATAAATGTCCGGGCAAAGAACTTCGCGGAGCCGTTGCCACCCACCGGCCAATGCAAGCAGTAATTTATGGCGAGAGCGGGAAAGGTAGGGAGGACTGGATGATGGCTGATTTGAGATATTGTTATAAAGTGTAATAACTCTCCTGCCTAATGGCGGCTCCGTTGAAAAAAACCTATTATCGAATAACAAAAAAGTGTCCCGCAAGGAACACTATGCTCCTTGCGGGACGCAAAATAAAAGCCTGAAGTGAAGAAAACTAGTACCCCTCGCGCGGTGCGTAGTGGGTGTGTAGGAGTTCGTGCGATTTGTGACCGAGGGGCTTCCCAAGGAACTCCTCGTAAATTTGAATTATTTCGGGGTTTTCGTGAGATTTCCGTATTACCATCGCTTCATCCTCTTCGTATATGGCACTTGCGCGCTTTTTCCTGATTTCGGCGTTTGTAGGGTAAGGCTGTCCACCGCCACCCAGACATCCTCCCGGGCAAGCCATAACTTCTATGAAATGGAACTCTTCCTTGCCTTCCTTAACCGACTTCATTAGCTCGTTGGCATTTACCAATCCATGGGCAATTGCCACCTTGAGCTCAACACCTTCGAGAAATTTCCAATCATCGAGGCAGCCTTCAATCTTAATGGTGGCAGCCCTGACGCCTTCCATACCCCTAACAGGCTCGATGTTTAGGTTTTGGAAAGGAACCTCACGTCCGGTAATTATTTCCCAGGCAGTACGAAGGGCCGCTTCCATAACCCCACCGGTGGCGCCAAAAATAACTGCAGCACCGGTAGAATCACCCATAAGGCTGTCGTACTTGCTGTCTTCGAGGCTTTGCAGGTCAAGACCGGCTTGCATAATCATTCGGGCCAATTCGCGAGTGGTTATTACGTAGTCAACATCCTTGTAGCCGCTGTCGCGCATTTCGGGTCGGTTGGCTTCAAATTTCTTGGCGGTACAAGGCATTATTGAAACCGATACAATCCTTGAAGGGTCAATGTTTCTCTTCTTGGCGTAGTATGTTTTTGCCAGCGCACCAAACATCTGCTGCGGTGACTTGCACGTGGAAACATTTGGCAAGAACTCAGGAAACTTGTGCTCGATGAATTTTACCCAGCCGGGTGAGCAAGAAGTTGTCATTGGCAGGGCAATGTCTGTTTGTCCATCAACCAAAGCCCTTTTCAACCTATCCAGCAGCTCCGAGCCCTCTTCCATAATGGTGAGGTCGGCGGTGAAGTCGGTATCCAGAACTGAATCAAATCCAAGCCTCTTGAGTGCAGTTACCATCTTGCCCGTCACGCGGGTTCCAACGTCAAAACCTAGATCCTCGCCAAGGGCAACCCTTACTGCGGGAGCTGTTTGAACAACCACGTGCTTGTTAGGGTCGTAAAGGGCATCGAATACTTCGTCGATGTAATTTCTTTCAATAAGAGCTCCGGTAGGACAGCGGTTAATGCACTGACCGCAGTTGGTGCAAACCACGTTTGACATTGGCTTGTCAAAAAAGGTGGAAATCTTCTGCTCGCACCCTTTGTTGGCCACAGCAATTGCTGACACTTCTTGAAGTTCGGCACAAACCCTTACACAACGCTGACACCTTATACACTTGCTGTCGTCTTTGACAATTGATGGCGACGAAAGATCTATCTTGTAATCGTGAAACTGCAACAAGTCTATGAACGGGTGGTCGCCCACGGCATACCCCGATGCCATGCTTTGAAGTTCGCACTTTCCGTTTTTGTAGCACTTGGTGCAATCAGAGTTGTGTTCGGTGAGAAGCAACTCTACAATATGTTTTCTTACCCTTCTAACATTTTCGCTATTGGTAAATACCTCCATCCCGTCATAAACCAATGCAGCACAAGAGGCCTGAAGGTTTCTAACACCTTTCAGCTCCACAACGCAAACACGGCAGTTTCCGGCAACGCACAAATCTTCATGGTGGCAAAGCGTGGGTATCCTGAAATTTAGTTTCTTGGCGGCATCGAGAATGGTAGTACCCTCTTCAACACATACAGGAATGTTGTTTATCTTTAGGTTAATCATAATCAACTTGATTTATTGTTTAGTAAATGATTTCTTCCTTAAATTCTTCAACTATTGATTTGAAAGCATTTCCTACCGATTGCCCCAACCCGCACTTAGACGAAATGCGCATGGTTTCGGATAGCCTGACCAAATCATTTAGATACCTAGGTGGCTTGCACTTGCTTTTGATGGCCTCAATGCCGTGAATAAGTTGCTGACAGCCTACCCTGCAAGGGGTACATTGCCCGCAGCTTTCCTCGTTGAAGAAATCGAGATAGTTGTGAAGCACGTTGTACATTGACCTATGGCTGTTGAAGAGCATCATTGAACCTCCAGTAGGAATGCCTTCGAAACCGATGATTGTTTCGTTGAACTTCCTGCGGGGAACGCAAAAACCCGATGCTCCTCCAACCTGAACCGCCTTGGTGTCGCCATCGCCAAACTCGTCAACAAAGTCCGAAAGCTTCATGCCAAGCTCGAGCTCGTAAACCCCGGGCTTGTCGGTATCGCCCGAGACTGAAAGAAGCTTGGAGCCTGTTGAATCAGCCGTACCTAATGATTTGAATTTCTTGGAACCAATGTTGGCAATTATAAGTGCATAAACAAGGGTTTCGACGTTGTTTACAACAGTTGGTTTGTTTCTGAAGCCCGAAACCACCGGGAACGGAGGCTTGTTTCTAGGTTCGCCGCGCTTGCCTTCCATAGATTCTATGAGCGCGGTTTCCTCGCCACAAACGTAAGCTCCGCTACCCATCCTAATTTCTATGTTAAAGTCAAGGTTCAGTTTCTTGAATTCCTCGTGCATCTCGTCGATTTTTCCCTGTAAGTTGGCCCTCATCCAGTTATATTCCCCCCTAAGGTAAATGAACCCGTGCTTGGAACCAATCATATGACCGCACAGCGCCATACCGGCAATTACCTTGTCAGGAACTTCTTGCAGAATAACTCTGTCCTTAAAAGTGCCAGGCTCGCCTTCGTCGGCATTGCAAATAACATATTTTTCATCGCTGGTTATTCCCTTTGTAAACTTCCATTTAAGACCAGTTGGAAATCCCGCTCCTCCACGGCCCCTCAAGCCCGAGTCTATCAACTCGTTGATAAATTGATCCTTGTCTATTTTTAATGCCGCCGCCAGGATATTCTTGCTTTGGGTGTCTTTGGCAAAGATGTAATCAACCTTTTTAATTTTTTTATTCTCAATCATAATGTCTAAAGTTTTCAAGATTTTACTTGGTTAAAAACTACCCTTGCATATACGACTTTATTATCTCTATGGTCTTCTCGGGGGTGAGGCTCGTGTACACTTCATCGTTTATCAGCATGCTTGGCTCTTGGTCGCTCCAACCAATGTCGTTGGTCTCGAGCAGTGTAAACAAACCGTCGGGGGTTGTTTCGCCTACTTTTATTTTCAGCATATCCGAAATTGTGTTGACAATTTCTTGCTTGCCTTTCATCACGGCTATAATTGACTTGCAAACCCTTATTACGTACTTTCCTCTTTTGTCGGTGTCCAAAAAGGTGAAAAAAGAGGCGGTTCCGTAAATCTCGGCGGCAGATAAGTCGAGCACGTTGGCAATGTCAACAATGTCGTTGTCGGTTATGTAACGATTTCGAGTCACTATTTCCTGCAAGATGGGCAGCAGGCTTTCCTTGGAGTTGCCATACTTGACAGCAATTTCCCGAACAAGGGCTTTAGTTTCTACCATAGTTTTTTGGTTTTGATTTATTTAATCGTGATAATTTGCATTTAGAACCCCAAAAATATTTATATAATTTCATATTACAAACTATTTTCAACCCATTTTAAACGGTTGAACCTAATTTAAAATCATTCTAACTAACATAATTTAAAAAGAGCACCCTCCTGAAGTTTATTATTTTGTGTTTCAGAATGTTAATACTCTTGCCGATAAAAAAAATGGAATTAAAGCGGATCAATTCCAGAAATTGGGTTTGGAAAGAATTGGGAGGTGTTTAGTTTCAATGGTTTCTTCAGGCTTGACTCAAACCTTCATTCTCTTAATTTTCAGCTTTGAATAAACCTTGATGCCGCCTAAAAATCTAGAAAAAACAATGCTGCCTCTCAGCACCCCTGTAGGTAGCTTTTTGGGACTATTGCATCCTTGCTTGCACAATTCAGGGAAGTTGGCAAGGAAAGCCATGTGGGCTTTGAAAACCGCCTTGAAGTCGTTAAATTGCCCTTTGAGAAGAAACACGAATGCAGCGGCAATATCGAATGAAAGCCTTACGGGAAGTATTGGAAAAAAATATCTGGAGGGCAGGTTTTTGCCAAGGCACCAAAGGCTGTTTCGGAAATTAAGGAAGGTTTTTATGGGATTATTCTTTGGAAGGGTTCCTCCTCCAACGTGGTAAACTGCCGATTGCGGAACCACCGAAATTCCCCACCCCATATTTTTCAATCTCCAGCAGAGGTCAATTTCCTCGAAGTGGGAAAAAAACCTTTCGTCAAAACCACCCGCTAGCCAAAATGCCTTGGAGCGAACAGCCAGACAAGCACCTGTAGCCCACAAAATATCGGTGGTATCGTTGTATTGTCCGTGGTCTTTTTCTAAGAAATTGAAGATTCTACCCCTGCAAAACGGAAATCCAAAAATATCGACGAATCCACCAGAAGCCCCAGCATACTCGAAGAATTCTCTTTGATTATAAGAAAGAATTTTGGGCTGTACCGCAGCAACCTCCTTGTGGTTTTCAAGAAATGCAATTAATGGTTCGAGCCATAGTTGTGAGACCTCTACATCAGAGTTAAGCAAAACGTAATAATCAGCCTCTATTTTCCGCAGGGCAAGATTGTAACCTCCGGAATAACCATAATTTTTGTTTAGCTCGATTAGTTTTACAGGTGGGTGGTGTTCTTTGAGAAACCTCACCGAATCATCTGATGACCCATTGTCGGCAACCACAATGCAGGTTTGGTCTGGCGTGTGCAATAAAACTGACGGCAAGAACTTCTGCAAGAAAGACCTGCCATTCCAGTTGAGGATTACTATTGCAACTGTAGGATTACTCATTAAATTATTGCAGATTGGGGTTGGGTAGTCCTTGCTGCGCGGTTAAGCCAGTTTAATGGTGGAGAAAACACTATTGCCCTAATTCAAAACCCGAAGCATTAAAACCTGTAGCCCAATGTCAAAACTATTCTCTGACCCTTATTGCCCAATTTGGCGGCATCAACAAAACGTCTGTCATAAACGAAATAATCAGCATCCATCAAACTCCTGGTATAAGCGAAATCGATATGGTAGTTTCCCGATCGGAAACCTAGTCCTCCGGATATAATCATTTGGTCGGCAATCTGTCCATTGTTCAAGGGGCTTGAGTAGCCGGCAACACCACCACGCAAAATAAGTGGGTAAAGGTTTACTTCTCCACCTAACCTGAGGTTGTGTTGTGTTGCAAAGGTTTCCTTTATCACGTTGTTTTCGCTTGCAAAGCTGTAATCATCGGACCTAAGCTTAACTTCGGTAAAATTAACGTACTCGTAATCGAAGCTAACCAAGCCCGAAGTCCCAAACACCAACCCCAAGCTAGCCGAGGCCTTAAGGGGCGTGGTAAGCTCGTAATTGAAGAGACCAGGCTTTTCGGGTTGGGCAAATCTCTGATAGTTGGGATTCGTGATGTTAAGATCCGACGTCATACTTGCATCGTAGGTTTCTTCCAAGCTAAAAAGCGTGGGTGTATGCAGCGAAGCACCTACTCTCACCATGTCGGACAACCGGAGGATGGCACCAAGTTTCAAATTTATTCCCGTTCCGGTAACGTCGAGGGTATTGGTGTAGGTTAGAGAGTTGAAAATATCGTCGGGTCCCTCCTTGTATTCTTCGAAGAATGTTGAAGATTCGCTGAAATTAATTATAGGAATACCCACCGTGGCGCCAATAAACAACCTATCCTTGAAATTTCCTGCCACGGACATCGAAAACTCATTGAGAAATCCAGAACTTATCATCCTTATTCGCTGAAAGACCTTCCCCCCGTTGGCAAAGAAATTGTTGTCGAGGTCTATGAAAAAGCCGTTGCCATCTCTTCCGAGGAGCCAAGTATCCCAAGCAAGCCCGGTGCTAAAATTGCTGAGGTTTGCAATGCTACCTTGCTGGTTGGCTCTTAGCAAGAAGTCGGTCATGAGCGAGCTTCTACCATTGAGGCCTTGTATTGTTTGTCGCTTGTCAAAACCGGCCAGTTGGTTTATTCCCACGCCAAACGCAACATTTCTCCATTCGCTGTTGTCAACCGGAACGGTATACACCAACCCCAGACTTCCAATTCTGATTTTGCTTTTGGAATCGTCCACGGTGGTGCCATAAAAATTGGCCTCCACTTCTTGCAGGTCAAAAAGGGGGGTAAATGTAACCTCCAATTGCCTTCTGTAAACGCCGAGCCCCGCGGGGTTTGTGGTTATGGCAGAAAAATCGCCACCCAAGGCGCCAAACGCCCCACCCATACTGGCAAACCGCGCGGTTCCTCCATGCACGAGGTACGAATACCTCAATGCATCAGCCTCATTTTGAGACATCCCCAATGTATTAAACATTAAGAAACCAGCAAGTATTAAAATTTTCCTTTTCATTGTGCGACTATTTTAGTTTGTTTAGCAGCAACCCTAACTCTATTTTTACTTTGACGAAGTGCATTTATTTGCCCAAATTCAACATGTATTGGTTTAAAAAAACCTCCCTAAAAACTATGCTGGGAGGTATTTTGTAAGGCAAGCTAAAAACAGGACTCTATTCCCTCCTTCCGCTGCTTCCTCTTTCGCTCGAAGTTGAAGTACTCCTACCTGAGTTTGAGCTGGAAGAAGACTCACGGGAACTGCTGCTTGGTGAGTAATTCGGTGTTGAGCTCTGTGGACTACTCCTTGGGGTATAACTTGGAGCTGAAGACCTCGGGGGTTCGTTTTGCCTTGTTTCGCTTCTTGAAGGAGATGATTGAGCAGGAGGGCTTGCCGTTGGTTGCCTTTCGGTTTGCGGCCTGCTGTACTCCCTATTGGTTGAAGGCTGTTGCTGTTGCGGTGGCGTGTAGGTTCTTGGTCTCTCATTTTGGGCAGGCTCACCTGTTCGCGCGGGTGTACTGAAAGGCATTTCGACCCTTTGTTGGTTAGGGTTTGATTGGTCCCTATTAGCATTAGGCCGCTCAGCCCTGGGGGCTTCTGGACGCTCCGGGCGAGTTATCGGACGTGTCTCGCGAGAGGCTTCGGGGCGCTCGGGGCGAGCGGAAGTGCCCGACCTGTCATCGCGGGTTGATTCTTGGCGCACGGGACGGGCTGCCGGACTTTCCTCACGAGAGGTTTCGGGGCGCTCGGGGCGAGCGGAAGTGCCCGACCTGTCATCGCGGGTTGATTCTTGGCGCACGGGACGGGCTGCCGGACTTTCCTCACGAGAGGTTTCGGGGCGCTCGGGGCGAGCGGAAGTGCCCGACCTGTCATCGCGGTTGGTTTCTGGGCGGTCAGTTCGGCCTGCCGAGCCTGTTCGATCATTGCGCGGAGCTGATTCTCGATCTCCACGGTCTGTATTTCTTTCTCTATTATCACGAAAGGCGGAAGGTGTTTCGGTTCTGGCTCGTTCAAAATCAGAGGCAAACGAGCCCTTGCCTGAAGAATCACTTCTTCCGAGGTTTATTCTACCGCCGGTGGCTTCCCTATGACCGTAGAAGTAATTGTTGCGATCAAAACTATTGTAGTTGTATTGGTAGGAATAAGGGCTCCACCAGCCGTGATGCATCCCTGCATGATAGCCATAATTGTAGCCAACATTGAAGCCATACCAGTAGCTGTGGCTCCAATGACCCCAGTGATAGTTTCCGGACCAGGCGTTCCAGCCAAAACAACTGTTCCACCTGTTCCATGAAAAGTAAGGCCGATGCCAAGTGTAATAAAATGGGCTGTGCCAGCTATACCAAGAAAAAGAAGGGTAAAAAACTGAATACCCGGGGTAGTGGTAGCCCAATGAGCCGTAACCCATATAAATACTTACACCGTAATAGTGCGGATTGTGCGAATACCAGTACATATTGGTGTACCACGGATCGTAGTAAGACCAATTGTTTCCTGGGCGGTGAAATCTGCGAATGCGGGCGGAGTATGAATAGTCGTAATAATCATTGGTTGCAAATTGGTCAACGTAATCGGTTTGGCTGTCATCGGAGTATGTCACCGAGTCTTCATCGTCGTAAATATAATTTTGCTCGTTAGCCATATATTCAACTTGGGGTGCCTCTCCTGCCAACTGGGTGGTATTGGTTTCTGCAACTATTGTGGTCGCCCTGGTTTGCTTGGGAGAGTAGTAAACATCATCGTAAACTCGGGTAGAGTAATACGAAGAAGTACATCCAGATAGGGCCAAGAGCACCACAAAAGTTAGTTTAAAAATAGTTTTCATAACAAATCCTCCCTGGGTTTCGTTTTTCAAACAAAGTTAGTAAAAGTTTTCAGGTGGCATAATTTTAGTAATTTTGCGCCTGTTTTCACCATATCAGGAGCAAATACTATACCAAAAATACGATTATGGCAAAAGATTTTTCAACTCGGGAGGAAAATTATTCCAAGTGGTACAATGACATTGTGCAGAAGGCTGGTTTGGCTGAAAATTCGGCCGTGAGAGGTTGTATGGTTATTAAACCTTACGGGTATGCCATATGGGAAAAAATGCAAGGTGCTCTGGACAAGATGTTTAAGGATACCGGCCATTCGAATGCGTATTTTCCACTTTTCATACCCAAATCATTCTTGAGCAAGGAGGCTGATCACGTTGAAGGGTTTGCAAAGGAGTGTGCGGTGGTTACCCATTACAGGCTAAAGAACGACCCCAATGGCAACGGCATTGTGGTTGACGAAACTGCGAAGCTCGAGGAAGAGTTGATAATCAGGCCAACTTCCGAAACAATTATATGGGACACCTACCGCAACTGGATCCAGTCGTACCGTGATTTGCCGATTTTGGTAAACCAATGGGCCAACGTTGTGAGGTGGGAGATGCGCACCCGGATGTTCTTGCGGACGGCTGAATTCCTTTGGCAAGAGGGGCATACTGCTCACGCCACGGAGCAAGAAGCAATTGAAGAGACCGAAAGGATGCTGGATGTTTATGCCGATTTTGCCGAAAACTTTATGGCAATTCCCGTTTTGAAGGGGTTGAAATCGGCCAATGAGCGATTTGCCGGGGCAGTCGAAACCTATTGCATAGAAGCATTAATGCAAGATGGCAAGGCCTTGCAAGCAGGAACCTCGCACTTCTTGGGTCAAAACTTTGCCAAGGCCTTCGACGTGAAGTTTGCCAGCAACGAAGGAAAGCTCGAGTATGTGTGGGCAACATCATGGGGTGTGTCCACAAGGCTTGTTGGGGCTTTGATAATGGCCCACTCCGATGACCATGGCCTGGTTTTGCCTCCAAAGTTAGCCCCAATTCAAGTTGCCATAGTGCCAATCTACCGCAAGGACGATGAAAAGCAATTGGTTTTTGAGAGATGCCGGCAGGTAAGTGAAAAGCTCTTTGAGAAGGGAATTTCGGTAAAGTTTGACGACAGGGATACCTACAAACCTGGCTGGAAGTTCTCCGAGTACGAGTTCAAGGGTGTGCCGGTGCGCATTGCCATTGGCCCTCGCGACGTAGAGAACAACACCTTAGAAATAGCACGACGAGACACCTTGCAAAAAGAAGTTTGCCCAATTGATAACATTGGCGACAACGTGGCTTCTCTACTGGGTCAGATACAAAATAACTTGTTTGAAAAGGCGTTGAAATTTAGGAAAGAAAATACCAGGAAAGCAGACACTATGGAAGATTTTGTCGAAATACTTGACGACCGAGGTGGGTTTGTTTTGGCACACTGGGACGGCACTGCCGAAACAGAGCAGAGGATCAAGGATTCAACCAAGGCAACCATCCGGTGCATACCACTAAATAATAGTAAGGAAGAAGGCGTTTGTATTTTTTCAGGCCTGCCATCTTCCGAAAGAGTTGTGTTTGCAAGAGCGTACTAAACGGTCAAGACTTAGCACTTTAAGGGTTATTTGTAGAAAATTGAAAGGTTTTTGGCGAAGTCTTAATTTTATTTTATTTTTGCGAAAACCAAGGTTGATGAAGCACTTTGTAAATACCTTCCTGGTTTTGATTATTTCGGCAGGTGCTGGCTTGACCCAAGCCCCTCATTTCTCGGCATGTAATAACCAAATACGGCTAAACGTTAAGGTTTTTCAGGATGCGGCCATAGAGCGATTGCTATGCGCACACCGCCTGGTGGTAGAAAGAAAAGAGGGCGTAAGGGGCTACAGGATTCAGATAACCTCCGATGGTGGGGCGCAGTCCAGACAAAGGGTTTTTGGAAGGCAATCGGTTTTCAACTCAAAATATCCAAATGTCAAGTCTTACGTAACCTACGATTCCCCTGACTTCAAGCTTAGGGTAGGCAATTTTAGTACCCGCATTGATGCCCAGCGGTTTTTGAACCAAATATCGCACGAATTTCCTGGGTCGTACATCGTAATTGATCAAATCGAGATAATTGATGAAGAGTAGGGCCCAGAAAACCGTACTTATATGGCAAACTGTGCCCTTCTGCCAAATATACCCTCAAAAAATCATCACACCAATGACATCTCCCCGCGCAGGGGTTTTTGGAAGTATTTCTTCACCTTTTCTGTTGCGTAATTGTTTCCAAGCAAGTACATTAGTTTTGTAATTGCGGCCTCGGTTGTGATGTCGCGGCCACCGATAATTCCAATTTTTTCGAGGGCCCGACCAGTTTCGTACTTGGACATTTGCACGGCTCCTCCCCTACACTGGGTAACATTGCAAACCACCAAACCTTGGAGTATTGCCTCTTTCAAAATGTTTAAAAGCCATGGTTGGTTTGGTGCGTTGCCTGCACCGTAGGTTTCAAGAACCAGGGCCTTCAGGCCCTCAATATTCAGCATTGCGCTTACTATAGGTTCAGAAATGCCCGGGAATAGCCTCAAAACCGCCACGTTGGTGTCGAGGTTGGTAAATATTCGAAACTCCTGATCGTTGGCTGGATGAATTGCTGCCATATCATACTTAATGCTTACGCCTGCCCTGGCAAGCACAGGGTAATTTACCGATCGGAAGGCCTCGAAGTGCTCGGCATTGAACTTGTGGGTGCGATTTCCGCGGTACAGCTGGTACTCGAAATATACACAAACCTCCGGTACAATAGGTTTTCCATTGATGCGGGCAGCGGCAATTTCAACGGAAGTTATGAAATTTTCCTTGCCATCGGTGCGAATCATACCTATGGGCAATTGCGAACCAGTGAGTATTACCGGTTTTGAGAGATTCTCAAGCATAAAGCTCAATGCCGATGCTGTATAGGACATAGTGTCAGAACCGTGCAAAATCACGAAGCCATCAAACCTGTCGTAGTTTTCTTCGATAATTCGAGCAAGCTTAATCCAAATATCGGGTGTGATGTTGCTTGAGTCGATCACCGGCTCGAATGAAATGCTTTGGAGGTTGCACTTGAAACGCTTTAGCTCAGGTATTGCATCGGTGATGTGCTCGAAATCAAAAGGGCTCAAAACTCCGGTTGCGCCGTCTTCTACCATTCCTATGGTGCCGCCTGTGTAAATGATAAGTATTGATGGAGTGGGGTTCATATATACGAAAAATTACGAGTTAAAAAGTTTTGATTTTTATCGTATTATCAGGATTTAGTTTTTTTGGATTTAATTCAGTTACTAGTTAAGGCAGGTAAAACCATAATTTTATCACATTCACAATCGTTAATTTGGGAAATCAAAGGTTCGTTTTAAGTCAAAAAACAACTATGGCCAGGGCGGATCACTACTTCAAGCCAAAAACCCGCCTCGCATTATTTGTTGTAACCTCTGCTACCTTTGCTATTGGCTGACTTGTAATTTCTGCAACTTTATTACCTACAAATGGTATGTATGCACTTTGGTTTCGTTTTCCCCTGTAAGGAACCGGAGCCAAATATGGCGAGTCCGTTTCGAGCACCAAATGCTCAAGGCCAACATGCTCCACAACCCTTGCCATAATGCTATTTTTGAAAGTAACCACACCACCTATACCAATAACGAAGCCCATCCCTATTGCTTTTTCGGCTTGTGAAATATTGCCCGGGAAGCAGTGAAAAACGCCAAAAAGTCCAGCACCCTGGTAAGGTTCAAGTACTTCGAAAATTTCTTGGAGCGATTCACGCGAGTGAATAACGATGGGGAGCGATAGTTCAATGCTTAGTTCTATTTGCCGTTTAAATGACTCCACCTGCTGTTCATAAAAAGACTTGTCCCAATAGAGATCAATACCTGTTTCGCCAACGGCAATGAAATTCTTAGTACGAAGCAATTCCTCAATTTTAACTAGTTGCTTTTTGTAATCTTCCTTAACGGATGTTGGGTGCAACCCCATCATAGGCAAACAGTTTTTGGGGAAGCAGGCTGCTGTATTTACCAGGGCATCAATTGTAGAAGCATCCACATTAGGCATAAGCATCAAATCAACCCCAGAACCTATTGCCCCTTGCACCACTTTGGTGCGGTCGGCTTTAAATTCTTCAAGGAACAAGTGGGTGTGGGTATCTATCCAGGGCATTCTTTAGCTTTTGGCAGTTGGGTTTATGAAAATTTGCAACGAGTAATCAGTGACTGACGATAACCTTGCTTTTAGTTGTTTAAGTGTTTTAAGGTTATAATTTCCAAGGTTGATTTTCCGCCATTCACAAATCACTGTTCACCAAAACTATCGTATTTCCGCTCCCAACCGATTTTTAAAACTTTCGATCAGCTTTTCCATAGTTTTGTCAATAACCTTGTCGGTAAGGGTCTTTTCGGTATCCAAAAGGGTGAAGCTCACTGCATAAGATTTCTTGTTTTCGCCAAGACTCTTGTCGCGGTAAATATCGAACAGCCCAACATCCTTGAGCAATGCCCCCCCCACCTCGTAAGCAATCCTTTCAATTTCCGAAAAATTAACCGCATTGTCAATCAATAGCGCAAGATCGCGTCTTACCTCCGGGAATTTCGGAATTTCCTGGTATAGAACCTCCCTGTTTTCCTTGGCATCCAGTATTGTTTCCCAGTGGAGAATTGCATGAAAAACCGGATTCTTTATATCCATTTCCTTGGTTATTGATTTCTTCACCAAACCCAAAGAGGCAAACTTTTTATTTTTTTGGAAAAGGGTAGCACCGTATTCGAAAATTGAACCTGCCTCGTTATCCTTTAGCTTAAGGCCTTGCTCGCCGAAGCCCAACTTGGCAAATACAGCAAGTACCTCCGACTTAAGGTCAAAGAAACCGCTTTTGGTCTCCTTCACAATCCAGGTTTCGGGCTGCTTGTTGCCCGTGATAATAATTGACAGTTGCATCTCCTCCTTATAAGGGTCAAGTGGGTGAACTGGCGAACCCACAATGCTATCCATTTGATAAATCTTTCCAAATTCAAACAATCTCAGATTTGGTTCTTTCCTGTTTTGATTGTACAACACGGTTTCGAGCCCGCCATACAGCAACGATTGCCTCAGCACATTTAGGTCTTGGCTCAGAGGGTTAAGAATCTTTATGGAGGCAACATCGCTAAACCCATTATTGTGGAAATACGCCCCTTTGGTCAAGGAGTTGTTCAAAATTTCATTAAAACCCCTGGCAGCAAGCAAATCCGACACAAGGTTTTGGATTTGCTCCTTATCAGGTTTTGGCGTAGCAACAACGGATGATAACAACCTTTCGGGTACCTCAACGCTATTGAAACCGTAAATTCGCAGGATCTCTTCAATGACATCGGCCTGCCTTGTTACGTCAGAACGATAGGTAGGAATGGAAAGCATCAAGACATCGCCCCTTTTTTCGAGGACCTTGATGTCAAGGTTTTCAAAAATTTCCAAAACCTCGACGTGCGAAATTTTCTTTCCAATCAAAATCGCAGCCCTGTCTATGTTGAACTCCACGAGGGCAGGTTCCACCGGCGCCGGGTATTCGTCAACTAGCTCGGATGAAATCTTACCTCCGGCAACTTCTTTAATTAGAATTGCAGCCCTTTTTAGGGCATAAATCGTGGCTTCGGGATCGGAACCCCTCTCGAATCTGAACGAAGCATCTGTTTTCAGGCCGTGGTGCTTTGAGGATTTACGTATCGAAACAGGATTGAAATGGGCACTTTCAAGAAATATTGAAGTTGTTTTTTCCGTAACACCTGAATCCAGCCCTCCCAAAATACCCCCAATACACATAGAATTCTCTGCATTGCAAATCATCAAATCTTCTCCGGTAAGTATTCTCTCAACGCCATCGAGCGTAACGAATTTCGTTCCCTTGTTAGGTTTTCGCACTACTATCTTGCTACCTTTCACCTCCTTGGCATCGAAAGCGTGCAGGGGCTGGCCTATTTCGTGCAGAACGAAATTGGTTATGTCAACAATGTTGTTGATGGGTTTCAGACCAATACTAAGCAGTGCTGTTTTGAGCCACTGCGGCGATTCGCCTACCTGCAATCCCGAGATGGTTACGCCGCTATACCTGGGGCAAGCCGTCTTGTCTTCAACCTCTACCGTTATTGGCAGGTCATTGTTGTCTGGTTTAAAATCTTCTACCGACGGACGCTTGAGCTTTATGGTTCCCATTCCCTTGGTTTTACTCACTGTTGCCACTACGTCCCTGGCTACCCCGTAGTGGCTCGCTGCATCAATCCTGTTGGGCGTTAGGCCTATTTCGAAAATATAATCCTTGGCAACATTGAAGTATTCTGATGCCTTTTGGCCCAAAGGTGCATCGTAAGGAAGAACCATTATACCTTCGTGCGAGGTTCCAAGGCCGAGTTCATCTTCGGCGCAAATCATACCTTCGGATGCCTCGCCCCTTATCTTTACTTTTTTCAGCTCCACAGGCCCCGATGCCGTGTTTACTTTTGTTCCAACCGTGGCAACCAGAACTTTTTGCCCTTGCGCCACGTTTGGCGCACCGCATACTATGGGCAAGAGATCACCGGTTCCTATATCTACCTGAGTTACTACTAGCCTATCAGCTTCGGGATGTTTGTGGCAAGAAACAACCTCACCCACAAAAACGCCCTTTAATCCACCCTTAACAGTCTCAAACTCTTCTATCCCCTCCACTTCAAGCCCACAATCGGTAAGTATTGCAGAGAGTTCTCGGGGAGTTTGGGTAATGTCGGCGTACCTCTTGAGCCAGGAGTATGATATTTTCATAATCAAATGTTATTTTTGAAAGGCAAAAGTAGGAAAAAAAGCCGATTGATTAACGGGTAACCATTGGCCGTAGAACTTGGGTTGAGGCACTCGGGGATTATAAGAAGTAATTGTAGAGTAGCCTATTGGGGGCAGCATTTTGATACTGGTATAAATTTTCCAAAGTTTGGTGGTTAATGAAACGCCAAGGTGATTTATTGCTTGGCTTAATTATTTCATTCAAATATTTGATTAGCGGAGATTTGATTTTCAAAACTTGTAAAAATACAAACCGACCATCATGGTAAAATGCGGTAATGCTACAAATTTGCACGACACTGGTAATAATAATCAGCTTATGAGCATTGAATGCCAACGCAAACCACCTTGGTAATTGTCCAAATTATTGGCCTCAAAAAGGCTCAGGCTATTTGGCAGGGTGAATTTGCAAAAATGGAAGGATAAACCACTTAGGGAGCATCCGCTACCAACTTAAAGCAATGGGAAGAGGGTCCTGTCTGTAAAACCAGAAAAATCAATCGAAATGGCAGGCAAATGGCTGCTATCATCCTAGAAAAACGTTTAGGCCCAAGTTGATTTTTGGTGAAACTCCACGGAAAATTTTGGCTCCCGGATGGTTTATGAATGGTTTTAACCCCAATAAAATATGCCTAACTTGAACAAGAATCCTCCGACAGTTTGACTAAAATGGTTGTATATGGCAAGGTTGCATTTATGTGCTGCGGAAATGGCAAGGAATGAATCCTGCAAAATATCCTCGGATTGTTAAAATAAATATAGGTTTCTCAATAGCAAGGTTCGATAAAACATTTGGAATTGCTACAAGCCCTGGAGTGAAGGCGGTACCGCCAAAGTACGATTAAATGGCATTGTTCTCTTGTGGATTGGCCAGAAAAAAGGTTGGCACGGCAAATAGGGATAAACGACAGTCATGGCATTGAGACTGTACCTTCCATCTACCCAATCGCACCTGATTTTGAATCAGACATGGCTAGGGTATTCCTCCATGGCAAGAGTAATTTCACGGACAAAACGGGGAAGAGGCTAAAGAAAAGAAACCCTAAAACTTAAGGACCAATATCGGTCATAAAGTTTTTAGGCCTTTTTTGTGGGTTCCTACACCTTTTAAGATGATTAAGCTTTAATCCCTTTCTCCTTGTTGTAACAAGCCCGGCATAGGGGTTGGTACGATTCGGTTTCGCCAAGCATTACTTGTTTGTCGCCCGATACAGTGCGGTGCGAATATTGGGCAAGGTTGCCGCAACCAAGGCAAATGGCGTGGACTTTTGTTATGTACTCTGCAATTGCAAGCAGATCGGGCATTGGCCCGAAGGGAACTCCCTTGAAATCCATATCGAGCCCGGCCACTATTACCCTTATGCCACTATTGGCAAGGATGGTGCATACCCGGGGAAGTTCGGAATCAAAAAACTGGGCCTCGTCAATTCCCACCACATCTACATCGCTGGTGAGAAGCAAAATGTTGGAAGAGGCAGGCACCGGGGTTGACATAATCTCGCGCGAATCGTGGGAAACCACTTTCTCCTCATCATACCTCACGTCAATGGATGGCTTGAAAATTTCAACCTTCTGCTTTGCAAACTTTGCCCGCTTTAGGCGCCTTATAAGCTCTTCGGTTTTTCCCGAAAACATACTTCCGGCAATGACCTCAATCCAGCCAGAGCGTGGCAACCTCTTCATCTCGTTTTCAACAAACATACTGAATTTGGGTTTTCTTTACTACCTTCGTGCCAGGATAAAAAATTCCTTTTGGACAAAAATAAATAAAATACATCATTGGTTCGTTAACTATTTTTAAACTTGGAGAACAATGGACAGGAAACAGAAAGAACGAATCATCTTCTTGTTGGATGAAATCAAGGTTGGGGTTGAGCTTTTGCAAGGAAACGAGAAAGAAGTTATTAGCCTTGACATAATATTGGAGGATTTAAGGGTTGCCTACCGTGAAGTTGAGTTGTTGAGGCTCTTATCATCAACACAAAGGATACAGGGGGAGGTTGAAACCAAACGGTTGAATACAATTGTAACCCAAGAAACGATTACTCAAGAAAATGTTATAACAGAGCTGGCCTCGACACCTGGTGCTTTTGATTCTTTTGAAGAATCTCAACAAAAACCGATCCCTGAAATAGAGGCAAAGGAGGAGACCCAGGTAATTAGTCATACTAGCACCGCTACGGTTGGCAACTTGGTTGTTGATAAACTGCTTGATTTGGAAGCACCCAAACCTATTGATGAATTTATTGCAAGGAATGATTTAATGGCCAATTTTGAAAAGGATGTCAATGGCGAAAAAGAGATCCAATTTGTGGCAGATAAGTTGAAGGTAGAGGACAATTCATTGTACAAGAAGTTTGTTTTGGAAAACCAAGACAAGTCCATTGCTTCACGATTGCAGGCCACACCCATAAAAAGCATTAAGGATTCAATAGGGCTCAACGAAAAATTCCTTTTCATCAACGAGCTTTTCTCTGGCAACATTCAGCAATACAACTCGGCACTAGAAAAACTCAACGGTTTTGCCGATGCTAATGGTGCATTCGAATACCTGAACACCCTCGCTGGTACCTGTGATTGGAACATCGAACGCTCGGAGAGCACCATCAGAACTTTGGTGAGTTTGGTGCAACGGCGCTATTTGACTAGTTAGGGCCAATTATTCGTCAAGCCTTCCCAATGGCAAAGCTATACATTATTCCTACGCCAATTGGCAATCTCGAAGACATCACCTTTAGGGCTCTACGGATCCTGGGCGAGTTGGATTTGCTTTTGGTGGAAGACACTCGCATAACCGCCAGATTGCTGGAACGTTACAACCTTTCGGTCAAGATGCAACCATTCCATCTGCACAACGAGCATCGCACTTTGCAATCAATAATTTCGAAAATTGAAAGCGGGCAAAAGGTTGGGCTTGTTAGCGATGCCGGTACGCCGGCAATATCCGATCCCGGTTTTTTGTTGGTTCGCGAGTGCGTGCGTGGGGGAATAGATGTTGAATGCCTTCCCGGCGCCACATCTTTCATTCCAGCACTAGTTAATTCTGGGTTGCCTTGCGAGAGGTTTTGTTTCGAGGGATTCCTGCCACAAAAGAAAGGGCGAACCACCCGCCTAAGAGTTTTGGCTACAGAAACAAGAACTATGGTGTTTTTCGAATCGCCCCACAGGCTTATAAAAACACTTCAAGAGCTATCCGAATATTTTGGCAGTGAAAGGGCTGCCAGTATTTCACGCGAGATTTCAAAAATCCACGAAGAAACAATTAGGGGTTCTCTCTCAGAAATTATATTGAGGTTCGAAGCTAAGCCGGTCAAGGGTGAGATTTGCATAGTGGTCGCTGGAAATTCCTACCGGAGCTGAATCTTGTGCCCACTAGCAATGGCCAACCCTTTTAATCAATAGTTATAATATGGGCTTTCAAACCGTGGGTTCACAACGATGTTAAATATTGAACCGAAGGTGTATGAAATACCTATGCTTGTTTGAAACCTGTATTGGGTGGCAAACCCGGTGCGGCGCAAAAGCATTTCTTCAAGAGTCAGGTTACCCTTGCTAAGTGAAAGTTGGTCGTGAATCACAGAAAAACTGCCAAAAACAGCGAAACTCGAACCTTTAACAACTCCTAGCATGAGCCTTCCGCTAACCGATAGGTTTTGTTAAGAAAAGTCGTGCAGGTAATTTCGGTAGGAACTATTAAAATGAACCGACCCCCAACGCTCAATCACCGAGAAAGCCAAGGCTAATCTTTGAGAGAACAGGCCTTCTTTAAGCTTTTCGTAAATTTTTGTATCGTTGTATTTGTTGTATTCATAACCCACCAAGTATCCGGAGGCTTAGTTGCCTGCGTGTGGATTGGGAGTAGGGGAAAAAGTTATACTCCAAACATGGCATCAGGTTAACCCTGGCTTTGATATTTCGAAAGTCAGAAGACAAAAATCCACCGAAACCTCCAGCCGAAAAGTGCTCGCCAAGACTAATTACGTGGTCAATATTTCCTCCAAAGCTCTGGTATGAATTTACATAGTCGTCAGTGTCAACTAAAGAAAACCTTGACCTTTTCGGTTATAATATAAGCCCTTTTCGGTTTTTCTTGCCTCGGTGGTTCTGTTTGCGGAAATCCTACCGTTAAACTAGAAGCCGGAATATGACTTTTCACCATAAAGATATCCGTGAATTCCGGCCTCAAATACCCAGTTATTCCAATGATCTGTTGGTTCAATGAGTGATTCTGGCTCGGTGTATGAAATGTTAATGTGGTTTATTAGAGGTGTTTTGGATATATACTTGACCAGGCCTGTCATTATTATTTTTACAATTCCCTTTCTTTTATTCTCAGTGGTTTCTGATGGGGGTGCGGCAAACTTAAGTGTGTAGTTAATTCCCTTGAACTCTCCTATCCCTCAAAAAAAATGTAAATTCGGTACCTATACCTCCAGTTTCCTGAGAGGTAGTTATAATGTCGAGTTGGGCATTTCTTTGGTCTCTCACGTAGTTCACAAAAGTTATTTCCCTCTTGATAAAATCGTCGGCATCCAAAAAAACATTTATTGCATCCGACCTTCTGGTTGTAAGCAATTCCTCAGCCGCTTGAGCATTTAAGGGTTGACAAAACGCCACCGTTAAAAGCACTACAGCCTTGGTCGTTTTCTTTAGTTTGT
>CAZUWF010000013.1:0-61197 GCA_964624065.1 uncultured Bacteroidales bacterium
GTTTTTCCAAGTTTTTTTTCACAAAAGTTGAAATTTATAACCAATCTAAATAACGTGCATTGGTTTTATTCGTGGTTTGGCATTGGTAAAGCAGTGAGTTAGTTTCGCTGCCTTGGAAGTCGCAACCTAATCCTTCGGCAATGGATTAATTTCCGGTTCTTGCCCCTTTCGGTTCAATGCTAATTATGTTTCGCTTATTGCTTGGTTCCCCTCCAACCAGCCATAGCTTCATAGGGTCAAAACACCTCGGCATTTAGGCCAAGGTCCATAACCTTTCGGGCAATATCCTGGAGTTTCCCTTGGGGTATTTTCTCTATTTTTTCCAAAGGGGTTTCTCGTGCCACCGAGTATATCATTACTAGGGTTGGTTGTAATTTTTCAAGGAGGTTCAGCCAGCTGTTTACTTCTTGCGGTGTGGTGTTGTCAAAGGGTAAGTTGTTTCTTAATCCCTTTAGGAAAAGGGTTTGTATAATCATTTTGCCCTTGAAAAGGTCAAGGTTTTGCAGAATCTTGTCAAACTTAATTTTTCCCGCTTGGCAGTTAATAATTTGGAAAGTTTCGGAAGTTCCAGCATCGAGTTTCAGTATGTTGAGGTCAACCTTGCGCAGTGCCTCACCTATGTGTGGTTTGTGGCAGGTTGTTGCATTGCTCAAAACCGAAATCTTGGCTTCGGGAAAGTATTTGTCACGTAGTAATACTGTGTCGTCAATAATCTCTGCAAATTGGGGGTGAAGTGTAGGTTCACCATTTCCGGCAAAGGTGATTACATCGAAAGGTTGTTTTTGATCCCTTAGGTGAACAAGCTTTTCTTCAAGGGTGGTGTATATTTCCTTGCGCGATGGCAGGATCAATTTGCCTTGGGTTTGGGTGGTCCATCCGCACTCGCAGTATAGGCAGTTGAAGTTGCACAATTTTTGGTTTACGGGCAAGAGGTTTACCCCTAGCGATCGGCCAAGCCTACGGCTTAGGATGGGACCAAATACAAACTGTGTGAACAGGAACCCGGACATCTTTTCTGAAAAATTGGAAATTGAAATTTGGCTGTTGGCTGTTAAGTTTGGGTTATGGCTTTTGGCTAATAGGTGCTGGCGATGGCTAGAAAATATTTTCGAAATAGAAATTAGAAGTAAATGTTGGCAATTCGTACATTTTAATGGTCAATTGTTCATCATTTACCTTCGGCGGCTTCTTCGGTGGTTGGGTGTGTAAAAACTACCTCCTCCCCTGTCTCCGTTGCTGTCTTTTTCTCGAAGGCAAAAAACCTTTTCTGAAAAATTACAATGGCAAAAATGGCAGTGGTTATTGATGCGTCGGCAAGGTTGAAAACGGGGCTGAAGAAAATGAAGGGCTCGCCACCCCAAAACGGGAACCACTGTGGGTATGTACCTTGTATTATTGGAAAATAAAGCATATCAACCACCTTGCCGTGGAAAAGCGGGGCATATCCACCACCATCGGGTAAGGCCACCGCCGGTTGCGAAAAATGGCTTTCGCTGAAAACAACCCCGTAAAATGCGCTATCAATTATGTTGCCCAGGGCACCGGCAAAAATCATTCCCAGACAAATCAGCAATCCAACGGGTGCACCTTTTTTCAAAACTTTTACAATGTACCAACCAATGAAGATTAGTGCAATAATCCTCACTGTGGTCAGGATCAACTTTCCGTTTGAAAAAGGTAACTCAAGGCCAAATGCCATACCGGGGTTTTCGGTGAAATGAAGAATAAACCAATCACCCAAAACGTGGATGCTCTGGCCAAGGTTCATAGTGGTTTTGACCAAAATCTTTGAAAACTGGTCAAGAGTAACAATCCCGAGAACCACCAACCAAGGAATGTACTTTCTTTTAAGGGTAAACTGCATCGCTAGTATTTGCCACCAAGTTTTGCCTCGATACTCAAGGTAGCGTGGGGCACGCTACGAAGGCGCTCTTTAGAGATTAGTTTTCCGGTGGCCCTGCAAATTCCGTAGGTTCGGTTTTCGATACGGATAAGGGCACTTTCAAGGTCTCGAATAAACTTCTGCTGCCTTGAAGCCAACTGGCTGTTCTCTTCTTTTGACAGCACCTGCGAGCCTTCCTCTAGAATCTTGAAGGATGGCGAAGTGTCGTTAATGTCGTTTTCATTTTGCGTGGTGTAGGCTTCGGTTAATAGTCTGAACCCCTCGCGAGCATCTTCCAACTTCTTCATGATTATCTCCTTGAATTCCTGGAGCTCTTCCTCAGAATATCTGGTTTTTTCGTGTTTTGATTCCATTTTACCAGTGTTTTACTAGGTTTATTTACTATTTGGTTTTTGTAATGCTCACTTGTGTTATTACTCCTTCGGCCAGTTCCACCTCCACCTTGTCCTCTTGGTCAACGGTTTTAACAACCAAAAGGTCAACAGCCAAAGTTTCCGAACAAATATAGGTACTATTTTTGATAATTGATTCGGAAATTTCTCCACAGTCCTGGAGTTTTATGCTAATCTTGTCGGTAACCTCCAGCCCTATTTCCTTCCTTAGGTTTTGAATGCGGTTAATTAGTTCCCTAGCAATACCTTCGCTGCGGAGTTCATCAGTAATGGTTACATCTAGGGCTACCGTGATGGTTCCCTCGGATGCTACCAACCAACCGGGAATGTCTTCTGAGGTTATTTCAACATCGCTGATAAGTAATTCTACTTGACCTCCGTCAACAAGCAACATCAACTTCTGGCAAAATTCAAGTTGCCTTATTTTGTCTTGTGTAAAAGTCGAAACTTCGGCGGCAATTTTCTTCATAAGCGAGCCGTACCTTGGTCCAAGTTCCTTGAAGTTTGGCTTAATTTTCTTGGTAAGTATCCCGGTGGTTTCTTCAAGGTACTCAAGTTCCTTGACGTTTACTTCTGCAAGCACGAGTTGTTCCACGTTTTCCAATTGCCTGCGAATTTTAGGATCCAATACCGGAATCATAATTTTTTGCAGGGGCTGCCTTACTCTTATGTTCACCTTTTTTCTCAGCCCTAGCACCATAGAAGAAACCTTTTGGGCTAGTTGCATCCTCTCTTCCAAATCCAAGTCAACCAATTGTGAGTTCTCGGTTGGGAAATCGCTAAGGTGCACCGACATTGCATCGTGCCTCTTTGTTACGGTGTTCAAATCGCCAAACAGCCTGTCAGCAAAGAACGGGGCTATTGGAGCCATAAGCATCGAAATGGTTTCGAGGCAGGTGTAAAGGGTTTGGTATGCAGCAATTTTGTCGGTGGTGTACTCACCCTTCCAAAACCTGCGGCGACAAAGCCTCACGTACCAGTTGCTAAGGTGTTCGTCAACGAAGCTTTGGATCAACCTGCCGGCGCGGGTGGGCTCAAAGTCGAAGTAACACTCGTCAACCTTCCTTACGAGGGTGTTGAGTTCTGACAATATCCAGCGGTCAATTTCTGGTCTTTGGCTTACGAGAATCTCGGCTTCCTTGAACTCGAAACCGTCAATGTTGGCATAAAGCGCGAAAAATGCGTAGGTGTTGTACAAAGTTCCGAAAAACTTCCTTTGCACCTCCGCAATCCCTTCAAGGTCGAATTTTAGATTGTCCCATGGTTGAGAGTTGGTGATCATGTACCACCTTGTGGCATCGGGTCCGTACTTTTCAATGGTGCCAAAGGGGTCGACGGCATTTCCCAGCCTTTTTGACATCTTGGCGCCGTTTTTGTCGAGCACCAACCCATTGGAAACCACAGTTTTGAACGAAACAGAATCAAACACTAACGTGGCTATTGCGTGCAGTGTAAAGAACCATCCCCTCGTTTGATCAACACCCTCGGCAATGAAATCTGCAGGGAAGTTGGCCTCAAACTCCGCTTTGTTTTCAAACGGGTAGTGAAGCTGCGCGTAAGGCATGGCACCACTGTCGAACCAAACATCTATAAGGTCGCTCTCGCGTACCATCCTTTTCCCGGAAGGGGAAACCAAAATTATCTCATCAACAAAGGGCCGGTGCATATCGAAAACATCGTAGTTCTCTTTTGACATGTTTCCAGGTTCGAAGTTGGCCAGGGGGTTTGCTGCCATAAACCCCGCCTTTACTGACTTCTCAACCTCCATTTTAAGTTGATCCAGCGACCCAATGCAAATTCTTTCGGTTTGATCATCCGAGACCCAAATCGGGAGGGGAACCCCCCAGAAGCGTGAGCGGCTCAGGTTCCAGTCTTGCAGGTTTTCGAGCCAGTTGCCAAATCGGCCGGTTCCGGTACTTTCCGGCTTCCAATTAATGGTGTTGTTAAGTTCTATCATCCTTTCCTTGAGGGCGGTGGTTTTGACAAACCAACTGTCGAGTGGATAGTACAAAATGGGTTTGTCGGTGCGCCAACAGTGCGGGTAAGTGTGCTCGTACTTCTCGGCTTTGAAGGCCCTGTTATGGGTCTTGAGCTTTATGATAATGTCAACGTCAACCGACCTTTGTTCATCTGACCCGTTTTCGTATTCTGGCCTTACAAACCTGCCGGCAAACTCGCCCATCTGTTCGACGAATCGTCCGGTTTTGTCAACCATTGTCAGCGAGCCCAGTTTGCACTGCTTGCCCACCTTGAAGTCGTCGGCCCCAAAGCTGGGAGCAATGTGTACTATACCCGTGCCATCTTGGGTTGTAACAAAATCACCCAAAACAACCCTAAATGGATCCCCATCGTCGGGCTTGCCGTATGGTAGTAATTGTTCGAACCTGATGTTTTCGAACACCTTGCCCTTGTATTCTCCAACCACCTGGAAAGGAATAAGCTTGTCGCCAGGGTTGTAATCAACGAGTTTCAACCCGGCAGCCTTATCGTTAAAAAACCCACCCATCAGGTCCTTGGCAAGTATTACTTGCACCGGGGCGTATGTATAGGGGTTAAAGGTCTTGACCTTAACGTATTCAATTTTTTTGCCCACGGCCAATCCCGTATTGCTTGGGAGTGTCCAAGGGGTGGTGGTCCAGGCAAGGAAGAAAACCTCCTCGTGGCCATCTGAAAAAAGGAATTCTGATTTTTGGTTCCTTACCACCTTGAATTGAGCAGTTACCGAATTGTCCTTAACATTGCGGTAACAGCCCGGTTGATTAAGTTCGTGGGTGCTCAGGCCAGTGCCTGCTGCAGGGGAGTATGGCTGAATGGTGTATCCCTTGTATAAAAGCCCTTTTTCGAAAAGTTGTGCCAGCAGCCACCACACGCTCTCGATGTACTTGTTCTCGAAAGTTATGTACGGATTGGCAAGATCAACCCAGTACCCCATTTTCAGCGTAAGGTCGTCCCAGGTGTCTTTGTATTTCATCACGTCGGTGCGGCAAGCACCGTTGTAATCGGCAATCGAAATCCTCTTGCCAATGTCTTCCTTTGTTATCCCCAAGAGCTTTTCAACCCCAATTTCAACTGGCAAGCCATGGGTATCCCACCCTGCTTTGCGATTTACCAAAAAACCCTTTTGGGTGCGATAGCGGCAAAAGATGTCCTTTATGGCCCTCGCCATAACGTGGTGTATTCCAGGAAGTCCGTTTGCCGAGGGCGGTCCTTCATAAAATACCCAGGGCTTGGATAGGCGCCTCAATTCCAAGCTCTTTTCAAAAATTTCGTTTTCTTCCCAAAAAGACTTCACTTCCTTGCCAACTGCCGAAAGGTTTAGCTTTTTATATTCTTTGTATCTTGCAGCCATTTTATATCAATATCAAAAAAACAACCCTAAATAAGGGAAAAGCGCAAAATTAATAAAAAAGTTCGATTGCCCTGTTGTAGATTTTGGAATCGCTTGGCCAGCAGGTTAAGTTTGCAAAAGATTCTAAAAAAAGCACAACCAAACCTAAACGTGTGAAGTTTTTGCATTAACTTTGATTTCGGTAACAAAATGTAAATGACCTTGTCTGATAGTTTAGTCATAATTCCAACCTACAAGGAAAGGGAAAACATCGAAAGGATTGTTCGAAAGATCTTTTCTCTTGAAAAGGAGCACCACGTGCTCGTGGTTGATGACAACTCTCCTGATGGGACAGCCGATATTGTGAGGAATTTGATTGATGAGTTTGGCGGTAAGTTGTTTTTGGAAACACGAGCAGGAAAGTTGGGTTTAGGAACGGCCTACATCCACGGGTTCAAATGGGCTTTGGCAAGGGAATACCGTTACATTTTTGAGCTTGATGCCGATTTCTCGCACGACCCGGATGACATAATCAGGCTTTACAAGGCTTGTGCTGAAGAGGGCTATGACTTGGCTATAGGCTCAAGGTACATCTCGGGGGTTAACGTGGTTAACTGGCCAATGGGCAGGGTTCTAATGTCATACTACGCTTCATCTTATGTAAGGCTTGTAACCAGAATGAAAATCCGCGATACCACTGCCGGGTTCAAGTGTTTCAAGAGAGAGGTTTTGGAGGCCATTGACCTCGACAAGGTTAGGTTTACGGGATATGCATTTCAAATTGAAATGAAGTATCTTGCTTGGAAACTGGGGTTCAAGATAAAGGAGGTTTCGATAGTTTTTACCGACCGCACCGCGGGAGAGTCAAAAATGTCTTCGGGAATAATTCGCGAGGCCTTTCTTGGTGTTGTTAAAATGCGTTGGCAAAGCTATTTTAATGATTACAAACCTACGGTAGATTAAGTGTTGCCAGCATTGGTATGTCCAGCCGTTACTATTTTTTGAAAAATACCCCCGCAGTTCACGAAGGTGAATCCTACCGAGGAATCCTGTTGGGTGAGGGCGGAAAAACCGAACCCGGTTGATACTAGCGGCCCATTCAATTATACTTACTACGATGGTTTGTATAATTATGGTTGAACAACATTGGAAAGAACCTGCTTCTTTACATGGTGTGTTTACTTGGTGACAAACAAACCGATGGTTGTTTAAAAATGAAAGGTTTAGGCTAAGATCATAGTGGAGTATCCGACCTTAGCCAATCAAAGGAGTTGATTAAAACATTGTTACTTGGTTTATGTCCAACCAAACTATTTCAAACCGGCCATTGTCAGGGGTCAGGCCAAAAAGAATGGGTAAATTGTCGGTGATTGCCTTGATCGCCTCAGTGGTAGTTTTGGATTCTTGCGGGTTCGTGGGTAGCGATAAGGATCGCAATTGCCGCGATTTGGTGCCAATTGACAAAATGGTTGACGTGCTGTATGACATTTACCTTATGGAAGGGTTCTTCTTGGCAAATTACGAACTTCAGGTAAACGACACTTTAGATTATTATTTTGCCGGAATTTTTAGAAAGCACAATGTTGGCTACCAAAAATTTCGAGAGGCAATGGATTGTTATCTCTTTAATCGAGCCGATATGGATTCCATTCACGACAGGATCCTTCGTATTATTTCGCTCAGGCATGACAGGGTTTCAGGGGTTGGGTTACCTTCTTTAGGTTCGCAATCACGGGTGCAATTTGGCTTGCAGCCAGATTGCTTTCTGGCAGAGGTGTGCTATTAGATTTGCAAAACAAAAGATACAAAAAAGGCCGCCAGTAAAACTTGGCGGCCTTTTTTTTTGATTTGGGCTACTTTATCAATCCACGTTGTCTAAGCAGGTGCTCTTCTTTTGGCTCGGCACCTCTAAACTTAATGTAAAGTTCCTTTGGGTCGGCGGTTCCCCCTGCCTCCAAAATGTACTTCCTGAATCTTTGGGCCGTAGCTTGGTCAAAAAGGTCGCCTGTTTCGCGGAATGCCTCGTAGGCATCGGCATCGAGCAGTCCCGACCACAAGTAGCTGTAATAACCAGCCGAGTACCCACCCGAAAAGATATGCTGAAAGTGAGTGCTTCCGTGCCTAAAACTTATTTCGGGCATCATCTTGTATTTGTCGATGGTCAGTTTGTTGGTGAGACTTGCCACTTGAGCAAGCTTGTCCGCCGGGTATTGGGTTGTAATGGTGTGGTATTCCATATCAAGGAGGGCCGACGCCACGAACTCAACCGTTGCAAAACCTTGGTTGAAATTTCCGGCAGCTTTGATCTTATCCATGAGGGCTTGAGGCATTGGCTCCCCTGTTTGGTAATGAAAGGCGAAGTCCACCAATACTTTTGGGTCATTGGCCCAGTTTTCCATAACCTGCGCGGGCAATTCAACAAAATCGCGGGCAACATTGGTTCCGGCCAGGCTAGGGTAAGTTGCCTTTGACATGAGTCCGTGCAAGGCATGTCCTATTTCGTGGAAGTAAGTGCTCATTTCATCGAAGGTAAGAAGGGCTGGTGTAGAGGATGTGGCCTTGGTGAAGTTGCAAACTATTGTGATAATGGGATGCACGAAGGTTCCATCGGCCTTAACATGCTGACCCCTGTAGCTGCTCATCCATGCACCGCTACGCTTGCTGGCTCGTGGGTGAAAATCCATGTATAAAATTCCAACGTAAGTACCATCGGCTTCCGAAACCACATAAGCGGTGGCCTCTTCGTGATAGGTTGGTATATCTTTTCGTTCCTCGAATTTCAATCCCCAAAGCTTTTCAATTACCATAAATATCCCTTTGGTAACTTTGCCTAGTTCAAAATATTGGCGAATTTCTTCCTCGTCAAGGTTATACTTCTCTTTCCTCACTTGCTCGGCATAGTAGCGCCAATCCCATGCAGCAAGCTTGTAATTGCCACCACGGGCATCAATCAATTCTTGCATCATCTTGGCTTCCTTGTGGGCCATGGGCAGTGCAAAGTCCCAAATCCTTTTCAGGAAGCTCATAACTGTAGGGGTGTCCTTGGCCATATTTTCCTCCAGGATGAAAGCAGCGTGCGAGTCGTAACCGAGCAGGTTGGCGCGTTCCAGCCTAAGGTTAACCACCTCTCCTATAATTGCGTTGTTGTCAAATTCGTTGCCGTTGTTCCCCCTGTTTACGAATGCTTGCTGCATTTTTTCTCTCAACTCGCGCTTTTCGGAATACGATAAGAATGGCATTACACTTGGGTTTTGCAAGGTAAACATCCACTTGCCGGTTAATTCGTTTTGGGCAGCAGTTTCGGCAGCGGCTTCGATCACACCTTTGGGTAGGCCTGCCAAATCACCCTCGTCTTCTATTACTAGCCTGAAGGTATTGACATCGGCCAAAACATTTTGGCTAAACTGGACCGTAAGAGTGGCCAATCTTTGATTTATTTCGCGGAAGCGCTCTTGGTTCTCTTGCGCAATGGCAGCACCCGACCTTATGAAGTCTTTATAGGTGTTTTCAAGAAGTTTATTTTGCTCGTCGTTGAGCTCTAATTGGTCCTTTTGCTCGTAAACCTTACGTATTCTTTCGAACAGCCCGGCATTAAGACTGATATTATCGCTGTGAGCAGAAAGTTTGGGACTCATTTCCAGGGCAAGTGCTTCAATTTCGGGCGAAATTAAAGCGCTATTGTAGTTGTAGAATACAGCGGCAACCTTAGTTAGGAGCCCCCCGGTGTAATCAAGGGCAGCAATAGTGTTTTCGAAAGTTGGGGCCTCGGGGCTGTTTACAATTTCGTCGATTTCGGCAAGCTGTTGAGCCATACCCTCTTCAAGGGCCGGCTTGAAATGCTCGGTCTTTATTTGGTCAAAAGGTGGTACTTGGAATGGGGTATCCCATTCTACGAAAAAGGGATTTGTGGCCTCCTTTTTGCCACAAGCAGATAGCATAATGATAAGAGTTAGAGTTAGCAAAAGGTTTTTTTTCATCTTTTAAGGTTTTTGAAATGAATTAAGTTTGAAAAATGGAGCACAAAGGTAAGAAAAAAGACTATTTTTAAATTCTCATTTTTCATTTTTCCCCTTCATTTTTCGTTAATTTGGGTTGGCTCTGAAAAGCAAGTCCGATGCTTGCAATGTTTTTAGTTTTAGGTTTTTGTTTGTGAATTTTGGGTTGTTTAAAAAAACTTCAACCATTTTTAGGGCTTCGGGGCTTTTGTGGCCCGATAGGGCTGTTTTTAGCCAGTTAAAGGGGAAGAATATGTCGCCGGTGCGCTGTATTTCTTCAACTAAATCAAGGGTTTGAGGCAAGAGGCCCAATGAACTTCTAGCCCTAAGCGGATGATGAATTATGCTCAACCCATCCAGGGCCCACGGCTCGGGCCTGCGGTTTTCGGGCACCTTAAGCGACTCGAAAAACTGCCTCCTAACCGACAAATCATTTGACAATGCCGGTATGAGGTACTCTATTCGCCTGCGCCTATCTGGGTTGGTGGTTTCCTCCAAAAGCTTGTCAAGTTGACTGTTCGATTGTGGGTTTTCCAAAAAGAAAAGCTGTGCCACCATCCAAAATTTCTGCTCTTCGCTTAACTCAAGCCCTTCTATTTTGCTAGTTTCGGAAAGCAGGGTCAAAATAACTTCCTGCGCCCAATCCGATAATGAAATTCTCGTAAACGCTTCAAGGTACTGCGACTTCGCAGTAGTAGGCATCTTGTTCAGTTTTTGAAACAACACTTTCTCGATTTTTTTTGCCGCACCGAGCCTTTCTTCAACCGGAAGAAATTGCCAGTATGCTTCACCCAGATTGGCAAGAAGGTATTTTGTAAGCAAAGAGTTTTCGGTGGTTAAAATGGCTTTTCCCAGACTATTCAGGTAATCGTGGCAGGAAATGTTTCGGTTGAGAAAATCTTCGTGCAGGGTAAGAAACGAAACCGCCTTCAAGTACCCATCATCCAAAAGCGGGGCTTCGGCTAGCAAGAAATTTCTGGTTGCTAAATCGGGCTTGAAAAAACCATACCCACCACCCAAACCGTTAGGCAAAAGTGGGTTTCCGAAACAATCAGGCCTTGAAAATGAAAAAACTTTCTCCGGCTCATTCAACAAAAAACCAATTTTTTCGTGGTTGCAGCTAAAGAATGCCGGAAAAATCTTCTGTGGAAGAAACACCGCATTATTTTTTGAGGTCCTTAATCGTATGGATAAACCACATTTTGAATTGTCGTCCTTGAAGCCTTCACTTTCGAACTGCGGCAACCCCTTGCCAAAGATCCAGGCCTGGCTCCAACCAAGAATGTCAGCTTGGGTGTACTTGTCGAAAATTCCTGCCAAATCGCTCCAATCAGCGCTTCCAAAAGAATATTTTTCGAGGTATTCACGCACCGCCATTTGAAAAGCCTCTTCGCCCATTGTCCATTCCAATTGTTGGAAGGCGATGGGTGCCTTGTTGTAAATAATGGAGCCGTAAAGAGTGCCAGCCAAGTTCATATTGGCAAGGTCCTGCTTTATGCTGTGTGTTCCGGCAGTACGGTCAATGGAATAGGCTCTCGGGTAGTGTGATAACAAAAATTGCATTTGATGGTCAACCTCAGGGAATGAAGGCTTAACGATCTTGTCTGCCATGAATCCTGCAAAAACTTCTTTTAGCCATACATCGTCAAACCACTCCATTGTAACCAAATTGCCAAACCACATATGGGCAGTTTCGTGTGCTATCAAAGTGGCTCTGGAAACCAGCTCCGCAACCGGGGCATCGGCAGGGAGCCAGAGCCTGCTATCTCGGTACCAAATGGCGCCCGGGTGTTCCATCCCACTGTACTGGAACCCGGGCATAAGGGCTATGTCAAATTTCCCGAAAGGGTAGGCAATTCCAGTGTAATCTTCGAGCCAGTGAATGGCATCGAAATGAAGTTTGAAAATCTCTTCAAGATTTCTTTCAACCTTTGCATCATCGGTTTCGCGGTGAAAAATACTTATTTCGCGCCCATCTCTTTGACGGGTTTCAACATTGAAAACCCCAGCCGCAAAGGCCATAAGGTAGGTGCTTATGGGCTTGTCGGATGCAAAAATCACAGCCTTCTTTCCACCAGATATGGTAGAGTAAACCTGCCTGCCATTTGAAATAGCCTCCCAACTTAGCGGTATGCTTAAGGTCAATGAAAACATTGCCTTAATATCTGGCTGGTCAAAGCAAGGAAAAGCCGTTGAGGCGCGGTCCGGGACCAAAAGAGTGTAGAAGAAATCATCGGAACGGTTCAAAGCCTGGTCAGTTGATGTAAAATCAATTTCTACAATGTTTTCGCCTTTCGACAAATGCCTCGAATCTATTGCAATGTGTTCATTGGCAAACATATAGCTTACCTCTTTACCGTTGAGCAATAGGTTGTGAACGCTTTTTTCATCGCCCTTGAAATCTATAATCAAGTCGTTACCGGCATCTGACAAATCAAAAATTATCGATTGGGTGCCACCAATTGGCTCGGTCTTGTTTTCAGGGATTTCGAGGTACAACCTGTAATGAACCTTCTTTAGCTGATTCTTGCGCATTTGGGCAAGTTTACGGCTAACCCCAGCCTCGTAAAGTTGTGGGTCATCTTGGTGGCAACCTTGAAACAAAAGGAGGAAAGAAAAAACCAAAAATGCTGTTTTTCTTGACTTCATAATGATTTTTTCAGCAAAATAACAAATAATTAACCCGAAATGCAATTGTTACTTTCGGTTACTTGTCAATTGACGAAAAAAACAATCTTTAACATTTGGTCGCAGGACTAAAGTCATCGATTTACTTGGGTATATTTTTACCACCCAAAACCCCTAGGCAGGGGTTTACCCTTACTTCTCCTTCAAACCCTCATTTTCTTCTCCAAAACAAATATTTATTCCCGAACTTTTATAAATTTGTGACGTTTGTTAAATGAATTTAATCATACAATTATGATTCTCATAAAAAACGCAGAGGTTTACAATCCCAACTACATTGGCAAAAAGGACGTGTTGCTTGACTCAAGAAAGATTGTGGCCATTGAAGATAGCATTTCGTTGAACATAGAATCGTTTTCAGAAATAGTTGAGGGAGAAGGACTATTGCTTACCCCAGGGTTCATCGATTCTCACGTTCATATTGCCGGTGCTGGCGGTGAGGGAGGCCCGGCAAGCCGAACCCCGGAGGTTCAGCTTAGTATGCTAATCAAAGGTGGGGTAACCTCGGTGGTGGGCTGCCTGGGTACAGATGGAATTACCCGCTCGGTGGAGAGTGTATTGATGAAGGCCAAGGGCTTGCGCCAGGAAGGCATTTCGTGCTGGATTTATACCGGCTCATACCAAGTGCCAACACCAACCATAACAGGCGATGTGGGCAAAGACATTGCCCTAATTGAAGAGGTAATTGGCGTTGGCGAGGTGGCAATTTCCGATCATAGGTCATCGGGCCCAACCACCACCGAGCTAATCAGACTTGCTTCGCAGGCAAGGGTGGGAGGAATGCTGGGAGGAAAGGCCGGAATCGTGAACTTGCATATGGGAGATGCGAATAATCCATTCCATCCCATTCACTTGGCTGTTAAGAATAGCGAATTGAAATACTTGCAGTTCTTGCCCACCCACTGCAACCGCAACCACCACATTTTTGAAGATGCCAAGGAATACGGCAAGAAAGGCTGGGTTGACATTACCACAAGCTCCTACCCATATTTTCCACAATTCGAGGTAAAGCCCTCCAAAGCAATCAAAGAGCTTGTTGATGGCGGTGTGCCAATACAAAACATAACTTTCTCTTCGGATGCTTGCGGTTCACTTCCTGGTTTTGACCCTGTCACCGGCGAATTGGTTCGGCTGGAAATGGGCCTTCCCGAAGCCAACTTACGAGAGGTAAGAGATGCTGTAATGGAAGAAGGAATACCACTTTGCACTGCACTGAAGGTTGTAACCTCAAACCCTGCCAAGGCATTGAAGTTAAAAACCAAAGGTGAAATAAAAGTAGGTATGGATGCCGACGTGCTGCTTTTCGACAAAAACCTTGGCTTGCATACCGTAATAGCCATGGGCCGGGTTATGATGAAGGATTATGCGGTGATAAATTAAGGAGCCTACGAAAGAAGTCAAGACCCCGAGTAAATGGACTATATGCAAAAAGGGGGTCGGGCGTATGGGGCAAATTGGCTTAAACAAATTACCCGCCAGGTTGTTTCTGTAGCATTATATTACTAATTATAAAGCCAAAATTATGACCGACTTGCAAATTGCTCAGGCATCGAATATGCGTCACATCAAAGAAATTGCAGCCAAACTAGGCGTTGACAAATCAGACCTGCATTATTACGGAAAACATATTGCCAAACTTCCACTCAAGCTCATTGACGAAACCAAGATTGCCAACAAAAAGCTAATACTAGTTACGGCAATCACCCCAACCCCTGCTGGTGAAGGAAAAACAACCACCTCAATTGGTCTTACCGAGGGGCTAAACAAGATTGGCATTAATGCAACCGTAGTTATCCGCGAGCCATCGCTCGGTCCAGTGTTCGGAATAAAGGGTGGTGCTGCCGGCGGTGGATACTCCCAGGTATTGCCCATGGAAGACATCAACCTGCATTTTACCGGCGATCTCGCCGCGGTTGAAAAAGCTCACAACTTGCTTAGCGCCCTAATTGACAACCACCTGCAAGAGAAAAACAACAGCCTGAACCTCGATCCCCGCAAGATTATCTGGAAAAGGGTTATAGACCTTAACGAAAGATCCTTAAGACAAATAATTATAGGTTTGGGTGGCCCAAAGCAGGGTGTGCCACGCGAAACAGGTTTTGACATCACTGCAGCATCCGAAATAATGGCCGCCCTCTGCCTTGCAACAGATTTGGAAGACCTTAAGGAAAAATTTGGTAACATCCTGGTTGGCTTCACCTATGACGACCAACCGATTTATGCACGTGATTTCAAAGCCCAAGGGGCTATGGCGGCATTGATGAAGTATGCAATCATGCCAAATCTGGTGCAAACCATAGAAGGTAATCCGGCAATTATTCACGGCGGACCTTTTGCAAACATTGCCCAGGGAACAAATACCTTGATAGCAACCAAGATGGGTTTGAGCCTTTCTGACTATGTAGTTACCGAAGCGGGTTTTGCCTCAGAACTTGGAGCCGAAAAGTTCTTTGACATCAAGTGCCAGTATGGTGGGTTGAAACCAAATGCGGCGGTTATAGTTGCAACCATCAGGGCACTTAAGTACCACGGAGGGGTGAAGCTTGCCAAGCTTACCGAGCCCAATTTGGAGGCTCTCGAAAACGGGCTCCCCAACCTAGGGAAGCACATAGAAAACATCAGGCATTTTGGAATCAAGCCCGTGGTGGCTATCAACGAGTTCTCTACTGACAGCCCCGATGAAATTGAAGCCGTCAAGAAGTTTTGTGCCAAGGAAGGCGTTTTGGTTGCAACAAACCAAGCTTGGGCTAAAGGTGGCGAAGGAGCAATTGAACTGGCAAAACTGGTAAAAGGAGAGGCTGATAAATGCAAGAGTTGCTTTAAGCCTCTTTACAAACTGGATAGCAGCATAGAAGACAAAATTCACGCAGTTGCCACCAAACTTTACGGTGCCGACCATGTCGAATACACGGTTAAGGCAAAAAGCCAAATTCAAATGTTTGAAAAAATTGGACTCGGAAGCTTGCCTGTATGCGTTGCCAAAACACAAAAATCATTATCCGACGACCAATACAAACTAGGACGCCCCAAAGGCTTCACGGTTAAAATTAGGGAATTTGAAGTGGCTGCAGGAGCCGGTTTCGTTATTCCAATTGCCGGCACCATAATGAGAATGCCCGGATTGCCATCCCTGCCCTCGGCCGAAAAAATTGACATTGACAAAGATGGAAACATTTCTGGCTTGTTTTGATCTTAGTCTTGCCATAAAGTTTGTACTTCAAGGGCCCGGCAGGTTTTTAGCTTGTCGGGTTTTTATCTAATCCTTGCGAAAAATGAACGTTGTTATCTTTGATGGCCTTTGCAACCTTTGCAACAAATTCGTAAACCTTGCATTACGACGGGACAAGAAGCGCATTTTCAAATTCTCACAAATTGGTTCAGAATTTAGCAGGGGAGTCGAAGAAAAATACGGTGTTGACTTAATTAAACTCGATACTTTAGTTTTGGTTCAAAACCAAGGAGTTTTTATTAAGTCCGACGCCGTGATAAGAATTTTCCGGCATCTCGGTTATCCCTACAGTTTCGTGATGGTTTTTTACCTCCTTCCAAAATTTCTCAGGAACAATATTTATGATTTGATTGCCCGAAACAGGTATGAATTTTTCGGAAAAAGGGAAAGCTGCCAGATACCAGGGCCAGATGTCATAAATCGATTTATTTGAAACGAAAATGCAAGAACACCCACATTTATGGTTGTATTTTCAATGAATTCAAATTGAAAAAAACCTTTTTCGCACAATAATTGGTTTATGTTCAAAATATTATTACCTTTGCACCGGTTTTTGAACCAGGAAATAGTTTGAGAGGGGGCCTTTAAGTCCCCTTTTTCGTTAAAAAATAAATATGATTGAGTCAATAAAAATAGAAGAGATCGTCAACCAATACCTAACTGATGGTTCCATTTTCTTGGTCTCGGCCAAGGTGGCCGCGGGCAACAAAATTAAAGTTTTGCTCGATGGTGATGGAGGTGTTAGGATTGACCATTGCGCCAAGGTAAGCCGCCACATCGAGTCATTTTTCGACCGCGAGGTTGAGGATTTCGAGATTGAGGTGTCATCGGTTGGGGTGGGCTCGCCACTGGTTCTGAAGCGACAATACTCCATCAACATTGGCCGTACCGTATTGGTAGTAAACAGCAGTAACCAGAAGATAAAAGGGAAGCTGGTAGGCGTTGACTCGGAATTCATTACCCTCGAAAGGGAGCAGGCAAGGAAAAGGAAGAAAGACGAGGTGGAAGAAAGCAACCTCCAAAAGATAAATTTCAGAGAAATTAAAGAAACCAAAGTTCAGGTTTCGTTTAACTAACAAAAAACACAACAAACCAGAGTATGGAAAGTATTAACTTGGTTGAATCGTTTTCCGAGTTTAAGGAATTTAAGAACATTGACCGTTCGTCAATGATGGTTATCCTCGAGGATGTGTTTCGCGGGATGCTCGAAAAGAAGCACGGCTCCGCCGACAATTTTGACATTATCGTGAACATTGACAAGGGCGACCTTGAGGTTTGGCACAACCGCATAATAGTAGAAGATGGAGAGGTAACCGACCCTGCCGCCGAAATTGCCTATTCGGAGGCCATAAAGATAGAGCCAGACTTTGAAATAGGCGAGGAGGTTTCGGAGCCGGTGCGGATGTCAGATTTTGGCCGAAGGGAAATTTTGGCAATACGGCAAAACCTTGCCTCCAAAATTCTGGAACTCGAAAAGGATAGTGTTTACAAAAAATACAAGGAGAAGGTTGGGGAGTTAATCTCAGCCGAGGTTTACCAAGTTTGGAAAAAAGAAATGTTGCTCCTCGACGAGGATGGCATTGAGCTAATCCTTCCAAAAACAGAGCAAATACCTTCCGATTTCTTCCGCAAGGGCGATTCGGTGCGTGCGGTGGTTTCGATGGTGGAGGTAAAAAACAACAACCCTTTGATTATTTTGTCGCGCACCTCTCCCGTATTCTTAGAAAGGCTCTTCGAGCAAGAAGTCCCCGAGATTTACGATGGTCTTATCACCATAAAGAAGATTGTAAGGGTACCCGGCGAAAGGGCAAAGATAGCGGTTGAATCGTACGATGATCGCATTGACCCCGTTGGGGCTTGCGTTGGAATGAAAGGCTCGAGAATACACGGAATCGTGCGCGAGCTTCGCAACGAAAATATTGATGTAATCAACTACACCACCAACCTTAACCTTTACATAACCAGGGCCCTTAGTCCGGCCAAGATCAATTCTATTACCATTGACGATGAAAACAAGAGGGCGGAAGTGTTTTTGAAGCCCGATCAGGTATCGCTTGCCATTGGCCGCGGTGGACACAACATTAAACTGGCGGGATTGCTTACCGGATACGAGATTGATGTCTATCGCGATGCGGAGGCCGAAATAGAAGATGTTGACCTGCAGGAATTCTCTGACGAAATAGAACAATGGATCATTGACGAGCTAAAAAGCATCGGTTGCGATACTGCAAAGAGTGTTTTGAGTTTGAGCGTTAAGGACCTGGTAAACAGAACCGACTTGGAGGAAGAAACAATACTGGATGTGGTTCAAATTTTAAAAGCAGAATTTGAGTAGATCCAAATCATCTCCAATTTTATTTTGAAAACTTAAACCCTAATATGAGCGAAGGAACAACAGCGAAGCGATTGAGCAAGGTGGCAAAGGAGTTCAACATCGGTATTACCACCATTATTGAATTTCTGGGCAAAAAAGGCATAAAGGTGGACAACAATCCCAATGCAAAGATTGACGAGTCCGGCTACGAGCTTCTGGTCAAGGAGTTTCAGCAAGAAAAAAAACTGAAGGAAGCCACTTTTGGCAAGGTAACTCAGCAAGTTGAGAGGAAAACCATCGTAATGGACCAACCCGATAACGAGGTTCCTAAAATAGCCGGCACCTTCAAAAATGAGCCTGTTGCATTTCAAAAGGAAGAAACCTCAATTGTTGAGAAGGTAGAAAGAGAGACCGTGCCAGGGATAAAAATATTGGGAAAACTCGAGGAAAAGCAAAAGGTCGAGCCCTCACCAAATCAATCAATTGAGAAAAAGCCAGTCGAAAAGGAAAAAGAATTGGAAAGAACCCCAATCCCTGATAAAGAAACTGAAAAATCGAAGGAATTTGAATTGGATAAGGGGCCAAGAATACTCGGGAAAATTGACCTTACGGAAAAGCCATCCAAGGAAAAAAAGGGCCTTGGGAAAGAGGTGCAAGAAGAACCCCTATCTCCAGAAATTGAACCAAAAGAAGCGGAGGTTGACCAAAAAGAGGAAATTGTCGGGCCCAAGCAATCAGTGACAGAACAAGAGCCCCCGGCCGAGGCTGATAAAATTTTCAAGCCCATAAAGGTTGAAAAACTAGCCGGGCCAACCATTTTGGGTACCATGCAACTACCCGACCCCAAACAACCGGCAAAACCCGATCAAGCTTCGGCAGAGTCGCAAAAATCTAAGCGGCGCAAAAGAAAAAGGTTAGGTCGGGATGATATGGCCAAGGACAGCCAACCATCACCCATTGCCGATAAGACCCCGAAACCAGAGCCACAACAGGCCAAAGGACGCAAGGCATTGCGCAGGGAAAGGTTCAAACCTGAAGTTTCGGAAGAAGAAATTCAAAAGCAAGTCAGGGAAACTTTAGCTGCCCTTAGCAGCACCGGCGGGAAATCCAAAGGATCGAAACATCGTAGGCTCAAGCGAGACATTTTCGAAAAGAAAAGGGAGCAGGAAAAGGAAAAGGAAATCTCCGAAGGAACAGTTTTGAAGGTTACGGAATTTGTTTCGGCGGCAGAACTTGCAACAATGATGAATGTTTCGGTAAACGAAATCATAGGTACTTGTATGAGTTTGGGCCTATTCGTTTCAATAAACCAGCGCCTCGACGCCGAAATAATTTCAATAGTTTCCAGCGAATTTGGATTTGAAGTAGAATTTGTTGGACTCGACGACCAGAAAGATATAGAGGAGGAGGAGGACCGGGAGTATGACCTGAAACCTCGTGCCCCAATTATCACCGTTATGGGTCACGTTGACCACGGAAAAACATCCTTGCTTGACAGGATCAGAAACACCAACGTGATTGCAGGCGAGGCAGGTGGAATTACTCAGCACATTGGAGCCTATTCCGTTGGTCTGGAATCTGGCAAAACCCTTACCTTCTTAGATACACCCGGCCACGAGGCCTTTACCGCCATGCGTGCTCGAGGTGCCAGGGTAACTGACGTCGCAATTGTGGTTGTGGCTGCCGACGACAACGTGATGCCTCAAACCGTGGAGGCCATAAACCACGCTCAAGCCGCGAACGTGCCAATTGTTTTTGCAATCAATAAAATGGATAAGGCCGGTGCAAACCCTGAAAAGGTAAAGGAAGAGCTAAGCAAGCTCAACATATTGGTAGAAGACTGGGGCGGAAAATACCAAAGCCAAGAAATTTCGGCCAAAACCGGAAGCAACATTGACCAGTTGTTGGAGAAAGTAATTCTAGAATCCGAGCTCCTTGACCTTAAGGCCAACCCAAACAGGAGGGCAAAGGGAACCGTGATTGAATCATCCTTGGATAAAGGTAGGGGCTACGTTTCTACCATGCTAGTACAAACAGGAACTCTTAAGATTGGTGATATCGTGGTTGCCGGGGTAAACCACGGCAAGGTAAAGGCTATGTTTAACGAAAGGGGTCAAAGGGTAACTGAGGCAGGGCCATCTGCACCAATTCTTATTCTTGGGCTCGATGGGGCGCCGCAAGCTGGAGACCTATTCAATGTTTTGGAATCGGAAAGTGATGCAAAAAGCGTTACCAACAAACGTCAGAGAATCCTCAGAGAGCAAGGCCTCAGAACTCAGAAACACATAACCCTCGATGAAATTGGCCGCAGAATTGCAATTGGCGACTTCAAGGAGCTCAACATTATTGTTAAGGGTGATGTTGACGGCTCGGTGGAAGCTCTTTCTGATGCATTGCTCAAACTTACAACCACCGAGGTTCAAGTAAACATTATACACAAGGCCGTTGGGCCAATTACCGAAGGCGATGTTTTGCTGGCCACCGCCTCCAACGCGGTAATAATCGGATTCCAGGTACGACCATCGTTGGCAGCACGAAAGCTCGCAGAGAACGAGCAGATAGACATAAGGCTTTACAGCGTTATTTACAATGCAATCAACGAGATAAAGTCGGCAATCGAAGGAATGCTTTCACCTGATATCCAAGAAAAGATCCTTGCAAACATTGAGGTTAGGGAAGTTTTCAAGATTACGAAGGTTGGAACTGTTGCAGGTTGCATGGTTCTCGACGGAAAAATTCATCGCAACTCCTCAATAAGGCTAATTCGAGATGGTATTGTGGTTTACACAGGCAGGCTGGGCTCCCTGAAACGATTCAAGGACGATGTTAAGGAGGTAAACTCTGGCTACGAATGCGGCCTAAACATCGACAGGTTCAACGACCTGAAGGTAGGTGACATCATTGAAGCATTCGAAACCATTGAGATTGCCCGTACACTTGATTAATAATCTCGAAGCTCGGATTTCAAAGGTCTTTTTCTTGAACTCTTATTATGATAAGTTTACTATTTAAAGCGGTAAACGCCGCCGGATTTTGCAGCACGCAGGAGATTGAAAATCTCCAAGGTGAAGTAAACAAGCACCGAAAATCCATCTACGAAAAAACCGGGAAGGGTAATGATTTTTTGGGATGGGTTGATTTGCCCTCTAGCTTAGATGCCCGATTTTTTTCAGCCATAAATCAAACGGCAAAAAGGATTAGGGAACAGTCGGAGGTAGTTGTTGTCTGCGGGATCGGAGGCTCTTACTTGGGCGCAAGGGCAATAATAGATGCTCTCTCCAACCCTTTCCATTCACTTTTTGAGGGTGCTAAAAGCAACGCACCTACCGTGATTTACGCCGGGCACAACCTCGACGAAGACTACCATACCAATCTCTTGCAACTTCTTGACAGCAAGGAATATTCGGTGATTGTAATTTCCAAATCGGGAACCACCACCGAGCCAGCCGTTGCCTTCAGGCTCCTGAAAGAACACGCCGAGAAAAAATACGGAGTAGAAAAGGCCTCAACTCGCATAGTTGCCGTTACCGACAAGGCCCGTGGAGCCCTCAAGGCGCTTTCAACCCTAATGGGTTACCAAACCTTCGAGATCCCCGACAATGTGGGAGGCCGATTCTCGGTACTTACACCAGTTGGATTGCTGCCAATCGCCGTTGCTGGTATAGACATTGGCCAGTTGGTGCAGGGCGCTAAGAATATGGAGTTATTTTTGAGAGCCGAAGATTCAGTGTTGTCAAACCCCGCGGCACACTACGCTGTCACCAGAAACATCCTATACCGAAAGGGCAAAACCATTGAAATACTGGCATCCTATACCCCCGCCTTGAGTTTTTTTGCTGAATGGTGGAAACAGCTGTATGGAGAAAGCGAAGGAAAGGAAAAAAAGGGGATTTTCCCCGCAGGTGTGGGGTTCACTACCGACCTTCACTCAATGGGTCAATACATTCAAGATGGAAACAGGTTCTTGTTCGAAACAGTTATACGGATTGAAAACAGCCAATCAGAATGCAAGACCCCTTCGTTTAAATCAGACCTTGATGGGCTCAATTTCTTGGCAGGCAAGAGGCTCAGCTACGTTAACCAAATGGCAACCAAGGGTACCATGCTGGCCCACGTTGACGGGGGTGTGCCAAACCTAGAAATTACCATTCCGAAACTTGACGCAAAAAGCCTTGGTGAGCTGATTTACTTTTTCGAAATGGCCTGTGCGATAAGTGGTTACATTTTGGGAGTAAATCCTTTCGACCAACCCGGTGTTGAGGACTACAAGCTAAACATGTTTGCACTTCTAGAAAAACCGGGCTTCGAAGCCGAAACGAAGAATATAAAGAATCGCCTTTAAATGGCCAAGCGATTACATCCTCTCTTTAATCAGGTTGTCGAAAATGTTGCCGTTACCGGCTTTGGTGCCGAGGGCAAGGCAATTGCCAAGCTCAACAACGTGGTGGTTTTCGTAAACGGGGGCATTCCGGGCGACGTGGCAAACATTAGGATAAGAAAAACTAAGCGAAAATTTTTGGAAGCTGACCTAGAGCAGCTTGCTTATGCTTCTCCCGAAAGGGAAACACCCTTCTGTAGCCATTTCGGCACATGTGGCGGCTGCAAGTGGCAACACCTGGCATACGAAAAACAGCTTTTTTACAAGCAGCAGCAGGTGTCCGATAGCATTGAAAGGATTGGAAAGGTGAGGCCCAACGAGTATCAACTGCTCGATATCATTGGATCTGAATACACCGCTTTTTACCGCAACAAGCTGGAGTTTACGTTCACCTCGCGACGGTGGCTTACCAAAGAGCAAATCGATACCCAAGAGGAATTGAAAGGCCTCGAAGGGCTGGGTTTTCACGTTCCGGGCTTTTTCGACAAAGTGCTCGACGTGGAAAAATGCTGGCTGCAACCCGACCCGATGAACCAGATAAGACTGGCGGTAAGGCAATTTGCACTTGAAAATAGCCTGAGTTTCTTCGATTTCAAAAACAATGAGGGGTTGCTCCGTAATTTGATTATTCGCAATACCTCGGACGGTAAGTTTATGGTTTGCCCAATATTCAACCAAAACAAAAAATCCGACATAAAAAAACTCCTCAATTTCATAAAAGATAGTTTTGCCGAGGTGGTTTCTTTGTGGTATTTTGTCAACAACAAACCCAACACAAGCCTCAATGATTTGCAACCACTTCATTATTGGGGCGACTATGCTTTGGTTGAAAAAATGGAGGATTTGAGTTTTTCGGTGGGACCGAAATCGTTTTTCCAAACCAACCCCAAGCAAGCCCTTAAACTTTATACGGTTGCCAGGGAAATGGCCGCCCTCAGTGGCGAAGAATTGGTTTACGACCTCTACACAGGTACGGGTACAATTGCCATCTTTGTGGCGCGCAGGGCAAAAAAGGTGGTTGGTGTCGAATACGTGGAAGAGGCAGTGGAGCACGCACGCCTTAATGCAGCCAACAATGGTGTTGAAAACTCGGTTTTCGTGGCCGGAGATATGGCCAAGATTTTTACAGCCGACCTGTACGCCCAACACGGCAAGCCCGATGTGATAATTACCGACCCACCCCGCGCCGGAATGCACCCAAAGGTGGTTGGGGCGATTAACCAAAGCGGCGCCAAACGCTTAGTTTACGTAAGTTGCAACCCGGCAACCCAAGCCCGCGACATTGAATTGATGTCTGAATTTTACCGGCTCGAAAAAGTTCAGCCAGTAGATATGTTTCCACACACACACCACGTTGAAAGCGTGGCACTACTGGTGAGGAGGAGCTGAACGGGTCATTAATTGAAAAAAATGCCTGACGGCCAATTTTTCGGGTTGGTGAAAATATAATTTCTGATTTTCTTCAAGGAATAATCGCCAAGTAAAATTTGACCATAAAAGGGCGCCTGCCAAGAAAACTCTATATCATTCGTACCCGCGTTTATCCAAACCCCTATTTAGAAGCGCCAAACCAACTGTTCAAATTTTTCATTTGGGCACTATACCTGATGCAACCACCTACAGAAATTTCTAAGGTTGCAACACCGGGACTGGCTGTACTGGACGCAATGCATTGAGCACCCACACAGGTATTGTTTCAACACCACCCCAAAATGTGTGGGGACCACATCCAAAAAACGCCAAACTCCCCGGGTCAAAAAACCTAAAAACCTCATAACCCTTTTGGCGGGTTTTCACACGGCCAATTGACCAAATACCACAACTTGCCACCCTTGGTCAGGTTGGTGTCCAGCCGCGCCCCCCCCCATTACCGAGAAATCCTAATACACTTCCCCTAAGGAAATATTAGAGGTCGCTCAGTATTGTTGTTAACACCTCGGCCTAAACTTGGCTGAAAATTTTGCTCTTACATTGCGTTAGGTCCCAAAATCCATCTTCACCCCGTCAAACAGAGTCTGCCCACCAGCAGATCATCCCATCATCTCATAAAAATCCATATCTTTACGCAAATTTTTTCCAATCTAATTTCAAAATATCCAAACTATGTATTCTTATTTAAAGAAGTTGTTGTTTTCATTAACAATTCTCTGTTTCCTTGGCATAAATGCTTATGCCATAAACGATGCCCGCTTGATGCGCTACCCGCATATTAGTGGCAACAGGATAGTTTTCGTTTATGCCGGCGACATTTGGATCGTTTCGGATATCGGTGGCGATGCCCGCCGTATTACCTCGCACGAGGGTTTGGAGCTGTTTCCAAAACTCTCGCCCGATGGCAAGTGGATTGCCTTCTCTGCCGAATACAGCGGCAATAGGCAAATTTGGATAATGCCATCAGAGGGTGGCCAGCCACGCCAGCTCACTTATTACAACGATGTTGGTCCCATGCCCCAGCGCGGCGGTTTTGACAACGTGCCGCTTGGTTGGAGTAATGACAGTATGCAGGTGTTCTTTCGCAGCAATAGGACAGAGTACGGCGATCGTATGAGCAAGTATTTTTTGGTGAGCGTTGATGGTGGTTTCGAACAGGAGCTGCCCATCCCTTACGGTGGTTTTGGGGCGCTATCGCCCGATAACAAGAAAATTGCGTTTACCTGGCCCGATCGTGAGTTCCGCACCTGGAAGCGTTACAAGGGGGGTCGCGCAAGCAACATTTGGATTTACAACCTCGAAAAAAACCTCTCCGAACAAATTACACACTGGGTAGGTACCGACCAAATTCCACACTGGTACGGCAGCAAGGTGTTCTTTGCATCAGATCGCGACAAGTGGCTCAACATTTACAGCTACGACACCAATACGAAGAAAACAGTGCAATTGACCAAACATAACAATTTCGATGTTATGTGGCCTGCAGGGACCAACAATATGCTTGTTTACGAGGTTGGAGGCCGGCTGTTTAAAATGAATCTCGATTCGGGTGCAGAAGAAAGGGTAATTGTAAACATTAAATTCGACAATTCTAACACGCTACCATACATCAAGAATGTTAAGGATGACATACAGTCTGTTTCAATTTCTCCTTCCGGGAAAAGGGTTTTGATAAGTGCCCGTGGTGATATTTTTTCTGTTCCGGCAGGTTCTGGCACCACCCACAACCTGACCAACCAGCAGGGGGTCAGGGCCAAATTCCCCACTTGGTCGCCCGATGGCAACTGGATTGCCTACGCCGACGACAGCAGCGGCGAATATGAAATTTACCTTCTGGAAAACAAGGAAAACGCCCAGCCAAGGCAAGTTACCCGAAACTCGAAGGGATGGAAGTATCAGCCCCAATGGTCGCCAAACAACAAATTTTTGGTATTTTTCGACCGGAGCATGAACCTCCAACTGGTTGATGTGAATACTGGTAGGGTTACTTTGGTTGACCAGCCAACAATGGAAGAGATAAGGTGGTATTCATTCTCCCACGATTCAAATTGGATTACCTACGTCAAAAGTGGCCCCAATGCTTTGGGTGCCATTTGGGTTTACGATATTAGTAGCAGCCAGAAAACTCAACTAACCGACCATACCTTCGGTGATAGCAACCCGGTTTTCAGCAAATGTGGCCACTACATTTTCTTTACCTCAAATAGGGATTACCACCGCACCTTTTCATCCTTCGAATTCAACTTTGTTTACAACAACTCGAGCCGGATATATGCATTGGCCTTAACTCCTGAAAGTCCTCGACTTTTCGAGCCAGAAGAATCGGTGGAAGGCGCGGCAAAAAACCCAGAAAGCCCAAAACTCCTTGATTTTGTGAAGATTGTGCCAGAGGGTGCCAACAACCGTATCCTGGCATTTCCTCTTACCAATGGAAGCTATTTGGGATTGCAGCCTGTAAAGGATGGGTTGGTTTACATTAACAACCAGGGTGTCCAAAGGTACAACATAAAGGATCGTAAGAACGAAACCATACTCGAAGGGGTGAATTTCGGCTTGGTTTCTGCCGACGAAAGCAGCATTTTATTTCGTCACCGCAACAACTATGGGGTGGCCAAACTTTCTCCCAACCAAAAAGCATCCGAAGGGTTGCTAAATTTTGACAACCTTACGATGAAAATTGATCCGAAAAAGGAATGGGAGCAAATTTTCGTGGATGGTTGGCGTATTTATCGCGATTTCTTTTACGTGGCCAACTTGCACAACGTAAATTGGGATGAATTTAGGGAGAGGTATTCCAGGTTGTTGCCTTCGCTAAATCATAGGTTTGACCTCGATTACATTTTTGGCGAGATGGTTGCCGAAACCAATACCGGTCATGCATACGTTGATTACGGTCAATGGATTAGGCCTGCTCGAATTGAGGGCGGGTTGCTTGGGGCACGCTTGGCTGCCGATACACCTGCCAACAGGTACAGGATTGAAAAAATTTACAAGGGAGAGAACTGGAACCCGGCTCGCCGCTCGCCGCTAACAGAAATTGGAGTGGAAATAAATGAAGGAGACTACATAATCAGTATCGATGGAAATAATTTAACCCTGGCCAACAACCCATACCTTTTCCTAGAAAACAAGGTTGAAAAGGCCACTCGCCTTACAGTGAGCAGCAAGCCCACAGGGGAAGGTTCACGCACCTACACGGTTCGTCCCATTAAAAACGAACAAGAGTTAATGTACCTCGATTGGGTCAATACCCGCCGCGAAATGGTTGACCGGCTATCGGGGGGCAGGATAGGATACATTCACGTACCGAACACCGCCGAGGAAGGCAATCGTGAGTTGTATCACGGTATGTACGCTTATCATCACAAGGAGGCTCTTATCATTGACGAGCGTTTCAACGGAGGGGGTAACATACCCGACCGGCTAACAGAAATACTAACCCGAACCCCCTATGCCGAGTGGCACGTTGCCGGCCTCGAACCGATGCGTACACCGCGTGTGGCGCACGATGGGCCAAAAGCCATGCTAATAAACCAGTATTCATCCTCGGGCGGCGATGCATTCCCCTATTTCTTTCGTATGAACAATTTGGGAACAATAATCGGGACACGTACTTGGGGCGGCCTGGTAGGTATGACAGGTAACGCTAACTTGGTTGACGGCGGCTACATCGGAGTTCCAAGGTTTGGAATCTACAATCGCCAGGGAGAATGGATTATAGAAGGTGTAGGGGTGTACCCCGACATCGAGGTTGTTGATGCACCACACTTGGTGGCCCAGGGCAAGGATCCTTCACTCGAAAAGGCAATAGAAGTTCTCCTGAAAGAGCTTAAAAAAAAGCCAGTCGAAAAGTGGAAAAGACCGGTTGATCCCGATAGGTCGGGGTGGATTGAAATACAAATAGATTAGTAGTAAGAGGTTTAAGGGTTTAATCCATTGAGTATGGTTACCCAAGGTGTTGGCTACCCCAATCATTCCTTTTTCACTTAAAAACCATGCTCAACTTTGTGAAACCTTTGAGGAGCTTTTTGCCATTAAGCAAAACCCACGATAGATCACAAAACTTGTTTTCCCCTGACCTAAATCCAAGGACAAATTACTATCCATTGGTTATTGATAAAATGTTTAATTTGAAGTACTTGAGAAGATTGGTCATTAATAGACTAAGTTATTGAATTAAAGACTATGTCGAAAGGTGCAAATATAGTAGAAACACCCTTGATGAAGCAATACTACTCCATCAAGGCCAAGCATCCTGATGCGTTGCTGCTCTTCAGGGTAGGCGATTTTTACGAAACCTTCGGCGAAGATGCCCTTAAAGCTTCCGAGATTTTGGGGATTGTGCTCACAAGGCGCGCAAATGGTGCTGCCTCTTTCGTTGAGTTGGCAGGTTTTCCTTATCACGCATTGGACACGTACTTGCCCAAGCTGGTGAGGGCAGGCCAGAAGGTCGCAATTTGCGAGCAACTGGAAGACCCCAAACTTGCCAAGAAGATAGTGAAAAGAGGTGTAACCGAGTTGGTAACCCCGGGAATTGCATTTAGCGACAAGGTGCTCAATCACAAGGAAAATAACTTCTTGGCTGCATTGCACTTTTCCAACGAAACCATAGGGGTGGCGTTCCTTGATGTTTCAACAGGTGAGTTCTTTGCCGACCAGGGTAAGCAAGAGTACGTTGACAAGTTGCTTCAAAGCTTCAAGCCTAGCGAGGTGGTTGTGCAAAAGAACGTCCTGCGACAATTTCAGGCAAGTTTTCCGGGTAAGTATTTCACCACCACGTTCGAAGATTGGGTCTTTACCAGTGAGTTTGCCTCCGATTTGCTGTTAAAGCACTTTGGCACGGTCTCGTTCAAGGGCTTCGGCATTCAAGAACTCAACCACGGTATTATTGCCGCCGGAGCCGTAATGCACTACCTCTCAGAAACAAGGCACCACCAAATAGCCCACGTGAACCGCATTTCGCGCATCGACGAGCAAAATTATGTTTGGCTCGACAAATTTACAATTCGCAACTTGGAGCTTCTCAACTCTTCAAACGAAAATGCCACCACCTTGATTCAGATCCTTGACCACACTGCTACTCCTATGGGCAGCAGGCTGTTGAGGCGTTGGATGGTATTTCCTCTCAAGGATAGGCAAAAAATCTCGGAGAGATTGGATATGGTTCAGCATCTTTTTGATCAAAAAGATTTTGCCGATGAAATTGGCACCTACCTCCGACAAATTGGAGACTTGGAAAGACTCGTGTCTAAAGTTGCCGTTGGAAAAGTTAATCCCCGAGAAGTTCTACAAATTCAGCGTGCCTTGGCAGCGATGCAACCCCTGCGAGAAATTTGCCTAGCCAGCGGGTGCAAGCCCTTGCAAAATTCAGGCGACAGGATAAACCCTTGCACCCTGATACGCGACCGCATTGCACGTGAAATTGCCAGCGAACCATCTGCATTAATTGGCAAGGGGAATGTTATTGCCGATGGGGTTGACAAAGAGCTTGACGAATTAAGGGGGATTGCCTTTTCGGGAAAGGATTTTCTGGCTCAAATGCGCGAAAGGGAGACGAAGCGCACAGGGATACCTTCTCTTAAAATTTCCTACAACAATGTTTTCGGCTACTATATTGAGGTAACAAACACCCACAAAAACAAGGTTCCAGACGATTGGATAAGAAAACAAACACTGGTAAATTGCGAAAGGTACATCACACCCGAACTAAAGGAGTACGAAACAAAGATTCTCTCGGCCGAGGAGTTGATCTTGAAAATAGAGGAAGATATTTTCAATGCACTTGTTTTGGCCATACAAGAATACATTGAGCCAATTCAAGTTAATGCAAGTGTGATCGGGATGCTTGACGTGCTGCTTTGTTTTGCCAACGTTTCCAGCCGATACCATTACCATCGTCCAGAAATCAACGACTCAATTGTAATAAACATCAAGAAAGGACGGCATCCAGTTATTGAGCAGCAACTGCCGCCAGGCGAAGAGTACGTGGCCAACGATGTGTTGCTCGACAACGATAACCAGCAAATATTGATGATTACCGGCCCCAATATGTCGGGTAAGTCGGCATTGCTCAGGCAAACAGCCTTGATAGTGTTAATGGCGCAAATGGGATGCTTCGTACCGGCCGAGAAGGCCCAAATAGGGTTGGTTGACAAGGTATTCACCAGGGTGGGGGCATCGGATAACATTTCTTCAGGTGAGTCAACTTTTATGGTTGAGATGAACGAAACGGCAAGCATATTGAACAACATAAGCAATCGAAGCCTCATATTACTTGATGAGATTGGTCGAGGAACAAGCACCTATGATGGCATTAGCATTGCCTGGGCCATAACGGAGTTCTTGCACGAGCATCCATTGTTCAGGGCCAAGACCCTTTTTGCCACCCACTACCACGAGCTTAACGAGATGTCTGCCAAATTCGAAAGAATCAAGAATTTCAACGTTTCAATCAAAGAAATAAACAAACAGATTATCTTCTTGCGCAAGCTTGTGCCAGGTGGCAGCGAGCATAGTTTCGGTATCCACGTGGCTCGTATGGCAGGGATCCCTTCGCCTATAATAGAAAGGGCCAATCAAATATTGCTTCGCCTGGAGAAAACTCACAGCGGCGAGGAGCTAACCGCTTCAAATGGCAGGAAGCCCACCAAGGATGGAGCAAAGGACAAGCTGCAATTGAGTTTCTTTCAACTTGACGATCCGCTGCTTCAGCAAATAAAAGAGGACATCCTCAACACCGACATAAACACCTTAACCCCTGTTGAGGCCCTTATGAAACTTAACGAAATAAGGAAGCTTCTTGGTAAATAAAAAAACCGGCGCATGACCGGTTCGTTTCGTTTAGTTTCGCTTCCCAGGCCGATGTCCTAGCTTTTGAAGAACTTCGTCGCTGAGGTCGTAGCGAGGGTCGGCAAAGACAAGTGAGGCACCACTCGACTTGTCAAAGATCATTGCATAGTTTTGTCTTTTGGCAATGTCATCCAAAGCGTCAGAAACCCTGTCTTGAATGGGCTTAACAAGGGCCTGACGCCTTTTGAAAAGATCACCTTCTTGGCCAAATCTTTTCATCTGCAACTCCTTGGCCTCTTTTTCCTTCTTGATAATGGCATCTTCCCTCCGTCTTCTCATCTCTTCGGGTAGAAGTGGCGACTCTGCCTGGTAGTTGCTGTACATCTTATCAACCTCTGCAAATACCTTTTCGATTTCGGCCTGCCATTGAATGCTAAGGCGCGAAAGTTCCTCTTCAGCCGCCTTGTATTCAGGAATGTTTTCCATGATGTAATCAGAATCAATGTAAGCAAAGCGCTGACCGTAGCCAACTGCCGTCATTAACATAACAACAAGCATCCAAGCAATTTTTTTCATTTTTTTACTTTTTTAGTAATAAGTGTTGAGTAATCGGTTAATTGTTATTGGCGATTGGTAATTGTTTGGCGCAATTCTTCGATTCAGAAAAAAAGTAATTGCAAGACACAAACAGGCAAATTCTCACAATTGCAATTCAGCCTTAATCTATCGACTTTCCGATTGAAAAGTGAAACCTTCCTCCGCTGTCGTTTGGCCTTCCCGGAATGGCATCGAAGCCGTATCCGTAGTCAATGCCAAGCAGACCGAACATTGGTAAGAACAACCTTAGCCCTACCCCGGCCGACCTGTAAATCTTGAAGGGGTTGTACTCCCTGAAATTCCTGTAGGTGTTCCCTCCCTCCACAAACGCTAAGGCAAAGATCGTTGACATTGGGCTCAGGACTATCGGGTACCTCAACTCGGCGGTGAACTTATTGTAAATGGCTGCACCTATTTCCCTACCATCGCTGGCCGTTGGGCTCAGCGAGTAATTGGCGTACCCCCTCATGGATATTATCTCCCTGCCATCTATTTCCCAACCCGACATCCCATCGCCACCAAGGTAAAACCTTTCAAACGGAGGCGTTCCGAGGTTGGTGTTGAAGTGCCCGAGGAACCCAAACCTTGTCCTGAAACTTAGTATCAAATCTCCTGCCAAACTTGAATACCAACTTGTATTAAATTTCCATTTATGGTATTCTATCCACTTATACTTTTCATTGCTAGGCATTTCGGGGTCAGAGAAATCTTTGTTGCTTAGCAGTGAATATGGTGGGGTTACCTGAAGTGAAAGCATAATTTCAGAACCCATTCGCGGGAAAAGGGGTTGGTCGGTTGAGTTTCGCTGGAATGTAAGGTTGTAGTAAAGGTTATTTGATTGACCCTGATTAACCATAAAAGCCATCCGGCTATTAAAAATATCGTAATTCTGGTAACCAATTTGATGCTGCAAAAAAGAATAATCATCGGGAAACCTCATTCTTTGAGCAAACCCAAGGTCGGCTCCAATAATGGAAAAATGGCCATAATTGGGGTGGGTTTTGGCGTATGGTTCTCTGTGGGTAGTTTGGTAAGCGCTAATACTTAGGGTGTTGGGTTTCTTGCCTCCAAACCACGGCTCTACAAAAGAAAGATTGTAGGAAACGTAGCCCCTTCCGTATGATTGGGCCCTTACCGACAATTTTTGGCCATCACCCGTGGGTAGAGGCCTCCAGGCCTCCTTGCGGAAAATGTTTCGGGTGGAAAAATTGTTGAACGACAGCCCGAGAGTACCGATAACCCTTCCCCCACCGAAGCCACCGGAAAGTTCAATCTGATCAGATGAGGTTTCTTCGAGGGTGAAAGAAATGTCAACCGTACCGTCTGATGGGTCGGGAATGGGGTTTATGCCAATGTTTTCGGCATTGAAAAAGCCCAATTGAGCTATTTCCCTGTGGCTTCTAATTAATTCGCTTCTACTGAATAAATGCCCCGGGCGGGTGCGCACCTCGCGCAAAACCACGTGGTCGTTGGTGCGGTCGTTGCCATTGAGGATAATTCTCTTGATGGTTGCTTGCTTGCCCTCGTAAAGGCGAATTTCCATATCAATGGAGTCATTTTCAATCCTGGTCTCTATGGGTTGAGCTTGGAAGAAAAGGTAACCAAAGTCAGTGTACATAGAGTAAACGTCTTCTCCGTGCTGGTTCATCTCCAGGTTTTTCTTGAATAGCTTTTGGTTGTATCTGTCCCCTTTCTTGATCCCCAATACCCGGTTTAACTGGTCTGCGGAATAAACGGTATTTCCAACCCAAGCAATGTTGTTGAAGTGATAAGTAGGGCCTTCTTCAATCCAAATGTCAAGGTTAATGCGGTTATTGTCAACATAATAGATTGAATCTTTGATAATCCTCGCATCTCTTTTGCCTATCTCGTTATATTTTTCTAAAAGGTTTTTTTTGTCTTCTTCAAACTTTTCATCAATGAGCTTCGATGATTTGAAAATGTTCCAAAAGCTTCGCTGTTTCGTATTCTTTAGGGCCCTTCTTACTTGCCGGTCTGAGAGTGCTTCGTTTCCAAATACGTTGATGGCTTCAATTTTATTCCGTTGCCCGCGGTTAATCTCAATCTCTAGCAAAATGCTGTTTCTCCTGACAGAATCTGGTGTTTGTGTAATTTTCACGGCTGGTTTGAGAAATCCTTTTTCGATGAAGAAATCTTCAATGATTTTTTCGGCCCTTTGTATGGTTGCGTCAGATACAGCATCTCCTCTCACAAGGTTTAATTTCTCACGAATGGTTTTTTCGTGGCTGCCGCTAATCCCTTTGAACTTTGCCCCAATTATCCTGGGTGTTTCTTGCACCTCAATTTCAAGGTAAATTGCCTCTCCTTGGACACCCGTGGCATGTATTTTAACATCCCTAAAAAGCCTTTGCTTCCAAAGGTTGGTAATGGCGTTGGAAATTTTCTCGCCAGGCACCATTATTGTTTGTCCCACGTAGAGGTGCGAAACCGAAATAATTACTGAGGCATCAATATTGTCATTGCCAGTTACACTAATCCCTCCAATGCGGTATTCGCGTGGGTTTCGCGGGTCAATGTTTATCGGGCTTGCCGTGGTCGGCGTTTGGGCGTGCAAATGGATTGCAAAAAACCAAAAGGAGGCAAGAAAGAAAAACAATCTGGCACTTTTTTTCATTTTTCGTTTTAGGTTGAAAGCCAAGTTGGCTTGGATATTCGATTTAGGCATAATTAGTCTAATGTTTCTTGAATCAGTAAATGGATGTTGAAGCATTGAACTTTCAACAAACCCTCCCGAACCGTCTTTCTCGTTTTTGGTATTCCGAAATGGCGTTCATAAAATCGTCCTTGCAAAAGTCGGGCCACATAACCTCTATGAACATTAGTTCAGAATAGGCTAATTGCCAAAGCAGGAAGTTGCTTAACCTTAGCTCGCCGCTGGTTCTAATCAGCAGGTCGGGGTCGGGTATTCCGGCGGTTTGCAGGTGCTGCTCAAATATGTAATCATCAATTTTTTGGGGTTCGACCTCGCCCAATTTTACCCTTTGGGCAAGGGCTTTGGCAGCCTCTGTAATTTCCCACTTGGAGCTGTAGCTAAGGGCCAGGATGAGCTTCAGTTTTTCGTTTTTTGATGTAATGGCCAAGGCTTCTTTCAGTTCTTCCTTGCAATTGGAAGGCAACAATTCCAAGTTGCCAATAACCATCAGTTTTACACCGTTCTTGTTGAGTTCTGGTGTTTCTTGCCTCACTGCCTTTACGAGCAATTCCATCAAGGTATTAACCTCATCTTGTGGCCTGTTCCAATTTTCGCAAGAAAAGGCATAAAAAGTAAGGTATTCAACCCCGATCTCCATTGCTGCTTCTACTGTTTTTCTAATTGGAGCAACTCCGTGCTCGTGCCCGAAAATCCTTTCCTTGCCCCTTTTTTGAGCCCATCGGCCGTTGCCGTCCATTATCAAGGCAACGTGTCGGGGCACTTTGTTGGGGTCAATCTTACAGGTATTGCTCATCATAAATAGGTTTTTCATCCCTTTTTCGGACCACAAATTTCCGAAAATGTTTCGAGATATTTGAGAAAACCTTTAAAGTTTATGAAATTTTAAAAATAGGCAGGACACAAGAAATCACGGCCGGTCCGAAGTTTTAGGGTTAGCAAAAACCCGAAAAAGGAGTAATTGTCCATAGTGGTGGGGTCTCCTCGCAAGTATCCCGTGTTCTGGTATCTATTTGCAAGCGACATATCGGAAAAGTACCTTGCATCTCCCGAAAGGGAGTTATGGTCCACGTAGTAACCACTCACATCGTCAATAAAGTCGGTCCCGGAGAATCTTATGCCGTATTCTAGCCCTCCGGTAATATCCTTACTAATGTTAAACTTGAACCCCACACCAAAAATGTAGTTGTTAGAAAACTGGCCGTAAGGTGCCTGCAAGCCGTCCAATCCAAGCCATTGGCCCTCGGTACCGAGGTTGCGCAAGGTTACCAATTGGCCTGCAGAGTTAACCGCCCTCGGATTATAGGCAAAGGCACCGGCTCCGCCAAATAAGTAGGGAGAAATTGGGGTGTGAAGGTTTCCAAAAATGAATGGCAAGAAACTGACCTCAAATTGGGCCGAGAACTCAAGAAGGGATGCAACGAAGCTTAGGTTCCTGTTTTCATTATATCCAATTATGGCGTCGCTTCCCTCAACCGTACCAATCATAACATTGAGCCTCAAGGCCAAATGCCTGTCAAAACTGTAACGAACCACCCCTCCGGTTGAAATCCTGGTCATCGCAAAATGCTTTTCGGGGTTTATATCACCAATGTAATATGCGCCCCCAAAGAACCCGCCGATCTCCATCCTTTGAGCATTGGCCCGAACCAAGGGCAATTGACAAAATACCACCAACAAGCCTACGCCTAATATGATTCTTTTTAATGATGCGAGTGAATTCAACTTTTCATCAAATAATTGGTGTTCGAAAATCTAAAGCATTAAACTGAAAGGTACAGAACTTGATTTGTTTTGGATTAGCTACTTCATATAACCCATCCTGGACCTATTAGTCAAAAAAGTAACGATGATTGGGGTAAAATATTATTTAGCAAAAGCAATGATCCAATCTTAGTTCCTTTTATCCAAGCCCCAAGCGAGTTTGTTTCTTATGGTTCTAAAAAAGTCAATTTGCTCGATTGAAATTAGGTTGAAGAAAAAATTTTCCTTCTTCACCACCAGTTCAATGCTTTCAGACATAGGCACCGATCTAGAGTCCAAAACTACCAGGTAGCCCTGAACCCGACCGCTTATGGCCAGCTTTATTTCCGATGTATCTGGGATCACCATTGGCCTAACTGTGAGGTTGTGGGGCGCAATAGGGGTTATTACCAGGCTTTGAGATTTGGGAGAAATAATTGGCCCCCCGCAGCTCATAGAATAACCCGTAGAGCCTGTGGGGGTTGACACTATTAAACCGTCAGCCCAAAAAGTTGCCAGGTATTTCCCATCAATGTGCGAGCATATTGAAATCATTGACGAGGTGTCGCGCTTAACAACCGAAAGTTCGTTTAGGGCAAAGTTGTTTTGGCCAAAAAGGTTTTTGGAAGTTTCAAGCCTGATGAGACTTCTTTTATCCAACACAAAATGCCTGTTAATCAAGGCATCTACTGATAGTTCAATCTCGTCTGTAGAAACGGCGGACAAAAAACCCAACCTGCCAGTATTTATTCCAAGCACAGGGATGCCCGAGTTGCCTATTAGGGTTATTGTATCGAGCAGGGTTCCATCGCCCCCAAAACTAATTAGGCAGTAAGTGTCCGGAGGCAACTGATCTTTTTCCTTAAAGGTTTTGACCGGTTTGGAAAAAGAATAAGCCCTCGAAAGGTGGCTGTAGAAATCTTCGAAAACCATAAATTGGGCAACCTCACTTTCTAGACCCGCCAGCAGTGCGTTAATGTGAGGAAAGTATTCTTGATTGAATTCCCGTCCGAACAATGCAATTTTCATCCCTTTGTTTGTTGGTGGTAGTCGTTTTGATCAATTCACCATACAAAAGTATCAAAAAAAATGGCTACAGTACATCCATCCTTTGGGTATCGAGTTTCAGGAAGGTGAAAATCATGATCGAAAATGCCACCAGCGATGAACCCCCATAGCTCAAGAGGGGCAGCGGGATGCCAATGACCGGCACCAACCCAATGGTCATACCAATGTTGACAAAAAAATGGAAGAACAAGATGGAGGCAATGGAGTACCCGTAAACCCTAGCAAAAACAGAGCGTTGTCTTTCGGCCAAAACAATAATTCGATATATTAGCCATATGAAAAGGGCAATAACGGAAAAAGTCCCCAAAAAACCCCACTCTTCGCCCACGGTACAAAAAATGAAATCCGTTCCTTGGGCAGGTACAAAATCGTAGCGGGTTTGGGTTCCCTGTAGAAACCCCTTGCCAAGCAAACCACCGGATCCAATTGCAATCTTGGATTGATGTAAATTGTACCCGGCCCCCTTTAAATCCACTTTTTCGTCCAAAAGCACTTCGATCCTTAGTTTTTGATGCGGCCGAAGCACATTGTCGTAGATGTAGTCAATTGAATATACATACGACGAAAGAAGGAATAAAATAACCACAATCGCTTTCCAGGCCGATCGAATCCTTTTGAAAAAAAACAAAACGGATGTCGAAATTACCACCAGTGCGGCGATTATAATGAATTGGTCAAATATAAGGGTGAGCACGAAAAGGAATGCTGCACTTATGGCCAGGGCCACTACCCAGGCTTTTATGTACCCTTCGCGGTAAAGAACCAAAATAAAGGAACTGAATACCAATGCCGTCCCTGTGTCGTTTTGCAATAGGATTAGCGAGGCTGGGAGTCCAAACAAAAAGACTGCCAACAGCTTTTTCGAAAGAACCAATCTGGTGGCAGTAACCCCACTTAAGTATTTGGCGAGAGCCAAAGCTGTTGCGTATTTGGCAAATTCGGATGGCTGTATTGCAAAGGCACCGATCTTGAACCATGATTTTGATGCATTGACCACCGATCCAAAGAAAATCGTAAACACAAGAACCACAAGTAAGCTGGCGTAGGTAATCCAAGAGAAAGAAGAAAAGAATCTGGCATCAAACAAAACAACAATTCCGCCTAAGATCAATGATACTCCAATAAAAAAGGCTTGCCTCCCGTAACTTTGGCTCAAATCAAAAATACTTTCATGGCCTTCGGTAATGGTGGCGGCAAAAATGTTGAGCCAACCAAAAATTACCAATACTAAAAAAACCACAAGCAGCTGCTTGTCGATTTTTGATGTGATTTTTCTCTGATTTACCATCGATTAGTCGAACTTAGCGTCTAAAATTCTTTTTTCGATGTGATCTCGCTTAACCTCACCGGTAATGTATTTCTCAACCAGCAAGCTAGCAATGGGTGCCGCCCATGTGGCCCCTCCACCTGCATTTTCAACAACCACTGAGATTGCTATTTTAGGGTCTTTTACGGGCGCAAAAGCCACAAATACACTGTGGTTTTCTCCATGTGGATTTTGAACCGTGCCAGTTTTTCCGGCCATCGAAACCTCCGGAATGAAAGAGGCCTGCCCTGTTCCCCCTTTAACAACTTCTTCCATTGCTGCTGCCATAATTTCAAAATGGTGCTTTTCGACCGTGGTGGTAATTTTCTTTCTGAACCTTTCTTGCTGGCGGTTAGGAGCACCAATGGCCCTAACCACGTGCGGAGGAAAGAAAAAACCTCTATTTGCAACGGTGGCCATTAGGTTTGCCAGTTGTAAAGGAGTGGTGCCTAATTCTCCCTGGCCTATGGCAAGCGAAATAATGGTAAGTGAGCCCCATCCCCTCGAGCCATATATTCGATCGTAATAATCGCTTGATGGAACTATACCCCTTAACTCGTGCGAAAGGTCGCTGCCAAATTTTTCGCCAAAGCCAAAACTGTTAACATGTTTTTTCCAGTTGTTGTAACCCTGCTGAACATTGGCAAACTTTTTTTGGTCAATTATCTTTCTGAACACGTTGCAGCTGTATGAGTTACAACTCCATTGAATGCTACCAATAGCGTTTACAGGCCCAGGATGGCTCCTGCATCTAACCGTAACCCTCCCAGCGCTGTAAGCACCTCCGCATCCCACCAAGGTATGGGGCGTAACTACCTCCTCCTGCATTGCAATAAGGGTGTTCAGAACCTTAAACGCCGAACCAGGTGGATAACTTGCCTGCAAAGCCCTGTTGAAAAACGGCCTTTGCTTGTCGTTTAACAACTCCATGAAATTCTTGCCCCGGATACGGCCAACCAAAAGATTCGGATCATAGGTGGGGGATGACACCAAAGTTAAGATTTCTCCAGTGGCTGGTTCAATAGCAACAATACTACCTCTCTTGTTTTCCATTAACCTCTCACCGTACTCTTGGAGATTGGCATCAATGGTACAATATATGTCGTCGCCAGGTGACGAAATAGTGTCGAACAAACCATCCTGGTATGGCCCAATTACCCTGTTGTGCACGTCAACAAGCAAGACCCTAACACCCTTGACCCCCCTGATGTTTTCCTCGTAGGCTAGCTCGATTCCACTCTTTCCTATGTAGTCGCCAGATTTGTAGTAATTGTTTCGGCCAACCTCCCGCTGGCTAACTTCCCCAACATCGCCCAGAATGTGAGCCGCAATTGGAAGGGTGTACTTTCTGAGGGTACGAGGCTGAACAAAAAATCCCTTGAAACGAAACATCCTTTCTTGCAAACTTGCATAGGTCTCCTTTGATATCTGTTGGTCAAAAAGTGATGCACTGAAGCTTGAGTATGTTCGAGCTTTGGCAATCCTTTCAACAAATATTTCCTTTTGCATTCCCAGAAAGTGGCATAGCTCTAAAGTATCGATGTCTTTAACCAACTTTGGTGTTACCATTAAATCATAGTGAACCTCGTTGTAAACCAGTATCTTACCATTGCGATCGTAAATAATCCCCCTAACAGGATAATCCACTTCATACCTAAAAGAATTGTTGCGCGAAAAAATTTTGTACTTAGGGTCAACAATCTGGATGAAAAAAAGCCTTGCCAGGAAAATTACCCCGATAAAAACCACGAAAACTACTATGTGGTTCTTCCTATTCTTAAATGCTTCGGAGTTTTGACGAACGTACATTAATTTTCAAATAAGGAACTGCAAAAAATGGTGCAGGGCAAAATAATTATTTGGTTAAGCCTTTGCAAAGTTAACCTAATTTGATCTATTTTTTGTTTTGACGAAAAACTAAAAATTACTTTAAATTTGTTGTGGTTAAATATTGATACAATCAAAGTTCAAACGTTGACCTCAAAGTTTAATCCGGATGAAATTTTTCTTGAAAATCATTGTCACAACTTTCTTAGTGCTTGTGGGTGTACCCTGTTTTTCACAAGGACCAGTTCCCAATGGCAATTTAGAAGTTTGGGTTGGAAACAAGCCGCAAGGTTGGAACACATCCAACGACCTGACCAACATCCCTTTTGTTGGGTTTCAGTCAGTTTTTCGCAGCACCGATTCATTCCAAGGTCAATTTGCCGCGCGACTTGTTACAGGTACACTTTTGGGAAACATAATTCCTGGGTACATAACACTAGGAGTTTTGAACGTCAACATTCAAAACCCGACCCAATCTGGAATTACGGGAGGCCATGCGTTTGCCTCGCGTCCCCTACTCCTTAGGGGTCACTACAAGTATAATACTTCGGGAAACGACACCGGGCTGGGAGCTGTTATTCTAAGAAAGTACAACCCACAAACTGGTGTGCGCGATACTATTGCAGCCGGCGGCTGGATCTTTTCACCCCAACAACAATACGTGCAGTTTTCAATGCCAATTCTTTATCTCTCCAACCAAACCCCTGATACCCTCAACACCTTGTTTTTATCATCAAACTTTGAAACCATAACCACGGGCTCGACTTTGTTTATCGACAGCCTCCATTTTGTTTACGGTCAAGTTTCTTTCATAGATTTAGGCCCCGACACATACTTGTGTACCGGCAATACAATTACCCTGGATGCCGGACCTGGCTTTCAATCCTACACTTGGGTGAATATCGATGAACTGGAACCAATAGGCCAGGGCCAACAGCTGCTCGTTGCAAAACCGGGCAGGTACGGGGTAATAGCTTTGGACAATGATGATTTACCGGTTACAGGGTCAATTAGAATTTTTAAAGCACCAGGTCCCGAGGTTTTCAAGGTTGAAGGTGGAGGCCCTTTTGCCCACCCGGCCCAAGGCTCCGAGGTTACCCTTAGCGGGAGCCAGGTTGGAACCCGATACCACCTTTTGCGCAACAACTCAGCTCTTTCGGTGTGGCAGGGTACGGGGGTGCCCATTTCGTTTGGACTTCAACCACCTGGGGTATATTCGGTGAAGGCCATTAACACCGACCACCACCAATGCGAAATGTTAATGGACGGCTCGGTAACCGTAACCAACGCAACCAATGTTAACCAAATTACAATGGGAGCCGGCCTTAGGATTTTTCCCAACCCAGGCGGCGATGAATTTACAATCGACCCGGGTTTGGAATTTTCTAATGGAAGGGTGGTAGTTTACACCGTAGAAGGTAAAAGGGTTTTAGAAACAAATGTAACCCCAAGCGTTGGCGGAACATTTAGCCTTTTACTGCCAAAAGAAACAGCAAGGGGTCTTCACTTATTGATGCTGCAACTGCCCGATGGGAATGTGCTTTCTGGAAAGTTTATGGTATCACAGTAGGAGGTTTCAATAATCTGGCAACTTTAATCTTAAATTCTTTAACATATTAAAAATGAACATTATTGTCCTTGGAGCGGGTATGGTGGGAAGAGCTATTGCCATTGACCTTTGCGCAAAACATACAGTATTGGCAGTTGACCTTGACGAATCCTCGTTGGATTATTTGGCAAAAAAATTCGAAATCAAAACACTTGTAAAGAACCTATCAGAAAAGGACTCCATTGAAAACCTGGTGGCTCCATTTGATTTGGTTATATCTGCCGTTCCGGGGTTTATGGGTTTTGAAACCTTGCGCAGGGCAATTGAATGCCGAAAAAATGTTGTTGACATTTCGTTTATGCCCCAAGACTATTTCCAATTGGACGAGCTTGCCAAGGCAAAAGGGGTAACAGCTATAGTTGATTGTGGTGTTGCACCAGGTATGCCCAACCTAATTATGGGTCGCTATGACACCGAGATGGAAATTGAGGATTTCGAATATTTCGTGGGTGGACTACCCTTCGAAAAGGTTTACCCATTTTATTACAAGGCTCCATTTTCGCCCATCGACGTCATAGAGGAATACACGCGTCCGGCTCGATTTATGGTGAACGGAAAAATTGCCGAAAAACCTGCTATGTCAGATATTGAGATGCTGCATTTCGATTCTGTTGGCACTTTGGAGGGTTTCTTAACAGACGGCCTAAGGTCGCTTCTCAAAACTATGTCGCACGTGCCCAACATGCGCGAGAAAACCCTCAGGTATCCGGGCCACGTGCAACTACTGCATGCCTTGAGGGAGGTTGGTTTTTTCGACCAACGAGCCATTGAAGTTGGCGGGGCAAAAGTTATTCCAATAGATTTTACATCCAAGCTGCTAACCCAAAATTGGAAGATTGAACCCTCCGAGCGCGAATTCACCGTTATGAGGATTGTATTGACTGGGCGCAAAAACGGCAAAAATGTTGAGGTAGTTTATGATCTTTTCGACCAATACGACAATGTAGCCAAACTCTCCTCAATGGCTAGAACCACCGGGTTTACAGCCACGGCTTGCTCGGAGTTGATGGTTGGTGGGAAGCTTGATGGGTATGGAGTAGTGCCACTGGAGTATATCGGCAAGAATCCAGAGCACTTTCAATTTGTTATGGACTACCTGGCCAACCGAAACATTTTGTACCGTAAGCAAGAAAGAACCTTTTAAGATACCGTTGATGAAAAACAAACATAAGGCACGGGCCACCTACCTTGCCACCATGAAAGAAATTGGTTACGTGCCGCGAAAAAAAGCCGCACAAGCGGATTACGATCGCATAGGGTTCAAGTCGGGTCTTGAAGTTCACCAACAACTAAATACTTCCCAAAAGCTTTTTTGTAGGTGCCCAAGTGGCATTTATCAATCCAACGACGATTTTGATGCAGAAGTAATACGGCACATGAGGCCAACCCTCAGCGAGCTTGGCGAATACGATGGCACTGCCCTAATGGAATTCAAAACCCGAAAGGAGATAATTTACCGGCTCAAAAATCAATCAACTTGTACCTACGAGGTTGACGACACCCCTCCCTTTCCCATCAATAGGGAGGCTGTTGACTTTGCCATTAAAATTTCGCACCTAAAAAGGCTCAACATAGTTGGCGAGCTGCACATAACCCGCAAGCAATACCTCGACGGCAGCATACCTACTGGTTTTCAGCGAACCGGAATTATTGGGGTTGAGGGCGAAATAGAGCTTAAAGGCAAAAAGGTAAGGCTTATCCAACTTAGCCTGGAGGAGGATTCCTGCCGCGAGGTTTCTGATGTTGGACACACCAGAATATACAAGACCGACAGACTTGGTATGCCACTCATCGAGACAGTAACTTATCCCGATATGGTCAATCCCAACGAAGTAGCAGAGGCTTGTCAGGTGATTAGGTTCATGAACCGCAGTTCAGGCTTGGTAAGGACTGGTATTGGGGCTGCCAGGCAAGATGTAAACGTGAGCTGCCGGGGCGGAACAAGAGTTGAGATAAAGGGCGTTTCTCGCATTAAATGGATACCCGAGCTAACTCATAACGAGGCATTCAGGCAATGGGCTTTGCTCAATATTAGGAACAAGCTGCTGAAGAAGATCAAAAAACCCAACCAATGGCACATCAATTTTGTTAAGATTGAACCAAGCTTCATTGATTTCAAATCGCCATTAAAAAAGAAGGCGAAAGAAAATGGATACGAAATGTATGCGGCGGCACTGCCTGGGTTTGATGGTCTGCTATCGCACTTTACCCAACCCGGTAGAACATTTGCCGACGAGTTTAGCGACAGGCTAAAAGTTATTGCCTGCATCGAAAAACCCAACTTCACCTGCAGCGAGTCTCTTGCCCCAATTGAGAGCGACGAATTTTTTGCACTAATGAAGAAGCTTACTGGGGCAAAGGCCAACGATGCAGTTGTGGTGTTTTGGGGTCCACATCAGGATATGGCCACTGCTGGGGAAACAATCCAAGAGAGGTGCCGCATAGCTTTTGAGGGAGTGCCGAACGAAACCCGAAAGTCGTTTGGAGATGGAACAACTGTTTTCGAAAGGGTATTGCCCGGTGCTGACCGAATGTATCCTGATACCGATTCGCCGCCTATTCCGCTCGACGAAAAGCATATTAGAGGGCTTTCCAAAGACCTGCCAGTGAAAACAATCGAGATGTTCCACAAAATGCAGAATTGGGGAATTCCAGAAGATACGTTCACGTACATATTGAAGAACAATCTTTTCGAGATCCTGGAGCAATTAATTGACACCCAAAAGCTCAACCCGGTTTTTGCAGCAACCCTGTTGGGGCATAAACTACGCCACGCGGAGGGTCGGCAACCTGTTTCCAAGGCTTTTAGATACAATCAAATAGTTGACCTTGTAAAAGAATGCCAGGCTCGCAAGCTCCATCTGGATATTTTGCACCCCCTGTTGCCACTATTGTTGTTGCATCCCAATATGGATTTCGATTCCTTGTTGGTTAGCATTAATTTCAAAAAAATAGACCCAAAAGAAATAATTTCTGGTATTAAATTTTTGAAAAACAAATACCAGTCAATAGGAAGAAAACTAGACTCCAAATCCTCTGCCAACTGGACAATGGGGCAACTTAGGCCAAAAGCCTTGGGTAATATGAGTCTTGCGATTTTACGTGAAGCCATCGAAGAAAATTAAAAATTAGAACTCAAAAGTTAATAGTGGAAAACCAAAAGCGCGATTGCGGATTAAGCTTTTCAGTGTAAAAAGGTTATAAGAAATTGATTTCATAATTTGGCAAATAATATCCACCGCTACTATCGTTTATGCAAGACCACTCCAACATTATGTGTGCCCATTTGCGAATTGTGGTCCAATCTTTTGCCCGAAACGGTTGGTTGTTTTTCGTTAATCATAAATAAATCATTTTCAAAAAATCTTAAGAACCTCCAATTTCCAATTAATGAATATACCTCGGGGGGCTAAAAAATTAAAAAAATGAGCGAAGACTTTTTTCAGGGATACAAGGGTAAGGCACTTGAGGTTTTAAAGAAATTTAATGTGCGTGTTTGGGGGCAAACCACCGTTGAAACAACTCGGGGCCATTTTGTGGGTACGGTATTGCCTCGCGCCGAAAACGATGATGACCGCCACATTGTTCTTAAGATTCCCACAGGCTACAATGTTGGGGTGGCCATAGATACCATCATCGATATGACGGAAACGGGATACAAGAAGGCCAATTACAAAATTCCCGAAAAGGAGTTTCCTTATACCAGAGGGTTGCCTTCTGTTAAGCTTATAGGCACCGGGGGAACGATTGCCTCGAGGCTCGATTACCGTACCGGTGCTGTTATTCCAGCATTTTCGCCGGGTGAGCTTTATGGCGCAGTACCCGAACTTGCCGACATTTGCAACCTTACCACCGAAAAGGTCTTTGCCGTTTTTAGCGAAAATATGGGTCCATTTCAATACAAGAAACTTGCGGTGGCAATAGGCCAGGAAATTGAAAACGGAATAGATGGAATAGTAATTGGGCACGGTACAGATACCCTACACCATACTGCGGCCGCACTTACATATATGGTTCAAAACCCTCCCGTTCCAATTGTTCTTGTCGGTTCGCAAAGGTCGTCAGACAGGCCCTCGAGCGACGCTGCACTAAACCTGATGCATGCTTGCTATACTGCCGGCCATGGCGATATTGCTGAGATAATGGTTTGCATGTTTGGCCCGACATCTGATGAATATGCATTCTTGCACCGCGGAACCCGAGTCAGGAAAATGCATTCTTCATATCGGAGCACGTTCAGAACTTTGGGAGAAACCCCACTTGCAACAGTAACGAGGCAGGGAGTAAAACCCATTAAGAACAATTACAATCACAGGCGCAAGGATCGCAAAGTCAAAGTAATGCCGTACTTCGAAGAAAAAGTGGCCATGATATATTACTACCCAAATATGATGCCCGATATGATTGACTCTCTCGTTGAAAACAGATACAAAGGCATCATCATTGCCGGAACCGGGCTGGGTCACGTGAACAAACCATTGTATCCGGCACTGGAAAGAGCAAACAGGGCTGGGGTTGCCGTTTACATGACCGTGCAAACACTTTGGGGCTACGTGCAAATGTTCGTTTACGAAACCGGTCGCGAAATGATGGCCCTTGGAGTTATTCCGGGCGAAAACCTACTGCCAGAGGTTGCCTACATCAAGCTAGGCTGGGCTCTGGGACAAACCAACGACCTCGAAAAAGTAAGAGAAATAATGCTTAGCCCAATATGTGAGGACATAACTGCCAGAGAACCTTACAATGGCTACTTGGTTTACCAGGGTGGGGTTCCCGAAGTGGAGGAATTCATTAAGAATTTCAGAAAATAAAAGGGGATCTAATGGTTTTGGGAACTCACACAGGCCCCCTGATGGTGGTGAAGAGGAAGCAGGACTTCTCATTTAAAGGCTCAATGCTTTTTGAGGTCAAGGCAGGTTTTGGCGTTAGCCCTACACAGAACCCCTCTAAGTGACAAACTTTTACCCCATATTTCAATTTTTACAAATTATCGACAAGCGTCAGGGCTCGATGACCTAATTTGTCAATTCAAGGGAAAGGGCCTCTACACGAAAAAATCCATGTAAGGATTTGATATTGGTAAATGGCGTGGTTTTTTGGTTTAATTTATAGCTAGGAACCAACGATGAACTACAAAATAATGGTGAACTTTTCGACTCCTTCCATATGGAGTCCAAAACTCTTGTCTCATATTTAGGAGGATTTGGAGCAACTCCCTGAGTGGAATATAACTGGAACCTAAACAATTGATCTGTTGGCCAAAGGGATTTCACAAATTGGTTTCCAAAACCAGGTGCAACCTGGAACTAACCTTCGATGACCGCCAAAAATGCTTTGATTTAGGTCGAGCAAGCTACGAGGGTTTGGCCAAGAAACTTACCCTCAAAGTTCTGGAAGCAAACTGCCACCAAATAATGCAGCCCTAGAAACCTCCATACCAAGTTGCCTAACCTATGGAAAATGTCGAAGCTAATGACCCAATAAGGTCAGAATACAGGTTAACTCTAATCCAAAAACCGAAGAATCCATTAAAAATAATACTCGAGAAGACTACCCCCCCAAATATCGAGAAAATCAAAACCAAAAATGATATATGATTTTTGCAAACATTTCTCCGAAAGTAGTTGAGATTAAAGAGGTTCTAACCGTCAATTCTGGCAGGACAAAACAAACGATTGATTTCTTATGGCTTAATTTCTGGAGTTTTGGTTTAGTTATTCTTAGTCTAGCAACCTTCCCACCAAAATGCCAACAACGTTTCTCGAGGGGTTTAGGTACTCGACCAAAGGCACCGGGCTAACCTCAACTTGGTTGCTTCTGGTGGAGGTATGAAGCAAGAATAGCCTTCCGTATTTTTGCATGGCAATTCCAGTGTGTGAAACATCCAAACCTTCAATGGAGGAGACGAAAGCAATAATGTCGCCATCGCTTACTTGGCCTTCAAGCGATTTGAGTTTCTCCTTCGGAATAAAGTTCATTTCAATACTAGCGATATTAGCCTCGATCATTGCCATTTCTTCAAGGTAGTCTTTATTATCTAGTTGCTTGTAAAGGTGAGGCTTAGAGGTCATGAATCGAACCTTGGGATTATGGGGCTTACTACCCGGTAGGTCGTTGACAATTTCAAGCAAACCTGCCTCCTTTTTTTCGAAAAGCCATTCGGTAAAGTAATGTAGCCGGCTCGGGTAGCCGTCAATAATTCCCTTGCGGTATCGAATGCAGGTTAAGAAGCGAACAAAATCTTCAAAGCTACCATCACCCTTTTTTAGGGCAAGGGCAATTGCAAGCGAGTATTCCACCAGCGTCACGCAATCAACCCCTTGCAAGTTTACCACCAACTTTTCCTCATCGTTTGCTTCGAGCGTATTAGAAACGTATGGGGTTCCCAATAATGCATTGGAAGCATCGAGGAATAACACTGAAAGGTTTTTGGATTCAACGTTATTGTTGTTTAGATGGTTTGCAATGGAGAAAAACTTCAGGAGATCGGCTTGGGTTGTTACAACCTTGTCAGGGCCATTTTCAACACGCCGGTTGGGTTGTGAACTTGCTTTGCAAATTGTGCAATCTCCCACAACTGGTGCCGGGCCGAAGGTAAACGCTTGCAACAATATTGCCACGGAAACCATTTGCACCAACGAACTTTTCATCTAATTATGGTTGTTAAATTTCATCTTTTTTTTCACCGCAAAGTTCGTAATGTTTTTGCAGAGTTGGCCCATGCTGGTTGGTTTGGCATGAAATTCAAACCACTATTGCTTGGAGACTTTATCTCTAAGGTTGGATTTTGCCAAGATAATGCAATTTCAGCCCATTGCTTCCTTGGTCGGGGCTAAAGCTAAAGATCCGAGGTTGTGCTAAACCAGCCAAAAACCAACGGGGGTACGACAAACATCGCACCCCCGCAAAAATTAAAGTACCCGGAGCCGGGCTCGAACCGGCACGGCCGCAATGGCCACAGGATTTTAAGTCCTGGGTGTCTACCAATTCCACCATCCGGGCGCTAAGGCAGATAAACCGATTGCCTTTTACAAAAAAACCTCTTTTTAATCAGAGGTTTGTTGGGTTGAGCGGAAAACGGGACTCGAACCCGCGACCCCGACCTTGGCAAGGTCGTGCTCTACCAACTGAGCTATTTCCGCGTTTTTTGGTTTTGAGGGTGCAAAGATACATGCAAATTTTATAATAGTGCAGCTTTATGCGAAAATTTTTTCACATTGCAGTTTCTTAAATGTTGTTAATATAAATAGTTTTTCAAAAAGAAAAGTCATCTTGGCATGGTTTTTATACATACTTTTGTCAGCCAAAATATTTTACAACTAATCAAAGCAACCTTTAAAGATGAAAAAGTCAATTTTAATTTCGGCCATTGTATTATTGATGAGTGGATTTTCTGCTTCGGCCCAACAATCAAAGTTCGGATTGATAAATATGAACGAGCTAATCCAGGTCATGCCGGGCAGGCAAGAGGCACGCACCACCCTGGAAACCCACGCCCAAACCCTTCAAGCCCAGTTTGAGAAAATGCAAACCGAACTTCAAACCAAGTACCAAGACTTCATTGACAAACAAGCCACGTTTTCTGATCTCATTAAATCAGCAAAGGAGCGCGAACTTTCTAGCCTTCAAGAAAACATTCAGGATTTTAGCAACAAGGCCCAAGAGGAACTTTCGAAAAAAGAGGTAGAGCTACTTTCTCCAATCATTGAAACCGCAAGAACCGCCATTAAAGCCGTTGCCACCGAAAATGGCTACACCCACGTGTTCGACATTGGCTCGGGAGCGCTTCTTCATTATCCCGAAGGTGACAACATTTTGGAAAAAGTGAAAGTCAAATTAAAGATAAAGTAAAAATATCCCGTAAATAAAAAAACCACCCGAGGGTGGTTTTTTTATTTTAGTCATCGAGCTTGAGAACCGCCATGAAGGCTTGTTGGGGTACTTCCACGTTTCCTACTTGTCGCATTCTTTTCTTTCCCTTCTTTTGCTTTTCCAATAGCTTTCTTTTACGGGTAATATCGCCACCGTAACATTTTGCGGTAACGTCCTTGCGAAGGGCTTTTACGGTTTCGCGGGCAATAATCTTGGAGCCAATACCCGCTTGAATGGCGATGTCAAACTGCTGCCTTGGAATCAACTGGCGAAGCTTCTCGCAAATCTTTTTTCCGAAGTTATACGAATTTTCTCGGTGGATGAGGGCCGAGAGGGCATCAACGTGTTCGCCGTTGAGCAAAATGTCAAGTTTTACCAAGTCTGATTGCTTGTAATCACTTGGGTGGTAGTCAAATGAAGCATAACCCCTCGAAATGGTTTTTAGCCTGTCGTAAAAATCGAAAACTATTTCGGCCAGTGGCATTTCAAAGGTCATTTCAACCCTATCGGTGGTGAGGTAAACCTGGTTCAAGATTCTGCCCCGCTTGTCCAGGCAAAGTGACATGATAACCCCTATGTACTCCGACTTGGTAATGATTTGGGCCTTTATGTAAGGCTCTTCAATGTAATCTAGTACGTTTGGCCCCGGAAGGTCGCTGGGGTTGTTTACAACCTTTTTTTCGCCTTTTGTGGTGTAGGCCAGGTACGAAACATTGGGCACGGTGGTGATCACTGTCATATCAAACTCCCTTTCGAGGCGTTCCTGCACTATTTCCATGTGCAACATACCCAAGAAACCACATCTGAATCCAAAGCCCAATGCTGCCGAAGACTCAGGTTCGTAGGTTAGCGAGGCATCGTTTAGCTGCAGTTTCTCCATAGATGATCTCAATTCCTCAAAATCATCATTCTCAACAGGATATATGCCGGCAAAAACCATTGGCTTTACATCCTCGAAACCTTTGATTGCCTCAGGCGCAGGTCTTTTTACGTGAGTGATCGTGTCGCCAACCTTAACCTCACGGGCATCCTTGATACCCGAAATAATGTACCCCACGTCTCCGGCGGCAATTTCGGGCTTTGAAACTTGAGCCAACCGCAACACACCAATCTCGTCGGCAAGGTATTCGCGCTTGGTGTTCATGAATTTCACGTGCTCGCCTGTTCTTAAAGTTCCGTTGTAAACCCTGAAATAGGCAATAACACCTCTGAACGAATTGTATACCGAGTCAAATATCAAGGCTTCGAGAGGTTTTTCGGGGTCGCCCTTGGGAGGAGGAATCCTGGCAATTATTGCTTCAAGAATCTGCTCTACCCCGAAGCCCGTCTTGCCGCTGGCTGGAATAATTTCATCGTAATCGCACCCTATGAGGTCCACTATTTGATCCGAAACTTCTTCGGGCATAGCTCCGGGGAGATCCATTTTATTGAGCACCGGAATTATAACAAGGTCGTGCTCGAGGGCAAGGTATAGATTTGAAATGGTTTGGGCTTCTATACCTTGTGAGGCATCAACAATGAGGAGCGCTCCCTCACAGGCGGCAATAGATCGGGAAACCTCGTAGCTGAAATCCACGTGACCCGGTGTGTCTATCAGGTTAAGCTTGTAGTTTTCACCATTAAGCTCGTAATCCATCTGAATTGCGTGGCTCTTGATAGTAATTCCCCTTTCGCGCTCCAGATCCATATTGTCCAGCAGCTGATCTTTAAACTCCCTGTCGCTTATAGTGTTGGTGGTTTGCAACAATCTGTCTGCCAAGGTGCTCTTGCCGTGGTCAATGTGTGCTATAATGCAAAAATTTCGTATGTTTTTCATTGATGTGTTTACCGGTCTTAATTGAGGTAAGCATTGTATTTAGAGAATGGGGCAATCTGGAACGGGTTGAAGATTAGTTTGATTTGTGATCGAAGACGGTCGGTTTGCTGTTTGTACTCTACTTCTACTGCCTAATGATTGCTTAAAATCACCAAAATGACCTTATCGCAGGTGTGTGCCTTACAACCTGCAAAATTACAAACAAAAAACCATATTTTTTTAGTACTTTTGAAATCCGGATGCAGGCAAAATAAAAGCTCTGAATTTTCGTATTTTCAACAATAGCCTGCACAGTTTGCACACATTCTTTTTAACAATGATTTTTATGATTAAGAATAAGAACTTGTTGTTTCCATTTTTGATGTTGGTTGGTTTCTTGGCAAACGGTCAAGTTTATCCCATAAATGTTTTCACGGGTCAAACCCTAAGTACCTGCGCGGGTACCTTTACCGATAGCGGCGGTAGTTTTGCCACCCCCTACCAACCCAACGAAACCTTCTCGGTCTCGTTTTGCAGCAACAATCAGACTAAGCCGGTGGTTGTAATTTATTTCAGCAAATTTCAACTCGGAGCTGGCGATGTCTTGCGGATTTATGACGGGAACAATCCCCTTGCCCCCAAGCTGTGGGAGGCAACAGGCACCCAACTCCAAGGCCGTAGCGTGTATGCCTCAACAGGTTGCTTGCATTTTGTTTTCGTTTCGTCGCCATCGGAGCAAGGGCCTGGCTGGGAAGCCCAGGTAAGCTGCCAGTCCATTTGCGAAACATTTAGGGTTGACATACAGCCCCAGGGTGGGAAGTTTGACCTTTGCCCCGGAGTGGGCAACGTGTTTTTTACCGCCAATGCGTATTACCTTGCTCAGAACATACCTTTAGCACTTCCAAACGACACTTTTTCATGGGTAATCAACGGCACCACTTATCAAGGCAAGAATCAAACTCATCCGTTTACCCAAACTGGCATTTACCCCGTAAGGGTTTCAGTTTCAGACCCTGTTTATAATTGTACCGCGCACTCTGATAGATTTGTTAGGCTTGGCACGGCGCCCAACTTCAAGGGAACCAGACCCTTGGCTGGCGAGGTTTGCGCCAAGGAGCCTTTTGTGCTTTCGGGAAGGGCCAACCCCAATATAATGACCTCATTTCCATCCTCGTACCATGGTTTGGCAGCCATTCCCGATGGCAACGGATTGGTTTACCAGTCCGGCATTACTTTTAGTGGATTCGATGCTGATGCCGCCATAACTCCCACCGTAGGCGTTAATAGGGTTTGCATTGATTTGGAGCATGCCAGGCACGGGCAGGTACAGATTCAACTCGAATGCCCACAAGGGAACAGGACCATGCTCAAAAACTTTAGCGCCGCCCAGGCCAATCTTGGGGAGCCCGTGGTTTGGAACGCCACCACACCCGGCCTTCCTTATACATATTGCTTTTCAAACGATGCCGCCCGAACCATAAACACAACTACCCCTTCGTTCCACTCGTACGTGGACCAGGCAGGAAACTTTTATGCAAACGCCGCCTACATACCAGAGGGAAGCTACAAACCCGACCAAGCCTTTCAAAACCTCCAAGGGTGCCACCTAAACGGAGAGTGGAAGCTCATAATTACAGACAACATTTCGGGTAGCAACGGCTTCGCTTTCGGATGGAAGTTGTACTTTGATGACACTCTTTATCCTCCGGGGCAAATAAACTACCCAAGGATTGTTGATGGTAAATGGTTTAGCGGAACCAATCAATTACAAGGAAACCCCGCAACCCATTCTGTGGCACAACATGGAAGTCAAAGTTTCCGGTTTGTTGCCACCGATAGCTACGGGTGTTCCTACGATACCATTGTATCAATTTCGGTGAAAAAACTCCCCGAGGCCGAGTTCAAGCTTCCCCTGGGCAAGGAACTACCCATTTGTAGGGGAGATTCGATTTTGTTAACACTGGCACCAATAAACTCAGTAAATCCCAATTGGTCGTACCAGTGGGTTGTTGGCAGCACCCCTATACCTGGTGAGACTACTCCTACAAAGATGGCAAAAACTCCAGGCACCTATAGAATAAGGGTAACCGACAATGCTACCGGATGCCGTGAGTTTTTCGAAATAGTTGTAACTGACCAAGATTGCCAGCTCGAAATACCAAACGTTTTTACCCCCGATGGTAACGGCATCAACGATTTTTTCGAAATTAGAAACCTGGAGCACTTCAAGGGAGGCATTGTCATATACAACCGTTGGGGTAGGGTTGTTTACGAGCACCCTGACTATTACAACAACTGGTGGGACGGAAGTGGAGCCCCCGATGGCACCTATTTCTTTGTACTAACATACGAACGCGATGGCGAGGTGGAGCGAGTTCATGGCTCCGTAACTGTTATCAGGGGTAATCAAGATTAGCGCCGTTTCTTTTCAGAAATGATTAATTATGCAAATATAAGCAACGACTACAAGTCAATAATGCGCCAACTCCATTCGAGGCAATTGGTTGACGCGATTGAAAACTTGAGACAACTGGTAAAAAAATCAAGCAAGGAATACTTTTTAAACCGGATCGAAAACCTTGAATTTACTTATAAGAGCTTTCTTAAGCACGCCTTTTCGGAAATAAAAGATCCAGAACGAGATAAGGTTTACGAGTATTTGGTTAAAAACCTTCTCGAATTGGCCGATGAGCTCAATGAAACCATACTTGCCCAAAACCAGGCACACAATACCTGCAGACTTAAAGAAGAATTGAATCGAGCGCCTCGTTTGGAGAAGACCGAAATTCCTTCTATCATAGGCAATCTTACTTTTGACGAAAAGCTTAACAAAACCCTCGAAGAGCTTAACTTTGCCGCCAGCAGCAAAACAAATCCTCGGCAGCACACAATAGCCAAGGTTTTCAGGATAATTTGGCTTACTGACAAGTTTGGCGATGCCGAAAATGAGTTTCTGCAAGCTATTTGCGATTCTAAGGCACTGCCCTCGCACGATAAGGCCCTATTCGTGAGTGCGCTTACTATTGGACTGGTGAGGTATTTTGACCTAAACAAGTTCAATGCTCTTTTTAACTTTGTGAAGACAGGCGAGGATGCAGTTTGGCAGAGGGCTATTGTAGGTTTGTTCTTGGCTTTCTTGAAATACAACGAACGGGTTTACCTTTACCCTTCTCTGGTCCAAAGTATCAAAAACCTTTCCAAAAGCACAGATATTGAACAAAACATAGAGGCAATTGCCATTCAGTTTATCAAGGCCAAAGAAACCGATGCAATCAAGCATAGGTGGGAGGAAGAGATCCTGCCCGAAATGCTGAAAATGCAGCCTCGAATCGAAGAAAAACTTAAGCTCGACGATATCTTCAAGGAGGAATTTGGCGAGGAAAGAAACCCCGACTGGGAAACGGTGTTCGAAGAGTCGCCAGGGTTACTTGACAAGCTTGCCGAATTTACCGAGATGCAAATGGAAGGGATGGATATATTCATTAGCGCCTTCGGCAAGTTGAAAAATTTTCCCTTTTTTGCCGAAATCAGTAATTGGTTGGTTCCATTTTATGTGGAAAATGAGGCCATTGATTTTCTCCGATCAAGCCAAGCTGGACAAACTGATTTGACTCCGCTTATCCAACAGCTGGAGAAAACCTTTTTTATGTGCAATGGGGACAAATACTCTTTTTGCCTAAACCTGGCAATGGTACCCGAGAGCCAAAAGGCTATGATGATGAATATGATGAGAACCGAGATTGCCAACTTTGAAGAGGCCGAAAAAAACGAAAGGATGCTTGATGGGTTTATGGCCACAAAAAACACCTATACCCAATATTTTCAAGATTTGTACCGATTTTTCAAGCTTCACCCGTGGCGCAATGAATTTGACGATATCTTTTCGATGGAGGTTGACCTTTACGAAAACATTTTTACAAAACACCTTATATTCGATCCCAAGGTAATCAGAAATATCGGAGAGTTGTTTTTTGCCAAGAAGTTTTATTCCAACGCTCTCCAGGTTTTCTTGTCAATAATGGAAAACGAAAAAAGCAACATCGAGTTGTTTGAGAAAATAGCTTTCTGCTACGAGAAAACCGGCAACCTACCTGTGGCTTTCAACTATTATCTCAAAGCCGACCTGATAGAGGCAGATCGCCCATGGATTTTAAGAAAGCTGGCCTTTTGTTGCAAATACCTAAACAAGTGGGAGGAAGCCCTGAAGTATTACAAGGCGGTTGAAAAATTGGAACCTGACGACTTGAAGGTACAAGCCAACATTGGCCAAAGCTTAGTGCACTTGGAAGACTACCAGCAAGCCTTGGAGTACTACTTCAAGATTGAAGTCCTGGCACCCGAAAACCAGCGAATAAGACGACCGTTGGCCTGGTGCTCATTTGTATTGGGCAAGTTTGATGTGGCAAGCGATTACCTCAACAGGTTGCTGTCTTCGGAACCCGGCAACCCATATGACCTGCTTAACCTTGGACACGTTTACTGGTGCACCGCAAGACCCACCGAAGCCCTTGAATTGTACAAGGAGAGTCTTAAGAACTTCATAGATTACAACATTTTCAAAGAATCGTTCACGGCAGATAGGACCCACCTCCAAAGGCACGGAATATTGGAGAGCGATCTTGATCTAATGTTTGATTACATAAGGATTAGTTAAGAATTTACAACCATCTCCATTTAATGTTTGGCATAAAATTTGATCTTGGTTAGTGGTTGCTTTTTTTGATTTGATTTAATTACGGTTTTATTACATTTTTTTTATTTTTGCACCGTTTTTTACGTAAAATCGAACAGAATTATTTAATAGCAGGCGATGCCGAAAACCTGAGGTAAACGAGTAGGCGAAAAATTTAAAAAATATAAAAATGAGCAGAAAGATTAATTTTCTTATGGTTTTGGGAGTATCATTGTTTCTATTGGGTGCATGTGTCCCGAAAAAGAAGTTTGTTGAAATGGAGAGCAAGTACTTCAAGGCCGACGAGGCATTGGCAAAGGCAACCCTCGATTTGAACCGATGCCAGTCAGACCTCAACCGAAGCCAGGAATCCCTACTTGGAAAAGAAAGGATTTCAACGCGCGATGAAGCTGAGATAAAAGCACTTCGTGACCAAAACAGAGAGCTTATTAATCGCATTGGCGATTTGACCCAAATGTCCAGGCAGGAGGCTCAAAACATGCAGTTTACCCTTCAAAGCATGAGAGAAAGGGATGTGAAAATCAGCAGTCTAAGGGAAGCTTTAACAAGAAGGGACTCCGTTAACTTTGCACTAGTAAAAAGCCTGAAAGGAGTAATTGGCCTTGACGACCAGGACATTGAAGTTAACGTTGAAAAAGGGGTTATTTTTATCTCAATTTCAGATAAGTTCTTGTTTGCCACTGGAAGCTGGACTGTTACCCCAAAGGGTCGGGAGGTTCTCGGAAAGGTTGCCAGGGTAATCAACAATCAACCGCAGTTTGAGGTAATGATTGAAGGCCATACCGACAACGTGCCTTTCCGCAAGGGTGACTTGCTCGACAACTGGGATTTGAGCACGAAGCGGGCAACATCGCTTACAAGGATCCTTCAGGAAAACTACAATGTAAATCCTAGTCGGATTATTGCAGCCGGCAGGGGCGAGTACGTGCCTATTGACACCAACCTAACTCCAACAGGTAGGGCAGCCAACCGCCGAACCCGAATAATCGTACTTCCCAAGCTAGAGGAGTTTGTTGATATGATCAAGAAGGGACTAGGAGAATAAAACAAGAGGTGAAATACAAAAAAAGCGAGGCAGTCTTGTCTCGCTTTTTTTTATGCCCTTACTTTTCAAAAACCTTGTAGCTCCAAGGCTCAAGCGTCATCTTGGTTTCTTTGTCAAACGACTTGGTTTTTCCTGAAAAAACCTCGGTGTATGTACCCACGTGTCGGTTGCCAATGAATCTTGCCTCCAATTGTTTTGCCGAAAGGTTTAGCACAACAAAAACCCTGTCGTTGTCCTTTTCCCTCAAAAATGAAAATACTGAACGGTCGTGATTGGAATTCACCCTCTCGATTTGTCCGCCCGCCAATCCGTTCCACAGGGCTTTGTTTCGTCGCTTCAGAGAAAGTAGGGTTTTGTAAAATTGGTGATACTGGAATCCGTTCCAATCTATTTGATCCTTTTCAAAAAACTTCAGCATTCGGTCAAATGCTGCTTCTTGGCCGCTGTAAATTAAAATCATACCCGGAATGGTAGCAGTAAAAACGGCAAAGGCCTCAACTCCTTCCCCCAAACGGGTGAATTCGGTTGCCGCCCACGAATTCTCGTCGTGGTTTGTAATGAAGTGCATTTTGTATGCCCCTGCGGGGAAATTGCCAGCATTGTCAGTGAAGAAATACTGGTCAAGGATCGAAACATCATATTTGCCACCTGCAATACCGTTCATCAGGTGGTGCATTTTCCAACCATAAGCCGCCTCGAAGGCGTGTTCGTGATGGTAAGGCTTTTCGGCTTCCGCAAGCATAAATACGGGCTTTATATCTTCGAGTTCGGTAACCGCCCTATCCCAAAATTCAGTGGGAACCATTTCGGCAACATCGCACCTGAACCCATCAATTCCAACCTGTTCAACCCAAAATTTCATCTCACCAATCATAACGTCCCATAACTCTTTATTCTCATAGTTCAGATCTATAGCGTCTGACCAATCATCAATAGGTGGAATGAAATTACCCTCGGCGTTGCGAGTGTAAAACTCGGGATTTGATAGGGTCCAAGGGTGATCCCAGGCTGTGTGGTTTGCCACCCAGTCAAGTATTACGTACATGCCCCTCGAATGGATATCGGCTACTAGTTTTTTGAAATCGTCAATGGTGCCAAACTCTGGGTTGATGGCAGTATAATCCCTTACCGAGTAGTAACTTCCAAGGCTTCCCTTGCGCCCAACTTCACCAATTGGCATTATTGGCATGAACCACAAAATGTCAACGCCCATTTCTTGAAGCCTGTCTAGATGTTCTGCAAACGCCCCAAAGGTTCCCTCTGGTGTGTATTGTCTTACGTTGACCTCGTAAATATTGGCATTCTTGCTCCATTCGGGATGGTTTACGGTTGTGCCTAGAGCATCCTGGCCGGTTTTTTCTGGCTTGCTTGGGCAAGAGGTTAGCAGTAATGCGGCACCTAGCAAACCAGCGGTGATTGAAATGAGTTTGTTTTTTTTCATTTTTTAAAAAATTAGGTGATAAAATAAACCAATTATTGCTTTAACCAGTATTGGCAGTCACTGCTGGAATTGTTTTGTTTTAAAATTGGGTTTCCGCGAGGTTTCCACCGGGGTAATAAATATAAATAAGTTCCAGCTGCACTGTATTATGACAGAAAGCCTAAATGCACCCACCAATTATTCGTACTGTGGTGCCCTGTGGGCCATCATATTTCAATCTTCCTGTTATTGTAATGCTCCAAATTCATTGGAGTAATACTGTATTCCTGCTCAAACAACAATGATGATATTAGAAAATCGGCGGTGGAGCGATTGCATGCGGTTGGAATGTTGTACAGGACTGTTATGCGCAATAGGGCCTTAACATCAACATCATGTGCTTGTGGTTGCATTGGGTCCCAAAAGAAAACCATCATATCTATTTTTCCTTCGGCAATCAAGGCGCCAATTTGTTGGTCGCCCCCGAGTGGCCCCGACTTGAGTTTGGTAATTGTAATTGAATCTGGCAGCTGCCCTGTTTCAGTATTTATAAGTGTATCCTCTACTAGCCTACCTGTGGTTCCGGTGCAGAACAGGTCCATGTTTTTAAAGGCTTGGCCATTGTATTTTATCCACTCTATCAAATCTTGCTTGCGGTTGTCGTGGGCCACTAGGGCCAATCTTTTTCTATGCATAGCTGCGAATTATTTGATTAGCGTGCCAACAAAACCTCAAAGCTATTGGGCTCTAACTTTGCAGACAACTTCCCGTTGGAGAATCCAAACGTTGACCCGAAAGTGCCCTCAAACCTCTTGATGGCAAGGTGTTTTGGCAGTACCATTTCAATTTCTTTGGCTTGTTGGCTTTTGTTGAAAATCACTATGGCCGAGTTGTTGAAGTAGGTTCGCGAGTAGGCGTATAATTCATCGGTTAGTAGCAGCGTTTTAAAGTCGCCAAAAACAAAAGCAAGATTGTTTTGCCTTAGCGAAGTTAATATCTTGGTGGTGCCCTTAAGCCACCTTTCTTTGTCGGAAAGGTTTTCGAACTTCATTGGCCGTCGGCTGTCTGGATCGCTCGCCCCTGGTATTCCAATTTCGTCGCCGTAATAAATGACCGGTATTCCCGGTATGGTCATTATGAAGGCAGTTAGCGAGGCAAGTTTTTTGTAACCAACCGGATCGCCCACTTCAACTTTTCTTTTCCATCCTGCCTCAATTTGATTTTCGTCAAAGCGCAAACCTCCGCCGGCCAGGCTTATGAATCTGGCCATATCGTGGTTGCCCGTTATATTGCCCATCATATTTTGGAACCCATACTGGCTAAGGCTCTGCCCGATTGAGAAATCGAGCATTTTGAAAGAGGTTTTGTCTATTGCAAAAACAGAACGAGAATCAAAGTAAAGGTTGAAATCAAACTGCCCATCGAGCAATCCACTTCCCACGTAGCTTCCAATCAGTTCCCTGTTCCCGAAAGTTTCGCCAATCTGGAAGAGCCTCTTTCCATTTGGAATCATGTACTCTTCCTTCAGCTTAAGGGTCAATCCCCTCCAGAATTCAAGCGGAATGTGCTTGGTGGCGTCGTGCCTAAAGCCATCTAGGTTATAATGCGTTATCCAGAAAAAAGCACTGTCAATCATTGTTTTAATAACCTCCGGTTTGGTGAAGTCAAGGCTGGGCAAAAAATCATCGAACCAGGTGGTTAGGCGGTGCTCATCCCACAAGCGCAAGTTTTTCCGGCCGTCGGGCAGGTTTATTTCCGTTGCAAAGTGGGGGTTGTTCAAATACAGCGGGTTGTTTTGGTGCACGTGGTTAGAAACGAAATCGAGCATTACGCTTAGCTTATTGACATGGGCTGTTTCTACCAATCGGCGCATTGCTGCCTCACTGCCAAACCTGTGATCAACCGTGGTTAGAGTTATTGGCCAATAGCCATGGTAGCCTGTAAACTTCCTCTTGGGCTGCGGATGTTCAACGTAGGCTTCGCGAGGATTTTGGGTTATGGGTGAGAGCCAAATGGTGTTTATGCCGAGGTTTTGAAAATACCCCTCTTCAATCTTTTTTGTTATCCCTTCAATGTCTCCTCCAAAAAAGTTAACCCTGTCAGCCAGTTCCGGATCAATTACCGGCTCATCGTTTTTTGGGTCTCCATTGTTAAACCTGTCAACCATCATAAAATACAATATGGTGGCTTCCTTGTCGAGGCTTGTAAGTTGATCGGCGCAATTCAGGGGCTTACCTCTCTGAATGGGTATAAGAAGGTCGTTTGAAGGACCTTCTTGGTTTTGTGCATACACTCTAAGGTAGCTTCTTTGGTGCCTTCTTGCATCGGCAGGAATGGTAATTTGAATGGCACCATCGCCATTTTTCAAAATGCTGGATGGTGGCAGCTGAAAATTTTGCCAAAGAACTATTATTTCTGAAGGATCATTGACCGCAGAAACATCAATCTTGCCCCCTGTATGTGATTTTGGAATTAGGTGTGGGGTCAGCCCGCGATTGATTCCGGGTATTGACAGCAGTGAGTTAATCCCGCCAATGTTATTTCCAATTGTATCGGGGTTGTTTGGATCGGTAATTTCCTGGCCGTCAACAACCAGCTTGTAATGGTAGAGCCCAGGGTCGAGATTTAAGTGCACCATCCATCGTCCGTCAACCAAATGCAATGGTAACGGTTCCCAGTTGCTCATGTCTCCCCTTATCAAAACCGAGGCGTACCTGTTTGCCCCTTGGTCGAAGGTAAAAACGTGGCGTACCTTCTGGCTCCTTTTCAATAGGAGGTCGTAACTGTTGGGCCCGAACCAAACTTTCAAAACAGACACAAATGGCGGGATTTTTTCTCGTTGAATAATTTCCAAAGATGCCTTGTCTTCCGAAAGCCTTAAAATAAGGCCTGGCACACCTGTTACCGAGTCAATTTTTGGTAAGCTCGAGGGCCTGAAGAAATCGGCAAGCTCCACCCTTGTAGTGTCGCCCTTTAAAGTAATGGGCGAGGCAACTCCAAAAATATCCCTTCCATCATCAAATATGGGTCTAGCACACCCAAATGCAATCAACCCGAAAACGATTGCTGTTAGTAAGCCTAGTCTTTTCATATTATGAAAATTA
>CAZUWF010000014.1:0-56544 GCA_964624065.1 uncultured Bacteroidales bacterium
ACAAAGATTCGAAACCCAGATGCTTGCCACCGATGATGTTAGTAAGCTCGTGGTTGTAAACAAGGAGGTAATTGAGGTTTTTCTCAAGGAGGAAAAGTTCAATCAAGAAAAATACAACGATGCGCGCAAACAAGGCACCTTTGACAAGTCCAAACCCCAGTACTTTTTCAATATAAGTTCGATTGAAAACTTCGAGAAAGTTGTTCGTGATGCGCAGGAGCAGGTGGCATCAGAAAAAAGGTTTCCAATCATACACCAAAAAAGGCAAAATTGGGGCGCGGAGATTTTCAGGTGGGTGATTCCTATTGGTTTGTTGATTCTGTTTTGGATTTTCATCATGAGGAGGATGGCAGGTGGTGGAGGAACCGGAGGTGGCGGGATTTTCAGCATAGGGAAATCTCGTGCAACCCTTTTTGACAAAAACACTAACGTTACGGTTAACTTTCAGAACGTTGCAGGTTTGGAAGAGGCCAAGGTGGAGCTAATGGAGATAGTTGACTTTTTGAAGAATCCTAAAAAATACACCGACCTGGGAGGTAAAATTCCAAAGGGTGCATTGCTTGTTGGTCCTCCAGGTACAGGGAAAACATTGCTAGCAAAGGCAGTGGCAGGCGAAGCCCAAGTGCCATTCTTCTCGCTTAGTGGCTCCGATTTCGTGGAGATGTTTGTTGGTGTGGGAGCCTCAAGGGTTCGCGATCTTTTCAAGCAAGCCAAGGAAAAGTCGCCTTGCATCATTTTTATTGACGAGATTGATGCAATTGGTCGTGCCAGGGGCAAAAGCCCTATGACCGGTGCCAACGATGAAAGGGAAAACACTCTCAATCAACTGCTTACCGAGATGGATGGCTTTGGCACCAACCAAGGAGTAATTATTTTGGCCGCAACAAACAGGGCAGATATACTCGATAGGGCGTTATTGCGAGCAGGTAGGTTTGACCGTCAGATTCAGGTGGAAATGCCCGACCTTGAAGAGAGGAAAGAGATTTTCAAGGTACACTCCAAACCCCTAAAACTTTCCACGGAAGTTGACATTGATTTCTTGGCAAAGCAAACCCCCGGGTTTTCGGGAGCCGACATTGCCAATGTTTGCAATGAGGCTGCCCTAATTGCCGCCCGCCGAAACAAGCAAATTATCGAAAAGCAAGATTTCCTTGATGCGGTTGACCGAATAGTAGGCGGTTTGGAAAGGAGAACGAAGATCATTTCTGCGGAGGAGAAGAAAATTGTTGCATACCATGAAGCGGGTCATGCCACCACCAGCTGGTTCTTGGAGCACGCCCATCCATTGGTAAAGGTTACCATCGTGCCAAGAGGCAAGGCGTTGGGGGCGGCCTGGTATTTGCCCGAAGAGAGGCAGCTAACCAACATGGAGCAAATGTTTGACGAAATAACTGCAACCCTTGGTGGAAGGGCGGCCGAAGATGTAATTTTCGGAAAAGTTTCAACTGGTGCCCTAAACGATTTGGAAAGGGTTACCAAGCAGGCCCATTCAATGGTTGTATATTTTGGTTTGAACAAAAAAATTGGCAATATAAGTTATTACGACAGTACCGGTCAAAGTGAGTTCTCATTTAGCAAACCTTACTCGGAAAAAACCGCCCAAATAATTGACGAAGAAGTTAGGGACTTGGTACAGAAAGCGTACGAAAGGGCAAAGTCATTGCTTGTCGAAAACAAGGACAGGTTGGTCGAACTCGGTGACCTCCTGCTCGAACGAGAGGTTATTTTCAGGGAGGATTTGGAAAAGGTTTTTGGAATGAGGCCTTTCGAAGAAAAAATGAGGCAGTAAAACCAAAGGGGAGGTCTTTAGGCCAAACAAATGCAGCCAAATCCAAAAGCAAAATTTTTCGGCATAATGAAAGAAACAACATATAAAGAAAAGGTCTTGAAGAAAATAAGGGAAGCCTTGATTAACAGGACTAATCCTCCGTACGAAGGCGTTGATATGGAGAGCAGCATCTTTAGGCGTGGAGAATCGCTTTATCCTGATGTAAATTTTGCCGAAGCCTTTTCAAAGGTTGGAGGTAACTTCATATTTTGTGCCAATATGACGGAACTTGCCCAAAACATAACCACAATTCTTAACGAAAAAAAAGTTACAAAGGTTTTTTGTCCAGAACAGGAATTCAAAAAGCTTGTATTGGACAAAGGGATATCATTTCTGGAGGACGATAAGTCATTCAATTGTTGCGAGGTATCCATAACTGGTTGCGAGGCACTGGTTGCAAGGCTCGGCACAATAGTGATGAGTAGCCGTCAGATGGGAGGCAGGAAGGGTTTCACACTCCCAGACAATCACTTTGTTATTGCAAGTTCTGATCAAATAGTGGAAGATATGGCTGATGCATTTAAGCTTTTGAAGCAAAAATACGATTGTAACCAACCATCAATGGTTACTTTTGTAACCGGTCCCAGCCGGACAGCCGATATTGAGAAAGAACTAATTATGGGTGTACACGGTCCTAAAGAATTGTATTTATTTTTGATTGACATTTAAACCATAAAACCCAAATAGTCCTTCAAGTTAAAATTTATGCCCGCTAAAGTTACCTAATGAAAGTATTCGTTACCCGATCCATTACAGCAATAGTTTTTGCATCATTGGTGATATCGTCAATTTTGATTCACCACATTTTCTTTTCCATATTGTTTCTGTTGGTAACCGTGTTGGGTCTTTTTGAATTTTACAAGTTGCTCAAGAATATTGATGTTTACCCAAATAAGTTTTCCGGAATTTTATCAGGCATCGTTCTTTTTGTAACCAACGCCCTTGTTGCTTACGGTTATGCCGAGTTCAGAATTCTTATGGTAAACTTCGTGGTTATTTTTCTCATTTTCTTCATTGAGTTATTTCAGAAGCACTCCAAACCTTTCTCAGATATCACTTTTGCCGTTTTCGGGTTGGTTTACATTGCCTTACCCTTTTCATTGCTTAATTACCTTCCCAATCCCACCATTGAACCTGGGGTTAGGCATACAGGGTTGTTGCTGGGATTTTTTATGATAATTTGGATTAACGACACAGGTGCCTACATTGTTGGTTCACTTTTCGGCAAACGAAGGTTGTTCCCAAGGCATTCGCCCAAGAAATCGTGGGAAGGGGCAATTGGTGGAGCAATTTTTGCCTTGTTGTCAGGCCTGGTGATCTCAAGGTTTTGCGATGTTGTGGGCACTCTTGACTGGGTTGCCCTATCGCTGATTATTGCAGTCTTTAGCACTTATGGCGATTTGTTCGAGTCAATGTTCAAGCGCAGCTTGAATCAAAAAGATAGTGGTTCGATTTTTCCAGGGCACGGGGGCATTTTGGACAGGTTCGACGGTGTGTTCTTTGCTGCCCCGTTCGTTTTGGTATACCTCGTGGCCGTTCTCAACTAATTTTTGAAATTCCTGAAAATTCGAAATAAATGATTAGAATTCACAAAGAGGGTTACACAATTATCGCAATTGCAATGGCAATAGTAATTTCTATAATAGGAGCCTTCAAAATTTTTGCAAATCCGCAATCAAAGGATCCATTTTTCCTTTATTTAATTCTAATTGCATTACTTGTTTTGATAGTTCAGTTTTTTCGCAACCCAAAAAGAAAAACCACCCTTGACGGGAACATCGTTGTATCTCCCGCCGATGGAAAGGTGGTGGTGGTGGAAGAAACCACCGAGCAGGAGTTCTTCAAAAGGCCTATGAAGCAGGTTTCTATTTTTATGTCTCCCCTCAACGTTCATGTCAACAGGTACCCTGTATGCGGCAAGGTTTTGTACCAAAAACACAGCCCCGGCAAATATCTGGTTGCTTGGAATCCAAAATCAAGTCATTTAAACGAAAGAACCAGCATTGTCTTTGAAACCGAAAGTGGAGTTCAGCTAATGATCCATCAGGTTGCGGGATTTTTGGCCCGCAGGATAGTTTGCTATGCAAAGAGAGGACAGAAAGTGACTCAAGGCGACGAATTGGGCTTCATCAAATTCGGGTCGAGGGCTGACATTTTCCTACCCCTCGATTCGAAGGTAATCGTTAAAATCGGAGATGTTGTTAAGGGAGGTATAACACCAATTGCATCCTTTGACTGAAACCTTTGGTCATAGCTGAGAAATGGAAGGTAAGAAGGAACTTCACCCGCTATTAGATTTCCGGTGCAATTGGCGGGCTTTGATAAAATCACGGACCGAAATGTGAAGGGCAGAAAATCAACCTCGAAGCTGAAACTCCTAATTCATTTTTTGCCATATATGGTAACCCGCAATCTATTCTGAATACCTGAAAATAATTGACAGGTTTATCTTTATTATTTCCAAAAAAGGCATTGCAGTTCTTTAGTTGGTCGTTGCGAATAATCTTGTAGGGAGGGCAAACAGAGTTAGGGAACAAGCCTTGGATTCATCCAAAAAATATCTTGAAATAAACTGTTCTCTTAAAAATTTCAACAAAACTTTGATGGTGCCATCTAAAAAAAGGCAATTAAGGTTTTTAATAGACCAATTAACAAAACCTGATTGAGACCGAAAAATACTAAACGGGCAGATTGGGTCGAGGGAAAATAGGTAGATTAAGTATGGAATGATTCGGCGAGGAAGCGCAATAAAAGGTATTGTTAGTCATTGCAGCACCGTAAGGTGAATCTGGAGTATTGCGGTTATTACAAAATCCCCTTCAATTCGATTAAACTATTTATTTGGTACGTGGGTTTTACCTTGGAGGTTTCTCCTTGATACTGCAACCAAACCTGGTCCATCCCCGCATTTGCTCCTCCGGCAATGTCGGCATCAGGGTCATCGCCAATTATGAGCGATTCTGAGGGGTTGGCCCCTGTTTTTTTAAAAGCAAGTTCAAAAATCTTAGGGTCGGGTTTCTGGGCACCAGCCTCTTCGCTTGTAATCAACTCTTTGAAATATTTTTCAAGACCACAATTCCTAATCTTGAAAAACTGAATTTCAGAAAAGCCGTTGGTAATTAAGTGAAGCTGGTATTTTGGGTGCAAGTAACCAAGAATCTCAATGGTGCCGTGAACTAAATTGGTCATTAAGGGGCTAATTTCAATGTACTCCTTGGCAAGGTCACCGGGTTCTACGTCTCCAATTCCAAAGGCAGCCAGGGTTTTGGCAAACCTAGTATAATTTAGCCACTCCTTTGATATTTGCCCTTGCTTGTATTGCACCCAAAGGGATTTGTTTATCCCGCCATATACCGCAAAAAAGCCTTCGAACCCAACATAGCCATACCTGCTGCCAATTGAATGATTGGCATAAATTTGCCGGAGTGTTTCCTTATTGTTTTTGTCGAAATCGTAAATGGTCCTGTCAAGATCAAAAAATAAGTGCCGGTATTTGGTTTTGTTTATCAAATACATTTTTTCTAATAGAATTAGTCTTGGTCTTTCCAAGAAATTACATTTGAGGCATTATCAACTTCTACTTTTCCGTTATCAACGAGCCAAGAAATTATTTTTACTATTTTGTTGTCGCCAAGGTTTAATTTTAATTTTGAGAGAATGTCCTTGGTGGTAACTTTCTCAACTTGCACAAGTTTCCTGAGATGGATACTTACTTGCTCAATTTCTATTGGGGAAATTTCTACTGCCTTTCGTTCCAAGCACAAATCGCACTGCCCGCAGTAATGATTTACCTTCTCGCCAAAATACTCAAGCAAGTAGGTACTCCTGCACCCTTGTTTGGATTCAGCATAATGCTTCATGGCTAGCATTCTCATCCTGGCAAATTTTTTACGGTCCGAGTAAACCTCTGGCGAAATATGAAGGTTTTTTTCATCGAGCCTTTCGGTAACGAAGGTTATGGTGGGCAGGGAGTTCTGCATTTCGTACTCCAGGATTCCCAAGCTTGAAAGATACTTCAACTTACTCATTGTTTCATCGAGCGAAATACCAGCACGCTTGGCAATATCCGCCTCATTAATCTTGACAAACTCGGAGAAGAGTCCAGCATATGAACGCAATAATACCTTAACAAATTCATCATTGGGTTTTGAAGAAACCTGAAAGTGGTTTAGTTCATCCTTACCCACGGCAAAACGGATCCTCGAAGGGTTTTGCAAAGCATCGGACATCGCAATATATCCTTCCCTTTCCAAAAACTTCAAAGAGTTATACGACAAAATTGGGTTGAAGAAGAATGTTTCGCAAAATCTTGAAAGGTTGAATTGGTAAGTTTCATCCATACCTGCACCCGTCGGAATTTGGAATAGGTTTCCAAGCCCATTGTAAACCTTTTTGATGAAATCAATTGGCGGGTAAGAGTTATTGTGGTTTCGCTCCAGTTCGATAATGTCGGCCTTGTTGAACAAAAGCACCGCGAAAGCCTTTTTTCCGTCCCTGCCTCCCCTACCCGCCTCTTGGAAGTACGCTTCGGGGCTCTCGGGCAAATCCATATGTACCACAAACCGCACGTCGGGCTTGTCGATGCCCATACCAAATGCATTGGTCGAAACTATAATTCTTGCCCTGTCCTTCATCCAAGAATCTTGTTTGGAATCCCGCTGCAAAGCAGTTAACCCTGCATGGTAAAAATCGGCGCTAAATCCCCTCTTGTTTAAGAAATCAGAAATTTCCTTTGTTTTTTTTCTATTGCGAACGTAAACGATACCGGTTCCTGGAGTTTTTAGGCAAATGCGGGCGAGCAAGTCCAACTTGTCCTCGTCTTCCTTGATTATGTATGCAAGATTATCGCGTTCAAAACTCTTCTGAAAGACATTCTTTTCGCTGAATCCCAGTTTTTCCTGAATATCGTCAACCACGGCTGGGGTGGCGGTTGCAGTAAGTGCCAAAACGGGCACATCGGGTATAAGCTCCCTTACATTCGCAATTTCGAGGTAAGGGGGTCGAAAGTCGTAACCCCACTGCGATATGCAGTGTGCTTCGTCAATAGCCAGGAGGTTGACCCTCATCCTCGGAAGCCTCTGCAACAAGATTTCGGTCTTGAGCCTTTCGGGCGAAAGGTAAAGAAACTTTACATCGCCGTAAACGCAGTTGTCGATGGCCACATCAATTTCCAACTTGCTCATACCGGAATAAACACCAACGGCCTTAATACCACGCTTTTTTAAATTTTCAACCTGATCTTTCATCAGTGCAATGAGTGGACTCACAACCACGCATAATCCTTGTCTTGCCAAGGCAGGCACTTGAAAACAAATCGACTTTCCTCCGCCGGTGGGCAAAAGGGCAAGGGTGTCCTTTCCCTTAAGTGCAGAAGAAATGATGTCTTCTTGCAGCGGCCTAAAAGAATCATAACCCCAATGTCGCTTTAATATGGAATGGATGTTTTCGATCTTGCCTAGGTTGAAAAAGTACCAGCAAAGGTAAATGGAAAAATGCAAAGTGAAGAATGCAGAGCCAAGACAGGAGTTTTGATCAAGAATCATAAACTCTAGGAAGATATATTTTGGGAAAAGGCTCTAAAGTATTTTGCTATAAGAAACAAATGGATCTACAGACCATTCCGTAACCAAATTGGTGCGTAGCCAAGCGGCCCAAAAAAGAAAATTTCACCCATCCTTTTACTCTGGGGTTGCCTATTACGCCGAGCATCCCAATAAAATATTGCTTAAAAAAAGGTCCGCAATCCCGTATCCATGGAAGTTATTTCGGCCAAGATTTTTTTTTGCTTATCACCCAAAAAGAAAAGAAACCCTATTTTCACAATCAATTGTCAATTATTGTTTGTTGCGATTTTTTGCATCCTGTCCCCTGATTATCAGTTTCCACCTACACTCCTACCAATTCCCCGGCGTCTCCATTAATCTTTACTTCATTCGGGCTATGGTTCTAAGCAAATACCAGTGACCCTATTTGGTAAACCGCAAACGAAACCACCCAGGCTATACTTGTGGTATAAACAATAGCAAAGAGCCCCCACTTCCAACTGCCCGATTCGCGGGAAATTGCAGCAATCACCGCAATACACGGAAAATAAAGCAGTATGAAAATCATATAGCTAAATGCTACCACCTTGTTGAAAACCGTTTCCCCTATTTTGGGACCTCCAGTATGAACTTGAGCCTGCAACTTTTCTTTTAGCGAGCTGCCTTCATCTTCTTCGGGGTTTGCCGTAAGGTATAATACTCCCAGAGTACTGATCACTATCTCCTTGGCAGCGACTCCGGTAATTATTCCGATAGTCATCTTCCAGTCGAAACCAAGCGGAGCCATAATTGGCTGTACAATTCGCCCTAATTGACCTATGAAGCTTCTTTCAAGCCTTTCGGCATTGTTCCTCGCTTCAATTGCTTTAAGTTTTACCTCTAGTTCTTGCCTAAGGTTCGACATTTCCTCATCGGCCATTGCACTATGTGAAGCTAATGTTTGGTTAAATGCCAAAGTCATTTCCGACTGCTGCGATTCAATTTGCTCACGGTAAGTATTGCCATAGGGAAAATAACCCAAAACCCAAATGATGATAGAGGCTACCAATACTATACCGCTAATCTTTTTTATGTAATGAACCCCCTTGCCCCACATATGCATCATGGTGTAACGAGTGGTTGGTACCCTGTAGGGCGGCAATTCCATAACAAAAGGAATTTCTTGTTCCCTGAAAAGGGTTTTCTTGAATATCATGGATACAATTACCGCAATAAAAATACCGATCAGGTACATCAAAAACAGCATTGAACCTTGGTGGTTGGGGAAAAAAGCACTGATAAACAATACGTATATAGGCAGCCTGGCGCTACACGACATGAACGGGTTGATGAGCATGGTGAGCAGCCTATCGTTGCGGCTCGGAAGGGTACGGGTTGCCATAATTGCCGGTACATTGCAGCCAAAACCCATTATCAAGGGCACGAATGACTGACCGTGAAGACCTATTTTATGCAAAACCTTGTCCATTATGAAAACCGCACGTGCCATATAACCTGTTCCCTCCATCAAGCTAATGAAAAGAAAAAGTAGTAATATGTTTGGAAGAAACATCAAGACTGCCCCAGCTCCACCAATTATACCCCCTACAAATAGGTCTTTAATGGCGCCGTTGGGCAAAATGCTGTCAAGAAAACCAGAAAATGCATCAACCCCACTTTCAATAAGCCCCATAGGATATTCGCCAAGCGTGAAAGTTGAGGTGAACATTAGCCACATTATGAAAAGGAAAATTGGAAAACCCCATATACGGTGAGTTATGACCCCATCAATAAGTTTGGTGGTTTGCCGCTGATTTAATTTTCCTGGCTTCAAGGTTTCTTTTAAAGCCCCGTTTATGAACCCGTATTTTAGGTCGGCAATCAAGGTTTCAGGCTCCTCCCTAAACTCCCTCTCGAGGCGCAAGGCTTCGTTGGAAACAACCTCAATTATTTGATTTCGGTTAAGACAAAGGGTATTGACCGACTTGACTGCCTCTGAGTCGTTTTCTAGCAGCTTTATGGCAAGAAACCTGGGGGAAACCCTACTTGTAAGACCTTGATTTCCATCTATTTTGAGCAAATCTTGAATTCTTTTTATCGAATCCTCAATGGGAGTACCGTAGTTTATGTGAATGTGTCTTATGTTTGGATCATTGTCTTCATAAACCTCTATAACCTTTTCAAAGGTTTCCTTGATGCCTTTGCCTTTCTTGCTTACAGTGGGAACTATGGGTATTCCCAGAAGGCTGCCCAACGATGCATAATCCAATTTATCCCCCTTTTGTTCTAGCTCGTCGAACATATTCAATGCAATCACAACTTTAATGTCCATATCAATAAGTTGTGTTGTTAGGTAAAGGTTGCGTTCGAGGTTTGAGGCATCAACCATATTGATAACAACATCGGGCACTTTACCCTGTATGAAATCGCGAACGAAAATCTCTTCTGGCGTGTAGGCTGTAATCGAATAGGTTCCGGGCAAGTCGGTTACCATAAACTTGTAACCGCTCTGATTGAATGTGGCTTCCTTGGCATCCACGGTAACCCCTCCGTAGTTTCCAACGCGCTCTTTGGAGCCCGAGGCAAAGTTGAAAAATGTGGTTTTGCCACTGTTTGGATTCCCAACCAATGCCACGTTAATGGTCTTACGCAGGGTTTTGAACTGGCTCTGCCTTTGATTTGAAAGGAAGGCTCCATTATCTATTGATGTAGAGTCTTGGCTGTCGTCGCTTTTGCCGGGTACAACTTCTATCAATTCGGCCTCGCTGTTGCGAAGTGAAACGCTATAACCCATAACCCTATATTCAACCGGATCTTGCAACGGGGCCTTTTTTATTACCTCAACTGTTTTGCCGGCCACGAAGCCCATTTCAATTATCCTTTTTCTAAAGGCGCCCCGTCCCCTCACTTTTGCTATCACGCCGCTTTGCCCGCTTTTTAGTTCGCTCAGGTTCATTTGATGATAATGTTTTATTTATATTGATTATAAATAGCAAAAGTAGAAAATTTTTGCCAGTTTTATGATCCATAAAATAATACAGAAACTGAAAATTAAAATTGTTGCCTAAAATATTTGCGACGGTCGCTTTCCCTAAGTCATTTTTAATAATTTTGACCCATTAATTTCAATCATCACGAAACAATGAAAAAGAGCTTGAAAAGCAACGGGGGAAATGGCAAAACCCTCGATTTATCAAAATACGGGATAAGTGAAACCAAGGAGGTTTACCACAACCTTTCATACGAAGAGCTTTTTCAGCACGAAACCAACCCCGATTTGGAGGGCTTCGATCGGGGCATTGTTACAAAATGTGGCGCGGTTGCCGTTGATACGGGAATATTTACCGGTCGTTCGCCCAAAGATAAGTACATAGTAGAACAACCCGAAACCAAAGATACGGTATGGTGGGCAAACCCTGGCAAGAACCGCTCGGACAATCACCCCATCTCCGAAAGCGTTTGGAGTTCATTGCTTGAAACTACCGTTACCCAACTCAACGGTAAGAAACTATATGTAATGGACGCCTTTTGTGGGGCCAACGAAAACTCGCGAATGAAAATCAGGGTGATAACTGAAGTCGCTTGGATGGCCCATTTTGTAAAGAATATGTTCATAAGACCTGCCGAAGAAGAGCTTGTTGATTTTGAACCTGATTTCGTTATGCTCAATGCTTGCAAGGCTGTAAACCACAAGTGGGAGGAACAGAACCTTAATTCCGACGTTTACGTGGCCTTCAACCTAAAGGAAAGATTATCTGTGGTTGGTGGAACCTGGTACGGGGGTGAGATAAAAAAGGGCTTCTTTACAATAATGAATTACTACCTTCCACTTCAAGGGATGGCCTCGATGCACTGCTCGGCAAATATGGGCAAGAACGGTGATACGGCTATTTTCTTCGGATTGAGCGGAACGGGCAAAACTACACTTTCGGCAGACCCTTCTAGATACCTAATTGGCGATGACGAACACGGCTGGGATGACGAGGGAATTTTCAACTTCGAAGGGGGTTGTTATGCCAAATGCGTGGGGCTTAACAAAGACAAGGAACCCGACATTTACAATGCCATTAGGCGTGATGCCCTGCTTGAGAATGTAGTATTTGATCCAAAGACGGGTGAAATTAACTTTTTCGATACCTCTAAAACAGAAAACACAAGGGTTTCTTACCCTATTCACCATATTGAAAACATTGTTAAGCCGGTTTCGAAGGGGACCCATCCCAAGAAGATCATTTTTCTTACCGCCGATGCATTTGGAGTGCTTCCGCCTGTTTCAAAACTTAGCAGAGAACAAGCAAAATACTATTTTCTGAGTGGATATACTGCCAAACTTGCAGGTACCGAACGGGGAGTTAGGGAGCCAATTCCTACATTCTCTGGCGCATTTGGAGCTGCTTTCCTTATGCTTCATCCCACATATTACGCCAAGGAGCTTGCAAAAAAAATGAAAGACCACGGTTCAACTGCATACCTGGTCAACACCGGATGGATAGGAGGCGGGTATGGAGCAGGCAGGAGGATAGACCTTGAAACCACCCGCAACATAATAGATGCCATTCTTAATGGGAGCCTCGACAAGGTCGAATATGAAGAGCTAAACCCGTTTGGCTTAATGGTTCCCAAGGAGGTGGAAGGCGTTGACCCGGCAATTCTTAACCCTAGGATGACATGGAAATACGAATCGCAATATCAAAAACAAGCAGAAATGCTTGCAGAAAAGTTCATTGAGAATTTCCAGAGGTTTACCGACACGGAAGAAGGGGCTAGATTGGTTGCTGCGGGACCAAAAAACCACCTGATGAAGCAATACTATGCATACTATCAGCGAAGAATGGAGAAAATGGAGAAAAAACACTCCGAGGAAATCCAAAGACTGAGAGATCAGATTTTCATCCTGCACAATTCATTTGCAGAGTACATTTCTTTCAATAGCATAAGTACCGAATACAAGAACTTGAAGTTCAACAGATACGTTCCGGCATCGGTTTTCATCGAATCAAAAAACAAAAAGGAACAAGAAAACTGTTTGAAATCGGTGCTCGAGTTGATGAAGGCTGCAGGACTCAAGATTGAAAAGGAAAGCGAAAAGAGAGATGGGTTTGCCCAGTATCTTTGCAAGACCAAGAATCCAGTAACTCTAAAAGAAGTAAACCACATTATCGAAGAGCTATTCGGTTGCTTCAAAGAGAAGAAATGCTCGCTCAAAGATTTTGAACCAGTAAAACTAAAATTGATTGAAGCAATAAAAGGAATCCCGCGCTTTAGCTTAAAGATTGGATCTTTCTTGCTAATTAAAGATATCCTCGACGAATCGGAAAAACCAACAGTTTTTGTCAAGAAGCTTTCTATAAGCAGCCTGATCAGGATTGACAAGCATCAAGATTTGCTCAAAAATCCCGCAAAACTATACGAGGAAATAAGCCATTTGTAGGCGCAAACACCCAGCAAAGTTACCCCGGCGGCCTAAAAACGTTCTTCATTCCTCTCTGCTTGCATCAGAAGAAGGGCGCGGGCTGCCGGCATTTTTTGTGAAGTAGCACGCCATTTCTTGCTCAATGCTCGCCTTGCTATTTTTGTCCCTCAATATGGAACAGAAATTATTTTTCAGCTGAGTAATTGGTAAGAGTTGTTTCTTTTTCAGTAAAAGATTTGTATGGTTTGGTCAAAGTTTGGGTTTGGGAACTGCCACCTTTTCAAATTGTGGATCGGTCCAGTAAATAAATCCTTGCAGGATGGCAAAAGGTAGCAGAATAATCCTCGCCCCTCCCCTTCAGAAAGGGACAAAAGGTTAACAAAAACTTCAAATGGCTAACCCTATGGGCAACTGGCTAAAAAAACCACCTGTAAGTAATATTAACATTACGGCCAGGCATAAGAAAATTGCGGTTTTCCATCCTTGAAAGATGATCTCGGTAGGCGGTGTCAAGCAAATTTTCGACCCTGATCATTAATGCGTGCCTTCCACCTTTGTTAAGCCGAGTCCCGCCAGTGGCTCCAACCAAAAAGTATCCTTCTGTGGGGAGTTCTCCGTGGGCAACGCGATTTTGAGCAGATACAGCAACAGCGTTGGCACCAAACCAAACGATACCGAGGTCAAACTCAAAGCTAGTTCTTGCCCTCAACGGGGGGATAAAAGGTAGTGGCTCAACCTCTTCCGAGATCCTTTGACCTTGCACATAGTCTATCCCAAAATCCAACTTGAAATAGTTAGCGGGTCGCCACGCAGCAGAAAACTCACCTCCCCACAGTGAAGCAAGGTCACTCTCGTACTTGAAGACATGAAATCCACTCTGCTCGTCAACTTCGCCTGTAGGCGCAAAAATTATGTAATTTTGAAATCGGTTGTGAAATAATGACACCTCTGCCTCAAAACCAATGGTGTAATACTTAATAAAAAAGTCACCTCCATTTCCAATCTCATCCTTTAACCGGGGGTTACCAACCTCGTAAACCCCTGCTCCAAGGTGAACGCCACCTGAATAAAGCTCCTGAACCGTAGGATTGCGATACGAACGAGCCATTTGAGCACCAATTTCCCAACCAGGCAACGGCCTGTGGTTTACCCCCATAGAACCAGAATAATTCAAGGTGGTTCTGGATTGATTGACATTTGGAAATATTTCATTGGATAAGGTGGCTGTATGCTGCGCATCTACCCGTAGGCCGTACTGAAGTCTAAAGGTGCTTGTAAGCGGTATTTCCTGAAAGGTAAAAATCCCGGCACTTACCTGTCTTTCGCCGGGCGAAAAAGCCTCAGCACCCTTAACATCCATATTATGTGCAAAAAGGTTTGCCCCAACCGCCCCCCTGTCCAAAAAGCTAAATGGCCTGTGCTGAAAAGTGAGGCTGCTGCTCAATGAATACTTCAAGAATGAAAGCCCTGCTTCATCATTGCCATCTTCAATTTCAATCTCATCCTGGTTCAAGCGCGAAATGGTGAACCTCAATTTCCCCCTGTCAAAGAAGCCTGGACGAATAAAGTTGTACCTTCCTTGTGCCGAAATCCGTTGCATCCTTAATTCAACTCTTTGGTCATCCTCGGGATCGAAAACGGGAAGGCCGAAAACCTGGTTGTTGACCGAAAAGCCAATTCCTCCAGAGCTGCTATTACCCATAAATGCGGTACCCAAGGCACCATCAAAGTTCCTTAGCTCGGTTCCCGGAACAATTCCTGCAGGGGTGTTCGTATCTCCTGCCATTCTGAAAGAAAACCTCGCTGTTCCGGCCCAGTTGCCGGTACCGGTAGTAAGACGCCCAAAGCCAGCCATCATTTGGTTTACGCTTGCCCCCTGCAGTGACAATACTCCGTAGGTTTCATTACCTACATCGTCGGGTATGTCTGTGGTGAAAATATTTACAACACCTCCCAGGGCACTAGAGCCATAAAGCAGGCTTGCCGGTCCCCTTACCACCTCCACCCTACTCGCTGCAAGCGGGTCGAGCGATATGGAATGGTCGGCCGACGTTTCCGAAATGTCACCCATACGTTCGCCATTCTGCAAAACAAGTATCCTTGCCCCATCCAAGCCCCTTATTACCGGTCTGGATGGTGCCGAGCCCAAACTTCGCATGTTTAAGCCCGATTCCTTCTTAAGCATTTCGCCAAACGACGCATCACTCCTCCTTTGCAGTTCTTCGCCAAGGAACAGGCGATCGGGCTGGTACCTGAAACCACTTGCCGTGGGCGAAGCGGTGATCACCATTTCTTTAAGCGATATTGCAACAGGAGTAAGCTCAAAATTAAGCTCTAGCGACTTCCGAGCCTCAAGAAAGACCTTACTAAACAATCGCTCGTAGCCAACTCCTTGAGTAATGATAACCTGCTCCCCAAGCGGAAGGTTTGTTAACATGTAATGTCCGGTAGCATCTGTGATAGTTCCTATTCTGGTTCCCTCCACCATTAGCGTAATGAAGGGAATATGTTGACCGGTTTCTGCATCTACAACGTGTCCATAAATGTTGGCATCGGTGGTAGGACGCTGCTCGTCAGTACCATCAGCAAAAACCGTTAGGGAAAATAAAATGGTTACCAACGAAAAAATTGATTGGAATTTCATACTTTTAAAAAATTTGTTTTGTTGAAATAGTTTAATTGTTGGCTCATATCAAAATCCGATTCTTGCTTGGCGCAGGTTCTATTTTTCTGCGAAACAACGAATTATCTGATTTCAAGCCTCAGGATGCTTAGAGGAAAACCCTTACGTTTGAAGGGTAAGAAAATTGGCAATTAATGGAAATTGCAAAATAGCCTCCTTGCAAAATTAGGCCAGCGGGGGGCCACGGTTTGGATTTGCTTTGATGAATGGCTTCTGAAAGCACGCTGAATCCAACAAGGATTTAACATCAGCGGAATGCAGTACATCAACTTTTGGCGGGCAAAGTGAAACTAATTCAGTTTCTATATCGGAGAGTTGGGCAAAAAAGATTAACTCGAGAAGATCATGATTGTGAGAGGCTGGCGAACCGTCGGAGCTTGGTTTCTCGAACGGGTGAGAGTGCTCGACAATCTCACCGTTGAAAAGGATGTGGGCGTGCCTGTTGCTGAATTGATTTTGGAACAACACCAAGGTTGCCGGGATCAAAACAAACCCGACTAACACTTTCCCAAACAATTTTCCAAAAAAATTCATTTTCAAACCAGATGGCCTTCTATTTGGTCTAAACACGAATGGTCAGGCAATGTTTACCTATGCCTCACCAATAAACGTAAATCACCCCTTTATTAAAAGAAGTTCAATGTGAGAGTCTGACTTTTATATGCCAGACACAACTGAGCAAGTGACCCAATAAATTTCCTATTTGGAAAGGTCGTAAAAGCAACGTTTGGGAGAAAAAATTGCACCCTCCTCTGTTAGCTTTTTTATTTCAAGGTCAACACTCTTTTTATCCAGACCTGAAATTTCCACAATTTCTCCTGGTCGCAATGGCCTTCCTGCTTTTTTGAATGCGGCAACAACTTTTTCTTTTGTTTCCATAATGATCAAGTCAATTAAAAATTGGAAATTAAATTATGAGGTTTTGTTATCAAAAATCACCAAATATCAAAAAATTAAAAGTGTTTTGAGAGTATTTTACACAAAAATAAAACCAAAAAACCTTTTTTTCTGAAATTTATATTTTTTTTGAAAAAGGTTTCAAAAAAGTAATAATTTTGTTGGGCAAAGGTAATCTTCAAAAAGAGGTTTTAACAAAAAATTTTAAAAAAATGGCCAAAAAAGGTGATGTTGTCATTGCGATGGAACTTTGCAAGGGATGCGGAGTTTGCATAACAGGATGCCCAAAAGGAGTGCTGGCATTGGGAAAAGAGGTAAATAACAAGGGATACAAGCATCTTGCCAAGATTAACGACGATTGCATTGGCTGCGCAAACTGCGCTGTATTGTGCCCTGATGCGGTACTAACCATTTACCGCCAAAAATAATTTTTGAGTCAAACCCATAAAAGAGTTTTCATGAAAGAACTTAGATTAATGAAAGGTAACGAGGCCTTGGCAGAGGCTGCAATCAGGGCCGGTACCGATGCCTATTTTGGCTATCCGATCACGCCCCAATCAGAAATCATTGAATACCTGATGGCCCAGGACACCGAATCTCGCACGGGAATGATTACCCTACAGGCCGAGAGCGAGGTGGCGGCAATACATATGGTATATGGTGCTGCCGGCTGTGGCAAGCGCGCAATGACCTCGTCATCAAGCCCTGGCATTAGCCTGAAGGCCGAAGGCATATCATATCTTGCAGGAGCAGAACTTCCTTGCCTGCTTGTAAATGTTGTGAGGGGTGGCCCCGGCCTTGGCACCATCCAACCATCGCAGTCAGACTACTTCCAGGCTGTCAAGGGAGGGGGGCACGGCGACTACAAAATTCTGGTCCTAGCACCTGCATCAGTGCAAGAAACTGTTGATTTTGTAAAAATTGGATATGAACTTGCCTTCAAATACCGCAACCCAGTGATGATCCTAACCGACGGTATCATAGGACAAATGATGGAAAAGGTTGAATTGTTTGATCAAATGCCTCGCGATACGGAAAGTTACTCTTGGGCACACACAGGTAAGAAGCCCGAGAAAGACCACGTAATAGTCACATCCCTTCAATTGCAAGCCGAGCAGCAAGAAAAGGTAAACTTGCGCTTGCAGGCAAAGTATGCCAAAATGCAACAAGAGGAGGTAAGGTACGAAACCCATTTTTGCGAAGATGCCGACTATCTGATCACATCTTTTGGCTCATCGGCTCGAATTGCACTCAAGGCAGTGGGTATGGCACGCGAAAAAGGAATAAAGGTAGGCCTTGTAAGACCAATAACCCTTTTTCCATTTCCATCGGAAATTATTGATGAGCTCTCGGGAAAGGTATCGGGAATTTTAAACGTAGAAATGAACGCCGGACAAATGTTGGAAGACGTGCGACTTGCAGTTAATGGAAAAACTAAGGTAAGGCACTTCGGACGTTTTGGCGGTATGATTCCCAGCCCCGAAGAAATACTATCTGCTTTGGAACAAAAAATTATTGGAGGATAAACAATGAGAGATCAAACTATAAGCGCAGAAAACCTGGTGTACAAAAAAACACCCGTGCTTACTGACAACGTGATGCACTATTGCCCTGGCTGCGGGCACGGTACCATTCACAGGATGCTTGCCGAAGCCATTGAAGATTTGGGTATTCAAAACGAAACCATAGGTGTGGCACCCGTTGGCTGTTCGGTTTTGGCATACAATTACCTAAACGTTGATATGAGTGGTGCGGCCCACGGAAGAGCTCCTGCAGTGGCAACAGGTATGAAAAGGGTTTTTCCCGACAAATACGTATTCACTTATCAGGGTGATGGTGATTTGGCGGCAATTGGAACTTCCGAAACCATCCATGCGTGCAACAGGGGCGAGAATATCCTAATCGTTTTCGTAAACAACGGCATCTACGGAATGACCGGAGGGCAAATGGCTCCCACAACCCTTCCCGGTATGAAGAGCTCAACCTCGCCTCGAGGGAGAGACGTAAAAACCATGGGAGGACCCATCAAGATTACGGAAATGGTAGCAGCCCTTGATGGAGTTTGTTACGTTACCCGGCATTCGGTTCATACTCCTGCAAACGTGCGGAAGTTAAAAAGGGCATTCAAAAAGGCCTTCGAGTACCAAAAGGAAAAAAGGGGAACGTGCCTGGTTGAGATTGTTTCAAACTGCAATTCAGGATGGAAAATGTCGCCGGTTGAGTCAAATGTTTGGATGGAAGAGAATATGTTCCCTGTTTTCCCCCTTGGCGACATTAAGGTTCCTCAGGATTAACAAAAAACTTACTAAAATGACAGAAGAAATTATAATTGCAGGTTTTGGCGGACAAGGGGTTTTGTCCATGGGGCAAATAATCTGTTACAGTGGGGTGATGCAAGGCATGGAAGTTTCGTGGATGCCATCTTACGGACCCGAAATGCGAGGCGGAACCGCAAACTGTACGGTAATTGTCAGCGACAAGCCAATCAGTTCTCCGGTGCTCACATCATTTGATACAGCAATAGTATTAAACCAACCATCGCTCGATAAGTTTGAGGGAATGGTAAAACCGGGCGGAACAATCATTTACGAGCGCAATAGTATAATTCACAAGCCCACAAGAACCGACGTTAACATTTTTGGTATAAGTGCTTATGATGAGGCGGTGAAGATGGACAACGTTAAGATTTTCAATATGATTGTTGTGGGTGGGTTCTTAAAAATAAAACCCATACTCAAGCTCGAAAACGTAATAAAGGGCTTGCAGAAAGTCCTCCCCGAAAGATATCACAACCTCATACCTCTCAACGAAGATGCAATTAGGAGAGGGATGGGTATCATAGAAAGGGAAAAGTAGGCGGTAACTTGAAAAATATGGGCCCGCGGGAGCAAAGTTGTTCCGCGGGCTTGCTTTTTTGGGTAAAAATTGAGCTGGAAGGTATCTTTTCTGTTTTTTTTGTCTATCTTTGCACCCCTAAAAATCACATTAATAGTATCTAACATGCAGAATAAAGGTTTAATTAAGGTTTTTGCCATAGTGCTGGCAGTGGTTTGTCTTTACCAACTATCCTTTACTTTCTTTGCCGGTAGGGTTGAAAATAAGGCTCATAAAGACGCCCAAAGCGAAAGGTTCGTAAAAATGGCTAGCGAAATCTCGCAAGGCGACGAGCTCCGTTTCAAATTCGTGCACGACTCCCTCATGACCCGAAGGGAAAGAGAGTACCTTGATTCAATGATGAACCAAACCGCGGTTAACTTTGGACTAGGAAGCTTCACCTACCGCCAAGTAAAAGAAAGGGAACTAAACCTTGGTTTGGATTTAAGGGGAGGTATGAACGTAACCTTGGAAGTATCTGTTTCGGAAATTATCAGAGCCTTATCAGGATACAGCAATGATGCAACGTTTCAAGCTGCCATGGGCAATGCCCTGACCGCACAAAAGACCAGCAGCGAAGATTTCGTGCAGCTTTTTGGCAAGGCGTTCACAGAAATAGATCCCAATGCGAGGCTGGCATCGGTTTTTGCCACACCCGAAATGCGTGATAGAATTAACTTCAACTCGACCAACGCCGATGTGTTGGCAGTTTTAAACCAAGAGGTAAATCAAGCTGTTGACCGTTCGTTCCAAATCCTTCGCAACAGGATTGACCGGTTTGGTGTTGCACAACCCAACATACAGAAACTTGCCGGCTCAAACAGGATCCTAGTTGAACTTCCTGGTGTTAAGGAGCCAGAAAGGGTCAGGAGGCTCCTTCAAGGAACCGCTCGGTTGGAGTTTTGGGAAACCTTTGAATATTCTGAGGTGCATAGTTACTTTGTTCAGGCAAATGAACTTTTGAAGGCCGTTCAAGAGCCTTCACCCGAATCAACATTGGATGAAAAGCAACCGATAAACCCAGTCGAGCAAGCAGAACCTACGGCAGAATTGCCCACCGCCACCCAAGAGGATGATTCACTAAAGGCCCTTTTGGAAACAGAAAATGCAGAAAGCGAAGAATTGTCGAGAGAGGAATTTATTAAACAGAATCCTTTGTTTGCCTTTCTTCAGCCTGCAATTTTTGACGATGGTAGTGGACAAGCCGTGTTTGAAAGGGGCCCCACGGTTGGTTTTGCTGCCCTCCAGGATACTGCAAGGGTATCAAAAATGTTAAAAACCGCCACCGAAAGGGGGGTATTCCCCAGAAACCTTAGGTTAAAATGGAATTTCAAACCAGAAAAAGATTCGGGAGTCCTGGGGTTGGTGGCAATAAAGGTAACAACCCGCGAAGGTATTGCACCACTCACCGGCGACGTGATTGTAAATGCAAGGCAAGATTACAGCAGCACCACCGGAAATGTTGAAGTAACTATGCAAATGAACAGCGAGGGGGCAAACATATGGCGAAGGCTAACAGCCGACAACATTAACAAAAGCATTGCAATTGTTCTTGATGATTTTGTTTACTCCGCTCCAAACGTGATTCAAGAAATTTCTGGTGGCAGGTCGCAAATCACCGGAAACTTTACAGTGGAGGAAGGCCAAGACCTAGCAAATATTTTGAAGGCTGGATCCTTGCCTGCCCCGGCAAGAATTGTTGAAGAAGCAATTGTTGGGCCATCACTCGGACGCGAAGCCATCAACTCGGGTTTAGTAAGTTTTATTTTCGCCTTCGTACTTCTTTTAGTATTTATGCCCCTTTACTACAACCGTGCGGGTTTTGTTGCTAACTTGGCATTGGTTGCTAACGTGTTCTTCCTTTTTGGAGTGTTGGCCTCGCTCGGAGCAGTTCTTACACTTCCGGGTATTGCAGGTATAGTGCTCACACTGGGTATGGCAGTCGATGCAAACGTTATTATTTTCGAGCGTATTAGGGAGGAGTTAAGGGCAGGTAAGGGGTTGAGACTTGCCGTTTCTGATGGTTACAAAAATGCCTACTCGGCAATTATTGACGGTAATGTTACAACCCTTCTTACAGGGATAGTGCTTTACGTGTTTGGCTCTGGCCCGGTTCAAGGATTTGCAACAACTCTAATTATTGGTATCATTTCCTCGCTCTTCACGTCAATTTTTCTTTCGAGGTTGGTCTTCAACTTCTGGCTTGAAAAAAACAAGGTTGTCTCATTCTACTCAAACTTCTCGAAAAATATCCTTACAAATTCGAAAATTAATTTTCTGGCCCTAAGCAATAAAGCCTTTACGGTTTCGGCAATTGTAATAATTATTGGATTGGCTGCTATTGTAATTCGGGGCTTTAGTTTTGGAGTCGACTTCAGTGGCGGGCGGAGTTACGTGGTTCGGTTTGACCAGCAAGTAAACACAGCCCAAATTAGAGCTTCGCTAATTAAGGATTTAGGTGAAACTGCTGAAGTGAAAACCTTTGGACCAAGTAATCAAGTAAAAATAATTACCAGGTTTATGATTGACGACACCTCAGAAGAGGCAGATATTACTGCCGAAAAGAGAGTATTCGAAAGCATCCTTCCATATTTTGGCTCTCCAATAACCTTTGAGGAATTTGTTAGCGATGATAACACCAAGATTCTAGGACGATTGAGTTCGCAAAAGGTTGGCCCAACAGTTGCACGCGACATAAAGGTCGGTGCGGTGATAAGCGTAATCTTGGCGATGATAATTATATTTGCCTACATTGCACTAAGGTTCAAAAAATGGCAGTTTGGTTTAGGGGGATTGGTCGCCCTTGCACACGACTCTTTCCTGGTGATTGCCATTTACGCCTTATTGCACAAAATAGCACCCTGGACAATGGAGATTGATCAAGCTTTCATTGCTGCAATACTTACCATTATCGGTTATTCAATAAATGATACGGTTATCATTTTTGATAGGATTAGGGAGAATTTTGGACTTTATCCCAAAAGAGAAATTGAGGTCAACATTAACAATGCCTTGAACTCAACCTTAGCTCGAACCTTAATAACCTCAGGTACAACTTTGATGGTACTCCTGGTTATGTTCTTGTTTGGTGGAGAGGTGATTAGGGGATTTGCTTTTAGTTTGTTCGTGGGAATCGGTGTGGGAACCTACTCCTCACTATTCATTGCAACTCCAATTGCTCACAGGTTATTAAGCAAGAGCCTGAAAAAGAAATAGAATCAATTTCGACATTAAAAAGCACCGGTTGCGCAAGTTGCAACCGGTGCTTTTTTGTATAAACTATATACCTACAGGATTGTAAAAAAAACTAACTTTGCGCAAAAAAAGGATGGTAGCACCTTATTCTCTCACAATTTTGTTTGGGCTCGGCGGTGGGGAGATTTTCATAATTCTGTTAATAATCCTAATTTTTTTCGGGCCAAAGAGCATCCCTGAAATCGCCAGGAACCTGGGAAAAGGTATCAATGAAATAAAAAAGGCCCAAAGAGAAATTAAGGAAGAAATTGACAATTATTCAAGCAACTTAACCGACGAGGTTTCTGGTATAAGCAAGGAAGTGGACGATTTAAAGCATAAAATAAACCACGGCGTAAAAAGTGACTAACCCGAATCTTTGCAATTTAACTCCGACAAATCCGTTATTTTTTCATTCTGAAGGATTTTACATCAATAACCTAAGATGAGTCATCACAAATTAACTTCGATCACATTTTCCATATTAATATTACTCCTTTCTACAATTACTGTGGATGGTAAGGTTAGCAACAGAAGCCTAAGAATTGCAGAAGAAGCCTTCAGAAACCACAACTACGTTGAGGCACTCAAACAATACCAAAAGGCCTACAAAAAGGTTTCGCGAAAAGACAGGGTTGAGGGCGGCAGGATAAGCTACCAAATGGGTTTGGCAAATATGCGGACAAACAACTATAGCAGAGCCGAGGCTATGTTTAGGCGAGCCCTAGTTTTGAAATTCACCGAACCAGATGTTTACAAGAGTTTTGCCGACGTTTTGCTTTCCAACGGAAAATCCGACGAAGCAAGAAAGAATTACGAAAAACTTCTCGAATTAGAACCCGACAACTGGCACGCTAAGAAAGGAATTGGCTCAATTGATTTTATTAAGGAATGGGGAAAAAAAAACTCCGAGCACCAGGTTGAAATTTTCAGGCCCTTGAATTCGAGGTTTGACGATTATAGTACTGCCTGGGGCGACCACCTTGGCAACGTGGTGCTTTTTGCCTCAAACAGGGTCGAGGCACTGGGCAAGGCCAACGACCCGTGGTTCGATCGCAAACATACTTCCATTTTCGTTTCGTACCTCGACCGCAGAGATAATTGGAGTAAACCGGAGCTTTTGGATGAGGGACCCATTAATACAGAGTTCAATGAGGGTGCCCCATCCACCAGTTCACCAGCCTCCGAGTTGTTCTTTACAAGGTGCGTAGGAGACCCTGAGCGAGATTATGGGTGCAGAATTTACATGGCCGAGCGTGATGGTACTCGCTGGAGAAATGTCTCGGAAGTTGTACTGACCAACGACAGTTTAATTTCGGTAGGACACCCTGCAATAAGCCCAGATGGTCTTTCGCTTTTTTTCGTATCAAACATGCGAGGGGGATTGGGCGGGATGGATATTTGGGTTTCGCGAAGGCGAGGGCCTGGCGATACATTTGGCCCACCTGTAAATTTGGGACCCACTGTTAATACTCCTGCAGATGAAATGTTTCCATACCAGCACCAAGACGGTTCTTTGTTTTTTTCATCCAACGGCCACCCAGGTTTCGGAAACCTCGATATTTTTAAGACAATAAATAATGCAGGTAGTTGGTCAAAGCCGGAAAACTTAGGACAACCAATAAATAGCGATGATGATGATTTTGGACTAATTTCCAGGCCAAGCGGACCCAATCAGGGCTTCTTCTCAAGCAACCGGGGAAGCTTGCGAAGGTATAACATTTACTCATTTTATGTCCCTGCAGTCGAGTTTTTCCTTGCTGGGAGCGTCAAGGACAAAAGCAACAACAGGATCATCCAGGACGTTTCGGTGCAGCTTATTGGTTCTGACGGCTCTATGGCTTCGACCAAAACAAACGAGAGGGGATTGTTTTCATTCGACAAGTACCATTTCCGCCAGGAGGTCGAATATGACATTCTTTTCAACAAGCCGATGTACTTTTCTGAGTCATTAAAACAAAACACAATCGGTTTTAAGAAAAGCCATGAATTTAACCTTGCCATCCAATTGGAGCCAATACCTAAGGTACCCATTGTGCTGCCAGACATCCTCTACGAGTTTGGAAGGTGGGAACTTCTGCCCCAGTACGGTGATTCTTTAAATGGGTTAATCCAAACCCTTAACGAAAACCCCGGGTTGGTTATTGAACTTGCGTCACATACCGACAGCAGGGGCTCGGACGAGGTAAACGACCAACTATCGCAAAGGAGAGCCCAATCCGTGGTAGATTACCTAATTCAGCGCGGAATACATCCAGACAGGCTTCGAGCCAAGGGCTATGGCAAGCGGGTGCCAAGAAAAATGGCAAGGATCGTAATGCGTGATGGGTTTACGTTTCAAAAAGACCTCACCCTTACTGAAGCGTACATTAATCGGTTGCCCTCAGAAGCCAATAGGGAAGCTGCCCATGCACTTAACCGAAGGACTGAATTTAGGGTTCTCAGTGATGATTTTGACCCTAAAAAGGCAAAAGAAGTAATTGAGCCCGCAAGAATTCGAATGCAATAATAGTGGCGCTTTTGTTTATAAATGGTAGGCCCTATAATTTTTTAAGAGCATTTTGCCGACAACTAATTAATTAGGCTTAGATTATGCAATACATTAACAAAATTAAGCTCTAAACCTTCTGATTCATTTTTTGTTGCTTTTATAGATTATTTTTGTAAAATTGCATCAAGGAATTTTTCATATTGTAATATTTAATTTAACAAGCGATGAAAACATTATTTAAATCCATTTTAGTTTATCTCGTTATTACGGTGGCGGTTTTTGGTAATGGGTTTTCTCAAACTGAAATTGAAGTAAAAGAAGAAATTGCACCCAGAAAATGGTCAATTGAGTTTCGGGCGGGTACCATGAATCCCATCTCACCCATGTCCAACGGAGCTTCCACAAGTCTATCCTCCAACCTATTCAACCACCTTGGTTTTGGATTCCGCTACATGTTTGGTGATATTTTGGGCTTGAGGGTTGGAGGATACTTTGACAACCTCAGGAACGGAACTGATTCCAGGAAGTTTCATACCAGTTTATTGTCCGGGAGCATCCAAGGTATTGCCGATATTGGAAAATACATAAAAATAACCTCGCCCACTAGTTACTTCAAGCTGCAGGGACACTTTGGCATTTTCGTGTCAAAACATTCTGTCCTTCACGATGTGCCCCCTGCCAATCCATTGGGCCAGCCAATACAAAATACCAGCGAGGGAGATGGTGGCTTCAAATTTGGTATCTTACCAGAGTTTTTTCTCGGAAAAGGTTTTCTGCTTTCCTTTGACCTGAATCTTGATGTTTCATTTAGGCGCAATATGGCATGGGACGGATTATCCTGGGACGGAGAAAAAATCAACAAACTTACAGGAAGCAAGTGGAATTTCTCTATTGGCCTTGTTTCAATTCTCAAATAACTGAAGGGTTTTTGTTATATTACGCGTTGGAAAAAATCACTTCTAACGCGTTTTTACTTCCATATGGTCCAGCTTGACTTATTGGGGTTGGGTTATTAAGGGCAGTCAAAAAACTATCTCTATTTTTTACAAATTAAGGTTTTGGCACAATTTTGGAACACCATTGATTGGAGTTACACATTCTTTCGAACCCTGAACTTTGCCATTTAAAAACAACCATTAACAACCAGTGAAATGAAAAACTACCTTAAAAAACTTGTACCCATTATTTTGGCCATCGTGGTTGGGTTTTCTTCCTGCAAATCAAAAAATGCAATGATGGCTGATGAAAACGACAAGCAAAAAATCGAAGAAATTACCAATATGACAATTGCACGCCGAAACAACAGCTTTGCCATAAACTTTTTAAAGTCGGTTGGCGAATACGATGAGAACCTAATATTTTCTCCTTTTAGCATTTCCAGTGCACTTGCCATGACATTTGCCGGGGCAGCGGGGCAAACCGAGAGTCAAATGGCTCAAACCCTTTACTACCCACTCGACCAAAAGAGGTTTCATTTGGAGTACAGCCAGTACCTCGAAATGCTTGAAGACATTGCAGCCAATGGGATTGACCTGAATGTTGCCAACAACCTTTGGGGTCAAAAGGGTTTTCATTTTCGCAAGAGGTTTTTCCAAACCTTAGAAAAATTTTACAAGGCCAGGCTTAACCTGGTAGACTTTCGGGATGGTGACCTTGAAGCCATACGGCAGGAGATTAATAGCTGGGTTGAAAAAACGACCCTTGAAAAAATCAAGAACTTGATTCCCCCGAGGGTTTTGGTATCTGACACCCGTCTGGTTTTGGTAAATGCCATCCATTTTTACGGGCCTTGGCAAGTGGCATTTAATAAAGAACTTACAACTCCAAGAACCTTTTTCGGAATTGACCATAGGCCTGCATCAACAGATTATATGTTCAGGCACGATGAATTAAAATACATGGAAAACGAAGCACTTCAGGCAATTGAAATACCTTATGCCAATAGTGGGTACTCAATGGTTGTTATGCTCCCAAAACCTGGGATTGATGTTGCTAGTTTTGAGAAGGACTTCTCTGAGAAGAAATATTCAGAAATAGTTGGAGCCTTGTCAACCACGAAGGTGGAAGTATTCTTGCCAAAATTCAGGGCAGAATACGAGGCGGAACTCAAGAATTTGTTGAGCCGAATGGGTATGCCGCTGGCATTTTCTAACGATGCAGATTTTACCAGAATGTCGAGGCGCGATGATTTGAAAATTGATAGGGTTATCCACAAAGCATTAATCGACGTTGCCGAAGAGGGAACGGAAGCTGCCGCAGCAACTGCAGTGATAATTGTAAGAAAGACCGCGGCAGTTGACGAACAAAAGATTGTTTTCGATGCAAACAGGCCCTTTTTGTACTTGATAAAAGAAAACAAGGAAAACAGCATTCTATTTATGGGGAGACAAGTGAAGTTTTAACTACAGTCACCCTTGTTTACAAGAAAAGCTGGTTCGGAAGTCGAACCAGCTTTTTTGTTGGAGGTCTCGAGCGGATTCGAACCGCTGTACGAGGTTTTGCAGACCTCTGCCTAGCCCCTCGGCCACGAGACCAATTGCGTTTGGTGGCGCAAAGTTAATTTAAAAAAAGGAATAGTTGGAGAAAAATGCCGAAAAATTAACCTTTCAACTCCAGAGTTACCGCCCGCATCCTTCCCCCCATCGGAGGGTTCATTTTTGAGACCCTTACTTTGAGGTTTTGCAAATTGGAGTATTTGCTGGAAACTGCATTTAGAACCCTTCTCGAAAGGTGTTCGAGCAACTTGCTATCTAATTCTACTTCTGCCTTGATCAAATTATAAACATCCTGGTAATCAACAGTGTCGCAAAGCCTATCCGATTGTTCGGCAATGGAGGTTTCGGTTTCAAATTCCAGGTCGATCAAAAATCGGTTACCAATTACCCGCTCTTCCTCAAAGCAGCCATGAAAGGCAAAAAACTCCATTTGCTCCAGTAAGATCTTTCCCATATAATTTCAAATTTCAATGGCAAAAGTAGGAAAAACAATAATGCCCAAACCGATAATTGGTTAATTTTGGACTTTAAAATTCAATCAGGAAATGAAAGAAGCTATAGAAATGGAACCCAAAAGGCCCTTCAACTTTTTGGAACAAATAATTACCGAAGATTTAAAAAACAATACCACTAACGGGAAGGTGATAACCCGATTTCCACCGGAGCCAAACGGTTACTTGCACATTGGTCATGCCAAAAGCATTTGTCTCAATTTTGGAATTGCCGAAAAGTTCAACGGGAAGTGCAACCTGCGATTCGATGATACAAATCCAACCAAGGAAGAACAAGAATACGTTGATAGCATAAAGGCAGACGTGCGGTGGTTGGGTTTTGATTGGGAAGATAGGGAGTTCTACGCCTCCGACTACTTCGACCAGCTTTACGAATTTGCCATTCACCTGATTAGAAAAGGCAAGGCTTACGTTTGCCATATGAGTGCCGACGAAATAAGCTTCAACCGGGGAACTCCTAGCATCCCCGGAAAGGAAAGCCCCTATCGCAACCGGGGGGTTGAAGAAAACCTTGCCCTTTTCGAGAAAATGCGCAACGGTGAGCTTGCAGAAGGCACCACAGTTTTGCGCGCCAAAATTGATATGGCATCACCCAACATGCACATGCGCGACCCAGTACTTTACAGGATAATGTTTGCCAACCATCATCGCACAGGCGATAAGTGGTGCATTTACCCAATGTATGATTGGGCTCACGGACAAAGCGATTACCTTGAAGGGATCACCCATAGCATCTGCACGCTGGAGTTTGAGGTACACAGACCTTTGTACGAATGGTTCCTGGAGCAGCTTGATCTGCCTAACATTCATCCGAAACAGAGGGAATTTGCCCGGCTTAACCTGACTTACACTGTTATGAGCAAGCGCAAGTTGCTTACCCTAGTCAAGGAAAACCTTGTAAATGGCTGGGACGACCCTCGTATGCCCACCATCAGCGGGCTAAGGAGGCGCGGCTTCACACCGGCGAGCCTCAGATCCTTTTCTGAGCGCGTTGGAGTTGCCAAGCGTGAAAACACCATAGAGGTTGAGCTCCTCGAACATTGCATTAGGGAGGATTTAAATCTCAACGCACCTAGGGCAATGGCAGTTTTCAATCCGGTTAAACTTATTATTGACAACTATCCCGAAAACCTAACCGAAACCTTAAAGGCCACAATCAATCCCGAAAACCCCCAACTTGGTGTCAGGAACCTATCTTTCGGCAAGGAATTGCTGATTGAAAGAGATGATTTTATGGAAGACCCTCCGAAAAAATACTTCCGCCTTGCACCTGGAGCCGAAGTGAGGCTAAAGTACGCTTACATAATTAGATGCGATGGAGTGGTAAAAAACGAAAACGGAGAAGTAACCGAGATTCACTGCACCTACTTTCCCGAAACCAAAAGTGGATTGCCTTCGGAAAGAAAGGTAAAAGGCACAATCCATTGGGTACACCCCAACAGTGCTGTTGAAGTTGAGGCGAGGCTTTACGATCGTTTGTTCAAGTTGGAAAAGCCAGAGGAGGTTGTGGAAGGGGAAGATTTTAGGGTAAACCTAAATCCAGATTCATTGAATATTGTCAGAGCAATGACCGAATCAAGCCTTATGGAATCAAAACCAGGTCAGAGTTATCAGCTGGAGAGAAATGGCTACTACGTAATTGATCCTGACACGAAACCCGGCAAAATTGTATTGAATCGCACGGTTACCCTCAAGGATTCTTGGGCTAAAAAGGCCACCTAATTGGTAGCCAGTAGATTTAAACCGAAAGACAATCCTTTCGCTGAACTTCTTTCCACCTAAAACACCCAACAAGGTGATCGTTAACAATGCCCGTGGCTTGCAAATGCGCATAAACCACAGTGCTTCCCAAAAACTTAAAGCCTCTTTTTTTCAGGTCTTTGCTAATTTTGTCAGATAATGGTGTGGTTGCCGGAAGTTGCGCCAAGGTTTCCCACATATTTTGAACGGGTTTGTTGTCAACGAATCCCCAAAGGTACTTTGAAAAGCTCCCAAACCCCATTTGGACCTCCATAAACCTTTTGGCGTTATTTATGGCTGCAAGTATCTTTGCTCGGTTACGTATTATTCCGGCATCGCCAACCAGCTTTTCCACCTTTTCAGAGTTGTAATTTGCAACCAGCGCCGGTTCAAATCCATCAAAAGCCTTGCGAAAATTCTCGCGCTTTTTCAAAACAATGTGCCAACTCAAGCCGGCCTGCATTGACTCTAATACCAAAAATTCAAATTGAGTCTTATCATCGCGTACTGGCACACCCCATTCGGTATCATGGTACTGAATGTAGAGAGGATCGCTACCACACCAAGGACATCTTTTAATTTCTTCGTTCATAAATAAATATTTTTAAGTTCCGACAGAGTCCGGCCACAAGTAAATGAAAATTAATTAGGTGGCTTTTATTCTAAATTGCACACCACGCTGATTCGACCGATCATCGGAGATTTTTCTTTGCAAATATAGTTTTGGAATAACAAAAAAAGCCGAGAAAACGAATATTATTTTTCTCGGCAGCAATAAGATTAGGTTTGCTACGGCTGTGAAATTTATGAAAAACCGGCGTATTTATGTGCAACATAATCCATTGCCATACATCGAAAACCACGCCGTTACTTGCAAGCAATGAAATTATTTCGTTGTTTTACAACACCCTTGCACCCTAATAGGGTTTTTCACAATCCTGCTGCAATATCCAGCTCAGTGTGGGTTTAAATCAGGGCAGTAATAATTACGGCGCCAAAAACCTCCTCTGAAATGTCGGCGATATTGGGAAGAATGGTTGGCACCTACCATTGACGCAACTTCCTTGATTCCGAGCCAACACCCTGCGCCCTGTTAAAAAGGATAAATTAATGCAACCGTTCCAAATTTCTTGTGGTCTCAGGGGTGTACTGTCGCCGCGTTTATTTCTTTTACAGAATAGAGTATATTGTTTGCTTTATGGTAATTATGAACATTGTTTGGGGCAAATGAAAAATTTTCAGTATAGCTCCACGTACTCGAAGCTATTGCCGCAATGGTGCAAAAATTTGAGAAAATCTTGGTACTTGATAACCAAAGAGGCAGAATTTATGCAAGGATGGAAGCTAATTCTTTCAACCTCCTGCAAATTCTTGTCAATGAAAAGGTGCAGGTGTCTTTCGATGTCATTTATTAGCCCAAAGGGTGTTACTGAACCGGGCGATACTCCCAGGTATTTTTGCATTCGGGTTTCGGATGCAAAGGTCAGTTTCCCTTGTTTTAGCCTTTGTTCCAAATCGCGAATTTGCAAGTCTTGCCTGTGGTCAAGAATCACCAAATAGTGCCTGTTACCTTTGTGGTTTCTAAAAAACAGATTCTTGCAGTGTGCCGCGTCCAGGTCTTTCCAGTACTTCGCGGCTTCGGTAATTGTGTAAGCCGGCGGGTGCTCGTGATAATCGTAATAAATATTTAGTTCGTCCAGAAACTTGTATAAGCTTGGGTCGCCGTTCATCAGCAAAAGTTTTACGCAAAGTTAATAACAAAGGGCAACGAAGCAATAAAAATGCCTTTCTGACCGTAAGTTGACTCTAAAATGCTTGGATTTACAAAAAATCTACAAGTGTATCACCTCACCATAAGCTGCGGCCGCGGCTTCCATGATGGCTTCCGACATTGTTGGGTGAGGGTGAACAGCCTTGATAATATCGTGGCCGGTGGCTTCGAGCTTGCGCAGTGCAACGGCCTCGGCAACCATTTCGGTTACGTTTTCGCCTACCATGTGGCATCCAAGCAACTCACCGTAATTGTCGTCGAAAATAAGCTTTACGAAACCATCCTTGTTGCCTGCAGCAGAGGCCTTTCCCGAGGCGCTGAAGGGAAACTTGCCAACTTTGACCTTGTAGCCAGCTTCGACGGCTTGCTTCTCGGTTAGTCCAACTGAGGCAACTTCGGGTGAGGTGTAAGTGCATGCAGGTATGTTGTTGTAGTCAATGGCTTCCGGATTAAGGCCGGCAATTGCCTCCACACAGGTTATGGCCTCGTGGGAGGCAACGTGGGCAAGGGCGGGGCCTGGAACCACATCGCCAATGGCATAAATACCTTCAACGTTGGTACGGTAGTACTCATCAACCAAAATCTTTCCCTTGTCGGTTTTAACCCCGGTTTCTTCCAGTCCAATGCCCTCTATATTGGTGACTATACCAACAGCCGACAGGACAACCTCAGCTTCGACAACTTCCTCACCTTTCTTGGTTTTGATGGTAACCTTGCACAAATCGCCCGAAGAGTCAACCATTTCCACCGAGGAACTAGTCAATACCTTCATCTTGGCTTTCTTGAAGGACCTTTCAAGTTGCTTAGAAACCTCCTCATCTTCCAGCGGAACTATATTGGGCAAAAACTCTACAAGAGTAACTTCAACCCCAAGAGAATTGTAGAAATAGGCAAACTCGGAGCCAATGGCACCTGATCCAACCACAACCATCGATTCGGGCATTTTGGGCAAAGTCATTGCCTTGCGATACCCTATTATTTTTTGGCCATCTATAGGCAGGTTGGGCAATTCGCGTGCCCTTGCGCCTGTGGCAATGATGATATGTTTTGCGTCATAAACTGTAGTTTGGCCCTGGTGGGTTACCTCTATCTTTTTGCCCGGAAGCACCTTGCCAAAACCTTGTAAGTGGTCAATCTTGTTTTTCTTTATCAGGTACTGAACACCCCTGCTCATATTGTCTGCAACATCGCGACTCCGCTTAATCATGGCCTCGAAATCTGGTTTGGGCTCGCTTTCGAGTAAAATTCCAAACTCATTTGACTTTTTAATGTAGTTGAAAACCTGAGCACTCTTCAACAAGGCTTTTGTGGGTATGCAGCCCCAGTTGAGGCAAATTCCTCCAAGCTCTTCCTTTTCAACAATAGCAGTTTTCATTCCAAGTTGGGAAGCCCTTATTGCTGCAACATAGCCCCCTGGTCCGCTTCCAATTACAATCAAATCGTAGTTCATAGTCATTATTGGGTTTAAATCATAAAATCTTGTTCAATTGCTGGCCAATAAATTTTTAAAGCCCCAACAAAACCTCAATTGGGTCTTTTGCACCAAAGAGCATCTTGGATGGGTTTTCGAGCATTTCCTTCACCTTCACGAGGAAACCTACCGACTCGCGGCCATCAATAATACGATGGTCATAGCTTAGGGCTACGTACATTACCGGGTGTATCTCAACCTTGCCATTAACAGCAATTGGCCTTTCAACAATATTGTGCATACCCAAAATGGCCGACTGCGGGGGGTTGATAATTGGTGTTGACAACATCGAGCCAAATACGCCACCATTTGTTATGGTAAATGTTCCACCCTGCATTTCTTCGAGGCTCAACTTGTTATCGCGTCCTTTAATGGCAAGCTCCTTTATGGCCATTTCCAACTGGGTCAAATTAAGCAGGTGGGCATTTCTGATTACCGGCACCACCAACCCCTTTGGAGTGGAAACGGCAATACTAATGTCAACAAAGTCGAAACTAACAATTTTGTCGCCATCAATTTGAGAGTTTACCTGTGGAAAATGGTTTAAGGCAATTGCCGTAGCACGGGCAAAAAATGACATGAATCCCAAACCGATTCCTTTTTTCTCAAGAAAAACATCCTTGTACTTGTTGCGAATCTCGAATATTGGAGTCATATTCACCTCGTTGAAGGTGGTAAGCATGGCTGTCTCATTTTTTACGGAAACCAGCCTTTCTGCAAGCTTTCTGCGAAGCGGAGTCATTTTCTTTCTATCAAGATTCCTCGAGCCTGCTGCAGGTGCAGAGTCCTCCACCATAGGGCTGTCAATGTTTTTGATGATGTAGCTCACATCGTCCTTATTGAGCTTTTGCCTTTTGAAGAAATCAATTATTTGCTTATCTGACAGGCTGCTTGCCTCTGCCATTTTACGAGCAACTGGGGTGAACCGCAATATTTTTTCCGTACCATCGATGAATCCTGGTTTGTTTTGGGCTGCCGTAGGTTGTTCTAAGGGTGCCTTGACGGCTTCGTTTTGCTTTTCGGGCTCACCTTGGTAGGTTTCAAAGCCTCCGGGCTTCTCTGCGGGTGTTATGGATGCCATAACCGCTCCTACTTCAACGGTATTGCCTTCTTTAACCAAAAGGGTTACAAATCCCGATATCTCGGCAACAACCATAAGTGTTGCCTTTTCAGATTCGATGACCCCAATTTCTTGATTCTTTTCAACATAGGAGCCATCTGCTACCAGCCAATTGGCAAGTAAAACCTCGTTGATTGATTCGCCCGGACTGGGTGCTTTAATTTCTATTAGCATGAAAATTGTAATTTTTTGGAGTTATAATTTTCTTTCGGACGAGTGGAAGGTGCTTTCAATATTGTCAGCCTGCATTTCTCTAAGTTCGCCTTCGAAGGAGCGCCATTTGTTGCCAATGCATACCATACCACAAGGCTGGCCAACAAGGGTGCACTGGCATTTCTCAAAGGTTTTGTCAATAATTTTCTGTTGTTGCAGGGCGTGGAATTTGGGTGAGCCTGTGGCAGGACTGCCACTCGAGGGCCTCGAAATAACCTTGAGTTCCTTATTCTTGAAATTGGTATGGATAAAGTTCCAGGCACCCATATTCCGTGGCTCTTCCTGAACCCACAGATGAGCAATTGCCTTGTGATACCTATTCAAGGTCGAATTGAGCTGCTTATCTGGAAGGGGGAACAACTGCTCGAGGCGAACCAAGACAACTGATTCATCATTCTTCGCTTCTTTTTCGGCAAGTAAATCGTAATAAACCTTTCCGGAACAAAAAACTACCTTTTCTATCAAGTCGGGATTGGCCGAATGGTCGTCAATAACTTCTTGAAAACCGCCTGTGGTAAGGTCCTCGACACGCGATAAGCACCTGGGATGCCTCAACAGACTTTTGGGGGTAAACACCACCAAAGGTTTGCGGAAAGGGCGCTTGAGTTGTCTTCTCAAGAGGTGGAAGAAGTTGGCCGGGGTGGTGCAATTGGCCACTTGAAAATTATCTTCGGCACAAAGGTTCAAAAACCTTTCGATGCGACCGCTCGAATGCTCAGGACCTTGCCCCTCGTAGCCGTGCGGAAGCAAAACAACCAGGTTGTTCATAACGTTCCACTTGTCCTCGGCACTACTCAAAAACTGGTCGAAAATAATTTGGGCACCGTTGAAAAAATCGCCAAATTGTGCCTCCCAAATTACAAGATTGCTGGGGGCAGCGAGAGAATAGCCGTAATCGAAGCCCAATACACCATATTCGGAAAGTGGCGAGTTATACACCTCAAATTGTGCTTGCCCATTGCCAAGATTGCACAGCGGGACATAGCCCGTTTTGGTATCTTCAATTCTCAAAACAGCATGCCGGTGAGAGAATGTACCACGCTGGGCGTCTTGACCGCTGAGCCTAACCGGAAAGCCTTCTTGTAACAGGCTCCCGTAAGCCAAAAGTTCGCCCATAGCCCAATCGATCTTGCCTTGGTTAAGAACCAAATCGCGCCTTGATTCTTGCATCTTCTGGGTTTTCTGAAAGAAATCAACACCTTGGGGAAGGCTGGTGATTTTTTCGGCCAAACCTTCGATCTGCTTTTGAGGAATCGAGGTATCTGGGCTTTTATCGAAATCGTCCTTTCCGGCCTTCCCAATTCCCTCCCACATTTCATGAAGGAAATTTGTAATTGTTGCTTTGGTCCTCATTTTGGCCCCCTTCAGGCTTTCATCAAGGGTATTTATAATGTCTCCCTCCATTGCCTTAATTTCATTATCGGCAATAACCGAATGGGCCTTGAGTTTTGAGGCATAAATGGAGTCGGGGCTGGGATGCTTGTCAATTAACTTGTAAAGTGTTGGTTGGGTGAATCTTGGTTCGTCGCCCTCGTTATGACCGTACTTCCTGTAGCAAAGTATGTCTATAAATACATCACGTTGAAACTTCTGACGGTATTCCATTGCCAGCTCTATGGTGTATACCAATGCCTCGGGGTCGTCGCCGTTGACGTGAAAAACCGGAGAGTGGGTAACCTTGGCAACGTCGGTGCAATAGATGCTTGTGCGGGCATCGAGGTAATCGGTGGTAAAACCAATCTGATTGTTGATAACCAGATGGATGGTACCACCGGTATTGTAGCCATCGAGGCCGGCCATTTGAACAACCTCGTAAACAACTCCTTGGCCAGCAATGGATGCATCGCCGTGAATAAGTACTGGTACAACTTTTTGGTAATCTCGGCCGTGGTCAATATCGGCCTTGGCCCGCGCTATACCTTCAACCACTGGACCTACGGTTTCGAGGTGCGATGGATTTGGCGAAAGGGTAAGGAGCACTTCGTGGTTTTCGGAAACCTCGCGCTTGGATGTATAACCCAGATGGTACTTTACATCCCCCAACAGGGTTTCGTCATCGTATTCCTTCCCTTCAAACTCGCTGAAAATTTCGCTGTAGGGTTTTCGCATTGTGTTGGCCAATACGTTTAGCCTGCCACGGTGGGCCATTCCAAAAACAAACTCCCTCACCCCTAAAGCCGCACCACATTCAATCATTGCCTCTAGAGCTGGAATTAACGATTCACCCCCCTGCAACGAAAAACGTTTCTGACCGGCAAAACGCATGTGAAGGAATTTCTCGAAGGTAACCGCCCTGATTAGCTGATGAAGAATTCTCTTCCTTCGAAAATCGGAATAACCAGTAGAGTTTCGAGAACCTTCCATCTTGTGGCGAAGCCACTTAATAATCTCGTGGTTATTTATAAAAACGTATTCGACGCCTATGGATTTGCAATAGGTTTCATTGAGCAGTTTTAGTATTTCAGACAGTTTGGCCTTACCCAAACCTACTTCGGTGCCAGCATCGAAGTAGGTTTCCATATCGGATTTTGACAGCCCGAAATTCTCCAAATCAAGGGTTGGCGAATAGCTCCGGCGTGTCCTTACAGGGTTGGTTTTGGTAAAAAGGTGTCCCCGCTTTCTGTAATCGTTTATGAGGTTGACCACCTTGAACTCTTTTTCTGAAACAACATCCTTTTTTGAACCGGAATCGTAGTTTTTGACAGCAAAATCAAAGCCTTCGAAAAAATTTCGCCACCCTTCGTCCAAACTAGAAGAATCGTTTTTGAAATCTTGGTATTTGCTTTCTATTATTGCAGGATCGCTGTTATTCAGAAATGAATGGTTGTCCATTTGAGCAGGTTGTAAATTGAGAAGATGTTTCTTCGAAACTCATTGGCTGTTAAGTGCAAAAATAAACAATAATATCAAGACAATGTTTGAATGTTGAAGCTAAAAGGTAAAAGTAAAAAGCGGGAAATTAAAGTAAAATGTTAAAATTCTAAAAGAAACTTAATGAATTTTTGATTACATTACAAAGGGTAAGCAAAAACCTCCTGGTTGGATGCTGGATGAGTAATTATTTACCTTTTCTCCGGAACAAATAGGGGCTAAATGTTGTTACAAGATGGCAAGTTAACAATTTGTGATTGAAAAAAAATTGTTTCTTTGCAAAAAATTTGCCAACCTAAATTGCCTATGAGCATAGTTTTACTAGTAGCGCTACTCCTTTCTCTTGCCCTTGCAACCCCATTGCTAAGGAAGGTGTTTGGCAACTATACTGGTTGGGTTCTTGCAATTATTCCTTTTGCTGGGTTCGTTTGGTTTCTCACCTTACTTCCCGAAATAAATCAAGGGCTGGTACTTTCACAAAGGTTTGAGTGGCTTCCAGCTTTTGGACTCGATTTTTCGTTTTATGCCGATGGGTTGAGTGTGTTTTTCAGTTTGCTTGTTCTGGGAATCGGTGCATTTATACTTATTTATGCAGGGTACTATATGAAGGGTTACCCAATGCAAGGCAGATTTATGGCTTACCTGGTATTGTTTATGGCATCGATGTTTGGGGTTGTGGTTGCAGGAAACTTGATGTCATTGTTCGTTTTTTGGGAGCTGACCTCAATTTCATCATACCTTTTAATTGGCTATCATCACGAGAAGTCCGAAGCCCGTGGGGCGGCCTTACAGGCTTTGTTGATAACCGGGCTTGGTGGTTTGGCCCTTCTTGGGGGTTTCGTTTTAATTGGGACAATAGCTGGCACATACGAATTTACAGAGCTTTTGAGGGATCCTGTGGCCATTAAGTCGAGCCATCTTTACATTCCAGTCCTTCTGCTTATTTTGGTGGGAGCGTTTACGAAATCGGCACAGTTTCCTTTTCATTTTTGGCTACCCGGTGCTATGGCGGCTCCATCGCCGGTCAGTGCCTACCTTCATTCTGCCACCATGGTCAAGGCTGGGGTCTTCCTGTTGGCCAGGCTAAACCCTGTTTTGGGGGGAACAGAGCCGTGGTTTTACTTGTTAAGCATTTTTGGGGTTACGACAATGTTTGTCGGGGCTTACTTGAGCGTTACTCAAACCGACCTTAAGCGGATCCTTGCCTACACTACGGTAAGTGCTTTGGGAACCTTGGTCTTGCTCCTTGGCATAAGCACCGAATATGCTTTCAACGCTGCAATAGTTTTCTTGCTGGTCCATGCCCTTTACAAGGGAACGCTTTTTATGATGGCAGGAAACATTGAAAAGAAAACGGGCACGCGAGAAATTAATCAACTAGGGGGGCTGTTCAAGTATATGCCTTTTGCCGGGGTGGTTATGGTATTAGCGCTTGTTTCAATGGCGGGTGTGCCTCCAATGCTTGGTTTCATTGGAAAGGAGCTAATTTACGAGGCCAAGTCAAACGCACCGGGCGCCCATACTTTTATTGTTATAGCAGGTTTTGCCAGCAATGTTATTTTGGTTTTTTTATCGTTGCGCCTTGCCATTGATGTGTTTTGGGGCAAGGAGCCAAAATATTCGAAAATCCCAAAAGAACCTGCCATTCCCCTAATCTTGGGACCAGCAATGCTAGTTTTATCCAGCTTGGTGTTGGGAATTTTTCCGGCATTGCTGGCCAATCCGCTCACAAGCAAGGCTATTTCAGACATTAACCCAGGTATGAGCGCCATTAAACTCGAACTTTGGCACGGATTCAACTTGGTGTTATTGTTGAGCATTGTTACAGTGATTTCGGGTTTTCTGGCATTCAAAAACAGGTTCAAGATAATTTCCCTTTTAGAAAAAGTAAATTTAAAGTTTTTCAACCGAGAATTTTCCAAGTTTTTTTCCAAGGCCATTGACAATTTCTTGGTTATTACCAAAATAAAAACCAAAACCATACAGCACGGGTACCACAGGTATTACCTTATGACAATATTCGTGGCGGCAAGCATCTTGGTTTGGATTCAGATTTGGAGCACAGGTCCGGTTACCATTGAGTTAGACTTTGGTGAGCTAAAGCTTCATTTGGTTGCCATCGTTGCATTAACCATTGCTGCAACCTTAACGGCCGCCAGCTCAGGTAGTCGGTTGGTTGCACTAATTGCCACCGGGGTTGTAGGCTTCGGGTTGACAATTATTTTTTTGATTTACAGCGGTGTTGATCTTCCTATTACTATGATTTTAGTTGAAACCATTATGGTAATAATTGTTGCAGCATTGTTGATTAACCTGCCAAAATTTGGTAGTTTTTCAGACACAGGAGCTCGAATGCGAGATATGATGGTGGCATCAATGGTTGGGCTTTTCTTCGTGGTTTTGGTTGTTAAAAGCTCCACAATAAATATGGGCGATGGGGTCTCGAACTTCTTCAAGCTTAATAGCCTGAGTGCCGCCCACGGAAAAAACATCGTAAATGTTATTCTTGTAGATTTCAGGGCACTGGATACTCTTGGAGAGATCGCGGTCCTATCAATTGCAGCAATAGGAATAACCTCGTTGATTAGTTTCACTAAATCGAAAAAGTAGGATGGAGTCGATTATACTTAAAATAGCAGCTCGGCATTTCTTGCGAATCCTTGTGGTTACATCGGTTGTTGTCCTTTACATTGGTCACAACCAGCCAGGCGGCGGTTTCATAGGGGGGTTGATTTTGGGGTCGGCTTTCATAATCTATGCAATGGCCAATGGCGTTGACAAAACCAGGGCCGTTTTATTTTTTGACCCTTTAGCTTTTATAGCGGTTGGTTTGCTTTTAGCTTTGGGAAGCGGTTTTTTTGCATTTTTTTCAAATGAAGTGTTTATGACAGGGCAATGGTTCGAGTTGTTTCCTGACACAGAATTTGCGCTGAAATTGGGAACACCCTTATTGTTTGACGTTGGGGTTTACTTCACAGTTGCTGGTATGCTTACTTTGGTAGTTTTTTCCATTAAAGGAGATTAGTAATGATATTTCTTTTGGCAATATTGGTAGGGGTTTTGTATGGTGCGGCTGTTTACCTGCTCTTGCGCAGGAGCGTGCTGAAGATAATCTTGGGATTGATATTCCTTGGCCATGCCACCAACCTGCTGCTTTTTGTTTCGGGCGGCCTGGTTAGCGGTGCCCCACCTTTTGTTGAAGAGGGGATGGCCAACATTGAAAAAGTGGCCGACCCCTTGCCTCAGGCCCTAATACTCACTGCCATTGTTATCGGGCTGGGTGTAACAGCTTTTGCCCTTGTATTGGTTTACAGGTTTACCAATACCACCAAGATTGCCGATTTTGACCAATCTTCCGAAAAAGATTAATATAGGATGACCCCGTTTCTACCCATAGTATTGCCACTTGCCTTCATGATAATCTTGATAATGGGGCGAAAAAGCCTTGTTTTCCAACAGGTTTTCAGCATAATGGCATCGGGTTCCCTGCTGGTTGTTGCCTGCTACCTTCTTCTATTTGTCAAAGGAAATGGGATTCAAGCCATTCAGGCAGGGTCATGGCCAGCTCCTTACGGGATAACGATTGTAATTGACCTCCTTTCGGCACTGATGTTGGTGGCCGTTGGGTTCGTTGGCCTGATAGCCAGCATCTATTCACCTGGATTCATTGACAAAGACAGGCAAAGGGCTGGTTTTTACCCACTTATGTTCGGACTCATGCTTGGGGTAAACGGAGCTTTGGTTACCGGCGACATTTTCAATTTGTACGTTTGGTACGAGGTAATGCTAACTTCAAGTTTTGTTTTGATTGCTTTGGGCGGATCGCCCGAGCAACTTCGAGGTAGCGTTAAATATGTGGCAATCAACTTCATAGCCTCAATATTCTTTGTTGCGGCAATAGGAATTATATATGGGATAACGGGCACCCTAAATATGGCCGACCTTGCCCTCAAGTTTAGGACCTCCGAGCCCATAACTTTCTTAAACGTTCCACTTATGTTGTTTTTCATCGCCTTTAGCATAAAGTCGGCGTTGTTTCCTTTTTTCTTTTGGCTTCCGGCATCTTACCACACGCCACCAGTGGCAATTACGGCCCTTTTTGCGGGAACGCTTACAAAGGTTGGTATTTATACCATGTTCAGGTTTTACAGCTTGTTCGTGGTTTACGATATTGGTTTCTGGAAATTCTTCATTCTTGTCTTGGCGGGGTTGACAATGGTTATCGGCGTACTAATGGCAGCCAGTCAATTCGATATTAGGAGGATCCTTTCCTTTCACATAATTAGCCAGGTGGGATATATGGTTATGGGTTTGGGAATTTTCACCAAAACCGCCATTGCCGGTGCCATCTACTTCATGCTTCACAACATTTTGTCAAAAACAAATGCATTTTTGGCTGGTGGGTTGGTTTACCAGCAATCAAAGAGTTACAACTTAGGAGTACTAGGGGGTTTTTACAAATCAAAACCTTTTATTGCACTTTTATTTTTCATTCCGGCACTATCGCTGGCAGGGATACCTCCCCTACCGGGATTCTTTGGAAAATTTTTACTGATAAAGGGAGGTTTCGATGCCCATGATTACTTTATTACGGCGGTGGCAATTTTGGTGGGTTTCTTTACCTTGTTCTCGATGGTAAAAATATGGAACGAGGTCTACTGGAAGAAGGAACCAGAATCCAACTTCGGGGAGGGGAAAATAGGGAAAGGACCTATGGTAGCCACCTTGCTAATGGTAATTGGAGTAATAGGTCTTGGTTTGTTTGCGGGGCCAATTTCTTTGATTGCTCTTGAAACTGCCCAACAAATTTTATCGCCCGAGTTGTACATCAATGCCGTTTTGGGCCAATAATTCGACACAAATGAAAAAGGTAATTAAATTTTTTGTCAGGTTTCTAAGGCTGTTGGAATTTGTGGGGTACTATTTTTACGAATTGGTAAAATCTAGTCTCTACATAGCCTGGGATATAATCACTCCCGGGGATTCGACCAGGCCGGGAATAGTGGCTGTTGATCTAGACCTGAAAACCGACATTGGACTCATAAGCCTTGCAAATCTTATTTCGATGACCCCCGGGAGTCTAACAATGGATATGACCCCCGATAAGAAGAAACTGTACGTGCATGTAATGTACCTTAACGAAAAGGAAGATTTTGCGAAAAGGTTGAAGAATGACTTTGAGAAAAGGATAATGCAGATCTTTGAATAAAAACCGCTTGAAAAATGTTGATTGAGAATTACCCCGTTTTGTCATTTGCCATTTTCATTAGTTTTGGTTTAATCGCCATTTCTCTTTTTATTGGCCTTTATCAGATGCTCGTGGGCAAGTCAATTCCAGACAAGATTGTAGTAATGGACCTAATTGCCTCGCTGGTAATCGGGCTAACAATCACACAGGTTTTGCTCACCGGAAAGTCTGTATTCCTTTTCGTGGCACTGGTTATTGCTTTTTTAGTGTTTATGGGAAATATTGCCTTCGCCAATTACTTAATTAGGAGGATGAAAAATGATTGAGTGGATAGTGGCATTTTTGCTGGTCTCGGGCTCGCTATTTATGTTGATAGCATCAATTGGCGTATTGAAATTGTCGGATGTATACATGCGAATTCACGCCATTACCAAAGCCTCTTCGCTGGGGGTAATATTAATGCTGGCAGCAGTGGTAATATGGCATTTTAGCTTGGCCCTGCTCATAATGTCTATTTTTTTGGTGCTAGCGGTTGTTTTTACCACCCCCATCGCCGCCCATTTCGTGGCACGCGCCGCCCATTCAATGAAAACTCCCAAGGGAGAAAACTATATTGTGGATGAGTTGGAGGAGAGTACAGGTGAAAAATAATTAGGTGTTGGTGGCCGCTAATTAGGTATTAGGAAACTTATGGAGTTTAAGGAATTATTGGTGTGAGAGTTTGATAGACTGAGAAGGTGAGAGGCAGAAATTTGTGAACCTTTGAATGCAGCCAGTGTGAAATTACGTGCTACAGCTCCATTAATATAACAGACCCAACCCTGCAAGGGTACAGAAAAAAAATTATGAATATCGGGGCACGTTCAAAGAAATAATTAGTGTCAGGCCGAAGCTAGCTTCACCCAGCTCACCTGCCTGTCAAAGGAAAATCCAAGCTTTTTTATCAACCCTATCGACTTTATGTTGTGGGGCTCAACGTTTACAAAGACGGGGAGTTTTTGTTCGCGTTTCTTCAAGATCAGGCCTTTCAGAAGGCTCTCCCCTAAGCCATGCCCCTGCCAGTTGGGTAATACGTTCAAGAAACCCAGCGAGCCGTCATCATGGGTGAGGCCCCAACCAACCAATTGTCCTTCCTTTTTTATCCCAATTGAAATGTCCTTTTCTAGCCTATCGCGAATGAACCCCTCTGAGGTGTAATCCTTATATGCCGATTGTTCGTAAATTGTGCTTGCCAAATGTGGGTCAAGGGTAAAAAACTCCTCGTCGGGAGGAAAAATTATGGTGCTTTGGAACAAATAGTATCGGTGGGTGGTTAGCTTCCAGTCAATGCCATGCCTCTGCGTTAACGTGGGAAGCATCCATTCCTCCACGTTGGCGAAAAAAAGGGTGGCAAAGGCAAACTTTTCGACAACCGCATAAAGTTCCTCTGGGTTATCTCCACAAAGGTAGGCCCACTGGTAGTCGCTAGTGCCACACATAAGCACGAAGTCGCCTTCATGGTAAACCTTTTCTAGGGGGTAATTTCGAAAAAAACCTTTAACCGGCAAACTTTGCAGGGGCATGGTATCGAGTAGGGCTACTAGCTTTTCGTCCATTTCCGGTTGTTTTTTCCTTATACGCAAATAGGTGCTACGAAGTTAAGAAAAAAACGAAAAAGTTTTTTTGGGGTCGGAAATAGTTTTTTTGAGGCACGAATTCCTTTCAGAATTGAAACATAGAAGAATGCATCACGGCAAAATCAAATTGGTAATTGAAAACGTTGGTCAAACATCAACGATTCAATTTAAATCTTAGGAAGTGTTTTAGCTTCGCTCCATTGAATCTGGCACATTAATGATACGACCCGAATTTGAAAAAGCCTGCATTTATTTTTGGGAGCCCATCTAGGGGCTGCACTGGCAGGTACAACAAAAATAAACCACTATGGTATATGAGTTGCCACGTGGGTAAAATTGGCACCGTGGTAAGAAATCAAGTATACCGAGTAGCTTTTATGTCGACCTTAAGGGTTTTCTAAATAATCGGCAATTGCCCTCTTAATAATTTCACACGCCTTAACGATCTCTTCATTAGAAATTATAAGTGGAGGTGCAATGCGCAGGCAGTTGTCGGCAAACAGGAACCAATCAGTAAGTAGGCCCATTTGAAGGCAGCGGTCAATGATTTTTTTGGTTTGGTCGAAGTTATGGAACTGGGCGGCGAGGAACAACCCCCTACCCCGTACCTCACTTATTGACGGGTGTTTGAGGTTTTCCCTAAAAAGGGCTTCCTTTTGGTGAGCGTTTTCATAGAGCTTTTCGTCAATAATTACCGAAAAGGCTGCCAGTGCTGCAGCTGCACAAACGGCATTTCCACCAAAGGTTGTTATGTGGCCCAAAATTGGCGAGTTAGTTAGGGAGTGCATTACCTCTTTGTTGGCAATAAACGCCCCAATTGGCATACCCCCGCCCATACCTTTGGCCAGCAAGAGTACATCTGGAACAACGTTGTAATGCTCGAAGGCCCATAGCTCTCCGGTACGTCCGAAACCCACTTGAATTTCATCAAGCACCATTAAAGATCCTGTTTCAGTGCATCGCTGTCTCAGCTTTTCAAGGAATCCGCCTTGGGGTTCAATTATTCCTGCCTCGGCCTGAATGGTTTCGATAAAAACGCAGGCAGTTTTTTCGGTGATTTGCTCTAGGTGGTTTGTATTATTGTATTCCAGAATCCTTATATCTGGCAGCAGCGGCCTGAAAGCCCGTTTGAAGGATTCGTGGCCCATAAGGCTCAAAGCACCCTGGGTGCTGCCGTGATAAGATTTCTTGAAGGAGACAATTTCGGACCTTCCGGTAAACCTCTTGGCAAGCTTCATTGCACCCTCGGTGGCTTCGGCACCAGAGTTTACAAGATAAACACTGTTCAGACTTTCGGGCAAGTGCTTGGTTAGGAGGCTTACCAATTGCACTTGTGGAGACTGAATGGTTTCGCCGTAAACCATAAGGTGCATATGCCTTTCGCATTGCTCCTTAATGGCACCAACAACCCTTGGATGGCAGTGGCCCACGTTGCTTACTGCAATACCGCTAATTAGGTCGAGGTACTCCTTGCCATCCGGACCATACATGTAAACTCCTTTGGCACTTTCGATCTCAATGGCAAGCGGAAACTCCGACGTTTGGGCCTGGTGCCTGAAAAAAATCTCGCGGGCTGATAGGTGGCTCATATTTTGATTTTTGGGAGTTAGGTGTTGGTGATTGGAATAAAATCAGAGATTACCAGTTGAATTCTACACGTCAATAGTCGAAAATCAAAACATCTTTTAACAACAAAGCCCCAAGCAAAGCCCTCATTGTTCACAAAGCTAAATATGTAAATTACTCAAACATTTTTATTCGATTTTACTCCCTCCTGTCGTTTGATCATCCCTCTAAGTTCGTGAATTTAATTGGTCCATGGCCAGGTCACCACCATTCACCATTCACTGTTTTCTCAGTATCCATATTTCTTCTTCCACAGGTGCCGGAGCCTTACTCTTATTTCGTTTTCGCGAGGGTTGGCGCCGGGGTCGTAGAGTTTCTTGCCCTTAATTTTTTCGGGCAGGAATTCCATTTCTGCAAAGTTTTCATCAAAATCGTGGGCATACAAATATTCTTCACCGTATCCAATTTGCCTCATGAGCTTTGTGGGAGCGTTACGAAGAGGCAGCGGCACCGGAATGTCGCCGGTTTCTCTTACCAGCTTTTGAGCCTCGCCAATTGCAATGTACGATGCGTTGCTCTTTGGCGAGCTTGCCAAATAGGTTGCAGCCTGGGAAAGTATAATTCGGCTTTCGGGCATACCAATCATTTTTACAGCCTCAAAGCAGCTGGTAGCCAATAGCAATGCGTTTGGATTGGCATTGCCTATGTCTTCGGAAGCAAGGATAACCATACGCCGAGCAATGAACTTCGGATCTTCGCCCCCCTCAATCATCCGAGCAAGATAGTAAACTGCAGCGTTGGGGTCACTTCCCCTTATGGATTTTATGAAAGCCGAAATTGCATCGTAGTGCATCTCCCCCGCTTTATCGTAAATGGCAAGATTTTGTTGGACGCAATCTAAAACCATAGTGTCGAAAATTTCAAGATTTTTACCTTGCGTGCTGCCAACCACCAGTTCTAAGGCATTGAACAGCTTGCGGGCATCTCCGCCCGATATGCGCATGAGAGCACTACTTTCCTTCAACGAAATTTTTTTTTCTGTTTCCCTTTCAAGGAAGGTTATGGCCTTGGTCAGAAGCCTCTCCAGGTGGGTTTTTTCAAGTTCACGCAATATGTAAACCTGACACCTCGAAAGTAATGGAGAAATTACTTCGAACGAGGGATTTTCGGTGGTTGCTCCTATGAGAGTAACCACTCCCCTTTCAACCGCTCCCAAAAGGCTGTCTTGCTGCGACTTGCTGAACCGGTGAATTTCGTCTATGAAAAGAATGGCATTTTCGCCCGAATTGGATGCCGAGTCTATAACTGCCCTCACATCCTTCACTCCTGAACTTATTGCACTTAAGGTGAAAAATGGTTTGTTGAGCAAATTTGCTATAAGCAGAGCCAAGGTTGTTTTTCCGGTCCCGGGCGGACCCCACAAAATCATTGAGGGGATTGAGCCGTTCTCGATAGCCTTCCTTAAAATTGAGTTCTGACCAACTAAATGTTCTTGCCCAAGGTAATCGTCAAGATTCTTGGGCCTAAGCTTCTCGGCAAGTGGTATATGATTGGTTTTCATTATTTTGCATACTGCTTTAGATGTTCGAGCCTCTGCAGCAGCGGAGGATGAGAGTAGCCAATAAAAACGTTTACCGGGTGGGGCCTCAAATTGCTAAGGTTGTTTACCGAAAGTTTTTTAAGGGCTTCCATCAGTGGCTCTGCCTCAAAATTGGTAGCGGCAAAGGCATCGGCCTCATATTCGTACTTTCGGCTGGTCACATTGCCAATGATTCCCAAAATCATAGATACAGGCGAGTAGAGCAACCCGAATGCCAGTACTCCCAAATGGAAGCTAGCTTGCTGGCCCCCCAAAGCCAATGAAAGCTCGGGTCGGTTTACCAACAAGCCTAGCAAAAACAGCATCAAGCCAGTGGTGGCCACCGAAACGACCATTCCTTTTATGGTATGCTTTTTCTTGTAATGTCCAATCTCATGGGCTAGCACGGCCACAAGCTCCTTGCTGGTGTGGTCGCTTATTAGCGTGTCGAAAAGAACTATCCGCTTTTTGGGACCTAGTCCAGAGAAATATGCGTTAGCCTTGGAAGTGCGCTTCGAGCCATCGATTACAAAAATATTGTCCAGTTTAAATCCAGTTGTAGAGGCGAAGGTCTCGATGGCGTCTCGCAGTTCCCCATCTTGGAGCGGTGTTTGTTTGTTGAAAAGTGGCACAATCAAGGTGCTGTAAAACATTGACATGAATATTGAAAAGCCTGTGAAAAGAAGCCAGGCATATAGCCAGAAATTGCTGCCCGTGGTAGTGTAAAACCAAACCAAGGCTGCCAATAGCCCTCCACCAATGATTAGTGACAAAAGCCAGCCCTTTATTTTATCCAGCAGGTAGGTTTTAATCGTTGTCCTGTTGAATCCGAACCTTTCTTCTATAACAAAAGTGTCGTAAAGCTGGAAAGGGGTCGAAATAATATCAGATGCCAAACCCAGCAACCCAAAAAATAAAATCGCGATCAAAATTGGATTGTCGGTAATTTGTCCCAAATATTGATCAACCAACCCGAAGCCTCCAAAAAGCAACATTGTCATTATCAAAACAAACGAGAAGGTACTCGTCAAGGTTCCGAATTTTTGATTTACCTTGAGGTAATCCTGCGATTTCCCATAATTCTCCTCGTCGTAAATCCCTTTCAACTCCTGGGGCAGTTGGTTGCTCCACCGTGTGGCATTCAAATAATTGAGCCACCTCTCGAACAGAAAGTCAAAAACAATAATTGCAATTATAATTATCAGTAGGGTTTTTTCCATATCTGGATTTTTTAGGTGAAAGATTTTGGCATTTTATGATTGTTCACAGAATTGATTGTATGGTCTCCTGCTTAACTCACCACCTTAATACCCCCCGCTCCATTTTCGCACAAACCATTCAATTGCAATAAGGGTGATTAACAAAATTAGTATTAACCTGTAATCAATAAGTTCTTTGAAACCCTTTTTGGAGTATAAGATGCTGTAAATATCGTCTCGGTGAAGAAGCGCTTGGGCAAGTTCGTCCCACTGTCCTCTATTAAACATTTGGCCTCCTGTGTTTTCGGCAACCTGAAATAATGTGTTATGATCGGCGTAGATTTGCAGGGCTTCGATATTTGACTCCAGTACGGAGAATTTTCCCTGTGCTTGGTGAACTTCGTCCCCCAACCTTGTTTGGCACCTGAAGGAGTATTCACCGGGCGGGAACATTCCGGCATTTAGGCGATATGCGTTGCCTGCCCTTGCCATTTCAAAGGTGTAATCCAAACCATCGGAGTTTGTAATTATCAAATTAACCATTGGTTGGTTAACAAGTTCAAACGATGGGTTGTAAAGTTCTGTTTCAAAAATCACGGGCTCGTTTTCGAAAACTATATTTCGAGTGCTAACCCTAAACCGGCCTTTGTCTTCGGATACGGAAAGATACTGAACTAACCTCCAAACCAAATCATCGAAGGCCAGATGGCTTCCAGTTTGTGCGAAGGAGTATATTCGCCATCGCCAAAGCCCCTCACCGGTGATGATTCCAATTTTCTGACCACCAGATTCTGAAAAAGCGATAAGAGGCTGTGTGGTTATGACCGCGCCTATCCTTTGATTTGCAAGACTCTGAACACCAGAACCCACCAAATACTCGGCAAATGGCACGTGCAAGGGCGGTAAGGCGGGCAGCAACCCAGTAGTCGTTTGGTCCAACCCAAAAAGGAGGAAACCCGAATTAATTGACGGTGTGGCTTCAGTAAAATCATTTGTTCTTGGGGTCACTGAAATTCCAGTTTGCAAATCGTTGAAGAGTCTAAAATCGGTTTGCGCACCAATTACCACCATATGGGGGATTTTGGATTGTTGCAAACGCTTTATGAGGTTTGCAGCCGGGTTTCTCACTGATGGCAACTGATGAAGGATAACCAGATTATACTTTTCAGGGCTTTCCGAAAATTCATCAATCAACGATGTGGTAACCTCAAAATTGTGGTTATTGACAAGGGCAATTTTCAAGGCACCCAAATCGGGATGAGGGGCATCACCCAATATCAAAACCTGCTGTTTTGCATCAATTACGTCAATGAAAAAATCAGTCCCGTTGTTAGTCATGCTAACCTCGCCATCAATGGGGCTCAACAAAACCGAGTACCGATGAGTGCCGGGCTTTTCGGCTTTCAGTTCGAATCTTATGGTTTCGAAATGGGATTTTGAAGGGATTGAAAAATTTTTTGAAAAAATTGATTTTCCCTCGCGGAAAACCGAAAGTCTCGAGCCTTTTCCTGCTAGCCTTTGAGCTTCAATCTCAACTGCAACAGGAAACATATTTCCAAGGTAGGTTATGCGATTGGTTATTATTCTTTTCAGAATCAGATCTTTATGTTTAGTGGTATCGCCAAGTGCAAGGGCATAAACAGGATATCCGAGGTTGGCAGAGGCAAAAACCGGACTAAGCCCTCGGTTGAAAATCCCGTCGGAGGCAAGCACAACAGCACCAACGTTGCGGTTAGTAAAAAGTTCGCCAACACCTTCTAACACTTGCGAAATATCCGTGGCACGGTCTTCAAAATCAAAGGTTTCGCTCCGTCGAAAAGTTTCTCCAAAAGCAAAGCTGCGGATTTCGAATTTCGAGGAAAGGTTTTTCAGGAAGTTATTTATCTCGGACAAGTATTCTGACCTGTAATAGGTGGAGTCGGAAATCAATTCAAGAGATTTGCTGTTATCTTGCGCGAAAATCAAGATGGGTTTCTCGATTTGCTTCGAGGTTGTTTGAACCAGCGGCGATAACAACAAAATTGCCATCAAAGAAACGACAAAAAACCTGACAAATGCCGTAAGGTAAATCAATTTTTTTGGGAGGTGATCGCGCGTGTTTCTAAAATACAAAACCGCACTGTAAATCAGCCCCGCCAACAAACACAGCATCACAAACCAAAAAGGGTATGAATGAATCAATTTTATGCTCAAAACAGCCAAATTTTAATTGGTGCAAAGGTAATGATTTGGTAAAGATTAAGAGTTACTAGCCAGCAGTGGGTTTTGTAAGGAGGAGGAAAACCATACTATTTATTGTTACAGGTGAACTATTAATGGAATTTCTATGAAAAACTAAAGAAAATGGGGGTCAGGAATTAGATATCGCTCTTTCGTTCAATACTCCAAGTACTCTGCTTCCCGCCTCCATATCAAAGCAAAAAAGGCCGCATTTTGTCAATGCGACCTTTTTTCAAAAGAGGAATGCCTACTTCGAAATGCTTGAATCTCCCTTTGCACCTGTGGCTTTGCCTGACGGCTTGCCAATCTGGTCTCTCATAGTAGTATCAGCCTTAATGTTTTCCATACGGTAGTAATCCATTATACCTATGTTACCACTCCTAAAAGCCTCTGCCATGGCCTTCGGAACTTCGGCTTCGGCTTCTATAACCTTAGCACGGGCTTCTTGCGCCTTGGCTTTCATTTCTTGCTCCAGGGCCACAGCCATAGCACGACGCTCTTCGGCCTTAGCTTGAGCAATGTTCTTGTCAGCATTGGCTTGATCCATCTGAAGCATGGCACCTATGTTCTTACCTACATCAATATCGGCAATGTCAATGGAAAGAATTTCGAAGGCGGTACCAGAGTCAAGGCCCTTGGAAAGAACCACCTTAGATATGCTATCCGGGTTTTCAAGCACTAGTTTGTGATTTGAGGCCGAGCCAATTGAAGTTACGATGCCCTCACCAACACGTGCAAGAATGGTTTCTTCGCCGGCACCACCAACAAGCTGCCTTATGTTGGCACGGAGGGTAACCCTGGCCTTGGCAATAAGTTGAATACCGTCTTTGGCAACAGCGGCAACTGGCGGAGTGTTTATAACTTTAGGTTTAACCGACATTTGAACTGCCTCCAACACGTCACGTCCCGCAAGGTCAATAGCAGTAGCGGTTTTGAAATCTAGAGGAATGTTGGCCTTATCGGCACTAATCAGGGCGTTAACAACCGCCTTTACACGGCCTCCGGCAAGGAAGTGGGCTTCCAAGTCGTCGCGCTGGAGTTTAAGACCTGCCTTGGTGGCACTAATCATATTGTTTACTATAACTGCCGGTGGTACTTTTCTCCACCGCATCAAAACAAGTTGAACCAAACTTACCCTTACGCCAGAAACCAGAGCCGAAAACCACAGCCCAACGGGAATAAAGATAAAAAGTAACCACAAAAGAAAAAGAACCCCTATGCCTATGGCAACCATTAAAATTGTTGAATCATCCATTTTTAAAATTTATTTAGGTTTAACAAAAACTTTACTTCCTTCCACTTTTGTGACGATTACCTCGGAGTTTTCGTCTATCAGGTTGTCAACCGAAGTAACCTCGTAATACTCTCCTCCAATAAGTGCCTTACCCATTGGATTTAGCCTTGTAATAGTCCTGCCGATGTCTCCAACCATGATTTTTTCACTGTCAACCACATTTACCCGTCCATCGATTTCCTTTGATAGCATAGCCTTGTTCCATGTTTTTGATTTTAGCGCCAGGCCTATGCTAAGTAAGCTCCCCGACAGTGCACCCGCAATTGCAATTACCCCTCCCTCGGTACCGTAATTGCTGAAACCAAAAAATATACCCGTAACTATCAACCCAAGGCCGATGATACTTGAAATAGTGGCTCCCGGCATTACCAAAATTTCTAGCAACAAAAATGCAATGCCAAACGCAATTAAACTAACTATTAGGATCCATACCATAAAAAGGAAGTTTTGGTGACTTATTTATTTTAATGTTGCGGTAATACCGCGCTTCAAAATTTCTCGATATATGGGTTCAAGATGTGAGTAAGTACCAGTATTAACCACACATTTTCCCTTGTAATGAATTATTAGTGTACACTGCTCGGCCTGAATTAAATCGTGGCCGCAAACCTCAACAAGTGTTTCAATTACAAAGTCAAAGGTGTTTACATCATCATTATGAACGATCAGGCTGGCCATTCCTTCCAAATTATCTCGCCCCAGCTCATATTTTTGTTGTTTTTCCTTAACCATAGATTGCAACAATTAGGACAAGCAAATTTAGGAAAAGTTTTCGAATTTCCTTTAAGGTGAATATTATTTCGACAAACTGCCCTTCTTACGGAAGTAAATTTTGTTTTCGGTTCCGTTAAGAAGCCTTTTGATGTTGCTGCGGTGCGAAAAAATTATGAAAGCTGCCACAACTATGGAAAAAACAATTTCGGGAATTGCCTCGGTGCCACCTATCAAAATAACTGCAATAGGAAACATTATTGAAGCCATAATTGACCCCAGCGACACGTACCTTGTTGGTATGAAGAAGGCCATGAATGCCGCCAAACCAAACAAGATTGCCTTGGGAAAAATAACTATTACCACTCCTGTAATGGTGGCAACCCCCTTACCACCCCTAAATCCAGCCAATAGCGGGTATAGGTGGCCAATTAAGGCCATAAAACCTAATGCAATTTTGAAAAGGCTAAAAAAATGCGGGTCTGGAAAACTGTCCTTTACCAAGTTTGCCAGAAAAACAGCAGCAACCCCTTTCAGAATGTCAACAACCATCACGTAAATGGCAGTTTTGGCTCCCAGGACTCTAAGAACGTTGGTTGCACCGGCGTTTTTGCTCCCGTGCTCCCTAACATCAACTCCGTGTAGTGCCTTCCCGAACCATACTGCCGATGGTATCGACCCAAAAAAATATGCTCCTGCCAAGCAAAGAACTAGGGTTATGTTTAATTCCATAATTTTGACTTTTTGTTAGTTGGTTTTGGAATTCTTAAAATTCAAGGCCAGCCAATCTTTACTTTTCTTCTCGCCAATGAAAGTTAACCCCAGCGAGGTTGCTTTTGAAGTAATAATTTCACGGTCCTTTTCAAGGAAGCCACTAAAAAGTATCGTGCCGCCCAAATTAAGAACACTCAAGTAGGTGTCCATATCTTGGGTGAGCACGTTACGGGTAATGTTTGCAATGATAACATCGAACGTTTCACTTCCAAGCAAATCGGCATCGCCATGTTTAACAACGATATCCGGCACATTGTTTCGCTGGGAGTTTTCAAGGGTGTTTTCGTAAGCGTATATGTAATTGTCTATGGCCACAACCCTACAAGCACCTTTCAATGCGGCAATAATTGCCAAAATTCCGGTACCACATCCCATATCGAGAACGGTTTTACCTCGAAAGTCGGTTTCAAGCAACCATTCTGCCATTAACGAAGTTGTTTCGTGGTGACCTGTTCCAAACGACATCTTGGGCTCTATTACCACCTCCATTTTTGCCGATTCGTTGATTTGATGGAAGGGTGCCCTGATATAGAGCTCCTTGCCAATTAAAACTGGCTCGAAATTGCTTTCCCACACCTGGTTCCAGTTCTTGCCGTCAACGCGCTTGACGGTGGTTTCTAGGGTTGGCCTTTCTGGGTATTTTTCCATATTAAAAACCTCCTCAAGGGTATCCCCAATAAACTTGGTGGCGGGTATGTAAGCCTTGAAGCCTTGTGGAGTTTCTTCAAAGCTTTCGAAACCAACCTCCGCCAGTTCCGAAATGAATATTTCAGACCAAGGTTGGGGCGGGTTCACCTTGCAGGTCAACTCAATGTAATCCATACTGTTCATAATTAAATAATTACGTTAGTAAATAGAACCGTTGGCGAGGCTTTGTCGAGAGAATTAATTCATTTTGCAAAATTATGAAAACCCAATGCCACAGTTACAAACACATTGCTAACCAAGTTTTTGTTTTACAAAGTGTCTTGGTGTTTTGGTGGCATTTGAGTAGCCTTGAGTTGGAGACAGCCCCGTGGGTGTTAAAAGGATTTAATTATTGTTAAAAAATCACCGGCATTGAGAGAGGCGCCACCAATCAATCCACCATCAACATCGGGCTGGGAAAACAAAACCTTGGCATTGTTTGCATTGCAACTCCCGCCATAAAGGATTGTCATTTTTTCAGAGGCCTCATTACCGAAAACTCCGGCCAGTACTTTACGAATGTAAGCGTGCATTTCTTGCGCCTGCTCGGGGCTTGCAGTTACGCCCGTGCCAATTGCCCAAATTGGCTCGTAAGCCACTACCACCTTGTCTAGGTCATCTTTCTTCACTTTTGAAAGACCCTCAACAACCTGAGTCTTTACAATATCGAAAAGCTGACCCGATTCCCTTTCGTAAAGGGTTTCGCCGCAGCAGTAAACCGCTATCAAACTGTTTTCGATTGCTGCAGCCACCTTTTGGGCAAGCACCGCATTGTCTTCGGCAAAACAGGCGCGCCTTTCACTGTGGCCAACCAAAGTATGGGTTGCGCCGCAAGATTTTACCATTGATGCAGAAATTTCGCCGGTAAAGGCACCTTTGAGGTGCTGGCTAATATTTTGCGCACCTACAAAAACTGATGGGGTTTGTCCTTTTTGCTTTAATACTGGATTGATGAACACCGATGGTGGGAAAAACACAACCGAAGGCTTACCTTGAAGGGTCTCAAGAGGTTCGGCATCGAGATTTTTACATATTTCGGTTGTTAATTCTTTTGCTGTGTCAAGGCAAAGGTTCATTTTCCAGTTGCCCGCTACTATCTTCTTGCGCATAGTTTAATTTTTTACTGATTCACAAATGAAGTGCAAAGGTAATTGATAATTTGAGTTAAGAATTAATGGTGAAGCGGTAAGAATTGGTTAAGATGTTTAAAATGTTGAGGGAGTTGAATTTTTAGGATGAGGTACTATAGTTTAGGAGTTTGATTAAAAAAAGAGGAGAGCCAAACTGTCCTTTTCACACAAAGGCCCAGAGAAATCAGATGCAGGGTAAATTATGAGGCGATTATCAGTTCTATAAAAGGCAAACCTTGTCATTATGGCGATCAAGTTTTCCCGACCATTCTCCCAAAGGCCTGCCGCCCATACTTCTCCTTAGCTGCTTTGGCTTTATGGTCTTTTCGACTCCAAGAATACCTTTCAATTGGCCATCTACCTTTTCTGCTTCAATGGTTTCACCGTAAACCCGGCTTGCCTGAGAAGGTTAATCACTCCTTTTTTGCCGCCGAGGTGACCCGCGCCTACTGCAACAAATGTTGGTTGTTCGGCTCCAAGCCTAATGATCAGCGGAACCCAGTTTTGGTTTCGTTCGGCCAGAAGGTAATCGCCAAACTCTCTGATGGAAGCGGTATGGGCCGAAACAAATTCGTATAGCAATTGGGCGTCATTTTTATGGTATTTTTCAAACATCTGCTTCATCATAGTACGAGTTTGCCCTACCTCATTGACCTGTTCATACAACATTCTGGCCTGATCTTCAACTGAAACCCGGTCGATGTAACCCATTTGCTGTTCAACAGTTTCTAGGCCGCCAATTGGTATTTCGAGGGATTTAGCCTTATTCTTCAAAAAATCCTCGTACGATGCCATTTCCTCGCCAATCAAATGCGGAATCATCATTGATGATACCAACAATGGCTTAATGTTGGCCATAAATCCAAACGGAATTTTCAGCGAATCGATGTAGAATCGATTTACAACCTCAAACTCCTCAGGTGTTAACAAATCATTGATAGTTTTGCCCTGCATGGTCATTAACGGAACCATTTCAAGCATCAAATTCGGGTCGGAAACATCAATCTCGAAAATCAGCTTTTTCGATTTTTCAAGTTTCTCAATAACAATGTCTTCTATGAAAAATTTAGAAGAAGGAATGGCATGAGCAGTTCCGAAAACGTAAACCGGATGCTGCATTCCAGTACCACCAACCTCGAAAAGCAGTGACTGGGAATTGGCCCCAAATACCCAACAAAATGCCAGGATTAAGATTACAATGGCTTTCATTTGTATTTTGTGATTTTGAATTTCACAAAGGTAGGAAAGTCTATTTCGAGGTTTTGATTTGGTTGAAAGAAATTTTAAAAATTTAGGTGGCGCAGGGGTTACGAAGAATTTTCGTGCCTAGGTCAAGAGCGTTGTACTGAAATCTTTATTGCTAATTGTATTACTGCTATTTTTTGTATAGATTAAACCTGTTGTGCATTTAGCACAAATTTATTTTTATTTTGTTTAAACTTTGT
>CAZUWF010000015.1:0-56152 GCA_964624065.1 uncultured Bacteroidales bacterium
AGCAGCATGCAAGACAACAGTATGGTACTTGCCCAGTGGTTGGACAGCGCCACTGCATCCGACAACTGCGATGCTAATCCAAGTTTGACCTATACCGGAGCCCAGCTCATTGACTTCTGCGCCGGAGGCACGTTCACCATCACCTGGACAGCCAGGGATGCCTGTGGCAACAGCAGCACAGCAACAGCCACCGTCACCGTGACTCCCGACACCCAGGCACCGGTATTGAGTCAATATCCAATGAACATCACTGTTCCTTGTCTTGTTAATGTGCCACCTGCTCCATCCGTTACGGCCACCGATAATTGCTCTGCTTCGTTCATTCCTGTTGACTTCTCAGAGGTTTACCAGTACGAAGGTTCAATTATCAGGATTATAAGGACCTGGGTAGCTATAGATGGTTGTGGAAACACCACCACGCACGTTCAGACCATAACGGTGACAGACACAGAAAGTCCGGTTATTGCCTGTCCGACAGGTGTAAGCCTAACTACAGGTGCTAGTGCAACGGGATGTTTTGCCGCTCACACTTGGCAACTTCCGTTACCGACAGACAACTGCGGAATCTCGGTTTACACCTACACAGTTGTATTGCCAGGAGGCGTTATTGACGGGCCTTTATCCATAGAAGGATTGCTTCTAGGAGGTTCGCGCCTTGTTACTTACAACTTCCCCGTTGGAACTAGCCAGGTTGTTTACCACGTTAGCGATCCATCGGGCAATGCGGTTTCCTGCCAGTTCGAGGTTACCGTCGCCGACACCCAGCCGCCCGTGTTTGTCAACTGCCCTTCGGGATTGACCTTCACGGTGGGTTCCGACTCCAACTGTTCTGGTGGGGTTATATGGAGCGTTCCTGTAGCCAGGGACAACTGCGGTGCTGTCACTGTAGCCCAGACTGGTGGTCCGGCGCTTGGCAGCCAGCTTGTCCCTGGCACTTACAACATACAGTACACCGCCACCGATGGTTTCGGTCTGACGTCCACCTGTAGCTTTACCGTTGTTGTTGTTGACGACGCCGTCCCTTACCTGGTATGCCAGCCCGCCTTGACGTATAATACCAATGCTGGTGGTTGCACCTGGACCTCCGGTGTGGGTGAGTTGAACCCGCTGCTGGTGATTGACAATTGCCCCGGATTGGTGTTAAGCTATAACATTTCTGGTTCAACTCAAACTAGCGGGCTTGGTAATGTGCCTGTTACAACTTTTAACCTAGGCACCAGCACAATAACCTACACCCTCCAAGACAGTTCCGGGAATTCTATCTCGTGTAGCTTTACCGTTACCGTGGTTGACAGGGCCTCTCCAGTTCTTACCTGTCCAACAGCCTTGTTGGTAAGCGCCAGCGCAGGTATTTGCGGGTATGGTTTTAGTCCCACACTTACTGCTGCAAATGCCACCGACAACTGCACCCTTTTTGGCGGGCTTAGCATCACCTACCGTGTACACAACCCCGACAACAGCATAAGCGGGCCGTTTGCCAACGCCTCCGCTTACCTGTTCAGGGTCGGTGTCAGCCAGGTAGAGTGGATGGTGGTTGACGTTTCGGGTAATGCTGCAAGCTGTTTCCAGCAGATCACGGTTCTTGAACTTATTCCAGTTGCCAATGCCGGCCCCAATGCTGAAATATGCAGTACACAAGGTAGCTTCTCGATAACAGGTGCGACCCACGTCAACGGGTTGGCCTTTACTTGGACAACCTCCGGAACGGGTACTTTCAGCAATCCTAATTTGCTGAATCCAATCTACACCCCAAGCGCGAGTGATTTGAACGGCGGCCAAGTTACTCTTACCTTAACGGTTCAGGGAGCCTGCAGTACCGCTAGGGATGAAATGACGCTAACCATTTGGAGAGGTCCTACAGCCGTTGCGGGTAGCAATCAAACAATCTGTCAGGGAAGCTTTATCTTACTCACAGGAGCTACGGCAAGCAACTACTCAAGTCTACTTTGGACTACAACAGGAAGTGGAGCCTTCAGCAACCCTAACGCCTTGAATCCAATATATTATCCTGCTCCTGGTGAAACGGGTACGTTTACACTTACACTGACAGCTTTCACCCTAGGAGGAAACCAAGTATGCTCCAATGCAGTTTCGAGGTTGGAAATAACAATCCATCCATCTGCAGTTGTTAACATTGTTTCCATAGGTCATACCCAATGCAATGCTTCGGTAGGGTCCGTGGTTTTACGAGCAAGTGGTCCCGGTACTGTAACGATTGGAAATCAAAGTCAAGTTGTTAGTACGGCTCCGTTCCAGGTAACCTTCAGTGGTTTGGCCGCAGGTTATTATACAGCTACTTTTACTTCTGCAGGAGGTTGTAGCGGGAATGTTGGGTTTAATATAATAAATACTAACAGCACCCTATCGGCTAGGATAAATCAGCTTACGAACGTAACTTGTTTTGGACAGCAAAACGGGTCGGTTTCTATTGTTGCAAGTGGAGGTACCTCTCCTTACACCTTCTTATTGGGCAGCACATTTAATTCTACGGGTGTGTTCAATAATTTGGGTCCAGGAAGTTACAACGTTCTTGTAAGTGATGTAAACGGTTGTACCTACGCGGTTGCGTTTAGCATAAACGAGCCTCAGATTCTTTCGGCAAGTGTCATTTTCAGCACTCCTGAATTATGCCAAGGAGGCAATTCGGGTACTGCCACGGTAAGTGCATCTGGTGGGACGATTCCTTACACCTACTTGTGGACCAATTCCAATGGAATTACCCAAATAACCTTTGTCCCTGTAATTACCGGACTAACAAGTAGCACATATTCAGTAATCGTTAGGGATAGAAATGGCTGCGAGGTTAGTGCCGGAAGCTTCTCAATTGCTACCTACAATGCCGTGGTTGCCAATGCTGGTCCCGATCAGGTTATCCATACGGTAGTGACTAGGCTTGCGGGCAACAATCCTCAACCCTCGAATGGAATTTGGAGTGTTGTTTCCGGCCCAAATATGCCTACTATAGTAAATCCAGCCTTGCACAATACCGAGGTTACGGGGCTTGTGATAGGAAAATACGTGTTCAGGTGGACAATCAACAATAATCCCTGCCCTGACAGTTGGGATGTGATGGTCATCGAGGTTATTCCAGGGATCAATATACCGGATGGTTTTACACCTGATGGGGATAATATCGGCGATACGTGGACAATACATGGATTGGAGTTGTATCCAAAGAACGCAGTTAAGGTCTTCAACCGTTGGGGCAGTTTGGTTTACGAGACTTCCCCGTATCCGGAGCCTTGGGATGGTGTTCCCAACTCTGGTGTCATTCTCACCGGTTCGGGTGGTAAAGTTCCGCCCGGTGCCTACTATTACGTAATTATCTTGGAGCCGGGTTCCACGCCACTGTCGGGCACGGTCCACGTTTTTTACTAGATTAATTTAATTAAAGAAGAAGCGTATGCGTGGGTTGGTTCCGGGAGACCTTTTTTTCCAGCCGTGGTTTTGGATTTTCCGGTTCCTTTCCTCCAACTCAAAAAATAAAATTCGAAGAGATGAAAAAGTCAGTATCGATCGTCGTGATCCTAGTGGGGCTCATGTATGGCCAAGGTTCCTTTGGCCAGCAGTTGCCCATGTATGGCCAGTACATTTTCAACAGTAGCATTCTGAACCCTGCCCAGGCGGGTTCCGGGGGTTGCCATCAGGTTGGCCTTTTAGGTCGCCACCAGTGGATAGGTATAGAAGGTGCCCCTCGAACCTACTCGGCCTATGGCAACTTTACGCTAGGTCGCAACCTGGGTTTGGCCGGAGGTATTTACCAGGACAACGTTGGAAGGATCAAGGAGTTGAACGTGCAGGGTGACGTTTCGTACCACGTGAGGCTTAGGCGAGATTTGCGTCTAGGTGTTGGTTTGCGTGCCCAGGTGTCGAACTTTGGTGTTGACCTTACCGACTTTGAATTTTCGGACCCCACCGATCCGTGGTACGGCAAGGATTTTGGCGGCAAGGTTCTCTTCAACGTAGGAGTAGGGGCCTTGCTTCACGGCAGTCGTGGATTTTTTGGTGTTTCGGTTCCGAAGGTACTTCGCAACCGTTTCACGGACAACGTCACGGTTGGTGACTTTGCCAGGGACTTTCATCTGTTCGTTTACGGTGGTGGCACCCTTGGGTTGTCCGATGTTGTGAGCCTGACCCCCAGTTTCTTGTTCAAGCACTCCGATTCTGCGCCCCTGCAGTTCGACTTCAACGGTGTTTTTGGTTACAGCGAGGTACTTGATTTTGGTTTGTTGGTTCGCACCGATTTTCACCGAGGGCTTGATGCTATTGGTTTGCTGCTGGGATTGAACCTCGGCAGCGGTCTTCACGCCGGTTACAAGTACGAGTACCCGATGAACGACCTCAATATGGTTACGATGCAAGTTCACGAGTTGTCCTTGAGTTACCGCTGGTGCTCTGGCAGAGGCAGGTTCACGGCCTCACCGCGTTACTTCCTGTAGTTAAAGGCAAATGATGTTAAACACGAAAAACGATACTACAATGAGCACATCTATCAAAAAATTATCACTTGCCTGGCGGTTTCTCGGTGTTTTGGTGGTGGCCCACTTTTTGTTTTCCTGCATGGGTACCAAGGGCACGCGAGGTCTTCCGGATCGATTGCTGGGGCGCGACCTTGTTGATTTGCAATCGCGGCTGGAGCGGTTTGTTGATCGTGGCCAGTATGGTTACCACTACCGTCTCGGTGAGGTTTACTTTCTACAGGGCAAGTATCGCGAGGCTTACGACTGCTACCAGCGTGCCGATGCCCTTGGGCAGCTGGCAGACCCAAAACACCGCCGCAACTTCGTGCACTCGGGCAAGGCTTTAGGTTTTTCCACCCCATACGATGGTGACACGGGTTACTTCGATCGTTCTATGGTTTTGCCTGCAAAGATAAATCCCTTTTGCGGCAACTCGCGCAACGAGGACATAGTTCCGTACCAGTGGGACGAGTACCTGTTCGTAACCTCCTCTCGTCTTCGGGATGGGGAAAGCTACCCCATTACGGGCAAGCCCTTCCTCAACGTATTTGCCTTCGTGGAGAACTGCCAGGCTGTTTCCCTGCCGGGCATATTGCCTGAGGGTCTCAACGGAGACCTTCACGACGGTCCCCTTTCCATATCTGGCGATGGTAGGCTTGTGCTGATCAACCGCAACTACCGCAAGCCCAACAACTATAACTTGCGGCATTTGTTCCTTGACTACTACGTCAAGGACGGGTCTGGTCGGTGGAGCGAGGCCTTGCGTTTTCCCCACAGCACTGCTGACTATTCGGTGCAGCATCCCTTTTTCAGGGACGACGAGCAGGCCCTATACTATAGTAGCGACGAGCCTGGCGGTTACGGGGGTTTCGACCTTTACAGGTCGGTATGGGATGGCAGCACTTGGGGTGAGCCTGCAAACCTTGGTCCCGATGTCAACACGGTTTACGACGAGGTTTTCCCCGCCTTCACTCTCGACGGGCACCTGATCTATGCTTCGAACCATCCGGAGACCTACGGTGGTTTGGACTTAGTGTTGTACAGGGAGGGTAAGCGAATGCTCTACCCTGCCCCCCTTAACACGGTTTATGACGACTTTGGGCTCACCTTCTCCGATGCCACCAGCGGTTATCTGGCGTCCACGCGCGACAGGGGGGCCTTTGCCGACAACATTTTCAGGTTCTCGGTGTACGATCCAGGGTGCAAGGACTACGTGGTGATGGTAAGGGACAAGTCCACCAAGGAACCCATTGGAGGGGTTATGGTGAGGTACAATTCCATAGAGGTTCCTCGGCGCGATCAATTGGTGACGGCAGCAGGAGGCAGGAGTGCGATGTTTTGCCACCCCCAGGTGTTAAGATGGCCCATTGCCTTCAAGTGGAGAAGGAAGGCTTTGACCCCATATTTGCAAGCAAAGGGTTCGAATATATACCCCAAGAAGATATATACCTTGCGGTTCTTGAATTGGAGGGCACGGTTGATTTGTTTCCCAGGGCTCCTGACCATTTAGCCTCGGGCAAAATTGTTGTTTACTTCGAGAACGACATTCCACGGCCTGCACCTACAATTCCAGCCTACGACATTACCTACAACAGGTACCTTGCCGTTAGGAACGAGTACATTAGGGGTTCAGTAAATCAACGAGTCGATTTGGAGAAGCTTTTCGAAGATGTTGACCTAGGTATGTCGAACCTGAGGGACTTCGCCGCCTACATTTACGATAACATTGGTAACAACCGTTTGGAGATATTCCTTCGCGGTCACGCCAGTCCCCGTTCGAATCCGATTTACAACGAGGCGTTGTCCGAGCGTCGCAATCAGTCCATAAGGAATTTCCTTTTGGGTTGGGAAGGTGGCAAGTTGTCGAGGTACTTCTACGAGGGTAGTATAAGAATTAATGCAATACCATTCGGTGACACCAGGGCGGTACCTGGCGTTTCGAGCAGCTATGAGGACAGAGCTCGTTCGGTTTACAGTGTCGAGGCTTCAAGAGAACGTAGGGTTGAATTGTTTTGGAACTGGAAGGAAGGAAACCCTCCCCGGGGTTTGGGTAAGGAGGGCATTCTCGAGCAAGTTGAGATTGGCGATGGGGAGGGTAAAGTGCCCTTGGTAGTGCCACGTGAGGCTGCAACCCACCAAGTTATCAAGGAAGGGGATCCGGTTCAGGCGGCTCCTGTTGTGAGGGATGGCGACTTGGAAAATGAGCCTAAAGCTGATAAGTGGTTTTACGTAATCGTGGGCAGCTACTCCACGGCCAAGCTAGCCGAGCGCCATACTTCGCGCTTGCAATCGGCGGGTCATTCCGGAGCGGGTGTTGTATCCTCTTTGGATGGCCGCCAGCATAGGGTTTACGTGAAGAGGTACCCGAGCCAACAAGCCGCGATGGGTGAGCTGGGTCAATATCGCACCAAAATTTCTCCGGATGCTTGGGTGTATAATCAGTGAGGTTTAGGCTCAATTTTAAAACCTTGCTAATTAAATCGGAGCTTAAAGTTTTGTAGTCAGAGCCCTAGTCTTCGAAAAATTTATTTTACCGGAAAGGTCAAAATATTTGCAATTTTTTGATAACCTACAGTCCAGGCATTTGGGATTATTGCTTAAACAAATTTTGGCTGCATAATCCAGAAACGCCCAGTTTAGTTCCTTGCATTCATTTACGTTTACGATTTTCCTGGCCATTGCTTGCATATTTCTGTCGGGTCTGTTTTTACTTGAATTTTTCCCATTTAAGTATCTTTCGAGGATTCTATCCATATTTACATCAAGCAATGGAGATCTTTTTTTTAATACGAACAACTCAAAAGCATTTTTTAAGTAAAGGGCGCCAAGGTTGCTGTCTTCGAGTTGCCTGCTAGTTTTTGGAAGGTTTCCGTTTCTTTTTTGAAACTCGCGGGCTATTTTGAATAATCTCAGTGCCCTTCTCCTGAACAAACCCAAGGATTTCAAGACTTCTTCCAATTCTTCCAGGGTTGCGTTGGCTAACTCTTCCCAACTTTTATACTTTTCGAAAAAATGCCGATAAAAACTTGCGACTGTTTCGGCACGGGTCCTTTGCAACAGTACTTCGCTAATGATTAGTTGGTAGTTCGAGCAATTGGGATCTCTCCAAGGAAAATCCCTCTTGTTTTTCTCAAACCATTGAATCAGGTTTTTCCTGAGAAAGGCAATATTTGAATTTTGTGTCAGCAATCAGTTTTTCTAAAGGAATGAATCATAAACTACTTGATGAATCCGTTGCCTTATTTTTTTCTCGTTAATTATTTGGTTTGAAGCCGAAGGGTGGATTCTATTTGAGAGGAAAATAAATACAATTTCGTGTTCTGGGTCAACCCACATTGCGCAGCCCGTAAACCCTGTGTGTCCGTATGCGGATTTTGGCAGGCTGTGGGCGTGAATTCCATTTTCAACAGGTTTGTCGAAGCCAAGTCCTCTATGGTTTTCTGGTTGTTTTTCAATAAACGTTTTAATAGTTGAAGGGTTAAGGTATTTCCTTCCGCCGTAAACACCTAAGTTTAGCCACATTTGGCCAAGTATGGCAAGGTCAGAGGCCGTTGAGAATAATCCTGCGTTGCCCGCCACACCTCCTAGCAAGGCAGCCGAGGGATCATGCACGGTTCCATGAACCATAGTTTTTCTCCACAGCGTATCATTTTCAGTTGGTGCAATTTGGTCCTTATTAAGAAATTTCAGAGGGGTAAAAGTTGAAAAATGCATCCCCAAAGGAATAAAAAAGTTGCTTTTGAGGTAAACATCCAGATTGGTTTGGTTAATAGAATCGACAACCATTTGTGCCAATATCATATTCATACAAGCATATTGAAGGCTTGGATTTGGTTGTACTCCTAGCCTTTTCATTTGGTTATAAATACTATCCCTGAATTGGTTGCGGAGGTAAATGTATTCGGCTACCCAAACATCTGCAATACCAGCCACCTTTCGGGTGCTAAAAAAGAAATTGAAAGGGTATGAACTTGTCCAGGAGTTTTTTGATTGTGTAATTTTAGGTTTAGGGTTTTCTTCTCTCAGGTTAACTGGTAAAAATTCCTTGGTATCGTTAGTGGGTTTTTGGACTGAATGATAACGATCGAATGTTTGCCCGTAATTGACGTAAGGCAAAATGGGCAATTCGGGACTCATTCCCGATTGGTGTATGAGAAGTTTCCTGATTGGGATTTTAAATATGTTATTTTCGGGGGTTGCTTTAGAAATAGCTGTTTCTTTTGAAGGAGTCATTTTGATGACAAGGCGAAGTGAATCCTTATTTTTAACTAACCCTATCAATTCGTTTTTTGAATTTCTTTCCAAGTTTAAGGTGTTAATGAATTTGGGCGTATCCACTTCACTATTTATAAAATCAATTTTAGTGTTTTTGAAATACCTTCCGGTTTCACTAAGAATGTTTAACCGACCTTGCTCATGAAGTTTCATTACGGCTAGAGTAGTTGCTGCCACTTTGGTAATGGATGCCACATCGTAAAGGTAATTTCTTTGCACCAGACGTGATTTAGTGTAATCAAGGTGCCCGAAGGTTTTTTCGAATACGACCTTTCCGTTTTTTGCAACTAAAATCTGGGCACCAGGAAAAGCTTTTGAAATTAAGGCATCGTCCATTATAGAGGTTATCTGCTTCAACTTGTGGGAACAAAGCCCTGCATTTTCGGGAAGAGTGTACTCTAATCTGGTTTTTTTTGTTGTAATCCCATAGCCCAAAATTAGGGTGTCGTTGAGGTCATAACTCAATAATCCATTTGCGGGAATACCACCAAACAACAATTGGGCGGAATAGGAAAGAGATTGGTCGGTAATTTCGTGAATCTTAAGAACGGCCTTTGCGGTTTTCAAAGCATAAGATAGATCGTTGCCGGTTTTAACGAAGGTTATTGATTTGTGCCGTTCAAGGGTGGCAATTTCAGCCACATTTAGCCTATTTTGTGATTGGTCTAACAGAATAATTATTTGGTCAGTTCCCACCGGAATATTAAGCGGTTTTGATGTACCAGGCGGGTGTTCAAGGTATATTGCATGAGGGCAATACCTCGAAAACTTATCCTTAAAGTGGAAAATGCTTTGGCCGGTAGTATTGATTACAAGAAATTTTTGGTTTAGATTTGAAAAAGGAATTAGCGAATCGGTGTTTTTAAGCAATATGAGCGAATTCTTGGTTATGTTGCTTCTTAGCATATCCTCGGTGGGGTAATCGGCCACAAATGTTGGTTCCTGGTGCCTGTGAGCCCACAGTACTGCCCGCACAATTTTAAATGCTTTTTTCCTCCACAAATGTGTGTTTCTATGTTTTACAATTCTTGGTATTACATAGGGAGCTTCTTCACCTTTTGAAAGGAGGAAGGCATCGGAAATTGAAAAAATCTTTTTCGATAAACCTTCCTGCCCCTTAACCTCGTAAATAAAAAGGCCGTCAAAGCCCAATGAGTCCAACAGTTCAAGGTTTTCAATCCGGTCGCATATTACGCCACAAAGGCCGGTTCTGGCCAGGTTCGAAAAAAAGTCAACTTGACTTTTTGCAACAATGCTATTATTGCTCAAGCTCTTGCCCCTAATATCTAGTATTGATAGTATACGGTTACGATGTAGGTTTGAAACTTCTGATCGTAGCCTCTCAAATACTCTCCCGAATTGCTTTTTATCGGGTCCATCAGGTAGCCAAAAGCCTATCAACTTACTATTGAAGCCTAACTTGGAAATAAAGGATGTATGGTAATTGTTGTAGTCTATTAATAGGCTGTCACTTGCAATAGAATTAAGTGTTTGCCAATTTGGAATAAAAACCGAGTCGCCGGCAAAAGCTTTGCTGCCATTTTGGCCTATAGCCTTAAGGAACAATGAAACTGAATCTAACCTACTATGGTTTTTTACTGGATGGGGAAATTTTTGGCACTTCTTTTCGGCAAGGTACCTAGGCACATATTTCGTTTGGGGTTCTGAAAATCCTGCTGCAAAAAAGGTATCTTCATAAATCGGTTGAATAAGTATTTTCGAAATTAACTGCTCGGTGGAGGAATTTCTGATAATTGAGTCAACAATCTCAAAATCATATTGGTGAAAGATGGCACGACCCTTTTTTGGGCTTTCAAGGTTGCCACTGGGGCGAAAACCAAATGTAAGTACGAGAAAACCAGAGGCAAATGCAAGCAGGCCAATTATTAGCCTTAAAACAATTTTCTTTTTCATGAATAATTCGCTCTTAATCCAGAAAGTGCGAAAAAACCTACCTTATGCAAATTTAACCAAATTTGGAAACGAATTTAATCATTTGTTTTTTACTGTTGGGTTATAAATTTGCTTCGTTACACATAGAAATAGTTTGCACCAAAAATTTGTTTCCTATCTTTGCCATTACTTTTTTTCAAATCATAAACATTTTATTGTGAATGAAAACCGCTCTTAAGATTCTCATAGTTACTGCAATTTTCATCAACATTAATTCGTGTACGCTCCCAGAGCCTCCCATACCCGATTATTTGGATAAAGTTGCTCAAATCCTACCAGAGATTCAACAAAACACAGCATATTTTCAGGGTATGGACATTGGTAGGTTTCCGGTAATCTGGATGCAACAATTAGGTGGGGTGGCGGGCTTTGACCTATTGGTGGATAAGTATGAGATGAACCGTGAGGAGTTACAGAAGAGTTGGACAAATTACTACACCATTATTCATCCCAAAATAATCAATGCCATAACTAATGCTCACGCAGCCAATGCACCGGCTTACAGGGGCATTTGTCGGTTACTGTTAGTGTTGAATATGCAGCTTATCACCGATACATGGGGTCACGTACCATACGAATGGGCCTTGGGCTACGCTCAAGGGCATTCGGTTGTGGCATACACAGACCAGCAAAAAATTTACGGATACCTGGTTGATATGACAACTATGGCCATTGATGATTTTCAAACTGCATTAAATGACCAAAGTCCTCGCCCACAAGGCAACGATAAATTTTATGGAGGGAATTTGCAAAAATGGCTCAAGGCTGCAAGGCTCCTAAAAATCAGGTTGCATTTGCGGCTTGCCAAAAAGAATAGCGATTACAGTGTAGTGGCAGGCTTGATTCAAGGTGGAAACCTTTTTGATAGCAACGACGATGATATGCAATTTTTTTACTCTGGCGAATTCCAGAACCCTTATTACTTCAATGATAATGTTACCAAAAATTCCCGTGCTGGACTTCACTTTGTTAATGCATTACATTCCACTCAGGATCCGAGGCTGCCAGTTTTCGTCAGGCTTGCTGGTTCTCCGCCTGCATATTTAGGCACAGCACCTGGAGTTGCTAACAACAACGCCTCTTTCATTGGCACAGGAGTTGCCTCGCAACACAGCCCAACATATATTCTTACCTACGTCGAGCAAAAGTTCATAGAGGCAGAGGTGAGACAAAGGTTAGGCCAGCAGGGTTTGGCAGACCAGGCATTCCAACAGGCAGTCAAGGCTTCGTTACTGAAGTTCAACGTGAGCAACGCTGCCTGGGAAGCACAACATGCCAACGTTATCAACGTAACCCTCCAGAAAATAATTGAGTCGAAATATTTGGCTCTTTTCCTCAACCCTGAAGTGTGGTCGGATTATCGCCGAACGGGGTTTCCTGGATTAACACCCTTCCAAGGGCCGAGCATCCCAAGGCGATTTATTTATCCTCAAGGTGAAGTGCTTTTCAATGGTATTAACGTTCCGCCAGGAGTAACAATTTTCTCGCGCGTTTGGTGGGATGAATTGTAAGCTTCAATCCAATTAATAATTTGTTTTCCTGCCCCCGAATTCCGCCCCTAAGATCAAGGTGTACTTCATTAATACCATATTGTTGTAAAAGGGACTATTTGAGAAAGTGCTCCATTCCAAATTTAGTCTCTTATTTGTATCAGGATACCACGAAAGCCCTAAGGTTGTTGCTTTTTCCCTTATTGAATTCAACGAACCGTATTCAAAGTGAGGAAAATTAACATCTTGAAGCATGATGCCACCAGCGAATTTGTTATTAAACTTGAAATGGGTAAATCCGAAACCGCCATAGAAATTTTTATTGCCAAGTTTTCGAGTCAATCCTTCGGCACTTATTTGTAAACTTAGGCCTTTGGATATTTTTGTTGAATAATTAATAATTAGACCGAAGGAGTTAAGGTTCACCCCTTCGGTTAGATTTAATTGATTGTGATATTCCTTGGGTATGTTATTTGAAAACCAAGGATTTTCGTTTTGTTGTTTGTCAAATATTGTGAAGCCTTTCAAGCCAAGTGTGCTGTTTTTGTTTTCAAATACTGCTTCAATTGAGTTTGAAATTATCAAACCACTTGCTTCTCTATTGTTTCGTCCAATTTCGGACAAAATATTTATGGTAGCCCCACCAAACTCGAAGTCCATCTGGCCGCAAATTCCGTCAATTGCCAACCCATGATTGTCACCAAAAAACTTGGTCAACACCCTTGGTTTGGTGTTGAATTCGAACTCTGACAAGTGCAAGGAATTGGCCCTGGATATCCTAGAATATCTCCTGCCAGCTTTTATCTCAAGTCTTTTTAGTGGATTCCACGCCACAAATAATTCCTCTAAATGCAATTCAATTCCGAAATCCCCATCAGATTCTTTTGCTTCAAAGGATCTGTTTAAGAACGAATGCCAGTTTTTCGAATCGAAGTGCAAAGCTGCGAATCCCCAAAATTTATCCGAAGCTTTTACACCAAGGTCAATCATAAAGGCCGCCAAACCCACCCTAAATGGGCATTTTTCAAATTCCTTTTTTGCGAATAGCTCTAAACCAAAGTCCATCTCAATCCCAGGCAAAGTTTTTTCTTCATTTCCTTTTACCCTGTTATTGTCAGAATGTGCCAAGGAAATACCCATCAAAAGAAAAAATGCAAGGGTGAAAATTGGAATATTTTTTTTCATATAAACTGTTTTAAAACATTGTTTTTCTTTTGGCGAAGAAACCCATCAACACTTGTTTGTAACCCTTGTTTATGTCGGCCTCCACGAAATCGATCCTATATTGCGTGCACTTTAGTTTTATTTCGCCAAGGCGCTCGGAAATACGCTTTTGGTAATGCTCTTTAACTTCCAACGGGTTTACTTTTACCTGTTGTCCGGTTTCCATGTCAATGAAATTGGCTGGCTTGCTCCCGAAGTCAAAGTCAACCTCTTTTTTTTTGTCGTAAACGTGAAATAAAATCACCTCGTGCTTTGCGTGTTTTAGATGCTGCAATGCCAAGAAAAGCTCTTCCTTGGATGAAGTATTGTCAATCATATCCGAGAAAATTATTACCAACGATCTTTTGTGAATTTTTTCGGCCACCTCGTGAAGCAATTTTGCAGTGTTGGTTTTCTTGCCAATGGCTATGTTGGCTTCGGAATATAGTTTTTCAAGCTCTGAAAGCAAAATTTTGTGGAATATTCCGCTGGACTTGGCCGGAGTGTGCAATTCAATGTTGTCGGAAATTACCGTTAGCCCCACGGCATCTCGTTGCTTCCGAAGGAGGTAGGAAATGCAGGCTGCACTTTCCACTGCAAATCCTATTTTAGAAGGGAAATTCTTGTTTGTGTATGCCGGGAAGTGCATGGAGGAGGAGTTGTCCATAATGATTTGGCATCTGAGGTTGGTTTCTTCCTCAAACTTTTTAACGAAAAGTTTTTCGGTTCTACCAAACAACTTCCAATCTATGTGTCTTGTGCTTTCGCCAGGATTATAAATCCTGTGCTCTGCAAATTCCACCGAGAAACCATGAAAAGGGCTCTTGTGCATTCCGGTAATGAAACCCTCCACCACCTGCCTTGCCAATAGGTCTAGGTTGGCAAATTTTTGTGGAAGGTTCTTTTTTTCCTTTTTCATTGCCGGTGGTATTAATCAAAAAGGGTGGCAATTCATATTTGCCACCCTTAGGGTTCAGATAACAAGTGCTTAAATCAATTTTTGCAACCTTTCGACGATGGCCGATTTTGGGGCTGCTCCAACTTGCTTGTCAACCACCTCGCCATTTTTGAAAAACAGAATTGTCGGAATGTTCCTTATGCCAAATTGGCCGGCCACCGATGGGTTGGAATCAACGTCAAGCTTGCCAACAATTGCCCTACCTTGGTATTCGTTGGCAATTTCTTCAACTATTGGAGCAATCATACGGCAAGGCCCGCACCACTCTGCCCAAAAGTCAACCAATACAGGCTTGTCCGAATCAAGCACTAACTCTTTGAAATTTGAATCGGTAAGTTCTAATGCCATGGTAAATAAATATTAATGGTTAATTAACAACTAAGCACAAAATTATGTTTTTTGTTCGATTTTCGTTTAAAATTTATCAAAAAAAGATTCCATTGACAGCCTGGTTAATTTAGCCTGTAGGGGAGGTCGAACTCTTTGAGAAAATCCTTAAGGAAATTAACTGAATTTATTAAGGACTTCCGCGAAACCAATTCAAGGTTGAGGTTCTCGGCTCGGTCTATTACCGCTATTTTGAGCTTCGACTTGCCTTTATGCTTTTTTGTGAGGTCCTTGAGCCTTTTGACAAGCACCTCGTTTATGGCTTCTATTGGTAGAAGCAAAAGGAGATCGTGCATAGATTTTTCGGCAATTTCGCTAAGCAAGGATATGTTCCTTACCCTTGCCTCCAAAACATTCGAGTTGTACCTTTCCTGCACCCTGCAATTAACCATAACAAGTATTTGGTTTTCCAAAAGATGTTTTAACCTAAGGTAGTCTTCGCCAAAAAGAGCCAGTTGGATGGAATCGGAATAATCCTCCACGGTAAAACTCCCAAAAGGGTTACCTGATTTTCCAATTTTGTGTGCCACCACAGTAATTATCCCTGCAAAGGTTACATCACGATTTTTAAAGGTACTTATCCGGTCATTCAACTCAAAAATTGAAACGTTGCATGAAGACTTAATTTCAATTTGAAAATCATCCAAGGGGTGGCCCATAATGTACATCCCTGTAACCTCCTTTTCGTATTTTATTGCTTCCAGTTTGCCCCATGGTTTGCAGGCAGGCAATTCGAGGTCAGGTATGATAATCTCTTCGGTATCGTCAAAGAGGCTAATTTGGCTGGAGTTTTCCTTTTGCGACACCAAGTTGGCGTGTCTTATTATTTTGTCCACGAAAGTGTTTTGTCCTCCATCGTCCGAGTGAAAAAATTGTGCCCGGTGTATTCCCTCAAACCCGTCAAAGGCACCTGCTTTTGCCAAGGATTCGAAAACTTTCTTGTTGACCGACCTCAGGTTTACCCGCTTGGCAAAATCAAATATGTTTTTGTATGGTCCATTTTTTTCCCTTTCGGTTACTATTGCCTCCACAGCTCCCTCTCCAACCCCTTTAACGGCTCCTAGGCCAAACCTTATCTCCCCTTTTTGATTTACGGCAAACTTGAAGGCACTTTCGTTAATGTCGGGACCCAAGGCGGTAATTTTCTGCCTTTGGCATTCTTCCATCATTTGCGCAATCTTCTTTATGTCGCTGAGGTTATTGGTAAGAACACTCGCCATGTACTCGGCAGGAAAGTTGGCCTTTAGGTATGCAGTTTGATATGCCAGGACGCTGTATGCCGCCGAGTGAGATCTGTTGAATCCATACTCCGCAAACCTAGCCATAGTATCGAATATTTTACCTGCTTGTTCCTTGCTAATACCTTTTTTGGTGGCTCCATCAACGAAAAACCCCTTTTGCTGGTCCATTATTTCCTTTTTCTTCTTACCCATAGCCCTCCTCAATATGTCGGCACTGCTTAGAGTGTACCCGGCCATAATTTGGGCGGCTTGCATGATTTGTTCTTGATAAACCATAATCCCGTAAGTGGGCTTCAAAATATCAACCAACCAAGGGTGTGGATATTCGGTTTTTTGGCGTTCATGTTTGCGACTAATGTAAGTGGGAATAAAGTCCATGGGGCCTGGCCTGTATAGGGCATTCATGGCGATCAAGTCCTCTATACTTGTTGGTTTGAGCTCCTTAAGGTACTCTCGCATGCCAGTAGATTCAAACTGGAATGTTCCAATGGTATCACCTCGTTGGTAAAGTTTGAAAGTGGCCTCGTCATCAAGTGGTATTTTGTCCACCTCTATGTCAATTCCCCTGGTGAGTTTTATGCTTTTTACTGAATCCTTCATTATGCTCAAGGTTTTGAGTCCCAGGAAATCCATTTTGAGCATGCCAACTTGTTCCACGTTTTTTCCCTCGTACTGTGTTACCGGGAGGTCCGAATCTTTTTGGGTGCTCAGCGGCAGGCATTCGACCAAATTTTTAGGGCCAATTATGACCCCGCAAGCATGAGTACCTGTTTGGCGTGTGGAGCCTTCAAGGATTTTGGCGTATTTTAGGGTTTCGGCAATAAGGGGGTTGGGGTCATTGAGTGCCTTGGTCAAATCAGGAATTTCTTTGTAGGCTTGAGTTAGAGTGGTGCCAGGCTTATCGGGCACGAGCTTGGCAAGCCTATCTGCCTCAGGTAATGAGAGTTTCAACACCCTTGCCACATCCCTTATGGATGATTTTGCTGCCATAGTTCCGAACGTTACGATTTGTGCCACTCTCTCGCGTCCATATTTTTCAATAACATATTTAAGAACCTTGTCTCTGCCCTCGTCATCAAAGTCTATATCAATATCTGGCATTGAAATTCTTTCAGGATTAAGGAACCTTTCGAAAAGCAGGTTGTACTTTATGGGATCTATGGTGGTGATACCCGTGCAAAAGGCTATTATTGAACCTGCTGCACTACCACGACCCGGTCCAACCCAAACATCGAGTTTTCTAGATTCGTTTATGAAGTCTTGAACAATAAGGAAATACCCTGCAAATCCCATTTTTGCCACAACCTCCAGTTCGAAATCAATTCTTTCTCGAAGTTCATCCGAAAGGGGATCGTAATGCTTTTTTGCCCCAACGTAGGTTAGGTGCCTAAGATATTCGTTTTCGGATTCAAACCCCTCAGGCAATGGAAAACCCGGAAGGAGTACCTCTTTGGCAGAAATATCAAAATCCTCAATCTTTTCGGCAACCTCTTGGGTATTTACTATTGCCTCCGGAATGTCAGAAAACAACTCGCACATTTCCTGCCTGGATTTCAGGTACTCATTGCCTGTGTATTTCATCCTACTGGGATCATCTAGGTCCCTGCCAGTTTGAAGGCAAATGAGGATGTCATGCGCCCTGGCATCTTCTCTGTCAATGAAGTGCACATCGTTGGTGGCAACGACTTTTACACCAAACTTCTTGGATAGTTCAATTATCTTTGCGTTAACAGTTGTTTGTTCTTCAATGCCGTGCCTCTGAAGCTCGAGGTAAAAGTCCTGTCCATATATATTCAAAAACTCCTTCACCACTAATTCGGCATGATCCATTCCCTTACGAAGAATCGCCCTGGGAACCTCTCCGGCCAGACAAGCAGATATTGCTAGCAATCCCTCGCTGTATTCCCTCAAAAGCTCCTTGTCAACCCTGGGTGTATAGTAGAAACCCTCTAGAAAACCTAAAGATACTATTTTTGAAAGGTTGTGGTAGCCCTTTAGGTTTTTGGCAAGCAGCACAAGGTGCCAACCGCTTCGGTCCTCCGGGGTTTCCTTTTTGTGACGGCTGTTGCGTGCCACGTACACCTCGCAGCCTATAATTGGTTTTATTCCAAGTTCGCGGGCTTGGTTTACGAATGGCAACACGCCGTACATATTTCCATGATCGGTTATGGCCACCGCTTTCATACCATCAACGGCAACTTTTTGCAACAAAGGTTCTACCAGGGCCGCACCATCAAGGATGGAGTATTGTGTATGTAAATGTAAGTGAGTAAATTGAGGGAATTCCATTTTGACCTTTTTTCAAATACGAAAATACGCCAATATTAAAGGTGTTTCTTGAAAACTTATTAACATTTTCGAGAAGATTTTTGAATAAGCAACAACCCGCTCTTTGAGGTTAAGGTTAGAACTTTGCCTTCCTGGCCAAGGTCATAATTTGTCGAGCGTGGGTTGTATTAAAGGTTGAAGCCTTGTCTAATTTTATAATTATTATTCTGTAATTTTTGTTAACAAATACGATCAAAAATTGCCAGGTTTTTCCTTAGAAAACCCTCGGAATTGAAATGTGGAAGCTTGTTCCTGTAGGGCCTTTGGCCAAATCATTGTTAGATTTAACTTCAATCTTACCCTTGTGCATCTTCACTATCCCATAAACCAGCGGCAGGCCAAGCCCGGTTCCTTTGCCCAATTCTTTTGTGGTGAAAAAAGGTGTGAACAACTTGTCCATATTTTCCTCCGAGATTCCGGTGCCCGTATCCGAAATTACGATGTTTACCTTGGCTGCATCGCCCGAAATTTCTACAGTAAGGTTGCCACCATTGGGCATTGCCTCGATTGCGTTTTTTTCGAGGTTTGTAAAAACCTGCATCATCTGGTTGTAGTCAACCATTACCAGGGGGTTTTCAATTTTTGCCTTGGTATAGGTTTTAACATATGGAGGCACCACTACGCTATCGAGGCTTCTAGCAACGAATTCTATAATGTTAACATCGGTGAGTTTTAGTTTGGTTTTCCGGGCAAAATTTAGCAGGCCTCCAACTATGTTCTTGCACCTGTTGGCTTGTTCCACAATTAGGTTCATATCCTCGCGCAAGGGGTCACCGGGCGGCAGTTCATCTAGTACTATGTTGCTATACATTGTTATTACCCCCAAGGGGTTGTTAAGCTCGTGGGCAATACCAGCCGACACTTGCCCCATATGAGCCAATTTTTCGGTCTGACGCAGGGCCTCCTCGGCAGTGGCAAGCTTGACCTCCGATTTTTCGAGGGCATTTAGGTAAACATAGAGCTTTTCCTTGGCAAACCTAATTACAAAAAACAACAAGGCAAGTATTGCAAACAACGCCACGAAGGCTGCCCCGGCAATTACCGACCTTACAACTGATTGATTTTCAATCTTCTTTATTACGGCTGCCGCTATAAAAAGTTCAAACTGCTCGAAATACTGGTAAGCCACCGTGTGCTCATAGAGCTTCATGACCCCTTTCTTGTTTTCGGAAACCTTATCCATGGTTTTCGAATCTGCCCATATTTGCCCTTCACGGTGAGGGTGCACCAAGAGTATCCCATCACTGTCAAATACGAAGGCATACCCGCTTTTCCCAATTTTCAGCTTGCTGATAACCTGCTTTAAGTCTTCCATATCCTTTTCGCGTTCCCCTACGAACAACATACCTTCCACCTGACCATTCAAGAATATTGGCATGTAGGCGGTTGTGTAATGCTCGTCAATTACAAAGGCCCTTCCAAAAAATGTTTCGCCGCGCAAGACCGTTTGCGAAATTGGGGAGCTGTTTGGAATGTAGGTTGCCACCGCCCTTGATCCATCGGCTCGCCTAATGTTGGTAGAAACCCTCACAAAACCCTCGTTGAATTTTTGAAAAACGGTAACATATCCACCCAGCAATCCCTCCACCATGTCAACAAAAACCGTATCCATGAATATCGGCCTGCCATTTAGCTCCCAGATGGGTATTTCGAATTGCCGAAACCTTTGATTTTCAGGGTTTATAGCTTTCAGTATTATGGAACCACCTTTGATGGTTAGTTTGCTTTCAAAGAATCTATCGCTTGCCACTTTGAGGCTTGTCTTAACCTTTTTTTGCTTTAAAACGCTTTCTCTTTCGAACATCTTTGAAATGGTTTGAACCTCTAGCTCGAGAGAGTTTCTCAATTGTTGGTTGAAGGATTGAATCGACATGTAAACGAACCATATTGTGGTAAGCGCTACCACAATAATAACAATTGCCATCATGGGCAGGTAAAGCCTAAGCTTTATTGGTATAAATACCTCCATTTTCCGCAGCTGCCGCACAAATGGTATTTGGTCCATATAATTGGCCATAATATTTGTTTATTTGGCTGGCTCAATACTGAGTCAAAAACAAAAAAACCCGGGCCAGAAAGTCAACCCGGGCAGATTTTTCAAAACTCTAAGCTAAAAGGATTATATACCTTCTACTTGATATGCTTTTCGATAGCCGGTATTATTTTCCCTGCCTCAATGGGTTTACGTATGAAATCTCTAACTTGAAACCAGTGAGTAATTCCCCTGTCGTCCATATAATCAATACCGGCGGTTTGGTCAACTAAGTTCTTAACCAAAATAACCCTGAGGTCCTTAAAATTGGGATCCTTGCGAGCTTCCCGAGCCATTTGTTGCACCCCAATGGAAGAGGTGGTTAGGATATCGATAGAAGACTGGATCAAAAATGGAACATCCTTGAATTCTTCGCTTGAAAGGATGTGTTCGGCCAATTCGAAACCCTCGTAGGGCGAGGTCATCATAACATCCAAAATTGCAATGTTAGGGTTCACGGCTCGGAGCTTCTCTATACCTTCGTTCTTGTCGTAGGCCGAGAATACCTCGTAGCCGTTTGCAGTAAGGATTGCCTTGAGAGTTACGTGAATATCGATGTCATCATCAACGATCAATACTTTTTTCTTGGTTTCCATAAAAATCTTTTGGGTTTAAAGGTTGTGATAAGAGACTTGGGATTGATGCAATTGTTGGCTCAGATGGAATTCAATTTTGTTTCGCACAAAAATAATAAATGGTTTCTTATTTCCAATTACTTTTTATTTTTTAATTGTTAATTTTTTCACAAATCAGGCGGATAAATTGGAGCTACCCTGTGGAAAGAGAAGGTCGAAGCAGGGTGAACAGTAAAATCTTTTGACCTATAAAACAATGAAATATTTTTACTCGAAGCGATTGTTGAATATTGCCTAACCCACCATATGGTTAGGTAAGCTACCGGCATTCTGTTGGATTGAAATGGTCAAGAATTTTGCCCGGTCAAAATGAGGCTGCCACACCGCTCCAACAGGGTCGACTTAATTAAGAGCACTTTCTTTATTGGATTGGTTGCTTGCTAAAAATTTATCTTGACACTAAGGTGCAAAAAGATTCTCAGGTTGTTGACTACAAGTTAGGGCACCTGATAGGGGCTCCGAAGGGTAATTTTTCAATGTGGCAAGGATTCTTTTGCAATTTACTGGGTGTTTGTTTTGATAGATATTTTCAAAGCATCAGTTTCACAAGATCTTTTTGTTTGCAAGCCGAAGTTATGTTTCAATCCAATGGGTATTCTTTGAATACCTTTAAGAAAATTCTTTCAAATTTCTTTGGTGGAAAAAGGATTCCTGCATCCTTGATGGGTGAGCAGTTGCGCAGCAAAAAATCTATCTTGAAACTCGTTCGGGTTTCAAGCCAATTTTTTTTATGAAGTCTATTGAAATTTGGTTGAAGATTGCTGCTTTTTCGATGTTTACGACGTGTCCGCATTTTTCAACAACCGCAAGTGTTTGGTTCTTGAACTTCGTTACTTGTTTTTTTATGGGTTCGAGAAAAAGGTAATCTTGTTCGCCCATTACAAATAATGCAGGAATACCTGGGTCGGTTTCTTCAAGTTTCTTCAACCTTGCTGCCAACCTCCGGGTTAGCATGAACCACCTTATGAATTCCTTCTTGGCAATGCGCCTTGCTTCTCTAACAAAAACGTTGCGAGCTTCCTCGGCATCATCAAGGGGCATGATTATGAAGGCAAACAGGCGATAAATCCATTCGTGGGGTATAAGGAAGTGGAAAACCCTGCCCAGTTTAACCAAAAATCTCGACTTAAGGTTAAGTTGCGTTATTGCTCCCACCAAAATCATTGACTTTACGTAATCTGTCTTTGTCTCGGCAAGTTTGCGGATAACTATGGTTCCCAAGGAAACTCCCACGAAGTGAGCTTGTTGTATTTTTAAATGGTCAAGCACCTCCACCACATCCAGGGCAATGGATTCAAACGAATAGTCAAGACGGTTAAGTGTGGGTCCATCGGCCGAGCGACCATGCCCCCTTAAATCAACAAATAAAAGGTTAAAGTGCTTGGCGTACGATTGAATTTGTTTGAACCAAACGGCAGAGCTGCCGCCGGCGCCATGAATGAATACCACCCACTCGCTCGATTCAGAATTTATGTAGGTTTTATGAAAGAGCATCTTTTTTTTAAAAACTGGCAAAGATAATTAAAATAGTAATTAGTGATGGATATTTAGCAGGTTTTGATTAAAAATTGGAAATTAGAAGCCTGGAATTGTAGTTTTGCGGGAGTTTTTGGGTTGGAAGTATTCCTACTCCCGATGAGTCCCATGCAGTGGTTGCTCCTGATCATTTAATCCCCACTCTTTTTCTTAGGCTTTATCATAAATTGGAAAGGTTTTTAGATAAAAAAACACCCGAAAAAGTTATTCGCGGGTGTTAAATTGAAATTAATTAATTCGATTATTTGTAAACCAATTCTCTTTTGAATTTGAGAGTAAGCAGGTAATAAACAACCGCCCTGTATTTGTTGCGGTTTGATTTGCCGTATTGCTCCATTACCTCGGCAAGGCCTTTGTCAAGTTCGGGGCCGTCTTTTAGGCCTAGTTTCTTAACAAGGAAGTTCTGTTTCACAGTTTCGAGTTCTGTGTTGTTTGAGCCAGCAATGACCTCGGCATCCGGAAGGTAAATGGCAGGTCCGCAACCGATTGTTACTTTGGTTAGAAGGTCCATGTTTGGAGTCAAACCAAGTTTTTCCTTGATTTCATTTGCATACTTCTCGATGTACTCTTGTCTTTTGCTCATAATTGAATTTTTTTAAAGTGAATAGGGAGAAATATTTACAACCCAAAGTTAGGATTTTAAAATTACAACTGAAAAAATATTTCATGAAAATATCAATATCCAAATTAAAGCCCAGTTTCTCCCTTAATATGTTTATCATTTCGAAATTATGCGGAGGGTGGATTGAGGGTAAATTATCAGAAATGCAGCGCCATGTTGGTCAAGCAGGGTATTTCCACCAAGGTTCACATTTTCATTACCGGTTGTTCATTTTTCGAAATATCACTTTCAAAACCGCCAAATCTTTTCAAAATATTTTATCCTACCTCCTTAAGAAAGCCTAACCCTTGGGTCAAGAATGCCGTAAATAATGTCAACTAAAATATTAATTACTACCAGCATAAGCGAGATTAGGAGCACCGATCCCATTATCAACGGGAAGTCGAAGTTCTCGAGCGATTTTACGATTACCACACCAATTCCCTTCCAATCAAAAACGTATTCAACAAAGACAGCTCCTGCCATTAGTGAGGCAAACCAGCCGCTTATGGCTGTGATAACTGGGTTTAGGGCATTTCGTAAGGCGTGCCGGGTAATAACCCTGTAGGTGCTCAACCCCTTTGCCCGTGCAGTGCGTATATAGTCCTGCGCCAAAACGTTTCGCAAGGAGCTGCGGGTGAGTTCAATAACCACGGCCAGTGGCCTGATTCCAAGTGTTAATGCTGGTAAAATTAGGTTTTTCAGGTCAAGAAACTCTCCCCTTCCGAAGTCATCGACAGAAAATAGGCTCCCAGTCATTTTCAAACCAGTAATGTCACTTAGAGCGAAAGCAAAAAGCCAGGCTATGATTATTGCTGCAAAAAATGAGGGTAGGGCCATACCAAACACCGAAAAAACCATAATGAACCTACCTGTAAGCGGCGCATCTTTAATCATTGACAAAACCCCAATGAATACCCCGACAATCATAGCCAGAAAAATTGCTACCGTGGCTAGCAACAGTGTGTTTGGGAAAGCCTCTGCAAGAACGCTGGTTACAGTACGATTCGATTGGTAGCTCCTTCCCAAGTAAGGTTTTTTTATGACCAATGAAAGCTGTCCTGTCGAAACCAAACGGGTTGCGGAGTATTTGTTTTCGTCAAGGAAAAAGAAACTTTCCGGATTGTTTCGGTTGTGAATTGATAGTGGTGAAAGGTCGTTTAAGTACTTGAAATATTGTGTTAAAACAGGTCTGTCGAGTCCTAATTCCTTTTGAATTGCCTCAACCGACGAAATATCGGCCCTTTGCCCCAACATCATTCTGGCAGGGTCGCCAGGCAAAATCGTAAACAAGAAGAACACAATGGTTATCACCCCCAGGAACACCCAGAAGCCGTACCACAATCTCCGAGCTATGAATTTGAGCATTATATAAATAATGGATGAAACTTGGCGGCTTATTTTCCTTCCAGTTCAAGTTTTATGAGGGCGAAAACAGCGTAGTTGATCATATCGAGGTAGTTGGCATCAATTCCTTCCGAGATAAATGTCTTGCCTTGGTTGTCTTCAATTTGTTTCGTGCGCAAAATTTTCATTAAAATAATGTCTGCAAGAGACGAAACCCTCATCTCGCGCCAGGCTTCGCTGTAATCGTGGTTCTTGTCCTGCATGAGGTTTCGTGCAGTTTCGAAGTAATGCTGCCATCTTTCCTTGGCCTTTTGGTGCGAGAAGTCAGGCTGGTCGGTATGGCCGTATTCAAGCTGGATCAAGCCCACAATTGCATAATTAACTATGCCTATAAATTCGGGCGTAATTCCCTCCAATATTTTTTGCTTACCTTTGCTTTGCAATGATCTGATGCGTTGAGCCTTGATGAAAATTTGGTCGGTTAGCGATGGCGGACGCAAAACACGCCATGCGGTTCCGTAATCTTTCATCTTTTTCTCGAAAACATCAAGGCACAGGGCTTTAACCTGATCGTATTGGTTGTTGGTTTTTGACATTTATTGCAATAAGTACAAACTATTATGTTGGGCATTTCACTGCTACAGGATCAGAAAACCCTAAATCTTAATGGCAAAGTTATTAATTTATCTTCACCATTGGTTATGGGTATTTTAAATATTACCCCTGATTCTTTTTTTGATGGAGGCAAGTACCTAGGCCTAGATGCTGCACTTGAAAGGACCTCTGAGCTAATCGAGCAAGGAGCTGACATAATCGATGTTGGAGCCGCTTCTACGCGCCCCGGAGCAGAGTTAATTAACTGGAGAACGGAAGTAAACCGGCTTTTACCCGTGGTTAAGGAACTGGTTTCCTCGTTTCCCGGAATTAATATTTCGGTTGATACCTACAATTCCAAAACCGCCCGTGGGGCCGTTGAAAGTGGTGCTTGCATGATTAACGATGTTTCGGCCGGCGACATTGATCCTGAAATGTTCGTAACCATTGCCGATCTGAAAGTGCCCTACCTATTGATGCATATGAAGGGCATTCCAAACAATATGCAGCAAAATGCTGTTTACCAAGACATTTTTAAGGAAATTGCTCCATATTTCTATGGTAAGGTAGAACGTCTAATTGACCTTGGTGTTAATGACATAATCATTGACCCAGGCTTTGGTTTCGGCAAAACCCTTGACCAAAACTACGAAATACTTGGTTTGTTGCCTTATTTCAAGATTTTCGACCGGCCTCTGTTGGTTGGGCTATCACGCAAGTCAATGGCCTACAAATTATTGAATACTGAATCAAAAGATGCCCTGAATGCAACTACGGCCCTAAATACCATAGCACTTCTCAACGGTGCAAACATTTTGAGGGTTCACGATGTTCGACAAGCAAGAGAGGCAATCACCATTGTCGAAAAATATATGGAGCAAAAGCAAAAAGATTAATTTTGCCCCAAACGAAACAAAAGCTCTTGTTACAAAAAACGGCCAGCGAAGTCCAAAGCCGAAAGCCAATATTTAAAAACAGTGATCAGTAATCCGGGATTGTGTTTTTTTGCCTACATTCAATTGTTTAAGTCAATCAACTGCAGCCTAACCCAAAAACCTACCAACCAATTAGCCAAATGCAACCCTTCTCACTTTTCTTTTCCTTGCGCCTTTTAGATGTCATTGACATCCTTTTGGTTGCCCTGATTCTATTTCAGATATTCTTGCTCATAAGGGGTACCGGAGCGATAAGCATCTTGATAGGTATATTGTCGGTCTATATCGTCTATTGGATGGTTGGGTTTTTCGAAATGAAACTTCTTTCGGCAATTCTTTCGCAATTTGTTAGCTTGGGCGTAATTGCATTAATTATTGTTTTCCAACCCGAGCTTCGAAGGTACCTTTTGATGTTGGGAAACAAGAGCTTCATCAAACGGGGCTCAGAAAATCTTTTTAGTAAAATTTTGAAAAACGAAGAAGCCGCAAAACTGGATATTTTTCAGATAGTTTTAGCCTGTACCCGAATGTCAAACAGCAACACGGGCGTACTTATGGTATTGACCAAAGAAAACGACCTGCGGCAGGTAGTTGAAACCGGCCAGGAAATAAATGCCTCAATTTCATCGCAACTTCTCGAAACCATTTTTTTTAAAAACACTCCAATGCACGACGGGGCAGTTATTATTTCAAACAACAAAGTGGTGGCCGCCAAATGTGTTTTGCCAGTTTCGGAAAACCAAGAAATTCCCTCAACAATGGGGTTGAGGCACCGAGCAGCCACGGGTGTAACCGAACAATCGGATGCAATCGCAATTGTTGTAAGCGAGCAAACAGGCAAGATTGCCACCTTCAAGCAGGGCAAGATACGAACCAATGTCAAACCCGAAGACCTGAAATCAATGTTAATTAAGGAGTTCTGGGAAAAGGAGTGAATTGGGTATTTTTAATTACCAAAACCTAAGAGTTTAAAATTCACACCCACCAATTGATAATAAAAGCCAACTGCCGGAGGTTAATACCGTACAGCCCCTTATATTTGGCAATATTAAAAAAGGCCGATTGGTAATAGCCAACATTCAACAGTCTGCCTGCTGATGGCTGATACCCGATTGCCGATCACTGGAAACAAATTTGTACTTTTGCGCCTATTAAATTCTAAAAAATTTCTAATGTCATTAAATTGCGGGTTGGTAGGTTTGACTGGAAGCGGTAAGACTACCCTTTTCAATTCGTTTCAAAAAGGCTCACGTCCCTCGGGACAAGTAAGTGGCAAGGCAAACCTGGGTCAGGTTGAGGTTCCTGACCCAAGGTTGGACGCCATAGCCGCTATCGTTAAACCTGCAAGGGTAGTTAGAACAACCGTCGAAATCATTGACCTTCCGGGGCTAACAAAAGGCGGCGCCACCCAAAAGGGTGCAGGACAGTTTCTTGCAGAAATAAGGCAAACAGATGCCATCATACACGTTCTTAGATGTTTTGATGATGACACGGTGCCGCATGTTGAGGGCTCTGTCAACCCACTGCGCGACAAAGAAACCATTGATTTGGAGTTAGTAGCCAAAGACCTGGAAACCCTTGAGAAGAAGCTGCAGAAGTACGACAAGCTTTCGCGCATTGGAGACAAGGAGGGCAAAACCGGTTTTGCCATCCTGTCAAACCTTAAGGATCATTTCGAAAATGGTCTTCCCGCGCGAGATTATCCAATTACCGAAAACGAAAAAGAATACATTGACGATTGCTTTTTCCTTACCATAAAGCCAGTGATCTATGTTTGCAACGTTGACGAGGCGTCAGCCTCCTCCGGAAACAAGTACACGCGGCAGGTAGAAGGATCAATTAAGTCGGAGGGCGCGTCGATGATAATTGTGGCCGCCGCTGCCGAGGCCGAAATCTCTGCCCTGGATAGTGAAGAAGACAGAGTTGATTTCCTCAAAGATATGGGTTTGGATGAACCCGGTGTGAACAAGCTAATAAGGGTGGCATACGATACCCTTAGGCTACAAACTTTTTTTACCGAAGGACCCAAGGAAGTGAGGGCTTGGACAATCCGCCAAGGAACACTCGCCCCAAAAGCCGCAGGGGTTATACACTCCGACCTCGAAAGGGGCTTTATCAGGGCCGAGGTGAAACGCTGGGAAGACTTCGTTGAGTTGGGCTCTGAACACGCTTGCAAGCAAGCCGGCAAATTTAGGCTCGAGGGAAAAACTTACGAGGTGAAAGACGGTGATATTTTTCACGTGAGGTTTAACGTTTAAGGGTCGATTTCTGAAGGTTAAATTATTTTACAAGTGCAAAAATACAATCAAAGAGGGGTTTCGGCAACCAAGGAAGAGGTTCACCACGCAATAAGGAACATTAACAAGGGTTTGTTTCCAATGGCGTTTTGCAAGGTTACGCCCGATTTTCTTGGTGGTAATGAAAGCTACTGCAACATCATGCATGCCGATGGTGCCGGAACTAAGTCTTCGTTGGCATACATTTATTGGAAAGAAACCGGAGACCTGTCGGTTTGGAGAGGCATTGCCCAGGATGCCATTGTAATGAATACTGACGATTTGTTGTGTGCAGGTGCTGTTGAAAATCTCTTGCTTGCGTCAACAATAGGCCGCAATAGGAGGCTGGTGCCAGGTGAGGTTATTTCTGAAATAATCAATGGCACCGAGGAGTTCTTGGAGCAAATGCGCGATTTTGGTGTAAACATAGTCCTTACGGGCGGCGAAACCGCCGATGTGGGCGATTTGGTGCGCACCATTATAGTAGATTCTACTGTTATTAGCCGACTTCCCAAAGCAGAGGTAATTACCAACGAGCGTATTGCCCCGGGTGATGTTATAGTTGGATTAGCATCATTTGGCCAGGCAACCTACGAAAACTACTACAATAGCGGGATTGGGTCAAACGGGCTCACCTCTGCTCGCCATGATGTGTTTTCAAGCATTTATGCAACAAAATATCCCGAAAGTTTCGACAATGACCTTGACCCATCGGTTGTTTACTGTGGGAAGTATAGGATTACAGATAGGGTAGAGGGCTTTCCACTTGATGCCGGAAAAATGGTGCTTTCGCCCACTCGAACTTATGTACCAGTAATGAAAATGGTTTTCAAGGAAATGAAAAGACATGTACACGGTATGGTTCATTGCAGCGGAGGCGGCCAAACCAAAGTAATGAAATTCGTTGATAACCTACACGTGATAAAGGACAACTTATTCGCACCTCCCACCGTTTTCCAGGTTATTCAAGGGGAATCCAAAGCCCCGCTAAGGGAATTGTACCAGGTTTTCAATATGGGTCACAGACTCGAGATTTTTGTCCGGCCCGATGTTGCCCAAGACCTGATTGATATTGTTGCTATCTTCAACGTTGATGCCAAAATAATTGGCCGCTGCGAACCTTTTAAAGGCAAAAAACTAACTATTGTTGCTCAAGACCAAGTACTTGGCTATTAATTTGTGATTTATTGGGGATCTGAGTGTTTGGTGGCAGATCGAATTTAAGGGGTAATGACGAATAGGTGTTGATATTCCACTTACCAACTGCTTGGTTCCGTATACCCAAGAAAGGCAATATCCAATAGCCAAAACATTATCCCACAAAGCTAAGGGTCAAGATCAATTAGCTGTAAGCTTTAAGCTAAAAATTTCGTACTTTTGCAGCCAAAAAATAAAAAAAATGTTGCTACATAAACTAGAGGCTATAAACCAACGCTACGAAGATGTCGGGAGGTTAATAACTCAACCCGATGCTATGTCGGATATGAAGAGGTACATAGCCCTAAACAAAGAATACAAAGATCTGGGGCCAATAATTGCCGCTTATAAGGAATACAAGAATGTTTGCGATAACATACTTACGGCCAAGGAAATTCTTCAGACCGAAAAAGATCCCGAATTTCGTGAAATGGCAAAGGCTGAGCTTGACGAATTAACCTCCCGTGAGGAAGAAATGCAAGAGGAGATTAGGATTTTGCTCATACCTGCCGACCCACAGGATGATAAAAATGCGATTGTGGAAATAAGGGCTGGGACAGGTGGAGATGAAGCTGCCATTTTTGCAGGCGATCTTTATAGAATGTATCAGAAATTCTGCGAAAGGAGCGGTTGGAAAACCGAATTGGTTGACCTTAACGAAGGCACCTCAGGTGGATTCAAAGAGGTGATTTTCAATGTAAAAGGCGAAGGTGTTTATGGGATTTTGAAGTACGAATCGGGGGTTCATCGTGTGCAAAGAGTGCCGCAAACCGAAACCCAGGGCCGTGTTCATACCTCAGCCGCAACCGTGGCCGTGCTTCCTGAAGCCGATGAGTTTGACGTGGATTTGAAACAGAGTGACATTAGGAAGGAAACCTTCTGTTCTTCAGGCCCAGGTGGCCAGTCGGTAAACACTACCTATTCGGCGGTTAGGCTAACACACATACCAACAGGAATTGTTGTTTCGATGCAAGATCAAAAATCGCAGATAAAGAACTTGGAAAAAGCAATGCAAATACTCCGAACCAGGTTATACGACTTGGAGTACAAAAAGTATCTTGATGAGATTTCGTCGAAGCGTAAAACTATGGTATCTACAGGTGATAGGTCTGCTAAAATTAGAACCTACAACTATCCTCAAGGTAGGGTTACCGACCACCGCATTGGTCTTACCCTTTACAACCTTCCGGTAACTATGGATGGAGACATCCAGGAAATTATTGATGCATTGCAGGTTGCCGAGAATGCCGAAAAGCTCAAGGAGGGCGTAACCCAATAAATTATGACCCGCGATCAACTGGTTGGCCTGATCAAAAAGAAGAAATCCTACCTTTGCGTGGGCCTCGACCCTGATCTCGAGAAAATTCCCCCGGTCATTAAGGACCATTTAGATGATCCCATTTTTGGGTTCAACAGGGCCATCATTGACGCTACACTTCAATATGCCGTGGCATATAAGCTAAATCTTGCATTTTACGAGTGTCAAGGCAGCAAAGGTTGGGAAAGCCTTGAAAAATCCATCAAATACATTAAAGATCAAGGTGGGGGCCAGGCTTTTGCTATTGCCGACGCCAAACGCGGCGACATTGGAAATACTGCTCGATTATATGCCGAAACTTTTTTTGATAAACTTCAGTTCGATGCAGTAACTGTTAATCCCTTTATGGGTAGGGACTCTGTAGAACCTTTTACGGGCTTTGACGAAAAATGGGCGGTTGTTCTTGGCCTAACCTCAAACCCGGGTGCTCACGATTTTCAAATTTCGGAGTCGGCTGCCGAGAATGAATTAGTTCATCCCTTTGAGGTGATTATGCGAAAATGCACCAACTGGGGAACCCCAGACAACCTTATGTTCGTGGTGGGCGCCACAAGGGGCACATTGATAAAGAAAGCACGTGCTGCAGCACCAACCCACTTTTTTTTGGTGCCCGGCGTCGGAACCCAAGGCGGCAGCCTGCAAGAGGTTTCAGATATTGCTATGACCAAAGATTGCGGACTGCTTGTCAATGTATCCCGACAAATCATTTTTGCCTCCTCAGAACGCGACTTTGAACAACGGGCGCAGGAGGTTGCCTCATCTCACCAAAGGCAAATGGAGGTTTTGCTGAGGGAAAAGGGTATTGTGCAGTAAGGTGGTAACTGCTGGGATAAAAGCTGGGCGACTCAAAAATCTTAACCCTGCACTTATCATTGTGAGGCAAAGTATTTCATTACTCTAATGCTTTCTCGATCCATCGCTCCACAATTCTATTTTTTTCAATATTCTACCTTGGTTCATCACTCAATTTCAACCCTCACACCTTCACTGTGGCTGGTGAACTCAGGTGCATACATACACTGGATCGTGGTTATTCCGTTAGAGAAATTACCCCTTTGGGACGCAATAAGGTCGTACTCAAACACGTAAGTGCCTTTTTGGAGGTGGTTGATGAAGAAATTCATACTTGCATCCCTTATGGCAAGGTAGTATCCCAACCCGTGAGACCAACGGTAGCCTGAAAGAACCTCTACTGGCTCGAAGGCCGAAGCCCGCATATCTTTTAAGTGGACGTAATCCATATCTCGGTCAACCCTTATTTCTATCCTAACTTTTATCCTATCGCCAACCCTAACCTGACCATCCTTTTCCAACGGAACCACCACCCGCTGGTTTTTTGCGCGTCTTTCAACAAATAGTCTTTTATCAATCTTCAGTGGTGTTTCCTCGAAATGGGTAATTTTATCCATCTGCTCGAAATATTGCCAATATAAAGATCCCCACGAAACCTGGTCCCTTGTTTTTGTTACTCTAACTGTGCCCATAGAGGGCTTAACCTCGGCTCCGTGCCAAATTTTCTTGAAGTAGCCCGTGCCGGCCTCTGTTTTTATTTCCGGGTCATTTTGATAATCAATTGTATGGTTACCCAATTTGATTGTGGCAAGGTCATCGTCCGAAAGTATGTCTGTGCCTCTCATTAGCAATGCATAAACAGCCTCTGTGGTGGCCTTGGTTGTTTTCCAGTCTTGTGTTTGCTTTTGCTTTAGCAGCCACACCTTCATATCGTCAACCAATTTTTGGTCCTTTGCTACCTCCTCGAAGGCTTCCATTAGCATAGTATGCGTTTCGATTGGTGCCTGGTGCCAATGAAAGCCCCTGCCGATTTTAAAGTGAGTTCCAAGTTCGTCGTGCTTGCGGGCGTGTTCGCGCAATGAGGCAATTATTTTTTTGGCTTCGACTTGCTTATCCAATCTATTCAATGCCACAGCCAACATTCCTTGGGCGTAGAATCCCTTATTGCGCCAATACTTTTCGGCCTGACCAACATAATAGTTGAACGCCTCCCTTGCATTTTCATCAACGGGATACTCATCGATGAAAAACGACCTTCCATACAAATAGTGCATTTGAATGTAGCCAATTTGGTCACTTTGGCGGCATTTGTCATCGCAGCTGGCTTTAAGCTTTTTGTACGAATCAACCATTTCGGTGTCAATAAATCCAATGGCATTGCGCACCATTTCGTAAGCCCTATTCTCGCTGTTTCTCAAAACTCCAAGCTTTTTCATCTTACCAAAACCACTAACTATGTGTTGGGTTATGTGCCAGCTTTGGCGCATCCCCGAAAACCAAGGCCAACCGCCATTATGTAGCTGCATTTGGGCAAGTTGTGTCAATGCCCTGTTGGTTTCGTCGGCCATTTTGTTTAGGTCGAAGAGTAATCCCACCCTTCGCTTACGTTCAGATTCATCCTTGGCCTGTATTAACCAAGGTGTTTCCTCAATCAGGAGCGATTTTAGCTCTTGATTCTTTTCGAGGTTCGAAATCAAGGCCTTGCTGTCGATGGTGGTATTCCATGAGTCGAAAACCCTTTTTATTTTTGTATGGGAGTTTGCCACGTGCGATGCCAGCATATTGGCATACAATCGACTAAAAATTTGCTCCGCGCAATCGTAAGGAAATTCCATCAAATATGGGAGTGCCTGCACGGCGTACCAACCCGGGTTTGAGGTAAACTCCAAAGTTACCGAATGGTGCCTCAAGGTTATGGAGTTGCCGCTGTCAACAAGCCCTTTCATCGTGAAATTGGTTTTTCCGGCCTTGTTGACCGGCAATGGCATTGTTTCGGTAACCAACATACGGTTTGTGAGTACCGGAAAAATTCGCTCCTCACCATCGGAGTGGTTCTTACCAATTGCCACAATGCGAGTTGCCACAAGCGAAATCCCTTCGGGAACGGAAATCTTCCAGCTAACCGAAGTATTCATCCGTTTATCAACCGAAAAATCAACCCTATTTCCCTCTTTGCCAACAAATTGTTCGGTGAGCGAGGCAAGGGTTACCGGGTCGAAAAACTCTATTGTGGCATTTCCCACCATGTTCTCGTCAGAAACGTTTGAAATCCTTGCATTAATTTCCATCGCATCGCCTTCTCTTAAAAATCGGGGCAGGTTGGGTGTTACCATTAGCTCCTTTCGGGTAACCAGATTGGCGGTCACAGTGCCAAACCTCATATCCTTGGTGTGGGCCAGCCCTAAGAAGTTCCAGCGCGTGAGGCTTTCGGGCATAGTGAATCTGATATTTAACTCTCCGTTTTGGTCGGCAACTAAGTGCGGGTAAAAGAATGCGGTTTCGTTGAAGTTTGCCCTTATTTGTGGTGCTGGAGGTGGCAAATCAACCGAATCATATATATTTAAGGGAGCTTCCAATTGGGTTGAATCAACCTTTTTGGGTTCGTAACCAAGTACTACAACTTCTGCCGAGGATTCCGCTGCATCTGTAAAAGCCACATCATTTTCAGCCACAATGCTGGGCACGGCACCTCGAATTGCATATCTAAGATATTCGCCTCCCTTTATTCTTATGCTGGTATGCTCCAGACCGAACAAATTTATTACGGGAATGCGCGATCCGATTGGACGTGGTTTTGGGTTTAACCCTCCAGAATGGGTTACCCCTGCCTTAATCTCGAAACCATCCCCTCCCCATAAAATTCGGGTAGGATAACTTGGTAGGTAAGAAAACGACCAAGTGTTCTTGGCAAAAGCGTCGAGCGATGCATCGTACATTGCTGCCAATAGCTCTGCTTGGGCCGGTTTGTTTTGATAATCGGCCACCTTCACCTTCCATTCTTCGTGCGAGCCTGGAAGTGTCTTATCCCTAAAGGTCACCAGGTTTAATGATAGCTCCTTGTTCAGCCAACCCACTTCAATATTTTGCGAATAGGTGTTAATTTGACCGTTTTTCACAAACATCAGGCTCACTGAAATTCCTCCCCGGTGGCTCTCCAAAATTGGAATGTCAATTTTGCGAACTTTGTTGCTCAACCTTACAACCTCACGATTTTTCACCTTGCCTTTTACCATAAGGTCGAAAAAAACCATAACATCCCTGTGCGACGAACCTATGTAAAGGCTAACGGTTTGGCCGGGTTGGGCATTTTTGGCGGAAATGTGGAAGAATGATTCCGAAATTAATGGCATCTTTGAAGATATGGATGAAAAAAGAGTGAATTCCTTCACCTCTTCCACCATAGTTCCCCACTTATCTTTTGCCCTTAATACCAATCTATAAGGGCCTGGTTTCCATCCTCTAATGTTTGGCAGCGATATTTCTGAAATTTCCTTGGTGTCTATTTTTTTATTGAAAACCAACCTTTTGTTCGACCAATTTGCCCTATCCAGCTCATTGGAATACTCCTGCCCAGGGCATAGTTTGTACCATTTTCTCTTGGAGTACAGGTGTTTGTCGGTTTGTTCCCATTTCTTAGGAGAAAGGAGCAATCCAGGCTCTTCGATCAGGTAAATTTCCACTTCAACCTGGGCATCCACGTGCCGGTCCGAAATGTTTCTCGAAAAAACTTTAAAACCTTTAGTCTTTTGGATGTCAACTATATCCTCCATATTACTTGAAAGGGCCAAGGTTTGGTTGGAAACCGCTACAGTGCTCGAGCCAGATTGTGTTTCGCCGTTTATGTCGGTAACGAAAACTATAATTGTGTAAATGAATAATGAATTATAAAGTCCTGCCCTAACCGGAGTCGTTGCCTTGAAAGGTATAATGAAATTTCCCCTTTCGTCAAGATCGACCTTACCAAAAGCCACTTCCTCGGATTGGCCAGGAGGTACCCAGAATTTCCACCCCCCACGCCAGTTTTGCGTGCGCGAAATAGTGTAAGATGCTCTTGCATCGGTTAGTTGGGCGTTAGAATAGGCAATGGTGTTTCCTCTGAAAGTTATGGAATCGTTTAGCCTGAACTCACCTTCAACTTGTTCAATCTTCACTTCAAAATTGGGCCTTTTGTATTCCTCGACCAGGATTGTGTGCGAACCATAATCAGCGGTTATGGTAAAAGTTCCCGGAGGCGCTGTTAAGGGTATTTGCAACGTTCCGGAAAAGCTCCCGTATTCGTTGGTTTTCAGCTTTAAAGATTGTATTGTTTGCCAATTAGTATCTTCAAAATACAGTTCGATTTCCTTGTCCTTTTCTAGCGAAAAAATTCCATCCTTCTCATTTAATGCTATTCCTTTAAAATGAACTGTTTGTCCTGGGCGGTATATTGCCCGGTCGGTAAAAAGTCTTACACTAATTTCTTCATCATCCATTGTTTGGTTAAGGGGTTTGAAAAAATATGTTTGGTCAACCAAAAAATCCTTACCCTTGCTAACATCAATTGTTATGTTGCGGCCTTGATCCAATTGCCATTCCTTAAGGTCAATGATTCCCTTGCGGGTTGTAATTCCGTCAAAAACCTTGCGCTTTTCCTGCCGCCTCTCCCTGGAGTTCCACTCCCAGCTATAAACCGTGTATTTTGCTCTTGAAACTGGGTGGCCTGTGGCTCTGTCCAAAACGTAAAATATTGGCGATTCGTGGTCTGGCCGCATGGAGGTAATTACCATATTGGTAACAAAAGCCTCAGAAATTGCAATATGGTTTTCATCAACCAGTAATGTAGGCTGGTATTTAAACACCAGGACGTAAAACCCCAGGTCTAGCCCATCGAGCAAGATTTCCAGCGAATGTGTGTTGAAATTGTTGTTTGTAGGCAGTTTTATTTTCTTGTTTTCGATAACCCTTTTTCCAATTTGCGATACTCGCCTCAAAAAATCCTCGGCTCCCAACCGCTCTTCTTTTAGGGCGGCGTGTTGGTGGAAATTGACCTTGTAAACCGAGTAATGAACCTGGTCAATGTTGGTGTAACTAATCCTAACAGGATTTTTCTTCTTCGAAAAAAACAACTTTCCTGCTTGAACCAAAAATGATTTATTTTCAATCTGTTGTTTAAGGTTAATGCAGTTTGGGGCAAAAAAAGCATCGGGAAATTTTTCCAAAACACTGGTCAATAGATTATGGGCTTTTAACTTGCTGTCTTGGTATTGGTGTGTAAGAGGGTTGTTGTGATCATAGGTTTGTCCCAAATTGAAGTGATGTTGGGCAATCTCAAAAACTATTTCGGCCGAGGCCGGATGATCTTTGAACCCTTTGAGCATATCGAGAAATTTATCTATTAAAACATCCTTGTGATCAGTACCTAAAAGTAAACCCTCTGCAAACTTTAGTCTTTGAATATCAGTAAATACAAAAGCATAGGCATTGTCTTGATGGAGTGTTCGGTGTTTTAGCCATTTCTGATAAACCCTGATCGCAGCTAGGTTATACGAAAGTGTGTCGCCGCCGGCAATTACGAGCTTCACGAAGCTTTCGGCATCATCCAGGAATCGGGGGTCGGTTAACCTATCAACGTCATTGCGCCTATCACCCCAATGGCCGTGACCACTTGATGCCAGAATTGATATGGCATCGTGGGCAACAACATCGTAAACTGTCGGAAAAAAAAGGTTTGACCTATCAATGGTATCAATAATTCCTTTAAAATCTTCTAAGGGTAAATTCATAAAATGGCTGCTGCTGGTTGCAATTTCAAGATTCTTAATAACCCGGTCCTTAAAAAGGGACTTGTCCCAAGTACTAATGTCATTCAATTCAATTCCTTGCGTTACCGACCTTTGGTTAATCAAGAAGCTGTTTGATTGATAATAATCGTTGTACAACTTTCCGAGCAAGAAATGGAAGTAGTGCAGCGTTGCGCTTTGGTATTGTGGCATACTTTCTTCAAGGAGGCGGATTGACCTTTCAAATCCATCCTCGTGGAGAACGGAAAAGTATTTTATCCGGTAGATTGTAGAGCGGATGATTTGAGCCTGATTGGTTTCCCTTTTTGCCATTTCGAATACCTGCTCCACCATTTCGAGGGCTGATTTATGCAGCCTTTCTTTTTCCAGGTTTTCTATCTCCTTCCAGAAGGCATCATATTTTTCAATCGTATTGGTTTTGTCGAATTGACCGTTGCCCACCACCGTTAGCGGGCAAAGAATAATTGCAAGTTTCACGATGAGTGATTTCATATCTTTTGGGCTGGTTTGAAAGATTGATTCTTTGCTTTGCCTTGACAATGCATTTCAGGAATGTTATAAATAATTAGGTGGAGGAACAAAAAAAATCGTTTCAAAAAGCGTGCCTCAATGGAATTTCAAAGTTAGAAAATAGTCAGATCTTTAGGAAAATCCTTTTTGAGTTAAAAATACTCAGCCAAAATTTTCAAAAATTTATTCATTTTTAAGTCAAGCCAAAGCGTTCGTAATAATAATATTGTAAATTTGCAATTCGGGAAAAATGAGGCTACCTTGATGTAATTATCTGTAAATTAATGCTTTATTTATGCAATTAAGGTATTTTCCATTTCTTCCTTTATCAGTTTTCATCAATCCAAGATTGTTAGTAATCTAAAATGACAAAAGTAATTGCAATAGCAAATCAAAAGGGTGGAGTAGGCAAAACCACCACAGCCATCAATCTGGCAGCGGCCTTGGCTGTCCTTGAAAAAAAAACCCTTTTGGTTGACGCCGACCCCCAGGCTAACGCCACCTCCGGAGTAGGGTTTGATCCAAAGGTAATCAAAACCAGCATTTACGAATGCATTATCGATGATGTGGAGCCTCGCAACATAGTTCTTAATACAAACACTCCAAACCTAGATTTGATACCTGCGCATATCGATTTGGTTGGTGCCGAAATAGAGATGATAAACTTGCCCAACCGAGAGGTAATGATGAAAAAGGTACTTGACAAAATTAAGAACGACTATGATTTCGTAATAATAGATTGTTCTCCTTCACTTGGGTTAATTACCGTAAATTCACTCACTGCTGCCGACTCTGTTATCATACCGGTGCAATGCGAGTACTTTGCCCTCGAGGGGTTGGGCAAGCTGCTCAATACTATAAAGATAGTTCAGACAAGGCTAAACCAGGCTTTGGAAATTGAAGGCATTTTGCTAACCATGTACGATAGTAGGCTTAGGCTTTCCAACCAAGTGGTAGAGGAGGTTTGCAACCACTTCCAAGATCTGGTTTTCGACACCATAATTCAGCGGAGCACGAAACTGGGGGAAGCCCCGAGTTTCGGCGAGACTATAATAATGCATGACGTTCAAAGCCGTGGCGCCGTTAACTACCTCAACCTTGCCCGCGAACTATTGCAAATGAATGAATTGACGGCCATTCCCCAATCAGAGAAACAAATTGAATTAGAGTGATGAATAGCAAGAAAAGAGCCCTTGGAAAGGGACTTGGTGCGTTGCTTGGAGGCCAAGGATACGAAGATACCCTTGAGAGCCAGCTTGGAGCCGTGTCTCACGGAGTAGGAACCATAGCCAAAATTCTCTTAGCCAATATAGAGAGAAACCCTTTTCAGCCACGGCAAAGTTTCGAAGAAGAATCACTTAAGGATTTGGCAGCATCAATAAAAGAGCAAGGGATTATTCAACCTATTACCGTTTCGCCGCACCAAACCCCTGGATTGTTTATCCTTATTGCCGGCGAACGCCGGTGCAGGGCAGCCCAAATGGCGGGGTTATCTGAGGTGCCTGCTTACTTGATAGATGCAGATGACAGCAAGAAACTAGAGCTGGCCATTATTGAAAACATTCAGAGAGAAGACCTTAACCCCATAGAAATTGCATTAGGATACAAACAACTTCTCGAAAGGTACGACCTGACCCAAGAAATGGTTGCCGAAAAAGTTGGAAAAAGCCGGTCATCGGTTGCAAATTACCTAAGGTTACTCTCCCTACCTGGAGAAATTCAAATTGGGCTAAAGTCGCAATTGATTACTATGGGTCACGCACGCGCCTTGGTTACAGTAAACGACATCAACTCCAAGATAGACATCTACAACGATATAATACATCAAGGACTTTCGGTTAGGGATGTAGAAGAAATAGTAAAAAACCTTTCAGAGGTTGACTCGGAGGAGCCCCAGGGTGAACCACAACCCAAAAAAACACCGGAGCCTCTAACTGAAAGATTTCAAGGATTAGAAAAACAGCTAACCGAAACACTTGGTTCAAAAGTAAAATTCAAAAGCAAGGGGGGTGGAAAGGGCACTATTACCATAAGCTTTGGTTCTGATCAAGACTTGGAAAAGATTCTTTCGATTATCAAAATCGAGCATCAAGGTTAACCTGTTATCAAAACCATAACAATTTTGTACGAAAAAGGAACTAATTTGGATCCTGATGCATCTAGGCCATTTGGTGGCAAGGGTGGTCTTGTATGGTTTTTGGTTTCCCTGGTTTGTAATCTTGTATTTGCATTTTCCTCAACAATTACTTTCTCACAGGATCCTATCAGCCCGGATCCTATTGGGCAAAGGGATAGCCTGCCAAGATACCCGAAACTGTCACCCACCGATGTTTTGACCCTGGGTGGTGAGCCCAGTGCTGTTACTGATGTTCAAAAACCGAAGTTCATTCCCCGCCCTTCTAAATCGTGGAAATACTCTGCCATACTGCCGGGTTGGGGCCAAGCCTACAATAGGTCATATTGGAAGATTCCAGTGATTTACGCCGGGCTGGGTGCGGTGATCTATGTTTATACATTCAACAACAGGCAATTCCACAAATGGCGCAATGCATACATTGCGAAGCTTGACCCAGAAATACCCGATGAATACCCCAACGCATCCATTCACGCAATTAAAAACCAGATGGATTTTTTTAGGAGGAACCGTGAATATACTGTCCTGGCAGGTGTGGCGGTATGGGCCTTAAATGTTTTGGAGGCTTATGTTTACGCTCATTTGTTAAATTTTGATGTAAGCGAAGACTTGAGCTTAAGGATCGAGCCATATACGGTGCCCACAAAAAACTTCGATGGAATAGCAAGTAATTCGTTGAGCCTAAAACTAACCCTTAATTTTTGATTGCCTATGTCACAAAACCTAAAGGTTGCCATTATCGGGTACGGTAAAATGGGGAAGGAAATTGAAAGAATTGCCTTGGCCAGAGGTCATAAGGTAGCGTGTTTGATTGACCGTGAGGAAGATTGGGCTTTGTTTCCTGGCGAAAGCAATGTTGCCTTTGAATTTTCCGAACCAAACTCTGCTTTTGCAAATGTTTTGAGGTGCTTCGATGCCGGAATTCCGGTGGTAAGTGGTACTACGGGCTGGTACAGCGGGGTAGATGAAGCGAAGCAAATTTGCCTGCAAAAGGGGAAAACCTTAGTGTATGCTCCCAATTATAGTCTTGGGGTTAATGTTTTTTTCGAGGTTAACAGATTGTTGGCCAAATTATTATCCCCGTTTCCCGATTACAAGCCAAAAATTTCTGAAATCCATCACACTCAAAAGCTCGACGCTCCGAGCGGCACGGCAGTGGCGTTGGCTAACGGCATTATCGAACAGAATAATAGGTTCAGGTATTGGGAATTGGTGGGGGAACAGACCGAGTGTACACAAATACCCATCGTGGCTCACCGCATTGACGATGTTAAGGGAACCCACCTGGTATCGTGGCAAGGGCCAAATGATTTTATTGAAATACATCACAAGGCCTTAGACCGAAGCATCTTTGCAGAGGGGGCGGTTTTTGCCGCCGAAAGGGTTTTGGGCAAGCAAGGATTTTTTTCACTCAAGGATTTACTTAATTTTTGACATTATGAATGCATACGCCATTAGTACCATACTGTTTTTCGTGGTTTCGACCGTAGGCTTGTGGAGGGTTTTTGCAAAGGCCGGGATGCCTGGATGGCACTCGGTGGTTCCGTTTCTAAACATCATTACTTGGATTAGGGTAATTGGCAGGCCAAAGTGGTGGTTAATACCAACGCTGGTTCCGTTCGTAAATGTTTTTATGGTCTTACTCTTGGTTGTTGAAACTTTAAAATGCTTCGGGCACAACAAACTTAGGCAGGTAACCCTGGCAGTCTTGTTCCCTTTTATTTACGTTCCGTTTCTTGGATTTTCGCCAAAGGAAATTTACTGCCATCCGTCAAAAATTGAACTAATAAAGAAGTCAACCTTGCGCGATTGGGCCGAATCAATAATTTTTGCATTGGTTGCTGCAACAATCATCCGCACCTTTTTTATTGAGGCATACGTGATTCCTACACCTTCCATGGAAAATTCATTATTGGTTGGGGATCACCTTTTTGTTAGCAAGCTTAGCTATGGTCCGAGGGTACCCTTGACCCCGGTTGCTTTTCCGCTAGTTCACCATACAATTCCCCTGCTAAATGTAAAATCATTTACCGATGCAATACAGCTGCCCTACTACCGTTTTGCCGGATTGAAGAAAATTGAGAACAACGACATTGTGGTCTTCAACTTTCCTGTTGGAGATACTCTTAGTACAAAGTATCAAAGCACCCAAGATTATTATGCTTTGGTAAGGCAATACGGCCGGGAGGAGGTTTGGAATAACAAACAAAGGTTTGGGGATATTATTACCAGGCCAATAGACAAGCGCGAAAACTTCATAAAAAGGTGTGTGGCGATTGCCGGAGATACCTTGCAAATTATTGATGGTCAGGTTTTCATAAATGGTAAAATGCTAGAAGAGCTACCCGGCACCATCGGGTATTTTAATGTTAATACCTCCGATGGTGGCATATTGCCTCAACGATTTACGGGAAATAACCATGCCAAATTGGTAGGACGGGGCGGAAATGGTAATTTTGTTTATGAAATGGATGTTAAGGCGGTTGAGGTTGCCAAAAAGTTACCCTTGATTACCTCCATCGAAAGGTACATCACACCCCCGGAAGCATATTCGGGATATGTTTTTCCTCATAATCAAGCATTTGATTGGAACATCGACAACTTTGGACCTTTATACATCCCCAAAAAAGGCGAAACCATCGAGCTTACCCAACATAACCTAATTCTTTACGAGAGGGTAATTACTGCTTACGATGGCAACAGGCTGGAAAAAAAGGATGGAGTGGTTTTAATAAACGGTAGGGCCCAAACACACTACACCTTCAAGCAGGATTACTTCTGGTTGATGGGCGATAACCGTATGAACTCGTTAGACTCCCGAGCTTGGGGGTTCGTGCCCGAAGACCACGTGGTGGGTAGGCCCGTTTTCGTTTGGCTAAATAGGGTTGGTGGAAAGTTTAACCTCAAGAAATCGTTTAGATTGGTAGATTAATTCAAGTCAAATATCCCTGCTCAGTCAATGGGAACCTTGTTAGTATTTGGGATTTTTGCAATTTTACTCATATGATCGGGATGCTGAGGGCAACTGGTTAACCACCGCATTCAAAACCCTGATAGCGCGATTGATAGCCATAGCCAGGTGCCGGTTGGTGGTGGAAGCCTATCCAAAGGATTACTACAAGTGAAACAATTCCTGATAAAATAGGTAATTAAGCCAGAAGGTTTGAAGGCGGTGGGGCAAGCAGGGTAGTATTGTAAATTCAATCTGATGATTTGATTCAAATAAAACGGTTTTTGGCAGAATATGCCATTCAATGGATGGAATTGGTCATGATAGTAGGCCTTTGGTTGAATTGACAATAAGGAAGGAAGTACCTCTGGCTTGACAACAATTTGACCCGTGACAACTACCGGTTCCACTATTTTTACACTCATTACCTTAATCCTAAATTCTCCGGTATTGGAGCACAGGCAGATCGGATATCATATTTTCACCAACCATTTTTCAAATCTTAGGATTAAACTATTATTGCCGATCCTTGAAAGGATATCAAGCAAATTAGCACCAAGGTCGGGTTTAACCACCAATTACATATAATACCGCCTGGCAAATTGCACTAAAATTTTTGCCTTGTTTTTGTTGGTAGGTTTTGCCCACTTTTATGGGCCATTTCACTTACCTTAATCAGGCACGTACCTTTTTCACTACAATTGGAAAAATTGAAACCCTTCAAACCATTTTTTTTTTACTTTTGCCTGCCAAGTTGTCAATGTAACTCACTTGCATTGTATGCTTTTAGCTCATGTAATTCGTTTGGAACTTTTGTTTTTTTAACAAAGAATTTGATTGTTTAATGAAAAACAAATACATAGACCTCATAGAACAAACCTTCGACTTCCCACAAGAAGAATTCAAGGTTTTGGATAATGAACTGTACTTCCATGATATTTGCCTCATGGACATCATCAAACAGTACGGCACGCCCCTAAAGATTACCTACTTACCGAAGGTAAGCCAGCAAATCCAAAAGGCCAAGAGGATGTTCAACGTGGCAATGGCTAGGGTTGATTATAAAGGGGAATACCATTATTGCTATTGCACTAAGAGTAGCCATTTTAGCTTCATACTCGAAGAGGCCCTTAAAAATGATATCCACATCGAAACCTCATCAGCATTCGATATATACATTGTAGAGGAGCTATTTGATTTGGGATTGCTCGACAAGAGCAGGTACATAGTGTGTAACGGATTCAAAAAACCACTTTATACCCAGAAAGTAAGCGACTTGATAAATAATGGGTTCGAGAATGTAATACCTGTAATTGACAACAAAAACGAGATTAACGATTATGCGCGTCTCATTGACAGCAAACACAAGGTTAGGTTGGGGATCCGAATTGCCTCCGAAGAGGAACCAATGTTTGAGTTTTACACTTCCAGGCTTGGTATCAGGTACAACGATATTGTTCCATATTATCGCGAAAAGATCGAGAAAGATAAACGATTCGAGCTTAAAATGCTCCATTTCTTCATAAATACCGGCATCAAGGACAATGCCTATTACTGGAACGAACTTTCGAAGTGCGTGAACGTTTATTGCAACTTGAAGAAGATTTGCCCCGAACTCGATAGCCTCAATATTGGAGGTGGATTTCCCATAAAAAACTCTTTGGGTTTTGACTACGATTACGAATACATGGCTGAGGAGATTGTTGCTCAAATCAAGAATATCTGCAATCAAAACGATGTTGAGGAACCTCACATTTTTACCGAATTTGGTGCATTTACGGTAGGAGAGAGTGGAGCAGTTCTTTATTCCATTTTAGATCAAAAGCAACAGAACGATCGCGAACACTGGAACATGATTGATAGTAGTTTTATGACAACTCTTCCTGATATTTGGGCATCAAAGCAAAGGTTCATCATGCTTGCCATAAATAACTGGGATAGTGAATACCAAAGGGTTAACTTGGGAGGTTTGACCTGCGATTCTATGGATTACTACAATGCCGAGGCCCATGCCAATGCCATTTTCTTGCCCCGTATCCGCGAAGGCCAAACCCAATACATCGGTATGTTTCACACCGGCGCCTATCAAGAGAGCCTCGGAGGGTTTGGTGGCATACAGCACTGCTTGATACCTGCTCCCAAGCTAATAATTATTGACAGAGACGAGGAAGGCGAGTACAGCACCAAGCTATTTGCAAAAGAGCAAAGTTACAAGTCTATGCTCCGAACTTTGGGGTACTAAGAGAACAAATTCACCACCTTGAACCAAAAAACGAAAATTGCCCCACTCAAGTGAAACCGATAAGAACTTTTGAGGTATTGTTTTTTAGCAACCGAGGGTTCAACATTTCATTTTGAGAAAACTAAGGTTTTTGGTGCAAAATATTTGAAAGCTATGGAGATTTTATGGCTCGATTCGGTCCTCTCAACCAATAGTGAGGCCTTTGCCATTATTGGGCAGGGTGAAGCCAGAGAAGGCCTGGTTGTTGCCACCCTTAATCAGGTTGCCGGTCGAGGACAAGGCCACTCATCCTGGGAAAGCGAGGAAGGAAAAAACCTTACGTTCTCCATAATTCTCCATCCAAAAACAATTAAACCCTCCGAGCAATTTATCCTTAACCAGACTATTTCCCTCGGGGTACTGGAAGGTGTTGAGAAAATTTCCAATGCCGGTGATTTTTTAATAAAGTGGCCCAATGACATTTACTTCAAATCGTCAAAGGTTGCCGGAATCCTTATTGAGAATTCCATAATAGGTGATGAATATAGCCTTGCTGTTGTGGGCATAGGAATTAACCTAAACCAAGAGAAATTCGCTTCAAACGCTCCAAACCCGATTTCGTTGAGAAATATCTGCAATGTAGAGTTTGACATAAAACAAAGTCTTCAAATTGTAATTGATTCTGTTTGGTATTGGTATGATTTTTTGGTAAAAGGCAATTGTCAAACGGTAAAATCAAAATACCTCCAAAAACTTATGGGAATGGGGGTTTCTCGGGTTTTCAGATCTAACCGAAAGGAATTTAATGCTACAATCACAGGTCTTGACGAATACGGCAGGCTTGTGGTAATAATGGAAGATGGAACCTCGGGCACATTTGATTTCAAGGAAATAGAATTCGTCAATTAGGCATTCAGCTTTTCATAAACACTTCCTTAAGTTTTTCAGCCATCAAGTCAACCAGGTTTTGCAATGGCTTAGATGCCACCATCTTGATGAAAGGGTTGAGGTCGGCCTCATAAACCACCGTAACAGAGCACACGTCGGGATTAACCCTCGCTATATTGTAGTCAAGGGTATAGTCAATTGGATTCGAACCGTGAGAAACCACATGAAGGTTTGAAAAAGGAGTTGAGGATTTCAATTTCATTTCCAAGTTCGCCAAGCCCGTTATTGTAAATGAACAAGTATCCTGAGTGGCCTGCCAGTTTGTAACCTGCGGTGGCATTAAGCCCCTTAAGTTCCGAAAATCCGAAAGAAACTCGAAAACTTCAGAATCCCTCGCCGCTATTTGGGTAGTTTCGCTTTTGAATTTTGACATATTCTTCTCGGTAACAGGTGCTGAGTTTAGGCTATTGGGGGTTGGGATTTCTAACAATTACCTTTATTTATTGTCGATTTTTTTGATTTATGCTGTAAGTTTTTAGCAATAGGCTACAAGTTTTATAATTGTCCTATGGCAAGAGCTTGAGGCTTCCTGTCCATTCTTCACATCCCGTAACTCCACGGGTCGAGCCGCCATTTTTCCACTACGTCTCTTTGATTTTGGGTAATTATTTTGTCCTGAAATGCCGTTTCGAGCAGGCAATCGAACCCACATAGGGTTTGCAAGGTGCAATTGCTTTGTTTCATCAGCGTTGAAGCCTCCTCTAGACCATAGGAGAAGATTGCTAGCATTGCTCCAACCTCAAATCCTGCTTCTCGCAAGGCCTCCACGGCGGCCAGGCTGCTCTTTCCGGTTGATACCAAATCTTCGATTACGAGGGTTTTTTCGCCTGGCAAAATTCTACCCTCAACCATATTAGCCATGCCATGCGCCTTGGCCGAACTCCTGACGTAAACAAAAGGCAATCCGAGCTCTTCTGCCACAAGAATACCGTGTGCAATAGCACCTGTGGCAACTCCAGCAATAACCCTTGCATCTGCATGGCTTTCCTTTATTAATCGAACAAACTGTAGGGCTATTTGACGCCGCACCTGTGGATAGGATAGGGTAACCCTATTATCGCAATAAATCGGTGACTTAATTCCCGACGCCCAAGTAAAAGGATTATCGGTATTAAGTTTAATTGCGTTACTTTGCAAAAGTAAACTGGCAATGATGCAGGCGGGGTCATTTTCCTGGTTCATAATAATTTCTTTTCATCTTAATAAAAAACTACTTCAAAACAGTTTGTAAAACCAAAAGGAAAATATGGATCCTGAAAAAAAATTCACAATTGGGTAGCAAATTTACGAAATATTGTTTACAGGATAGGGTTTGAGGATTTTTATATTGTTTTGCGCAAAATAATTTAGATGATGTGGCAGGTCTACTTCGAAAACAGGTTGATAAATTTTAGGCTCTTGCCCGATGGGGAATTCCCAAATGATGGGCACCTTGTTTGCTACAGGCAGGAAATTACCATTGACTGGGTGCTAGGATTGGTTCAACAAACTCCTGAAAACTCTATTATTACTCTTTATGCAAATGACCTTTTTTCCCTTCGCCAAAAGTTCGAGCTGCTTTTCATAAAAAAAGTGGTGGCGGGAGGCTTGGTTCAAAATGCTGTAGGAGAGTACCTTTTCATTCATAAAAATGGCCATTGGGATTTGCCCAAGGGCCACCTCGAGCCCAATGAAACCCTGATTGAGGCCGCCAAAAGGGAGGTGAAGGAAGAAACCGGGATCGGGGATCTTGAAATTGCTAATCCTCTTTCAACAACCAACCACTTTTTTCAAGAAAAGGGCGGAGAATGGATTTTGAAGGAAACCTATTGGTTTCTCATGAAAACCACGAGTTGCCATCAGCCAATTATTGACAGGCTTGAGGGAATTTCCGGGGCCAAATGGGTTGGCAAGAATGATTTGGATAACGTGCTGGAAAATGCTTATGCTTCAATTAGGCAGGTGGTTTCATCTATTGTCTGAGGCTGCATTAAATACAGTTTGCAACCATAAGCTTTAACCAATTTTAATCAATCCAGCCAATTTATCAGGTACGAATTGGTCAATATCACCACCGCTTTTTAGGATCTCCCTTATTATGGAGGAGGTTATGGCCGTGTGTTCTGGCAAAGTAAGCATAAAGACCGTGTCGGTGCTCGGAAGCATTGACTTGTTCATTTGTCCAATGCTCCTTTCAAACTCAAAATCGGCACTGGTACGCAGCCCCCTCAATATGAAACTTGCATTTAGTTGTTTGCATAAATCTATTGTAAGACCCTCGAAATCAATAATCCTGATCTTTTCATACCCTTCAAAAACCTTTTCAAGCCACAATTTGCGGGTTTCTATTGAAAAGAGCGAATTTTTTGTAGAGTTTTTCCCAACGGCCACATAGATCGTGTCGAATAGAGGCATTGCCCTCATAATTACCGATTCGTGACCCTTGGTAATTGGGTCGAAGCTGCCCGGAAAAAGCGCTGTTTTGTCCATGTTACGGGATTTTACTTGCCCAAAATTACTCTCTATTTTCAAATATTCTGGAACAAACCAATTTTTATTCCAATTTATTTTGAAAAAAGGAGAAATGTACCTTACCGTATTTACGCTCCCTTTCAAAACCCGGGTATGATGCGAAATTTTTGCTGGCAGGATGCTCAATTATCAATACCCCGCCGGGTGAGAGCAAGTTGCGTTCGAAAACAAGGTTTGCAATGGCTCCCGTATCTTCAAGGTCAAACGGAGGGTCGGCAAAAATGACATCGAATTGGTTGCGGCAACCTATCAAGAACCTGTAGGCATCAGACCTAATCGGGAAAAGGTTTTCCAAACCGAGTTCGTTTTTTACCTTCTTTATAAACTCTATGCATTTGTAGTTTAGGTCAACCGAAATGACTTTCTCCGCCTCCCTCGAGGCGAACTCGAATGATATGCTTCCGGTGCCAGCAAACAAGTCGAGAACCTTGATGCCAGCAATGTCCAAGCGGTTGCCCACCACGGTAAAAAGAGCCTCTTTGGCCAAATCTGTGGTGGGTCTCACCGGCAGGTTCGCAGGGGGTTTTATTATTCTACGTTGGTGTTTGCCGGCTATTATACGCATATTATGGCTGGTTTAACCTGTGCAGGTGAGGTTCTGCCTTCAAAACATTGGGAAATAGCTGAAGAATATTTTCAACGAAAGTCTGGTTGTCTTCATTTTTGGTTAGCAGGTGAACCTGAAGTTGGGAAAAATCAAGGTCGAATTGTTCCAAGAAGAAAATAAGGTAGTAAAGGAAATCGCTATACTCCAAACACTTGAATGTATTGTAAGCCAATAGCTGCTTGTTCTCAAAATAGAAAACGTTAAAACCTGACTTAAAGGGCTGGACAACTACTTGTGGCAGGCTTGAATTTGATAGGGTGCTATTTAGAAACCAGTTAATGAGGCATGTAGCCGAGTGTTGGAGGTCAAAATTCTGGAATTGTTTTTTCAGTACCATCTCAATTTCCGTTGGTAGTTCGAAAATGCCATTGCAGCCAATTGCTGGCAGGTGGTCAATTACCTTTATTTTCGGGTTTGAGTTGGGTACGCAGAATTTAAATAGGCTCTCGGAGAGGTTGGGGTCAAAAACATCTTTAGGAACAAAAATCAAATTTGGCGAACGGAGCAATACCGTAATCCTTTGAAAAGAAAATCTCGAAAAATTCAGTTGTTCAAAAAGTTTGTCAAGCCAGTTTGAATACTCCAAATCTCCCATACTTTCATTTATCAGGTATTCTTCTATTATGGTGGGATGCCCTAGAGTTGAAACCATAAAAGAAAATCCATCGAGCGATAGCTCGATGGACAACTCAAGGTTACTTGTTGGCTCAAACTTCAATAAACCGCCACCAAAGGCGTACGATTTTGTAAAGGAGCCGTGCATTTTGTGTTATTCCCAGTTTCCGTTGGTGTGGGATTCGGTAAGTGAACCTACCTTCAAGCCATCCATTCGGGTATAATATATTTTGTACTTGAGACCTTGCAAATAAATTTCAGGGGTTGTGAATGCCTCAAAAACCGGCACTATTATTTGTCCTCTTTCTATCTTGTCGGCACCCATTTTAAATCTTTGACCATTGCCGTATGGAACATAGGGCAAAGAATCTAAAGAAAAACCCTTCCCGGTAAAAACTTGAGACATTACAGAGTTCCACGAGGCTATGCGCTTTACAATACCTTTTTTTACTGCTTCTGCCTCGGTCATCCCTTCGGGAGGGACGCCTATGGCCAAAATTGTTTGTAATGAATCGGTTTTAATAAATCGCACCAAAGAGTCGAGGTCACTGTTGAAGGAGTTGTACCTTGTCCTGTGGGCCACTTGGGCATCCTTGATGGTTTTTAACCTTTCGATGATTTCTTTTTCTCTTTTTTCCGCTTCTTTGTTAAAGTTTACAGGCTCCATTATTGATTGGATAATTAAATACCCCAAGGCAACGATAACTAGCACAAGTAAAATTTGGAGGATGGTTTTCATATGAAATTGGTTTTATTTTTTTTTCGTAGTTATAGTTTGGTTTTGCGTCCGCAAATTTATTAATGATATTGAAACCGACAAAGATAATTTTTACTTTTTTGAAAAAAAAATGGCACCATCCCTCCAAAAGGCAACTTAAAACGATGAAAATGCCCGGTCCAGGTGATGGGTTCTCTTCTCATATTTAAGGTCTTTAAGGAGGGGGTTTTTTACCCTGATGGAGAAGTTGTAGCTTTTCCTGAAACCGAAGGGGATCCAGTTGAACGACATCTCCCAGCAGTGCAGGTCGCGGTAAACATCTATCGAAGTGTATGTAAGCTTCATAGCTTCGAAATCCCAACCGCTCCTGAAGCCTAGCCTCCAGTTCTTGGTTAGGTTAATGTCTCCATTGAACCCGAGCGTTTGAATAATCTTTTTATCAAAAATATCCTTTTCTGCATTGTATCTTGTGTCGTACCGTAAAGTGTAGTTGAAACTAAAGCTCCAAGCAACCGAGAAATCAATTCTGGGTGAGGGTGGAATGATGGGCTCGCCCACCCTGTTACTTCCAGCTTCTTCTCCAGCAAGGTTTGAGCCACCCCTTTGAGCCCCTTCATAGTCTCTCCCGCCTGAATCTATCCCTGGTATTTCTGACTTTTTCTCCTTACCCCGGTCCATTCCCGTTTGGCCAGTATTTCCCCCCGATCTAAAGGTCTTGTTTATTCCAGTGCTCCAGCTCGAGTTCCTAAGCATCAAGGGTTTTTTGCGCGTATCCCACACATATTGGTTGATTGGCCTACCATCCTTGTCTGCTTCGTAAACCGACCATGAGCTAAAGAACATAAGGTCCAAGTCGCCCAAAATTGGCAGTACCGTACGGCCCGAAATCGAAATATCAGACCAATTCAAAGAATCTCTGGTGAAATCATACCCGCCCGAAATGGTCAAGTTGTCAACCAATTTTACCTTGCGGTCGGGTTTGGGTACCGAATCCTGTTTTCCCCTAAGTTTCATTTCCAAATTGTTGGTTATGGAGAAGTTCAACCCTCCAGACTTGCTAGTGCCCGGAGCCGGAAACAATTGATCGGCAAAAATAGAGTAATCCTCGAACCTCCCCGAGCGTTCGTTGAAAACCGTGCGGTTATACCCCCAGAATGAAGATGAATAATCAGGTTTGTACACAAAACTAATGTTTGGGGTCATCACATGCCTGAATACGGCAATTGGCCCCCTTGCAAACTGAACCATACCATAGGCGGTGGTGCTTAGAGACGCGCTATAGCTAATGTCGTGGCTGGTTTTGAAACCTCTTATTGTGTCGGTCACCACTGCCCCGGTCATGGTTTGTAATCCTTGGTGCCACACGGCATCGGGATCCCACCTCCTTTCGATGCTCGTGAAGTACATATTCATCCTGTAATCAATGTTGTTTGAGAAGTTGAAATGCTTCAATAGCCTAGTTGAGTGGTTTATGGGTATGTGGTGGCTAATGCCCGAACGCATGTTAGTTAGGGTTGATCTACTAAAAAGTGTCGAGTCGGGTGCTTGTATCTCGTTGCGGGCATTCAAGCTGTAGTTTAGGGTAATTCCCTCGTACCACCGCTCGTTTCCTACCCTTACCCTGCGTTTAAAGGGATTGAACCTTGCAACGCTCAACGAAATATCCGGCAGGGTAAAGTCACTTCTGGATGTTCTACTGTTTTGGTTGCCCCGAAGAGTTGCAGAGAAATTTATCTTTCCATCAGCAATGCTCCTTTGATATGAAATGCTAGATGAGGTGTTGTTATTTAGGTAATCCTCGTCAGAAATTGGATTGAACCGTGATATTCTAGAAGTTCTAAAATCCACGTTTGCCCTAAAAGTGGTGTTAGGCCTCGCTTTTGGATCCTGACTGTGACTCCACGATATCCGAAAATCTTTGGCCTTGGAATAATCCGGCAGTCCCCTGCCTCCTTGCACGTTCTCAGCATAAGAAAGGTTCAAGGAACCGGAGTGCTTGTAAAGCCTTCTGTAATTTGTACCAAAAGTGGCCGACCAGCTTCCCCTCGAAAATAGGTCGGCTCTTATTGACAAGTCCCAATAATCGTTGAGCGGTGTGTAAAACCCAAGCCCCTGCAAGTAAAACCCACGATTTGCATCCTCGCCAAAGGAAGGAAAAAGTAAACCTCTTGATTGTTTCTGGGTTTTCGGAAAAAACCCAAATGGTAAAACAAGTGGTGTGGGTACGCCCATGATTACTAGATTGGCCATACTTGTAATTATCCTTTCATCGGGCAAAACCTTTGCCTTTGAAAAACCAATGTGAAAATGGGGATCAGGGCAATCACAGGTGGTAAACTTTCCGCCCTGCACGTATATCGTTTTATCCGGCTCCACCTTTACTATGTCGCCGTGAAGGAAACCATCGCTTTCGGCGGTGAACATATTTAGTGTTCTTCCTCTCTTGGTTTCGAAGTTGTACCACATCTTGCTACTCGAGAAGTTTTGCTTTCCGTCAGAAAATTTTGGCTTTTGTCTTTCAACGCCAAAATTATCCTCAACTCCTTTTGCAAATAAAGTCTTGGTTTTGAAGTCTATTTCGATGTAACCGGCCATAAGATGCAATTCTTGAAATTTGATGTCGGCGTTTCCGAATAGGAAAACCTTTTGTGCCTTCACATCAAAATACAAACTATCACGGGCCGAGTATTGTACCTTTGATTCCAGCAAAGGTGCCGAGTTTTCTTTGGTGGGAACTTTTAATAAATCACCACTATTGGGTTCAAGATCTGGAGGGGAGGGTTCTTGGAAGTTGACCATCAACGAATCCTGTATTTGGTCGATGCCTAAATTTGTGAACGTATGGCTTGTTGGCCTGGCATTGATAATGCTATCCGGCGTTTGGATGCAACCGTGGTTGCCCAGCGCCACTAACTGATTCCCTATAAAGATAAACAGAGTTGCCGATGACAATACCACCAAAAAATACTTGAACCCTAATATTGCAGCCAAACTGAATAAAATATTACTTTTGTACAATCAAAATCCGTGTTTTTACGTAATAATCATCAAGGTTGTTGGACCAGCCGTGAAAATAATCCAATATAATTATTGTTGGAAGGTCGGAAAATTTGATACGGTGGTAATTCTAACACAAAACTAACCAAAAATACTACATAAGGTGAAACGCTGTTTGTTATTTGTTGTTTTTTTTCCCCTGGTTTTGTTTTTTAGTCAACATACATTAGTTGGGTTAGACAGGCCGGTAAATACAGTGGTAATTGACCCTGGCCACGGTGGTAATGACCCCGGGGCGGTTGGCAGGCAAAGTCTCGAAAAGGATGTTAACCTGACCGTTTCATTGAAAGTTGGCGAATTGATTAATCAGTATTTTCCAGATGTTAAGGTAATATTTACTAGAAAAACGGATGTTTTTGTTGGATTGAATGAAAGAGCCCAGGTGGCCAACAGAAACGATGCAGATCTATTTATTTCAATACACTGCAATGGCGCCGGAAACCGGTCTGTTCAAGGTTCGGAAACCTTTGTAATGGGTAATGATAAGAACCAAAGCAATCTTGCGGTTGCCATGAAGGAAAATGCTTCAATTTATTTTGAGGATGATTACCAGGACATATATGATGGATTTGATCCCAATAAACCTGAAACCCACATTATTTTCTCTCTTTTCCAGCACCAGTATATCACCCAAAGCCTAAAGGCGGCCTCGCTTATTCAGGACCAATTCAGGGATAAGAGCAGGCGTTTGGACAGAGGGGTTAAACAAGGTCCATTTTTAGTCTTGCATCGAACATCGATGCCGGCAGTTTTAATTGAATTGGGGTTCATTACCAATGAAGACGAAGAAAAGTTCATGATTTCAAACGAGGGGCAAAATAATCTTGCCTCTTCAATTTTCAGGGCATTTAGGGATTACAAAAACTCACAAGATCAATTGGCGCTTTCAAACACTGCTCAAATGTCTCAATCGGCAGCACCCGCGCATTCTAATAACCAGGGGTATGCTCAAAATCAGCCAACCCAACCCAAGGAGAATTATTCTACCCGGCCCCAGCCACTTGCACATCCTCAAATCCAAAACCCAAGCCCGTCAGAGCCCCAACATGAAGCCCAAACTCAACAAGGCGCCCAGCAATTGCAAATAAGGGAACCATCCTTACCTATGGATAGTAACCCACGAACAGATAGGAAAATGCCCAACGTGGTTTTTAAGGTTCAATTCTATTCTTCTGACAAATTGCTAGCCAAAGATTCACCATTGTTCAAGGGATTGAAGAATGTTGGTAACTACCGTCATGCAGGCTTGTTTAGATATACGGTGGGAAATGATCAGAACCACAAAGCTGCAATTCAATTGCAGGCCAATGTTAGGAACCTGGGATTCAAGGATGCCTTCGTTGTGGCTTTCATCAATGGCGAAAGAGCCACGGTTCAAGAGGCTCAAAAGCTGTTGGGACAGTATTTTGTTAATTAATAAACTAGGTAGTTTTTGATAAAGTTATGAAGATAAAACGAGAAGTAAAAATAGGAGCAATAGCTATAGTTGCCCTGGCATTGCTATTTTGGGGGGTAAACTTCCTTAAGGGGAAAAAGATTTTTTCGAAGTATGTCTCGTTTTACGTTGTTCTTGACGAAACTCAAGGTTTGGCGGCCACCAGCCCAATTACCCTCAACGGCATAAAAGTCGGGCAGGTTGAAAAGGTAAGCTTTCATCCCGACGGGTCAGGAAGGGTCTTGGTCAAGTCAGACATTGAGAGTTTTAAAGTAAGGATCCCTGCAAATTCAACCGCATTGGTTCGAAAGCCGGCTTTGGTAGGCGAAATGGAAATTGCCATCAAATTGGGCGATTCGCAAATGTTTATTCAAACCGGCGACACCCTTGCATCGGTTTTCGTGCCTTCAATAACTGATGAAATTTCCTCGCAGTTTGGCCCCATAAAGGAGAAGGTTGAAAACCTCCTATTGCAGGTTGATTCGGTTTTTGAGGGTTTAAACAAGATGCTTGACAAGGAGAATATCGAAAGTATTTCCAAATCTCTCCAAAATCTATCTGCAATCACACAATCATTGGCCAAAAGTGCACCCAGAATCGATGCGCTTATGGCAAGTGGCGAGCAGGTTATGGGTTACCTTCGCCAAAGTAGCAGTGACGTTTCCGTTGCAGTTAAAAATTTTTCGACAATAAGCACCCAACTCGCCGAGGCCAATCTGGGTCAAACCCTCGATATGGCAAGCAAGTCGTTAAAATCGTTCAACATACTTTTAGAAAAAATACAATCCAGCGAGGGCTCACTCAACCTGTTGCTTCAAGACAAGGACCTGTACAACAACCTCAAGCAATCTACCCTTCAACTCGAACTACTTTTGGAAGACCTGAGAAAGAACCCCAAGAGGTACATCAACTTCTCAGTTTTTTAATAATTAAGATCTTTTGAGTTTAAATTTTAAACCTCCCACGTTTAAATAATATATACCTAGGGTAATAGTACCTGCATCTAACATGCTAAGGTCTTTAATATGTATTTAACTGCCCATTGTGCATTTTGAAAAAAAGAAAAAAAAGATTGTTCATTTGACAAAAAAGTCGTATATTTAACTGA
>CAZUWF010000016.1:0-54889 GCA_964624065.1 uncultured Bacteroidales bacterium
GACCGCGAAGTGTTCCAGCAGAAGCCCGGCTTCAAGCGGCCCAAGAACTCCTACGCGACACCGACGCCGGTGACCGACGGCGAGCGCGTCTACGCCGTCTTCGGCGACGGGAGCATCGCGGGCATCACAGCGATCGATGGCCGCCAGAACCTCCCACCTTACCATTTCCGGATTGCGAGCATAATCGTGCCACACAACGACTCCATATTGTAAGTCAACAACTTGAAGGATGGACCTGGTGTCAGACAAAACCGAATCGTAATCATGGCCACCGTCAATGAAAGCCAAGTCAAACTTTCTGTTTAATGAAAGGAATTCAAAGGTTCTGGAATTTGCCTGGAGGTGGGTAACATTGGGCAGGCCATTGGAAAAGCACCTATGGCTGGCAACGTAGTTTGGGTCGAGTCCCATTTTGATCATTTCATCATCAGGAAGATTGATTGTAAATGCCTCATCCACTAGTGTAGCAATATTTGCAACACTCTCTCCGCGCCATGTGCCAACTTCAAGGTAAGTTTTAGCACTGATTTTCTTGGCCAAACCACGCAAAAGCCATAAATCCGTTAAGAGACTTCCCCCTTCCAAAAATGCGAATGGCTCAACTTTTGGATCGGCATCCTTAAGTAAATCTGAAATATCAACAACCGGTAACCCACTGGCGGTGTCGTATTTATTCATCACCTTGGCCTTCCAAAAACCGTCATACCCGAGCACCCTGTTCAAAAGCCGGGGATTCATAAAAATCAGAAAAATGGCCTTTAACGCCTTCAAAAGTTTTTTCATCAATTGATTTTTTTGCAAAGGTATCCAAAGTACTCGCCAATAGTATTTTTTTAATCTACAAATACTCAAAGGGTGATGAGGATTCAAAAATTTGGTTGAATAATCCGCAAAAATCTGTTTGGTGGGCATTATTGGGGTTCATAAAAACGTTAAGAACATATACAGATACTAAAAGATGCACAAAAAACGCTAATAATTCAAGGCTGCAAAAGTAAAAACTTTCCCGACTATGTCAGGGGGGGACCTAATGTATCTCTGAATCTCGGTGCTGAAAAAATACCTAATCCCAATACTTTTTTTGCGAAATTTGCAAAAGTCAACAACACCTGCCACTACTTGCAAAAATGATTTTACATAAGGAACTATTGAAATCGAAAGGTTTACGAAACTTTTTCAAGCTATTCGGCAGCTCACTTTTGGTGCAGGGAGGGGCGTTCATACTTTCGCCGGTTTACGCGAGGCTATTTACCCCGGAGCAGTTTGGGTCACTGGGGCTTTTTCTGGCAATTTTGAGCGTTTTATCGGTACTTTCCACCGCCAAGTACGAGCAAGCCATTATGTTACCGCGCCAAGACAAAGATGCACGCTCACTCTTTTGGCTAGTTCAGATCATATCAACTTGTTTTGCCATATTACTTATTCCCATTATATTATTCAGCAGCCCGGCCATAACAACAATTCTTGGTCAGGGAGCCTTGTTTGGTTGGTTATGGTTCATTCCGCTGCTGTTGGTTCTTCACGGACTGTATCAGGGCGCACTGTATTACTCAAACCGCAACAAGCTTTACGGAACAATGGCAACTACCACCATTGTTCAGCACACCGCCCTAAACAGTTCTCGCCTTGTTACAGGTTTTTTCAAGATAACCTCCAACGGACTGGTAGCCTCGCATATTTTTTCGCAAACCTTTGCCACGGCATTCATTTTGCTCAGGACAGCCAAAAGAATATTTGTTGCAGGTTCGGGCCCTACTATTGGTAATATAAAAAAGCAGGCTGCAAAATATTCTGGTTATCCCAAGTTTAGTATGATGCTAAACCTCACCAACAACTTATCGGGAGCCTTGCCGTTTTTTATGTTCCCCGGAGGGTTCTCCATAGAAATTGCAGGATTGTTTGCTTTTGGCTATACTCTGGTTTTCAAACCAATAAGTATGATTTCGCAAAGCTTGCACCAAGTAGTTTCGCAAAACATAATTGAGGATTTCAACAACGGCCATCCAATCTACGAAAAACTAATTAGCCTTGTCAAAAGGTCGTTTATTATTGCTTTAGTGCCCTTTGCAACCCTGCTGGTACTTGCCCCTACCATATTCAGGTTAATTTTTCCACCTGAGTTTCAACTTGCAGCCAATTTCTTGCAGGTAATGGCACCTTGGTTGCTTATGGTGTTTCTTGCCTCCCCATTGTCGTTCATACCCGAATTATTTTTCAGGCAAAAGAAGGCAATGGTTATTGACATTATTTACCTCGCTATGCGCTTTGGAGCCCTCACTATCGGCATATTACAAAACGATATTTTGTTGGCTTTGGGTATATTCAGTGGCGTAGGATGCCTTGTGGTGGGTTACAATCTTAGGTGGTATCTAGCCTTGGCAAAGGGTGCCAAACGGGTAACATAAACAAGGCTTCGATTGGGCTCATCCTGATAATGTGAATTACTCCTTGCCGAGAAATTGGTTGGTATGCCAGGGGCTGAGGGCAAGGGGCAAATGGAAAAGTTAAAACTATTGAAAGAAACAAATTATGACAACCTACGGCCGAGCCAAAATTTTGGTAATCCCTTCATGGTATCCGCCCGATGGGGGCTATTTTTTCAGGGAGCACGCAGTTGCCTTGGCAGGAAAGGGCTTTGAGGTTGATGTAATATACTCGCAGGCAATTGGTTTAAGGAAATTTAAAGCAGCCGATATTGTTCTGGCAGGAAAGGTAGAATCCACCAAAACAGAAGGAATAACCGAGCATATCTCCAAGTTTTTGCGAGTTCCCTTTGTTGAAAGGGCAAATATGAAGTTTTGGGAGAAGAATATGCTCCGTTTGTTCGACAGGTACCTCCAAAAACAAGGCAGGCCCGATATAATCTTGGCACATAGCAGTATGTGGGCCGGGGTGGTGGCAGAAATAATTAAACAGAAACACGGGATACCCTACGTTATTATAGAGCATCGTAGCCGATTTGTCAGCAACATTGCCGAGGCAAAAAAGCTATTCAAGTCTTGGTATTTTCCAATGCTGAAAAAAGCTTTCCGCAATTCAGATGCTGTTGTAACCGTTAGCGATTCCCTACAACCTTTTATCAAGGAAATTGCACCAAGTGTCGAATCAATAATGCGAACCATATTCAATATGGTTGATACCGAATATTTTTTGCCTTCGAAAACTACTGAAAGAAACCAAAAGTTTACGTTTTTCAGCCTCGGAAACCTTGAAGAAGTAAAAGGGTTCGACACCCTAATCAAAGCTTTTTCGTTGCTTCCCGAAGAAGTAATAGCCAAAACAAAACTCGTAATTGGCGGACACGGCGGCCAGCGCAAGAAATTGGAAGATTTGGTTGGGCAAAGGGGACTTGAGGGTGCTGTTTCGTTTAAAGGAAAGTTGGCTCAAGAGGAAGTACTCCAAAACTACCAAGATGCCGATGCCTTTGTTCTGGCGAGTAATTTTGAGGCTTTCGGGGTAGTTTACATTGAAGCAATGTCTTGTGGTTTGCCGGTAGTTGCAACCATAGCAGGAGGACCCCAAGGATTCATAGGCCCCGAGCAAGGTATTTTGGTTGAGGCTGGCAATAGTAAAGAATTGGCAGAGGCAATGGGCAAAATTATTGAGAATTCAGCGAAATTCAGCAAAGAAGCAATACGCCAATACGCCATCACCACATTTGGACATAATGTAATTGCAGGCCAGTACGCATCCTTGTTGGACGAAGTAATCAAAACCACAATTAAATGAAAAACATTATTCTCGAACATAATTATCATTACCGCTGGCACACCAAAAATGGGCTTTCGTTCAAAGGTTTTGTATTTGACCCTGAGTATAATTTATGCACGTCCGAACAGGTATTCCAAAATTTGGAAAACGCCTCAAGGATTGAAGAGTTTGAAGGGATCATTTCCAAACTTGACGGGTCGTTTTGCATTGTAACCCAAACCCCGAACGGGATTTTTTTGGCAACCGATTTTATGAGTGCATTTCCGGTTTTCTACACCTTGCAAGAAGGGAGTTGGATAGTTTCGGATAACTCAGACAATTTGTTTGAAATACTCAAGGAAAAGAAATTCAACCATAGCGCTTCAGCTGAATTTGAAGGCGCTGGATTCGTACTTGGTAATCAAACCCTACTGCAGGGTATTTTCAAAACCCAGGCCGCTGAAATTGTCCATTTGAAGCCTGACGGGTCGGTTAGTTCAATAGTTTACTCGAGGTGGTTGCCACAAACCTTTTTCAAGCATAGCCGGAAGGAACTAAAGATTAAACTTGCAAATTTACTTGATAAAATTTCAGACAATTTGGTAAATTCCTTGAAAGGCCAACACGTGGTTGTGCCATTGAGTGGAGGATTCGACTCGCGCCTAATAGCCTGCATGCTACACAGCCAAGGCTATCAAAATGTTACTTGCCTCACCTACGGGCGACCAAGCCAAGAAAGCTTCCTCGCCGAAAAGGTTGCAAGGCAATTAGGATTCAGATGGATTTTCGTAAACTACCAAGACTTAAAAGTAGAGGGATATTTGGAGTCACCAACCTTTAACAAATACCGTAAGTATGCCGGAAACAACTATTCAATGCCCTACCTGCAAGATTATTTTGCAGTAAAGTACTTGAAGGAAAACAACCTCATTCCTGACCATAGCTTTTTCGTGCCGGGCCACTCGGGCGATTTTCTTGCGGGAAGTTATGTAAACAAAACCTTGCGACCGAAAATGCCAAAATCAGAATTACCTAAATTCATTTTCGAAAAGTACTTCAATTTTGGAAGGTACAACTCCCGAGGCAAAATAAAGGTAGTGAAAAGATTGCAAGATTGGTTTGCCGAGAATGAAGTAGAAGGGCTCATCCAGCACACATCATTAAACTTTTGGGTTGAAGAATGGGACATAAAAGAAAAGCTCTCGAAGTTCATTTTCCAATCAGTGCAGGTATTCCCTTTTTTCGGCTATGGCTTCAGGATTCCGTTGTGGAGCAAACCACTTAGAGATTTCTTCAGGCAAACTCCTTTTGAATTCAGGAAAAACAAAAATCTATACGATGAAGTTTTGATAGAAAGTTTTTTCAAGCCCAGAAATGTATTTTTTGAGACTGCAGAAATTGCGCAGACCCCATCTCACACTTACTTGACTAAAATAAAAAAAAATCTTAAAAACCTGACCCCACAATCATGGCTCTACAAAAAAATTGCAACCAACGACGTTATTTGTTATCAAAGGCTCACGGCTCCTATGAAGGAACGCATAGAAAGCAATTCAAATTTCGAAACAAATAAAACCTTTTGCTTCAACAACATTATTTGCAAGTGGTACGTTGAAAGAACTCGGAAAGAACATCAATCAAAGGTTAAAAACCAGGACTAACCGCACTTGGCCCAATACACAACCATAATTATTAAATAAATTGAAAATCTTGATTATTTAATACGATATCCGAGAACCTTCGGCTTAGAGATTTGTTATACTTGTCCAAGCATAGATTGTTTTGCTTCCCACAATTCAATAAAATCAAAAAGATTATATTTTTTTTATTTAATAGACTATTTTTCTTTCATTTATGAAAAAATTTCCAAACGATCTTACAAGAATAGGGGTGTTTTATGATGGCAATTATTTTCTTCACGTTAGTAATTATTACTCTTATGTCCATCCCAAGAAAAAAAGGTTAAGTGTTTCGGGCCTTCACGACTTCATAAGGGAAACGGTAGCCGACCTTGAATCAAAACCAAGGGGCCTTTGCCGAATAGTTGATGCCCACTATTTTAGGGGAAGGGTAAGTGCCCAGGAGGCGTCGCATAGAGGTAATCAACTTTATTACGAAAGGGTTTTTGACGACATTTTGATGTCAGAGGGGGTGATTACTCATTACTTTCCCTTAAAGACATTTTTTGGTAAGAGGGAGGAAAAAAAAGTTGATGTTTCGCTGGCATTGGAAGCATACGAGAATGCAAGGGTTGGGCTGTATGACGTTTTGGTCTTAATTAGCTCCGACAGCGAATTTGTCCCATTAATTAGACGCTTGAACGGCCTTGGTGTAAAGGTGGTTTTGTTGTCCTGGGATTTTGAATATACCAATGACGAAGGAAAAAAAACAGTATCAAGGACTTCGCAATTACTCTTAAAAGAGGCCTCATATCCCTTACAAATGCACGAGATTATCGAGAAAACGATCAAAAAGGACCAGCACTCACCTTTGTTCGTTCACGATGAAGCCACTTCTACAGGAACCGGAAATTACAACAGTTACGAAGATGATGAATACCACCACGATGATGACAGGTTCAACAGGGTTGAATTTGACCAGGAGGTGCATACCAGTGAGATTTTAAGCATAAAGAACGGGTTTGGATTCATCAAGTATCCTAACAACAACCTTTTCTTCCACTACACCGATGTGCTGAATGTGGATTTTAACGACCTAGAGACAGGCGACGAAGTGGAGTTTACTTTGGAAAGGAAGAACAACGGGCATGATGTAGCCAAAAACGTTAAGAAAATCAGCCCTTGATAACAGCCAAGGGAGAGAGCTCAACCAGGACATCAACCAAATCCTCTTGGTTTTTCATCACCACCGAAATATCCTTGTAGGCGCTTGGCGCTTCTTCAAGGTCGTTTTTGTTCTTTATAGAGTGTAAAATTCCCTTTTGGTCCAAACGCGATGCCTCAACCTTTAGGTCAAGACTTCGAATGGCTTCCTTGCGACCCATAACCCTTCCGGCACCGTGCGAACAGCTCTCGAAGCTGGCAGCCTCGCCCTTGCCCCTAACAATGTAGCTTTTTGAACCCTGGCTCCCTGGAATTATGCCGGTGGTTTCGTAGCCGGCCTTTGTTGCACCCTTGCGGTGAACCATCACCTCCTCGCAAAAATGATTCTCGGCCGCGGCGTAATTGTGGGCAATATTGATCATTGGCGCGGGATTGAACCTGCTGCCAAACTCCCTTTCGAACACCCAAATAATATTATTCATCATAAGCTTGCGGTTTGCCAAGGCAAAATCAATGCAATAGTTCATCTCGTCAATGTACTGCCTACCTTCTCTACTATCGGTAGGCAACCAGGCAAGCTGGGCCGAGCGTGGCACTTTACTCTTCCATTTCTCGTTGAGGCTTATGGCCAAACGGTTGTAGTAATCGGCAACCTGCTTGCCAATGTTTCTGCTGCCCGAGTGTACCATAATCCAAATCTGGCCATCTGAGCCTTTTTGAATCTCGATGAAATGATTTCCACCACCGAGAGTTCCAACCTGATGGCAGGCACTTTGGTATTCTCTTTTAACAACAGGCATACCTTCGATTGACTCGCGGTGTGGCATATCTTGAGGCAACCGTGGTTTATTGTGGTGTTTGAAGCCAAGCGGAACTACGTTTCTTATACCTTCCAAAAGAACATTGAGGGTTCTAATGTCAATTTCTTGCAACGAAGTTTTGACGGCACACATTCCACAACCTATGTCAACACCCACGGCATTGGGTATTATCACCTCTTTGGTGGCCAAAACCCCTCCTATGGGCATTCCGAAGCCCTGATGGCAATCGGGCATAAGGGCCACGTGGCTGAATGCAAAGGGTAACCGGGCCAGGTTACGCGCCTGCTCAAGCGCGCCAGGCTCAATGTCAGCAAGCCAAAGTTTAATCGGAATGGGTTCGTCGAGTATTTCGTAAAGCATTTGAGTAGATTTTTCTTTTTTCAAAAATACGGATAATCGGTAAATAAGCTAAGAAGTTTGTAAGCCCTAGTGAATCACGAAGCCAAGGGAGTTAAAAACCTAGAAACAATGATAAATGATTTTTTAAATTGATAAATGATTATTTTTGGATTATCAAACCCTTTTAGCGTGTAACGTTGAGCATTTTGGTCGGTTTTTGAATAATATGGGATAAAATATAAGCGATAAAACACCATCTTAGTAACAAAATTACCCCATTAAAATAAACAAGCCTAACCGACACCTTGTTGAATCAGCAATAAACCCCTAATTTTGCATCTAAACTAAAGCCGTACACCATGATAGGGATGAACATAAATGACACCATTTGTGCCCCGGCCACGGCCCCGGGCATTTCGGCAATAGCGGTTATAAGGGTTTCAGGACCCGATGGCTTCAATGTGGCTGCAAAATGTTTCAAAGCCGCCGGAAAGCAAGCAGGCTTTGAAACCATAAAGCCCAGATACGCCACCTTGGGCGAGATGGTTGATGGCAACAAAACCATAGACGAGGTGCTTCTCACAAAATTTAAGGCTCCAAATTCATACACCGGCGAAGATATGGTCGAAATTTCGTGCCATGGATCTTATTACATTCAACAACAGATTCTTGAGCTGCTTATTAAAAAGGGAGCACGACCTGCAAGCCCGGGGGAGTTTACCCTGCGAGCATTCATGAACGGAAAGCTGGATCTGTCACAGGCCGAGGCAGTTGCCGATCTGATAGCTTCAAACTCGGCAGCATCGCACTCCATTGCCCTTAACCAAATGCGCGGGCATTTCTCACAAAAGATCAAAGACCTTCGGGCCAAACTCCTGAGTTTTGCCAGCCTCGTCGAACTTGAACTAGATTTCAGTGAGGAAGACGTGGAGTTTGCCGACAGGAGCCAGCTAATGTATTTACTAAATCAAACCCTAAGGGAGGTAAGCACCCTTACAAGCTCCTTTTCTCTAGGAAACGTTCTCAAAAACGGTATTCCGGTGGCAATTGTAGGTAAACCCAACGTTGGAAAATCAACATTGCTCAACGCCATACTAAACGAAGACCGGGCAATTGTAAGCGAAATACCCGGCACCACACGCGATACCATCGAAGATACCTTAAGCATTGGAGGGGTTACTTTCAGGTTCATCGACACTGCTGGCCTGCGCCGAACAACCGACCTCATTGAATCAATCGGGATTGAACGAACCCTAGATAAGATCAACAAAGCATCAATAGTGTTGTATATGTTCGATGCGGCCAAATCCGATTTCGACGAAATTGCTTCGAGCATAAACGAGTTCAAGAAGAATTTAGATAACAAGGACAAACCATTTATGCTGATTGCCAACAAGATAGACTTGCTTGATGAGATGCCCCACCACTTTGCCGAAATGGTAGAATTCGAAACAATCTTCGTGTCGGCCAAGCGTAAGGAGAACATTAACCTTATTATAGATGGTCTGCTGGCCCACGTGAACCTCAAGATTGCCGACGAAGGGCAAACCCTGGTTACCAATACACGACATTACGATGCCCTGTTGAGCACTTCAAGAGCATTGGAAGAGATTAAAAGCGGGCTCGAAAACAACATCCCCGGTGACCTCTTGGCATCGGATCTACGCAACGCCCTCTACCACCTAGGCACGATCTCGGGCGAGGTTACCAACGACGAGATATTGGGAAATATATTTGCTAATTTTTGTATAGGAAAGTAACCAACACAAAACTACCAAACACAAAACAAATATAAAACCTACTTAAAGCCCTGTATTTGGGCTTTTTTAATGCAGGAAAGCGGTTGTAATTTTTGGGATGTCATACTCTTTTTAGTGCCAACTTGTACTTCTATTGTACCTCGCTCTATGTTGAAAGGAATTTGTACCTCAACCCATTTCCAATAGGGATAATCGGTACCAATGACACCAAAAAACGTTGCAAGCTCAAAGAATGTGGTTAAGCATTATTGTACGACCTACTTGAGGCATCGCTGTTCTGGGTTCACATCATGGACCACGGCAAACCGTTTACTCTTACCACCTCGTACCAAACAATGGTCATTAATTGGACCAAAAACTCCCGATGGAATTTCTTCCACCGGGAGGGAGCGGCTTATTGATTAATGGTTGTTTTTAGTTCAGGTGTGGTTTTACCACTTCCAATATCTCGGGCAGGTCCATCCCAAGGTTCTTCAAATGCTCCTCCGTAGGGATGCCGTTTGGTGTCCAGCCACGGCGTTGGTAAACTGCATCTAGGAGTTTCTCGTATTGATCCTCGCGATGCTTTCGCAAGATTTCCATTTTCTCCAGAGTGGTTTTTCCAACCGGGTCAACACCAAGGATTTCAAATAACTGGTTGTCGTATCTTTCTGCTCTTGATTCGTACTCCTCTATGGTAACCGGACCGGCTGCCCTGTAAGGTTGCGCATCGTGGATGCGCTTGCCAAACCCACGCCTTAGGTTGAATACCCTTTGAAAGTTGTAAACCCTTTCACTTTGTTTGATAAGTTCTTCCTTGTCGAAAGGTTTTCCTGTAACCCCCTTGTAGATCGCCACGTAATTGTCAACGTGCGCCGGAATCTTGTGGGGTTCTTCTTCAAGTGCATTATCTGTGGGAACTACATCATTCCAGCAAAGCTTGCAAAGCCCCACGAGCCCAAACCATGTCCGAAACATCGGAAAGTAGTGGAGCGCCTCGGCCTTGTCGTCGAAGGTAGGAATCTGATTGTTAACCATATCCATAAAAATCAGCCAGGCCTCATCGTGCTGAGGGCCTTTGTTTGTCATAGCGTATCCCCCTTGCTGGGCCAACGATTCTTTCGAAACATACTGGCTGTATTCCAAACCCTTGTTTTCCATCCCAATATCATTAAGAAATTTGGCATCGCCCCACCCTTTGGCCACAAATAGTTCCTTCATCTTCCTGATTCCAAGTCCGGCAATTATGCCAAAACCTTCGCCCCTTGCAAGTTGGTGCATAACTTCAAGCGAATCAGCAATGCTTCCAAAACTGAGGTCAAGGCCACCAGTGCGCTCCTTGTTAAGGATTCCGTTTTCGTAACACTCCATCACAAAGGCCATTATGGTCCCCCAAGTAATGGTGCATATACCGTAGGTATCGCAATAGAAATTTGCCTCTATTATGGCTTCTGGGTCAAAAATTCCCATATTTGAACCCAATCCGGCGGCGTTTTCATATTCGGGGCCATCAACAATAACTTTTTGCCCGGCATAAGGACCGGTTTTTAGTTCGAAATCATCAACACCTTTGGCGCATGACATGTTGCATCCAATCCAACAACCATCAAATACGTTTTGGGTGAAATACTTGTCGCGAAAAATATTGCTATGAATCTTGTGCCCGTCGGGGTGGCTGCCGAACTTAAAATTGCAGGTCGGCAAAAGGTCGTAATCGTTCATAACGTTCACGATGTTGGCGGTACCCTTTTTCCTCATTTGGCATTGGTGGTCGTCAAGTTCGCGCATTTCTTTGTTGAACCTACTACCCCGCTCACGAATGGCATCCATATCGGCCACGTTGTTATTGTTGGCCTTTACACCGGTGCACCTTGCCACAATTGCTTTTATCTTCTTGTTGCGCATCACGGTTCCAAGCCCACCCCTTCCGGCTTGTTTCAGGCGTATCTTCTTGCGCTTCACATCGTAGAAAGTGAAGTTTATCATCCCTATCAGCGAGTTTTCGGCTGCCGCGCCCGTAGAAACTACACCTATGTTGCGATAGTCCTTTTCGTCTTGGGCAAACATTTCAGTAAGTTCTTCAACTAGCAGGTGAGAGTCGACAGACAGGCCCGGATCCTCGAAAATTTCTACGGTACCATCAACACCATCAATGTATATGATAACATCCTTATCAGCCTTGCCCTGCAGCTCAAGGGCATCGAAACCCGAAAACTTCAAGAAAGGGCCGAAGAAGCCACCTACGTTCGAGTCCATTACCGAGTCAGTTTGAGGCGAAATGCCAACAATAAGAGATTTCCCGGCACCAGAATACTGGGTAATTCCCCCTATAGGACCCGAGGAGATAACAATCTCGTTTTCCGGATCATCCCACCGGGTATCCGGCTTGGTAGCATCCCACAATAGTCGAAGCCCGTAACCCTTACCTCCAACAAATTTTTCCTTCATCTGGGCCGGAACATCCTTCTCCCTAATCTCGTTGCTTCCCACGTTGATATACAAAATCTTATCGGTGTAGCCACGATGGAGTTCCTTCGGTTGGTAATCCTTTTTGTTTAGAATCTTGCGAATTTCCTTAACTTTGGCAATGTCCATAAAAAGCGGATTTTAATGTTAGTTGTGAAATGAATCACAAAACTACAAAAATTAATTTACTGGCATCATTTTATCAAATTTTTTGAATAATTTGAAATGATTTTAAAGAAGAATTGGGATTAGAGGCTGAAATATATTAGGTTCTGACTATTGATTGCTCCATAAGCAATTGCCAATTCGAATGTCGGGTCACGCCATAGGGGATCAAAAATTTTGTAAGGGGATAGGACGCCAGGGGATATTGTAAACATTAGTTACTTTTATATTGTTTTTAGAAAACCAATTTCACCAACCAAATAATGAGACTAAACAAATTTATCAGCGAAAGCGGCATTTGCTCCCGCCGTGAAGCCGACAGGTTCATTGAACGAGGGGTAGTGTTAATAAACAAGCGCCGCGCGGTGGTGGGCGATCAGGTTAATCCAGGCGATAAGGTGACTGTAAACGGCATAATACTACAGCCACGGCAGGTAGAAGACATTGTTATGATTGCTCTCAACAAGCCGGTTGGAATTACCTGTACCACTGAAAAATCAGTAAGAGACAACATTGTAAGTTATGTGAATCACAGCAAAAGGTTGTTTCCAATCGGACGGCTGGACAAAGACTCACAAGGGTTGATTTTTCTTACCAACAACGGTGATTTGGTAAATAAAGTCCTCAGGGCAGGCAACAAGCACGAAAAAGAATACCTGGTAACGGTAAACAAACCGCTGACTAATGAAGCCATTTTGGGAATGGCAAACGGGGTGCCCATTTTAGGAGCCACCACCAAGAAATGCAAAGTTGTACAGGAGGGTGTTTTTACGTTTAGAATAGTTTTGGTACAAGGGCTTAACCGCCAAATTCGACGAATGTGCGAGTATTTTGGTTACGAAGTAACAAAATTGGAGCGGGAAAGGATAATGAACGTAACCCTTAAGGGATTACCCCTTGGCGATTGGCGCGACCTAACCGAAAGCGAAATGGAAATACTTTACGGGTCGGTTGAAAATTCAAGGGGCGAGACCCCAAAAACAACCAAATCAAATAGGCAAAGCAAAACTGCAAAACCTGAATTTAAAAGATCCGGCTCACCAAAAAGCACCGAGGAGATTAAAAGGTCGAGTGATAAAAGGAAGCATAAACCGTCAGTAAATTCTAATGGCTCGAAGAGAATCCAAAACAAACCTAAGCCAAAATGGGATGCTGGCAAAACAGCAGCATTCTAATCAATAACTAATTCGGCTTGCAGCCATCTGCCTTGCCTTATTATTCCTTCCTTCTCCTATACTCCCAGGGTGGCACGGGCGCGGGATCCTTCCATAGTCCTACCCTAAATTCACGAGCTTCTTTCTCAAGGTTTGAGTAGTACTTTGTAATGTCGTAACGCCTAAAATGCCAAGCCATACCTGCCCGCAACATCTCCGCAGCCACATCGAGGCAATCGGCCGTATAAACAGAGACCACGTACCTTCCCCAACGATCCTTGGTGTTAATATTTAGGCCAACCTTCCTGCCGTAAACAATTGAGGAAAGATAATCCTTCGACCTCCGACCGAAAGCCTGTTTATTCTCCGGTGCATCAATGCCGTGTATCCTAAAAAGCAATTCCTCGTTATCTTCATTAATTCCACGAAACGAATCTCCATCAGTAACTTTCGTAACCCTTACACAAAAATCGTAGGTTGCAACCTCGCAATTGCAGGTGCCGTCTGGGGCTTTTGTTGGGCCACGTGTTCCAGGCAAAAATTCGCAAGAAGAAAAGTACAGGGTAAAGAATATCGTAAGGAGGTGAAGAAGGGCTGACCTACTTATGATTTTATTCTTAAACATTCAGGGTATGAATCACTTCAGAGTTGCAAAATAACTTTTAAAGTAAAATTGACAAAAGGGTTTGCAGTAATTTCAAAAATACATTTTGCAATGCATAAATAGACCAAGAGCACGAAACGATCGGCTCAAATTTATAGCAAAGCTACAAGAAAAAAACTTCCTTATTAATCACTCGCCAAAAATAAAAATCGGGTTTACCATTCGCGAGCCACTAATCTACTGATGGCTGGAAACTGATAACCCTTTGTATCTTACAATAAAAAGTGTTTTTAGCGCAACCAGCGACCCCCGGCAATATTTGAGTCTCACACCAAAAATTAAAAAACTATTTCGGTTTTAAAAGTTTTCTGTTACCTTTGCAGCCTGTGTAACCAAACATCAAACAATGACTGTAAGGGAAATCGTTTTGGAGCTTGCCTCGCAGCTATTCACCCAAAGGGGCATCAAGGCCATTACAATGGACGACATTGCCCGTGAAGCGGGGGTATCCAAGCGCACCATTTACGAAAACTTTTATGATAAGAACGACTTGTTGCGGGCGGTATTGGCTTATATGAACGCTCAATTTTGTCACCAACGTGATACGGTTACCGATGAATCGGAAAACACCATCGAACACATTTTCAGGCTAATGAAGGTTGGTATAAATGCGATGAACCAAATCAACCCCCTGTTTTTCGAAGACCTAAAAAAATACCACCTCAAGCTATGGAAGGAGGTTCACAGTGTAAATATGGAAACCCAGCGAAACCAGATATTCGAAATTCTCAGAAAGGGAATAAATCAAGGATTGTTCCGCAAGGAGGTTAACATTGAGATAGTTGCAACAATTTTGATGCAGCAGTTAAGATTGTTGCCAGATAAAACCATATTTCCACAAGACAAGTTTCCAAGGCAAATGCTGCTCGAAACGGTTCTCCTTAGTTTTTTCAGGGGTGTGGCAACAACAAAAGGTATCGAGCTCATTGACCGGTTTTTGAAACGTGATGCAGATTTTTTTGTAACAGCGTAAGTGGACCGTTTGGAAAAAGATTTAAAAATTGAGCAAGGTTTAGTGGCCAAGGTTTTATAGTTTAATCCGATTATGATAAGTTTTCAATAACCATTCACCTCCATTGCCTTGGATATGGCAAATTATGCGCGACCAATCAAAAAAAAGTATCGGGGCAAAGGTATGGAAGACCGTAGGTATGCTAAAAATAATAACCAGCAACAATTGCAAAAATAGTAACAGATGAAAAACAAGGTAAAAAAGGTATTCTCGGCAATGGTTCTTCTACTGGTAGTGGCTTCTCCCCTATCTGGGCAAAAGGTTTTGCGACTCAGCCTTGCCGAGGCAAAGGATTATGCTATGGAGCATAACAAGGTTTTGGAAAATGCCGGCTTTGCAGTTGACGAAGCCGGCATGAGGCTGCGCGAGACAATTGCACAGGGCTTGCCCCAAATAAATGCCACCGTTGACTATAACAACTTCTTCGGATCAAAGTCGCAACTTGGAAACTTCCCCGGGTTTGAAATAGAGTTTAACCCAACCAGCAATCTATCTTTATCGATGGGGCAGCTAGTCTTCAGCGGAAGCTTTATTGTGGGTGTTCAAACCTCAAAACTTTACAAGCAATTAACACAAAAAAGCCTTCAAAAGTCGGAAATAGAAACCCGTATGCGTGTTACGCAGGCATACTACTTGGCTTTGGTATCAATGCAATCGAAAACCATAGTGGAATCTAACCTTTCAAACATTAGAGAATTGCTGAAAAAGACCCGAACAATGGTGGAGGTGGGAGTTACCCAAGAGCTCGACTACGACCAGCTGTCGGTGCAGGCATCGTTGCTCGAGAATGCCCTGAGGGCATCACAGAGGCAGGTTGAGCTATCGCTAAATTTGCTCAGGTTGCAAATGGGTATGCCGGCACAACAAGATATTGAACTCTCCGACAATATAGAAAACATTTTAGGGATTTTCAACTTCCGCAAAAACCTCAATACACCATTCCTGGCAGAGAACAACATTGACTACCAAATGATTTCGATGCAATCCAAAATTGCCCAAAAGCAGGTTCAAATGCAGAGGGCAGCATACTTGCCCACTCTTTCGGCATTTTACAATTTCACTCAAAAAATACTCAAACCCGAATTTGACATGCAGCCCAAGCATGTGATTGGCCTCAATATGAGCATACCAATTTTCTCAAGCGGAGTCCGTCAAGCACGGGTGAGTCAGGCGCGGATTAATTTAAAAGTGGCTGAGAATCAAAGGGAGCTCGTAGAACAGCAACTCCTAATTCAAGAAAAGCAGCTCAGGTTCAACCTTACCAATGCCATCGAGCAATACGAGAGCCAGCAAAAGAACTTGGATGTAGCCCGCAAAGTTTTCAACAATTTCAACAATAAGTTCCGCCAGGGAATGGTGTCGAGCCTGGATATGATCACGGCCAACAACAACTACCTTCAGGCCGAAAACGGATACATTTCTGCCCTAATGCAGTTAATGGAAGCCTATGTTGCCCTCGAAACTTTATTAAATTCGCTTTAATCATTATGAAAATTAGCCCTCAAAGGAATACTTTTAACACGGGCAAAAGGGAGGGATTGACTATGCCCGGCTTGACGTTCGAAAATAATCAAGAGGCAAGGCACCTGTCCGACAGAGGTAAGCTTCACGGGTTAAGCCCAAATAATTTAAAAAACTCTGGAGCCACAGTGCACAAGCTGTGCGTTAAGCGTGGAGGTTTTTACCAAAAAAATGCACGGTAAATACTTACAACAAAAAGAATCGCAAGAAATTAAAATCACCAAAATAAAAAACCCAAAAAGATGAAAAGTATCCCAATAAAAATCGCAATGGCAATTATGTTAGTTTCGGCACTATTTTTTGTGTCTTGCTCTGCTGGAAAGCCAAAAGAAGTGGCTACCGAGGTCCAGGAGAAAGTTCCGGAGGTGGTAAAAGTGCAAGTGCTTGAGATGACCAAGATAAGCAGAACTGTAACATACTCAGCCAGCCTTGTGCCGTTTCGCGAGGTGCACCTGACATCAAGCACCCCCGGCCGCATTAGCCGCATATATGTTGAGCCCGGACAGTTCGTAAGCCAGGGGCAGTTGTTGGTAGAAATGGACCGAACCCAATTGCAACAGGCAGAGGTTCAGCTCAGGGCACTGGAGGTTGACTTCAGGCGCCTGGATACCTTGCTTAAATACGGTAGTGTTTCCCAACAGCAGTATGACCAAGTCAAAACCCAATACGAGCTTGCGAAAACCAATGTTGAGTTCCTGCGAGAAAACACCAAACTGGTTTCACCGTTTTCTGGAACCGTTTCGGGCAAGTATTTCGAAAATGGCGAAATGTTTTCTGGGGCGCCAAACACCCCTGTTGGCAAGGCTGCAATAGTATCGCTAATCCAAATCAATCCATTGAAGGCCTCTGTTAGCATTGCCGAAAGGTTTCTTCCAAAAGTCAAAAATGGTATGAGGTTGAGGTTTGCAACTGATGTTTATCCCGCCGAAACCTTCATTGGTGCGGTTTCAACCATATACCCTCAGGTTGACCCGGCAACCAGAACCTTTAAGGTAGAGGTTACAATGTCCAACGCAGGCGGTAAATTGCGACCCGGAATGTTTGCTAGGGCAGAACTGCAATTGCAGGAAGTTGAAGCATTCGTAATACCTTCGATAGCGGTTATGAAACAATCGGGAACCAACGAAAGGTTTGTGTTCGTGGCAGATGGAAATACTGCCCGCAGGGTGGTTGTCGAAATTGGCAACCGGTTCGACAACAACGTTGAGATAGTTTCGGCCAATCTGTCGGTGGGGCAAAAGCTGGTGGTTGCCGGACAAGCAAGGCTGCTTGATGGCTCGCAAATCAACATTGTTAACTAAATCCCGTTGAGGCAGCATATTTACCGACCTAAAACTTTATGAAATGAGCATATTCAAGAAAGCAGTAAACAAGCCCATTACTACAATTATGGTTTTCGTAGGGGTAATAGTACTGGGCCTTTATTCCTTGACAAAAATTCCCGTTGACCTATTCCCCGAAATGGATCCACCTTTCATTTCGGTGCTTACGGTTTATTCCGGAGCCAACGCCAGCGATATTGAAACCAACGTTACCCGTCCATTGGAAAATGTTTTCAACAGCATAGGAAACCTCAAGGAGATTACCTCTGTATCGAGCGACAACCTGTCAATCATCAACCTCGAGTTCAATTGGGAAGTTGACGTAACCGAAGCCACCAACGATATTAGGGATGCCATTGACATCATATACAATGCCCTGCCCGAAGGTATTGACCGCCCACGTATTTTCAAGTTCAACCTCAGTATGTTTCCCATCGCATTTTATGCCATCACCGCAAAGGAAAGCTATGCGGGACTTGAAAAAATCCTTGAAGAAAGGATAATTAACCCACTCAATCGCATTGATGGGATTGGTTCGGTAAACCTCCTTGGGGTTCCCCGTAGGCGAATATACGTGGAGGTTGATCCGACCAAGCTGAGGGCCTACAATCTTACCATAGAGCAAGTGGGCAACGTGATTAGGTCAGAAAACCTCAACTTACCCTCCGGGACAGTGAAAATGGGTCCGATGGAGTACCAGTTCAGGATTCAAGGGGAGTTTGCCGAGAGTTATGATTTGAACAGTCTCGTGGTTGGAAATTTCAGGGGAGCTTCGGTTACTCTGTCTGACGTCGCAGAGGTAAGGGATGGGCTCAAGGACAGCACTCTAAAGGAGAGGATCCTTGGTGAAACAGGTGTGCGCTTGTTCGTGATGAAACAATCGGATGCAAATACGGTAAAAATTGCACAAGAGGTTCGTAAAACCATAGATGCACTCGAAAAGGATTTGCCTCCCGACATTGAAATAAGCGAAATTCTTGATACTTCAAAATTCATCAGCGATTCCGTTTCAAACCTTTCGCAAACATTATTTTGGGCTTTCTTCTTCGTGATTTTGGTTGTACTATTCTTTATCGGAAAGTTTAGGGCCACCTTCATAGTAATGATTACCATTCCCATTTCGCTCATTGTGGCATTCATCTACCTTTTCGTTTCGGGAGGGTCATTGAACATAATTTCCCTGGCTTCGATGTCAATAGCCCTGGGTATGGTTGTTGACGATGCCATTGTTGTTCTCGAAAACATTTCAAGGCACATAGAACGTGGCACGAGCCCGCGCGAGGCTGCCATTTACGCCACCAACGAAGTGTGGCTTTCGGTTATAATTACCACCCTTGTGGTGGTTGCGGTGTTTTTCCCGCTAACCCTGGTGGGTGGAATGACCGGAGTGCTTTTCAAGCAACTGGGTTGGATTGTGTCAATAACCGTTGTAACCTCAACAATCGCTGCAGTTACTCTCACTCCTGTCCTGGCCTCAAAACTTCTAGGTATGAAATCAAAGAATTTCGCTGGAGGGAATTTTTCTCATTCAAAGGTGATAGAACCTTTCTTGAAATGGCTCGAAAACTTTTTCGAGAAAACCCTCAGGGTTGCCCTGATTAACAAAAAGAAAGTATTGGTACTTTCCCTTGCCATATTCTTCGGGTCACTATTTTTACTAAGGTTTGTAAGAACTGAGTTTATGCCCGAAGCCGATCAAGGACAGATAAATGGAAGCATTGAACTTACCACGGGTCTGAGGCTTGAGGAGACTAGCCAAATAGCAAGGCAAATAGAGAACATTATAGAAACCCGTTACCCCGAAAGGAAAATTTACGCGGTTTCAGCAGGCTCAGATGATGAGGGAAGTATGATGGCCATGTTTTCACAGCCCGGGTCCAATATGATCAATCTAGTGATGAGGTTGTCGCCCCTTACCGATCGCCAACGGTCGGTTTGGGAAATTGCCGACGACTTACGCAGGCAGCTGGAAATGATTCCTGAGGTTACGAGTTACAATATTTCTACCGGTGGTGGAATGGGTGGTGGAATGGGTTCGAATACTGTTGACGTGGAAATATTCGGATACGACTTCAACACCACCAGCAAGCTTGCCAATGAATTACAGAAAAAAATTGCCGAAATTCCCGGAGCCGAGGATGTGCTGGTAAGCCGTAAAGCCGAAAAACCAGAACTACAATTTGTTCTTGACCGGGCAAAATTGGCAGAGCACGGACTTAACACCTCAATGGTGTCGGCTGCATTACGCAATCGGATAACCGGAATGACGGCAACTATGCTTCGCGATGAAGGTAGCGAATACTCTATCGTGGTAAGGTATCCTGAAGATTACCGTAGTTCGATTTCCGACATCGAATCATTCACCATTTTAAATCCTATGGGACAAAGTGTATTGTTGGGAGAGATTGGCGAGGTGAAGGAGTTTTTCAATCCACCTAACATCGAAAGACAAAGGCGCGAGAGGGTTGTGAAGGTAACTGCGGTACCATCAGGAATTGCACTTGGCGACCTTGCAAAAGAGATTAACAAGATAATAGCCGAAACCCAAATCCCACCGGGCATAATGGTTAATGTTGGTGGTAGCTTCGAAGAAATGGTGAGCTCCTTTATGGACCTTGCATTACTACTATTTATCAGCATAATTTTGGTTTTCTTGGTGATGGCTTCACAGTTCGAGTCGTTTAAAATGCCTTTGGTGATTATGTTCTCAATACCATTTTCTTTTACCGGGGTTATTTTGATTCTATTAATAACAGGCTCGACCCTTAGCGTTATTGCGGCTTTGGGAGCGGTGCTTTTGATTGGTATCGTTGTCAAGAATGGTATCGTTCTCATTGACTACATAAACCTTATGCGCGACCGAGGGCTTCCACTTAACGAAGCCATTGCCGTGGCAGGAAAAATGCGCCTACGCCCAGTGTTGATGACCGCCGGAACAACAATTCTGGCAATGATTCCATTAGCTCTCAGCACTGGTGATGGTAGCGAAATATGGAGCCCCATGGGTATTACCCTTATTGGAGGGTTGCTCTTCTCAACTCTTGTCACATTAGTTTTGGTACCGGTAATGTACGCGATTATCTCTCGCAGGGGAGAACGTGACAAGATTGAACGGGTTAGGAGAAAATTCACTTTTTTAGATGAACCAAAACAGCAAGGCATATGAAAGCAGTAATGATAGTTTTTAACCAAGCAAACGGCGAGAAAGTTGAATACATACTTGACCAACTCCAAATAAGGGGTTTCACTTGGTGGAACGATGTTCAGGGGCGTGGCTCTCAAACTGGTGAACCTAGAAAAGGAACTCACACCTGGCCCGAGATGAATGCCGCAGCCCTGGTAATAATCCCAACCCAAAAAGTCGAGGAGCTTTTGGAGGCCGTCAGAAAACTTGACGAAATAAACAAGGAAGTCGGTGTTCGCGCTTTTGTTTGGAGCATCGAGAAAGGTTATTGAAAAGTGAAAAGTGTCGAAAGTTGAAAGTCGAAAGTCAAATGTCAAAAGTAATGGAAGACTAAAGACCGGTGTGCCTATGGAAAAATGTTTTTCTAACCCCAGAGGGGTTTAATGTGAATAACCGCAGGCAAGCGGAGCGTAACCTGTGGTTAACGAGAGTCCATGCCAACACCAACCCCAAAGGGGTTGAATTAGGAGTGAAAAACTAAAAGAGACCCTTCGACTCCGCTCAGGGTGACGGAAGGTGAAAAATATTTAAGAGTTTTAAAAAAAATCATCGGATGATCTGTTGTAGAGACGCGATTCATCGCGTCTGGATACATCGCTTCTCACAATGTACTCCTTTGAAATTAAACCCTTCGCCTGTTTTACTGTCTGCGTGACTTGGAGTCACACCGACAGTACCCTTTCATAATACTATAGGCGTGAATAATCCTATCTCGGTCGTTGGCAATTTTTTCCTTTATTACATCAATTGCCTTGGTAAAAGCCCTAACCTTGAAGCTCTTTCGCATTGATAGATACCATACCCATAATAGAGCGCGCAAGCTTTTCGTGCTGTTGCGGAGCCTGAATATCGCCCAATGAGTATGTCATCATTGTCGTAAATTACATCCTCCAAATCAATAAAGGTCTTTGCTGCATCGGCAGGAATCCCAAAAAGGGTAAAAAACCCTACCGTTGGGGTGCTTAAGGATCGGAGTGCATCACTACTTGAGGTGTTGGCAGCTCCTAGCTTCAAAATAATATATCCTTTGTTTTCAGTAAGCTCGTCAGAAATACAGCTCCTTACGTTGCGCTCGAAAAAATGGTGAGCACATCTTGCACCCCTTGTGAGCGTCGCGATTCGGTTGTGGTTTGCCCCTCGGTGGTTTCTACCCAGGTGGTACCGCCAAAAAACGATTCGAACGAGGCGAAATCGAACCCTGGGTCAAGATTGGGTAGTTTTACACAATTAGTTGCAGTTGGCTGGAAGGCTTTGGGCTTTATGGATACACACGAAGCCATTAAAACCAGCAGTAATAGGTATTTGATTTTTTTCATAAAGTGTGATGGTTTTGGGTTTGTATTTTATGGCTCAAAATTTGCGCTAATAATGGCCATCACAAAATTTTTTTTCTAAAATTTCACACGCATACCGGGCAAAAGCATTACCGACTCGATGCCTATAATGCCTAAATGCAAACCAGCCCTTACGCCCAACTCAACGTGATGGTTTATGGGAAAATAAAGCCTAGCAAATGCCGTGAGGTGTAAAGCATCGTCGGAGCGAATAGCGCGAAAACTGTTTGAAGCATAAATAACACTATGCCAGATGGTACCATCCTGATTAGACCTTAAACCAACACCAACAACGTTTGTAGCCCAAAACATATAAGAAAGGCCGGCTTCAAACTCTAAATTTGGAGTGAGCCGTGTATCGTAGGTGAGGCTCAAAAAGTTGCGCCTTACACTATACCTGTAATCCGAAAAAACCAATCGTGTGTTAATGTCCTGAAGCCATATTTCCCTATTTACTAAAGTGGAATTGGTTTGCCTTGAAAAGCCAAGGTTCAAATACCTTGTGTCTGTAAGTCGAAAGCGAATATCCACATTGGAGGAAGGCCCAAAGCCCTTAACGGTAAAAACAACATTTAGAAAGTTTAAGTAAGAAATTGGTTCAAAGGTTTCTTCCCTGCCCCAGGCAAAACCTTGCGAAAAGGATAGATCAACCCTGCCTTTTTTAGCCGTTGGTTTGCTTTTCAATGTTTCGTTGGCCAATAAATTGCCCGAAAGGAGCATTGCAACTAGTATTATAATAAGATACTTTTTCATATTTCAATGGCTTTTTCGATTAAAAAAAAATCAAAGAGGTAAAATAAAATGTTAAAATTTTTTCCCGACTATTATTGACAAGTTAATGAAATCGGGCAGAACGGGCGCAGTCTTAATAGGAATAATAACCGGAAGCCCATCGATAATAGCTTCAGTTCCCGTTTTAATCCCAGAATAAAACAAACCAGGATTAATTCCAATTATAAAATCATCATAGAAATTGTAATGAAGATTTAAACCAGGTGAAACAAAGCTATCAAAAACAGAACCTTGGTCCCTATCAGCAAATTCATAATCAATAATTTGGCCAGTTGTAGGATGCCAAGACCAGTACTTAAAACCCTGATAGGAAGATTTTGAATAGAACCCTCCGAAAGCGAAGTTTAATGATAGGTGCCATTTATTGTTGCTAATAATGGAGTAGTGAACCCGTAAGCCTATTGAATGCGTATAGACTTCAGACCACCCAATGATAAAACGGAAGCCATTTTGACTCATAAGGTAATTGTGTAGCCTTTGTTTGTCATCGAAATAGCTGGGAAAACTATTGGACTGGCTGTAAAGGTAAAAACCATCAAAAGCAAAAGTTTTAAATGGCCTGTACGTATATATCAATCCTGCTGAAAAATTATTTTTCCTTTCCTGGTAAAAATAATCCACCAACCCTGTGGTTAGGGTGATAGCGTGCTTTTTGTCTGGCTGGGCAAACAAAAAAATGGGAGTTATTATCAGTAGAATTAGTATGTAAAGCTTAAACCTAATCATAGTCGGATAATTTTAAAGTTAGTTTTTTGGAATTGTCAAAAACCTACCTCAGCTGTTTCTGAGGCAGGGGATAAGATTAAACTTTTTCAAGGGGTTAAACTTTGGTATAGGAATGTCATAACAAATTCCATAGTACCATTATCTATCTGTTTAACATTGTAATTTATACCATTAAATAATTGAGTCCTACCTGTAAAGCCTCCCCCAATTATGTTAGCAAGGTAAGAACTTCTTGACATCTCTATTTTTGACCTATAAACGGCAGCACCAATTGTAAGTGTTATGGGCATTTTTAGCTCAATTCCTGCATAAAACCAGGGCTGATTTGATCCACCAGGAGTTCTAAAACCGACTTTTGGCTCTAAAACTACCTGGGCGGAACCATTAAAAGTGTGGTGGGTAAAAACAGCCATTACCTGAGTATGTTCATTGAACGTCCAATTAGGGTCAAATTCAGCATTAACAAAGAACCACCTTCCTTGTTTTTCAGGAAGATAAATATCAGTCCCTACGTTTTTTCGTTCTATTTTATACTTGACGAAAACAGGATACGAGTTTGGTGAATGTACAGGTTGATTATTAACGTAAGTTATTGCACCGTCGGTTGATGCTCTATGAAATGAAAATGTTTGATCGCCCGCCAGCCACCTCATCCACTTCCTAATATTTACCCTTACCAGACTAATCTTTGCATTTATTATGTCATTTATGGGTAAAAGATGTTGGTTAACGTTGCATTGCATATTTGTGACTTGCATATATGGGAATATCTGTGGGCAAGGGTCTCCAATGGAATTGTTAGAATTGTTTTCAAATCCAGATGGAAGGATTAATTGCCCCGTCACAGGATTTACGTCTAATGGTGAAAGATACGTGACATTATAGCCTGAATCTTCAAACTCCCAAGGATCCATTGCTCCAATTATATAAGTTGGATTGTTTTCGATGAATTCTTCATCTATTCCATCTACATATAGGTAGCCTTCACTACCAATCTGATATTCGTAGCCGTAATGGGTCTCTACATCGACCAGCGGGTCGTAAACCATATAGAATTTATCATTTGCGCCAGACTTGTTGGTTGGTACTGACCCCTGGCAATCGATATACGGAAAGTAAACTGTTAACCCCTCTTGGGCAAATAATGCCGCTAATTCCTCGACATTAGCCGGTAGGCTTTTGGGCATATTGACACCGCCAATGGTGCTTTCCCTTTCAAGCCGGTAATTTAACGTAGAGTATTCATTTTTGTTTGCGGCATACTCTTTGAAAAATGAATTAGCCAGCCCATCCAAAGACTTCCTGTTAAAGTTGTTTTTTTGATTGAGGTACCTTTGCTCGCTTTGTTTAATCTTGTCGTCAACACCAAACAAAAACGCAAATGTAATGGTGTTGCCAAAACCAACCTCTTGTATGGCTGAAACAACATCATTTTGCAATTCGGGCTGAGAAAAGACCTTACCCGTTAGTAGTGCAACTTCTTTCATTAATTTTACCTTTTGTTCCAACTCAGTTTGTTGTGGCACTGGATCGGTTTCTGTTTTTGAGCATCCGCCAGTTATGGCTGAAAAGAAAAGAACAATAATGGTTTTGAAAAAAATATATTTTATTCTATATTTCATTTTTTTTGTTTTTTTTAAATTCGAAAAACTAACTTGTACAAAGAGCCATCGCGAATACCTTACTAAATTATTGTGGCATTTGGCGATGGCCTCCGTAGGTCGAACTTATTTTTGCCAATCCAGGCTAGAAAACGTTTTAAAGAGATTAGGAATAAAAAAAACAGAGATTTTTTGCAACATAGGCACTGATCTAACCGATAGATAGATAGATAGATAGATAGATAGATAGATAGATAGATAGATAGATCCTTGCATCTTCGGTATGTTTTCTCTACAAATATAATTCTAATTACACTCCAAAACCCTTATGAAGAAAAATATGTATAAATTTAGAATGAGTTTAAATAAATAGGGGCTCAAATACCGAGTTGCGTTTAAAGAAACAAAATTAATTTTTTACAACTACCTGATTCCCGCCATATTATGTTTGATTTTTTTGATTAAAACTAAACGGCCCAATTATAAATGACCAGGGGAATTAATTGTTAATGATTAATTATTAATGGTTAATTAAAAAACTAATGACAATAAATGACCACCAATGGCTATCAATGACCACCAATGACAATAAATGACCATTAATGACTATTAATGACAATCAACGCCCAAAAACCATAATTGAACACTATACATTGCTAATTCGTTTAATTAATAGGCATTTTACGTATAAAACGGAAATTATGACTGACGAATCACAAAATAGCAGGGAAAAAGATTTCCAAAAAGAGATTCAAACCAAAGTTTTCCCAATCTTAAATATGAGTTGTGCTTCCTGCGCGGCAAACATTACCAAGATAATATCAAACCAACAAGGGGTTGTTAAGGCCAGCGTAAATTTGGCCAACTCAAGCGTTGCAATTGAGCATACTCCATCAGGTGCAAATTTCGAAGCCATTCGCAATGCGGTGCGCTCATCGGGATACGATATGATTTTGGATTACGATGCCGAGAAAACGCCATCGCAAGAAAAAGCCAAGGAAGAAGAATTTAGGATTTTGAAAAGAAACACCATATTGGCGGCGGCATTTACTTTTCCGGTTGTCATTATAGGTATGTTTTTTATGAACATTCCGTATGCTAATCCAATAATGTGGGTGCTCTCAACCCCGGTATTATTTATTTTTGGAAAGAACTTTTTTGCAACTGCTTGGAAACAGGCCAAAAACCGCTCAGTAAATATGTACACACTTGTTTCGCTAAGCACAGGTGTAGCGTACATATTTAGCGTTTTCAATACCATTTACCCCGATTTTTGGCATCAAAGGGGCCTGCAGGCTCACGTATATTTCGAAGCAGCAGCAGTAATAATTAGTTTTATTTTGCTCGGAAAACTTATTGAAGAGAGAGCCAAAAGGAGCACCTCTTCAGCCATAAGAAAACTAATGGACTTGCAACCCAAGGTAGTAACCTTAATATTGAGCAATGGTAATCAAAAAAGGATTTCAATTGAAAATGCAGCAAAGGGGAACATTATCCTAGTCAAGCCCGGCGAGAAGATTCCGGTTGACGGCACAATATTGCAAGGGGAGTCGTATGTTGACGAAAGTATGATGACAGGTGAACCAATGGCATCTTTCAAGCAAAAAGACTCCAAAGTGTTTGCAGGAACAATAAACCAAAAGGGCAGTTTTAGCTTTACGGCCGAAAAAGTAGGAACGGAAACCAGACTTGCGCAGATCATAAAATTAGTGCAAGAAGCCCAATCGAGCAAAGCCCCAGTGCAAAAACTCGTTGACAAGATTGCATCGGTTTTCGTGCCGGTAGTTATTGTTATTTCACTTATTTCATTATTTTCGTGGGTGATATTTGGTGGCGCCAACGGGTTCACTCAAGGGTTACTATCGGCAATTACGGTCTTGGTAATTGCATGTCCGTGTGCGTTGGGCCTTGCAACCCCCACGGCAATAATGGTAGGAATAGGCAAAGGAGCCGAACAAGGAATTTTAATTAAAGATGCACAAAGCCTGGAGCTGGCAAAGAAAATTGATACCATAGTTTTAGACAAAACCGGCACCATTACACTTGGTGAGCCAGTGGTAACCAACACAAGTTGGTTAAATAACGACGATAGCCTTAAATCTATCCTCCTTGCCATTGAAAAACAATCAGAACATCCGCTTGCCGAGGCCATCACAAAGTACTTTAAAGACATACCAACCGAAACGTTAAATAATTTTGAAAGCATTACCGGCAAGGGGGCTAAGGCAACTTACAATGGAATAACATATTATGTGGGCAACAGGCAACTAATGTTGGAAAACAATATTCATATCGACAGTGATTTTGAAATAAAACAATCAAACTGGCAGCAACAAGCAAAAACGGCTGTATGGTTTGCAAATGATAAAGAGGCCTTGGCTATTATTGGGATTTCTGACAAGATAAAAAATACCTCGAAGGAAGCAATTAGTCAATTGCAAAATATGGGCATCGAGGTTATAATGCTTACTGGCGACAATCGCTCAACTGCACAATCCATAGCCGAAAAGGTTGGAATTTCGAAGTTTGAGGCAGGTGTTCTTCCCGAACAGAAAGCCATTTTTATTAAAAAACTTCAATCTCAAGGAAAAATCGTTGCAATGGTGGGTGATGGAATTAATGATAGTGCCGCCCTTGCTCAAGCCCATGTTAGCATTGCAATGGGCAAGGGGAGCGATATTGCAATTGATGTGGCCAAAATGACAATCATTTCTTCTGACCTAAAAAAGATACCCCAATCAATCAAGCTATCAAAGCAAACCGTTGCGGCAATTAAACAAAATCTTTTCTGGGCATTCGTTTACAATGTAATAGGCATCCCTATTGCGGCCGGAATACTTTATCCCGTTTTTGGTTTTCTTCTTAACCCAATGATTGCAGGCGCGGCAATGGCAATGAGCAGTGTTAGCGTTGTTACCAACAGTTTAAGGCTAAAATTTAAAGAGTAAATTTATGGGAGCCAATAAAAAACGAAGGAAGGTCAATTTGTGCCTTGGTCAAAGTACCCAAAGGAGGACATAGCAAAGAATTTTTTTTTAAAAATTTTTAGCTCATTCAGTCAACATAAGTACCTCAAAACAACTTAACTTCTCACCACTAGAACCCACACACAAACCAACCCACATACCGCTAACATAAAAAAACTCCTTTCAATATACTACCTTTGCAAACCAAAAAACCGAACCAATAACAAGATTTTTATGAAAGCTTTGGTGATTAATAAGTACGGCGGTCCTGAACAATTGCAGCTCCAAGAAGTTCCGATTCCCGAAAGGAAGAAGAAGGAGGTATTGGTAAGGGTAAACTATGCCGGAGTCAATCCTGTTGATTACAAGGTTCGTAATGGAATGATAAGGATAATTACCGGACGCAAATTTCCGAAAATTTTGGGTGGCGATATCGCAGGCATTGTGGAGCAAACCGATTTGAGTTCCGACTTCAAATTGGGTCAAAAAGTGTTTGCAATGCTTTCGTTAAAAGGGGGTGGTTATGCAGAGTATGTTTCAGTGAAAGATAAAAATCTTTGCCTTATTCCATACAATATTGATTTGGAGCAAGCAGCAGGGTATCCGCTCGCTGCTCTAACAGCTTATCAAGCCATACAGAATTGCGGTGGCATTAGACCAAACTTCAAAGTTTTGGTAAACGGAGCCTCTGGGGGCGTTGGAGCTTTTGCAGTTCAGCTAGCCAAGGCAATGGGAGCAACTGTTACGGGTGTTTGCTCAACACAAAACGTTGATTTTGTCAAGAGGATAGGTGCCTCGCATGTGATTGACTATACAAAGCAAGATTTCTCCAAAAATAGTTCAAAGTATCACATAATCATTGATGCAGTAGCCAAAAGTTCTTTTTCCAAGTGCCAGAAAATTATGGAGAAAAATGGCCACTACGTAACAACGCTCCCAAATTTGGAGGTATTCTGGAATGGGTTATTTAACTTTGCCCGAAGTAGGAAGGCAAAGGTGATAGCGGTAAAACCCGATGGTAAAGACCTGGCGGTAATAGCCACTTATATTTCCAAGGGACTTTTGAGGGTGAACATACAAGAAACATTTCCGTTAGAGAATGGAGCCCGAGCGCACCAACTACTTGAAACAGAAAGAGTGCGGGGAAAACTGGTTTTGGATTGCATTAATTACCACCAAACCAAGTCCGAGTAAAGCGCAACCTACAGCCTAACCCTTGTAATTGGGAGCAATCAACGGATTCCGCCCCGAAGCCTGCGCCAATAAAACACGATAGAAACAGACAAAACAGCAATGCCAACCAAAGCAGTTATTGCTATTACCGGATAATCCTCTGACCTTCTGGAATAAATTGCAAAGAATGCCCAAGCAACCGGAAGAATCACAAAAAGGTTTGAAAACCTGAACTTGGCAATTGATCCAATCATTGTTCCGGCCGCAATCATTATTATGGTCCAACTAACTGGACTAATACCCCAACCATCCCAGTTTAGGCTAATGAGCAAAATGGTTACGTTGGCTATGGTTGCCACGCAAATCCAACCAAGGTAAATACCGAAAGAAACCTTAGAAAGAATAGATTGCGAGTATTTTAAAATTGAGACTATGTATGTCAATGTTGCAAGCAAACCCACCATTATTAACAGGCTAAATGCCACTTGCAGGTGATGCCAAGCAAGAACCCACATCGAATTTAAAAGGCACGTGGCAATGAATCCGATCACAACCCCTTTCTCCACCACCTTCTCCTTTTGAAAAAGTAACCGTAATGAAAACCCAAGCAAAAGAATGTAAATTAAAGCCCAGATAGAAAAAGCATAGCCGGCCGGAGTAAATAAATTTTCGTATTTGGCAGATACCTGACCGGTTGTGAGTCCATTTATGGGCAATGCATTAGCGAGGTAGTTTACAATTACCATAAACGGGTAAGCGGGCAGAATTAGATGCTTCATTTTACAATATTTTAATGCAATAAAGGTAGCAAAAAACCCACAAAATGGGTACTTTTGTGCCGAATTAATAATTGAGGATTTTTATGGATTTAACTTTGATGGTACTCGCCGCGGGTAAGGGCAGCAGGTATGGCGGAATGAAACAACTAGACCGAATTGGCCCTGGTGGTGAAACAATAATGGATTATTCAGTTTATGATGCCATTAAGGCAGGTTTTACAAAGGTGGTTTTCGTAATTCGCCGCAGCTTCGAGCAAGAATTCAGGGAAGCCATCGTGAACCACTGGAAACATAAGATAAACGTTGAACTAGCTTTTCAGGAGCTTGATTACCTTCCCCACGAACACTTTTTCGCACCCGAAAGGGAAAAACCCTGGGGTACCGCTCACGCAATTTGGGTGGCGCGCCAATTCGTTTATGAGCCTTTCGTGGTTATCAATGCCGACGATTTTTACGGGTTCAGTGCTTTCGAAACCCTCGCAGGTTATCTGAAATCAAATGTCTCGAAAGACCCTGAACTATATGCAATGGCAGGCTACAGCCTTGAAAAAACACTTTCGGAAAACGGGGTGGTTACCAGGGGGGTTTGCACGGTTACACCAAACGGGTTTCTGGAGAAGGTTGAAGAAAATTTCGCTATTCACCGTACCGAAGATGGAAACATTACAAGCACTATTGGAGAAAACAAAGTAACCTTAGACCCCCATGATGTGGTTTCAATGAATTTTTGGGGTTTTTCACCTTCCATTTTCAAGCACCTCGAAGAAAAGCTACTGAACTTTCTCAAAACCAATGCAATGGATTTGAAGTCCGAATACTTCATACCCAAAGTAATTGACGAGCTTGTAAGCAGCGGAAAAGCCCAAGTTAGGGTTTTGCCTTGCGATGCTCGCTGGTTTGGAGTAACATACCGCGAGGACAAGGAAAGTGTGGAGTTCGAAATAAAAAAGCTTATCGAAAGAGGAGATTACCCCGAAAACCTTTGGGGGTTTTGAGTGAGTAGTTAACAATGCTTGAAAGTGGGAATTAAAATAATGGGTGACCTAAGCCACCATTAGACTTCTGTTCGTCTTTTCCTGGTTGCTTATTAATGCTTGATTTTATTGCCCTTCAGAAATTGCAGCACCTATGGCCGTACAATATTCGGCATACTTGGGCAGGTGAAAGTTAACATTGTAAAGCTTGCCCAGCATCGAAAAGGTTTTCTCGGCCTGAAAAACATTAACCAATTTGCCGCTAAGCACAATTTCGGTATCTTTCTGAGGCCTTGCGGCAAAAATGGCCAGCATACCCACAACCTGATAAACCATCGTTAATATTGCCCTATTAATGTCGTTCTTGGTGGCGTTATCGTTCATCTTGCCAAAGTTAGAAGCAGTAAGTGTGCTAGGCAAGTTGCCGATTTTAGCCATAGAAATATCGCCAATGCTCAAGTCAACCATTGAAGTATCTCCCGTTTTGGCCGATTCAATAATGTTGTCGAAATTAGAAAGGTTGGTCATTGCCCGAGATAGTCCCAGTATGGTACCGCCCCCAACACCCGTTCCTCCCAAGTGGCTAATGCATCCCTTGTTGGCCTTTACAAATGCAGTTCCGGTTCCCATACTTACAATTATAGCCTTTTCAAGCCCTGATAGAAAAAGGCCTCCGTATCCCAATGCCATGAACTCTTCGATCCTTCTTACCGGTAGGCCGAGGAGGTTATCTTCAACGAATGATGCACCCACACCTGTTATTATTACCTTGGAAATATCGGAAAAAACTATCTTGTTAACATTGAGAAACTTGCCCAATGCACCCGATGCCGAGGCAATTGGGTCGCTGGCCTCAACCGAAAGAGGTTCAATTATCCTTCCATTTTCGATTCCTACAATCTTGGTGGTGCTACCTCCTATGTCTATACCTATGGTCATAAAGCAAAATTTTGAGGCTAAATCTAATCTTTTTCTTTATCAAAATCAATGGATCACTTTTTTTCTAAAATTATGCCTGAAGGCCCATGGCAAGCAAGTCGGCAATATGAATGGTTTTGATGCCGATATTGTGCCTCTTTATGTAAGCATTAAGGTGCATCAGGCATGAAACCTCAGTTGATACTATGTATTCGGCGCCCGTATTCAGGGCATTTTCAATTTTCTGCTGAGCCATTGCGGTGCTAATGGTTTCGTGTTTGACAGCAAACATTCCACCAAAGCCGCAGCAAACACCCCCATCCTTCAGCTCAACAATATTGAGGCCCTTAACGTTTGCAAGTAACTTTCTTGGTTCGTTACCGAGCTTATATTCGCGCAATGCCGAGCAGGAGTCGTGAATGGTAACTGTGGCCGTTAAAGCACAGCCGAGGTCGGTAACTTTAGCGACGTTTACAAGGAAGTCGGTAAACTCGTAAATCTTTTTTCCCAATTGCCTGTTTTGGTTGTGCAGCACCGAGTTGTCGAGCATCATCGGATAGTAGTTTTTGACCATAGCCGCACACGAGGCAGAAGGACCAACCACCACCTTGTAATCCAAAAAGTCTTTTACGAACTTGCTGGCTAGGTGCTTGGCTTGGTCAACGTATCCCGAATTAAATGCCACCTGCCCGCAGCACGTTTGGGCAGGATTGTACAAAGGCCTAACCTTGGCGCGTTCAAGCACCTTAACCATATTCATACCAGTATTTGGGAAAAGCTGATCAACGTAGCAAGGTATGAAAATTCCAACTTCCATTATTTATTATCGAGATGCAAATGTAGTGCTTTTTGTATAACCATTAAAATGCCAAATCACAAAAAGAGTATTTGATATCACTACCCCCTTAACTGGTTAACCTGGCTTAGAATAATCCCGGCGGCAACCGAAACATTGAGCGAGGCCGTTTTGCCTTTCATGGGTATGCTTACAATTTCGTTGGCCATTTTCAGGCACACTGCCGAAACACCCTTGTCTTCAGAGCCAAGGATTATGGCCAGAGGTGCATCAAACTTGGCTTCGAAAATCGAAACACTTGCCCTTTCGCTGGCAGCCACAACCTTGACCCCACTTTGCTGTAGGAAGGCAATTGCTTCGGGCAGGCTGTTCTCGCGGCAAACCGGCACGCGCATCAAAGCACCTGCCGAAGTTTTTATCGCGTCGGCGTTAACAAGCGCTCCGCCCTTTTGGGGAAGTATGATCGCATGAACCCCGAAGCACTCGGCTGAGCGGGCAATGGCTCCCATATTCCTGACATCGGTAATTTTGTCAAGGAGCAACACTAGCGGAGTTTCGCCACGGTCGTAAACCATCGAAAGCACTTGTGCCAAAGGCTGGTACTCGACCATTGGTACCATAGCTATAACTCCCTGATGGTTCTTAATGGTAACCTTGTTGAGCTTTTCGATAGGAACAAATTGATATGGTATTCCCAACTTTCTTACCAAGTTAAACAATTGCTGGAAGTTTTCACCCTGAAGGCCTTGCTGAACAAGTACCTTTTCAGGCATCTCGCCACTCTCGATGGCTTCTATTATGGGGCGAATGCCAAAAATGTAGTTTTCCAAGTTTTATAGAGTTTTTTGGATTTGGGAAGTTTGAATTAGAAATAGTAGCCGGTTACCAGCAGCCGTTAGGCCGAAAAGTAACCTAAATATCGTTATAAATGAATGTCTTTGAAGCAATATGTGACCATATTTGGTTAGAAAATTACAGGTTGTTAATTGTTCAATCATCACATGTATATCTCACTCTTAACCTTCACTCTTAGCTGTTCAATTATCACTGTACTCTTCACTTTGTTATTTACCACTACCAAATAAGCCCTAGCTCTTTATCCACTTCCACAGTTCACCGTAGGTAATCCTTTTGCCGTACATCAAAATTCCCGTGCGGTATATTTTTGCTGCCAGCCAAGTTGCCAGCACAAATCCCAAAACAAGCAAGGAAGCAGAAAGCACGAATTCGAAAACCGGCACTCCGAAGGGTATTCTAATCATCATTATTACAGGTGAGGTTAACGGAATAATGGAAAACCAAAATGCTATGGGCCCCGATGGATCCTGGATCACTGCCTGCATCATAATTATTGACAACAGTAGTGGTATTGTAATCGGAAAAGTGAACTGCTGGCTCTCGGTTTCGGAATCAACTGCCGAACCAATGGCTGCGAAGAGAGCCGAGTACAAGAGATATCCTCCTATGAAGTAAAATAAAAACGAAAGGATTACCAGCGGGAAGTTAATTGATTTTATGCCACTAATTATCTCTCCCCACAATGTATTACTACCGGTTACGGCTTCAACTTGTCTTTGCACCTCTTCAGGATTTAGTGATTGGGTTCCGGATATTAAAACTTGATCGGTTGCGGTGTGCCGGAAGACTTCAGGAAAGCCAATTCCTACTCCAATCACAATAATTGCAGTGAATACAATCCATATCACGAACTGGGTAAGGCCTACCATTCCCACCCCAACTATTTTACCCATCATTAGCTGGAACGGTTTAATACTCGATACTATAATTTCCACTATTCGGTTAGTCTTTTCTTCGAGTACGCTCCGCAAAACCAGCGCTCCAAACATAAAGATGAAAATGTAAATCAAAAATCCGGTAACAAAGCCCAAGGCCATCCTTATCTCTGTGAAATCACGGCTTTCCTGACCATCTTTGTCGATTCTGAGGCTCGTAATACTTATTGGAGTTTCGACTTGTTTGAGTATTTCGGGGTCAATTTCCTTTTGAGCAAGTTTGATGTACTCGATCTCGTGCTTAATCCTTGCCTCAATGTATGACCGAGCATTAATGTTAATTGACTTGGTGGAGAATAATCTTATTGCCGCCGGTGAAGTCACGGCAAAATCGGGTATGAGCAGCAAGGCATTGAAATCGCCCCGGGTGGTCATTTGGTAAGCAACGTCAAAATCACCTTCAAAAGCAGTAAACCTTACCGATCCATGATCTTTCAGGTAACCCTTAAAAAGAGTGGTTTCGTCGTAAACGGCAACATGGTATTCCGATTCGGAAACCCTGGCCAGGATAGCAGGCACAACAAACAATGCGGCAAGCAGGATTGGACCAAGAATTGTCATTAAGATGAAGGACTTCTTCTTGACCCTGCTCAAATATTCGCGCTTGATTATTACCGAGATTTTATTCATTTGATTAGTGTTTTATTTTCCAAATCGCTTACTCGGTTGCATAATCGGCAGCTTTTTTCCTGAATGTTTCAGAATCGGTTTCTTGCGGAAACAAACCAGTAACGTTTTTAATGAAAATGTCGTTCATTGATGGGGTAAGTTCAGCAAAAGAAACGAGGTGACCATTATTTAATACCAACCTCACAAGTTCGTTTGATTCAACCCCCTTGTTTACCCTCACCCTTAATGAATGAACACCTTCCTGGTTAGAATGCCTAACCAACGAAAATCTATTGTCAAACAAGCTTTCTACGTTCGTGCAAAGATTGCCAATCTCCAGTTGGAAGATATTTGTTGAATATTCGCTTTTTATCTTCTTAACCGAACCATCAAGGATTTTCTCCGACTTGTTGATTAATGCAATATGGTCGCATAGTTCCTCCACCGAACCCATATTGTGAGTAGAAAAAATGATGGTAACGCCATTTTCTTTCAATTTTAAGATCTCTTCCTTAATCAAGTTGACATTAATCGGGTCAAAACCACTAAAAGGCTCATCAAAAACCAAAAGTTTTGGCTCATGTAGCACAGTGATGATAAATTGAACCTTTTGCGCCATACCCTTCGAAAGCTCTTCTACCTTTTTGTTCCACCAAGGCATTAGATCAAATTTCTCAAACCACTGCTTGAGCTTTTTTTTGCTCTCCCTTTCGGGGACACCTTTGAGTTGCGAAAGATAAATTGCTTGCTCCCCAACCTTCATCTTCTTGTACAAACCTCTTTCCTCGGGCAGGTAACCTATAAGGCTCACCTGAGAGGGATTAAGTCTTTCCCCATTAAAAAAAAGGCGGCCCATATCCGGATATATTATCTGGTTGATAATCCGTATGAGGGTTGTTTTGCCGGCACCGTTTGGTCCAAGAAGGCCAAAAATTGTACCAGTAGGAACACTAATGCTCACATTTTTAAGTGCCTGGTGGCCTGTGTATGACTTGCTAACATTTTCGGCTACAAAAGTATAGTCCATTTTTTTACTTTGAAAGGTTAAGACCTCATTGTGAGGATTTAGGAATGATTGTGCGAAAGAACGATTGAAAGTCGTGAATGTGGAACTTGATTTCTAACTGCCACCTTCCAAATTTTCCTGGTGTAAACTATGAGTTCTCGTTGCCTCTATGGTGCAATGTGTTTTGATTTTATGGCAAACTACTGTGACCCAACTACTATTATTTCGAAATTCGTGATTAATAATTCCAAATTATCCAAACGCTTCTTTTACCCTTTCAAAGAAACTTTTGTCGCTCGCACTCGGGCTTGGCTTGAAGTTCTCTGATTCGGCTAGTTTTTGCAGCAGTTCCTTTTCTTCTTTGGTTAGCTTTTTGGGTGTCCAAACGTTAATGTTTACCAGCAGGTCGCCCCTGCCATAACCATTTATCGAGGGCAACCCCTTTCCCTTTAACCGCAGAACCTTTCCGCCTTGGGTGCCGGGATCAAGTTTAATTCTGGCCTTTCCCTCTAGGGTTGGCACTTCAACCGAATCGCCTATTGCCGCCTGAGGAATGGATACGTACAAGTCGTGCAAAAGATTGCTTCCATCGCGACTAAAACTATCGTGGGGAATTTCCTCAACCAGCACTATAAGGTCGCCGGCTATTCCGCCACGAGCAGCCACATTTCCTTTTCCGCTGAGCGAGAGCTGCATACCTTCGGTCACACCAGCAGGAATGCTTATGCTTATTACTTCATCTTCCTTCACAATCCCATTTCCGTAGCAAGTTGTGCACTTTTCTGTAATGGTTTTACCCTCGCCCCCGCAAGAAGGGCAAGTGGAAGTAGTTTGCATTTGCCCAAGAATGGTGTTTGCAATGCGGGTAATGCGTCCTGAACCATGGCAATTGCTACAGGTGTTGAATGCGGTGCCGCCTTTTGCGCCTGTGCCATTGCAACTCTTACAAGAATTGAACTTGCTTACCTTCACTTTTTTCTCTACACCAAGAAGTATTTCCTCCAAGGTAAGCTTTACCTTTATCCTAAGGTTTGAGCCTCGATTTACTGAACGGCCCCTTCCGGTGCCAAAACCTCCGAACCCACCGCCAAAGCCGCCCATACTGCCAAAGATGTCACCAAACTGGCTAAAAATGTCATCCATTGTCATACCTCCGCCAAACCCTCCTCCAAATCCGCCACCACCCATTCCTGCGTGGCCAAATTGGTCATATCTCGCTTTCTTTTCGGGATTGGTGAGAACTTCGTAGGCTTCGGCTGCCTCCTTGAATTTTTCCTCCGCTTCTTTGTTATTGGGATTTTTGTCAGGATGGTACTTCAAGGCCTTCTGGCGGTAAGCCTTTTTAAGTTCCTCGGGTGTGGCATTCTTACTAGTGCCAAGTATTTCGTAATAATCTCTTTTAGCCATCAAATTTGTATTTAATTTGCTACAACAACCCTCGCAAACCTAATAACCTTGCCATTTAGGGTGTAACCCTTTTCAACTTGGTCAATTACTTTGCCCTTTTGCGATTGGTCGGCAGCAGGAACGTGGGTTATTGCCTCGTGGAAATCGGTGTCAAAATCGGTTCCCAAAGATTCGATTGGCTTAACCCCTCTCTGCCTAAGCAAGGCATTCAACTTGTTGTTGATAAGGGCCACACCTTCGGTCAAGGAACTACAGGTGGTTTTCTCGGGGTCAAAACTTGAAGCTCTTTCCAGATCATCCACCACGGGCAAGAGGGCAATAATAATCTCTTCGGCAGCAGCCTTTGACATATCAAGTCGTTCCTTTTGAGTGCGTTTGCGGTAGTTGTCGAATTCTGAAAACAACCTCAGGTGCTTGTCGCTGGCTTCAGCCAATTGCTGTTCAAGCTCCCCTACCCTTTCGAGTAGTTTTTCAACTTCCTTGCTCGCAGTATTTTGTTTCTTAACAGTTTTCTTTTCCCTAACCATTCCGTATTTTGAGTTATTTATCGTTAATTAAAAGCGCAGAATACCTACCCTATAGTTACCTAGGTACAAGGTTGACTAAATATTTTGTCAAAAGTTTTGCCAACCTTGACTTGCAAGCCAAATTGTCATAAAAAAAGGGTAAAACAAGAAAATATTGCAGGTAGTTTTCATCAATCCAAATCAAATTCTCCTAATGTCAGCTCCGATAAGCCTCAACCTGCCATCAATGTCTTGGTACCCACGGTCAATTTGGTCAATGTTGTGGATTATGCTCCTGCCCGGTGCGCTCATTGCAGCTATAAGCATTGAAACACCGGCCCGGATGTCGGGCGAGGCCATTTGTATGCTCCTGAGGTTGAACTTTCGAGCCAAGCCGATAACAGTGGCCCGATGTGGGTCACAAAGTATAATCTGTGCACCCATTTCTATGAGTCTGTCAACGAAAAAAAGGCGACTCTCGAACATCTTCTGATGTATCAAAACACTTCCCTTTGCCTGTGTGGCAACCACCAAAACAATACTAAGGAGGTCTGGGGTAAATCCTGGCCATGGAGCGTCGCTTACCGTCAAAATACTCCCATCAATAAATGTTTCTACCTCGTAAACCTCTTGGGCAGGGATGAAAATGTCATCGTTTCTCAATTCCATTTTAATTCCCAACCTGGAAAAAACACCTGGAATTATCCCCAGGTTGTTGAACGAAACGTCCTTAATGGTTACCTCTGATTGTGTCATGGCTGCCAAACCGATAAAACTACCAATTTCGATCATATCGGGAAGTAATCTATGGTTGCAACCTTTCAAGTTCTCGACACCCTGTATGGTTAACAGATTTGATGCAACTCCCGAAATTTTTGCACCCATATTGTTAAGCATGGTGCACAGTTGTTGGAGGTAGGGTTCGCAGGCAGCATTATAGATCGTGGTTACTCCTTCGGCCAGAACGGCAGCCATCACCACGTTGGCAGTGCCGGTTACAGAAGCTTCGTCGAGCAGGAGGTTACATCCCTTGAGGCCCTTGGAGGTGATCTTGTAAAAATGTTCCGTATCGTCGTAGGTGAATTCGGCACCGAGCTTCTCCAATCCCAAGAGGTGTGTATCCAACCGTCGCCTTCCTATCTTGTCACCGCCAGGCTTGGGCATTGCGGCAATGCCAAAACGAGCGAGAAGGGGCCCAAGTATCATCACCGAACCACGCAAACCAGCTGCCCGCTTTTTGAAATCGGCAGTTTGAAGGTAACCAATGTTGACATCATCGGCCTTGAACCACCAAGTGCCATCAGATAGTCTTTGGGTTTTTACCCCAAAGCAACTCAAAAGCTCAATAAGTCTGTTTACGTCAATGATGTCCGGAACATTGCTTATAACCACTTCATCTTTTGTTAATAGCACCGCACTAATTACCTGCAAGGCCTCGTTTTTGGCCCCTTGGGGCACCAAAGTACCCGAAAGCCTTTTCCCGCCAATAATTTCGAATGATGACATTTTTTTGAGTTAAGGGTGAATAATTAATGGTTTATAACCAAGGTATTAAGCCCGAACAAGAAACGGCAATAAATTACTGCAAAACCAAATTTCACAAAATAAAAACCAGACCAGATGATGCCGTAATTTTTCCAAACGAATTACCAAATCCTGCTCGATAAGAGATTCCTTGAGCGCAAAATTAAGCTTTTTATCGGATTCAATTCCGGTGGATTTTCGCTAGGTTGAATTGTTCCAACATATTTTGTTTATGGGAAAATTTTCCGAAATTGATCAACCACGGTCCCATTTTTGACAATTGGCAAAATTCATATTCAGTCATTTTGACATATCTATTTTTTGAAAACTGCCATTTTGACGCTTATTTTTTTTGGTTTTGCAATCTATTTAGATTTTAACTTGCTGTTTATCTGCTATTTACAAATTTTTAAAATATTTTTAGGTTTCTCGCGGTACAGGATTTGATTGGGGGATTGTGAAAAAAACAATTTTGTATAACTTAAAATATGGAGGATTAAACCATGTCTTTAATTAAATTTTCAAACGCTTACCCGGGTTTGTTCGACCGTTTTTTTGACAATGAAATCCTTGACTGGTCGAACCGAAATTTTTCATCAACCAATACTACCCTGCCTTCGGTAAACATTAAAGCAACCCCCGAAGGGTTTGAAGTTGAGCTGGCAGCCCCCGGTCTGGAAAAGAAGGATTTCAAAATCGAGCTGAACAACAACCTTTTAACCATTTCATCGGAGAAGAGGATGGAAAATGAAATAAGGGAAGGCGAGCAATTTACCCGCAGGGAATTTAGCTACCAGTCATTTTGCAGGTCGTTTACCTTGCCCAATACCGCCGATGCCGAAAAAGTGGCTGCAAACTACGAGAACGGAATTCTGAAGGTAATGATCCCAAAAAAGGAAGAGGCGAAGCCAAAACCTTCCAGGATGATCGAGATCAAGTAATTTCGAATTACTCCTAACCAAACCTAAACCCGACTGGTTGATTTCTAGGCTGGTCGGGTTTGGTTTATTAAAACGTATGGCCTCCATCAGGCAAAATCTTTTTGCTTAATCCAGGCATACGTTATTGGCTTGGGCCAAAAACCCAAATCCAAACCCCAAATATTTACTTAGGGAATTTAGGTTGCATGATCAAACCTTCAACCTGAAAAGGGAAAATCAAAAAGAAATGACCAAAGAAACCCTAAAAAACCAGCCTACTAAATATCATAATCTTCCCCCTTGTGTTTAATGGCCGCGGCTACAAACCTAACGAAAAGTGGATGAGGGTTGGCTACTGTACTTTTGTACTCGGGATGAAACTGCACGCCAATGAAAAAGGGATGGTTTTTGATTTCCACAATCTCAACAAGATTACCATCAGGGTTGATGCCCGAAGCGATCATACCGTTACTTTCAAAATCACTCAGGTACTTGTTGTTGAATTCGTACCTGTGCCTATGCCTTTCGCTAATGGTTGATCCTCCATAAATAGACCCTGCCAGGGTTCCCTTTTTCAAGTTGCACTTATAAGAACCAAGTCGCATAGTTCCGCCCATTTCCATTATTTTTTTTTGCTCTTCCATCAGGTCAATCACCGGAAATGTAGTTTCAGGGTTCATTTCGCTTGAATGGGCATCGGCAATGGTCAAAACGTTTCGTGCAAATTCAATGGCGGCGCATTGCATTCCAAGGCAAACACCAAGAAAAGGAATTTTGTTTTCCCTAGCGTATTTGATTGCGGAGATTTTTCCCTCTACACCCCTCGATCCAAATCCTGGCGCAACAAGAATCCCCGAGAGGTTGTTAAGTTTATGCTTCACGTTGGTGTCATCAATATGCTCTGAATGGATCAGATGAAGGTTAACCTTGCACTCGTGCTTGGCACCCGCATGAATAAAAGATTCGATGATTGACTTGTAGGCATCTACAAGCTCCACGTACTTGCCCACCAGGCCTATTTCTACTGTTTGGGTTGGATTTTGCAATCGCAACAAGAACTCTTTCCACAAATCTAGGTTGGGTTGAATCTTTGTGGTCATCCTTAGCTTGCGCAATACCACCTCATCAAGTTTTTCGCGCCGCATCAAGATTGGCACCTTGTATATGGTAGAAGTGTCGATTGACTCAATTACCGAAGAATTGTCAACATTGCAGAAAAGGGCAATTTTGTTCCTTATTTGCCTTGAAAGAGGCTTTTCTGTCCTGCAAACCAAAACGTCGGGTTGTACTCCGTACTCAAGCATCTTTTTTACCGAATGTTGGGTGGGCTTTGTTTTGAGTTCTTTTGCAGCAGCAAGGTAGGGAACTAAGGTAAGGTGAATGACCAATGCCCGTTTGCCCATTTCCCATTTAAGTTGCCTGATTGCTTCGATGTAGGGTAGTGACTCGATGTCGCCCACAGTCCCGCCAATTTCGGTAATAACAAATTCAAAAGCACCTTTTTCGCCAAGTAATTTTATCCTTTGCTTTATTTCATCGGTAATGTGCGGAATTACCTGGACTGTTTCGCCAAGGAATTCGCCCTTGCGTTCCCGGTTTATCACTGACTGGTAAATCCTGCCGCTGGTAACGTTGTTGGCTTGAGAAGTTGGAACGTTTAGAAACCGTTCGTAATGGCCAAGGTCAAGGTCGGTTTCGGCACCATCGTCGGTTACATAGCACTCGCCGTGCTCGTAAGGGTTTAGGGTACCCGGATCAACGTTAATATAGGGGTCGAGTTTTTGAATTGTAACAGTGTGGCCCCTTGCTTGAAGCAGTTTTGCCAAAGACGCTGAAATAATTCCCTTTCCAAGCGAGGAAGTTACACCTCCAGTAACAAAAATGTATTTTGTTTTGTCAATCAAGTTGGCCATAATCGTACAGTTTTCCGGGTTAACCGTTTCTCCCATCATACCAAGTTGCGAAAGTAACAAAAATAGCATTCCTTTTTCAGCATTGATTCAAAACAACAACATTTTTCACTATTTTTGACCGATCATTAACAAACAAATTTTTTCACCAACACCATTTATATTATGAAAAGAATGCTTTTGATTCTGTTTGCCATTTCGTTTCTTTTACTGGGTTTCAAGTCTTCAATGGCCTTTGGAGAAAATCCTTTTTTCGTGGAATGGAAAACCCCATACGGCACCCCGCCATTTGATGTAATTCAACCCGAGCACTACCTGCCTGCCTACGAAAGGGGTATGGAGGAGCATATGGCAGAGATAAAGAAAATCATCAAAAATCCAGAAAGGCCATCTTTCGAAAACACGATTTTGGCGTATGACAAGGCAGGGGACCTCTTGCGCAAGGTTTCGGCAGTTTTCGGCGGGTTGCGCGGAGCAAACACAAACGCCGAACTTAACAAAATAGCCCAAATTACTACCCCCAAACTTAGTGCCCACTACAATGAGATAAGGATGGACCAAGACTTGTTTGCAAGGGTTAAATCGGTTTACGATCGGCGCAATCAACTAAACCTCGATACAGAACAAATGCGGGTGGTTGAAAAGTATTATCAAGATTTTGAACGCGGCGGCGCGGCACTTCCAGCAGAAAAAAGGGAAGAGCTTAAAAAAATTAGTGAGAGGACATCAATGGTTTCGTTGCAGCTTAACGAGAATTTATTGAAGGAAAATAACAATTTCATTCTTGTTTTGGAAAATAAAAACGACCTTGTTGGACTGCCACAAAATGTTATTTCGGCAGCTGAAGAGCTTGCCAAAAGGCACAAGTTGGATGGTAAGTGGGTGATAGACCTTTCAAAGCCAAGTTGGACACCATTCTTGCAGTTCTCGCAAAGGAGGGATTTGCGCGAAAAGATTTTCACTGCCTACTTCAAGCGGGGCAACAACGACAACGAGACCGATAACAAAGCACTTTTTTCTGAGCTAATGCAATTGAGACAGCAAGCCAGCAAGCTGCTTGGCTTCAATAACTACGCCGAGTTCTTTATAAGTGAAAATATGGCGGAGACTCCACAAAATGTTTACGATTTTATGTACGCCGTTTGGGAACCAGCCTTGAAGCGCGCCAAGGAAGAGCGCGATGCCATGCAACGAATAGTTGATCGCGAGGGTGGAGGCTTTACGCTTGCTTCGTGGGATTGGTGGTATTATGCAGAAAAGATCCGTCAAGAAAAATACAACCTTGAAGACAGTGAAGTTAGGCCATATTTTGCAATTGACAATGTTCGCGACGGTTGTTTTTACCTCACCAACCAGCTTTGGGGGTTAACCTACAAAAGACGAGACGACATTCAGGTTTATCACGAGGAGGTAGAGGTCTTTGAGGTGTTCGACCGCGATGGAAGCCACCTGGCCGTCCTTTACATAGACCCGCATCCAAGACCAACAAAACGCGGAGGTGCCTGGTGCGGAACCTACCGTAGCGGTCGCTACAAAGATGGCAAAAAGGAGTCGCCTTTGGTTACTATCGTTATGAATTTCTCGAGACCGGTTGGCGATAAGCCTGCCATGCTTAGTTGGGAAGAGGTTGAAACCTACTTTCACGAATTTGGGCACGCCATTCACAACTTCTGTGCCGATGGTAACTACAACCGCACTAGCAGGAGCGTTCCTCGCGATTTCGTGGAGCTCCCTGCCCAGATACTCGAAAACTGGGCTGGTCATCCAGATGTACTAAAAAAGTACGCGCTACACTACAAAACACGAGAGCCAATTCCAAACCAGCTTGTTAAAAAGCTAAAAGAAGCAGAGCACTTCAACCAAGGTTTTCTTAATGTTGAGTACTTCTCCTCGGCCATAATTGATTTGGACTGGCATACCGCCAACCATGACCAAAAAATTGATGTTAATGATTTTGAGCAGGCCACACTCAGGAGAATTGGAATCATTGACCAGATAGTGCCAAGACACAGAACCACCAACTTTAGCCATATCTTCGGCACGGGTTATGCGGCCGGGTACTACGTTTACCGCTGGGCAGGGGTATTGGACGCTGATGCTTACGAGGCATTTGTGGAATCAGGCGATTTGTTCAACCAAGAACTTGCAAGGAAATTCAGAAAGTACATTTTGGCCAAGAATTCACTTTACGAAGGTATGGATGCATACAAGCGGTTTAGAGGTAGCAAGCCGTCGATTGAAGCATTGCTTAGGCAATCAGGACTATTGTAGTGCATTCACTTTATAAAAAAAAACCCCGTTAGCATTGAGTTATCGGGGTTTTTTGTTTGGATCGTTGCCCAGCTTTTACAATTTTAATTCATTCCATCAAAGTTGCGTTCCTCCGGCAGCGGGGCAGAATTATGCTGGGTTGGATCACAAAAAAGTTTCCTTCAAGGTCAAAATCATAATCGGGGTTTGAATTTAGTGGCAGATAAACATAAAAACCATCTTGTTTTGCCAATAGGCGATCAAATTGGTCACAGCAGCTTGGATACAGCCTTTAAAGGTTTCACTTTTTTAAGGTATAAAAAATTTTTTCGTTAACAAATAAAGCTGCAATCCTAAATTCCCGAACCTTTCATCAAACAACAATTTTATTAGTTTTGTAACAACTATTCTAAGGCTTTGAATTATGGCAATCAAAAGGTTTTTCATGGGGGTTTTGATTTCGGTTTTACCATTGTCAGCCGCTGGGGTGGAGGGTATGTGGATTCCTGCTCTTATTGAGAGCAACATCCAGCAGATGCAGCAAATGGGGTTAAAGCTCTCAGCGAGCGATTTGTATTCAGAAAGCCAAACTAGCCTTAAAGATGCGGTGGTGAGATTTGGTCGGGGATGCACCGGAGCGTTCGTTTCGCCCGAAGGGTTATTGATAACCAACCACCATTGCGGACTGAGCCAGATTCAAAGGCACAGTTCAATTGAAAACGATTACATTACCAACGGGTATTATGCCAGGCACCGCGACGAGGAACTATCCAACCCTGGTCTATCCGTTTCGATACTTGTCAGAATGCAAGATGTTACCGACCAAATAGTTCCGTTTTTGAGGGGCAATATTAGCGAGGCGGAGCGAACTAAAAAGATAGATAGTATCTCGAGGCTAATAGTTAATGAAGCCACCGAAAACAGGAAATATCAAGCCGTGGTAGCACCCTTTTATTACGGTAACGAGTACTATCTTTTTGTCACGCAGGTTTTTAGCGACGTTCGCTTGGTAGTGGCTCCCCCTGCCTTTATTGGCAAGTTTGGAGGCGACCAAGACAACTGGATGTGGCCACGCCACTCGGGCGATTTTGCCATTTTCAGGGTCTATGCCGATAGCTTGAACCAGCCAAATGATTACCACCCTACCAACCAGCCTTTTAAACCAAAGCATTTTTTTCCCATTTCCACCAAACTTATTAGCGAGGGAGATTTCACGATGGTTTACGGATTTCCTGGAAGAACCAACCAATACCTTATTAGCAATGAGGTGGACTTCATCACAAACCATCAAAACCCGACCTCAATCGGTTTGAGGAGCAAAACCCTCGAAATTTTTTACAAGGATATGGCACAAAGTGACCAAGTAAGGATTAAATACACCTCAAAAGCTGCAAGCGTTTCCAATTCTTGGAAGAGGTGGCAAGGCGAGAACAAGGGCTTGCAAAGGCTTGGCGCAATAAACGCAAAGCGAGTTTGGGAAAAGAAGTTTGATGAGTGGGCAGGCAGCAAGGATGATGGTTTGCCGTATAGAGGTCTGCTAAACTCGATTTACGAAACACATTCCAGGGTAATACCTTTCAGGTTGGCTACAACCCTTTTCAACGAGGCTGGCAGGCGTATAGAAGTTGTCCGCTTCGCACAGAATTTCTTCGGATTGGTTGAAATGAGCAAGATTAATGAAACAACCGAAGCCCAAATTGCTCGCCAACTACTAAGAGTGAAATCTGCCGCGGAAACCTTTTTTAAAGATTTCAATCCAGCCACGGACCAGAAGGTAATGGCCAAAATGCTTCAAGCATATACTACGATGGCCCAACCTCCACTTGTGCCCCCTATCTTGCTAAATTTAAATAAAAAGCACAAGGGAAACTTCGATGATTTTGCAAATCGAGCATTTTCTAGTTCCATTTTAACTTCAGAAAAGAAAACAATGGATTTTTTGGAAAAATACAGGAAATCGCATTATCGGGTTCTTGAAAGAGATGCCATTTATCAACTATCGCTGAGCCTCGATAATTTCCAGTCGGCCAGGGTGGAGCCGCATCAGGCAACTATAGAAAAATCGCTCGATAGCCTTTACCGTGTATTCCTTGCAGGTATGAAGATTATGAGCCCAGAAACCAACTTCTTTCCAGATGCCAATGGCACGCTTCGCATTACCTACGGCCAGGTAGAAGGTTCTAACCCAAGAGATGCAGTCAGATACAATTACTTTTCAACCACCGAGGGTATTTTGGAAAAAGCTCAAAACGCTCACATCCCTGAATATGAAATCAGCGACAGGTTCAGTAAATTACTTAAAGGAAGAAATTTTGAACCCTACGGTGTTGATGGGAAGCTAAAAGTTAATTTTATTGGTAGTAACCACACCACCGGAGGTAATTCGGGAAGTCCGGTGATAGATGCCAACGGAAACTTCATCGGAATTAATTTTGATCGAAACTGGGAAAGCACTATGAGCGACATAATGTTCGATCCCGAACAGTGCCGGAATATTTCAGTTAGCAGCAATTACATACTCTGGGTTGTTGACCAACTTGCCGGAATTAGCCACCTGCTTGAAGAATTGACAATTATTAAAGATTAACCGGCGCCATTAGTGGTGATATCCCTTTTAGTTCGAGACCAAGGATATCCCTGATAGTAAGCAGAAATCCTTCAAAAGGTGCAAAATGTTTCGGTAGGTCAAAACCTGATGGTTACCGGGGGTATCCTGCATCCACTCGGATACATTCGAATCAAGCTCAATAACCGCTTGGGTGCGGCAAAGCGATCTATTGCCCATATTGGTTTCTACAATTTTTCCTGTTACGGCGTAAATACCCGAAAAATTGCCCAGGGTCCTAAAAATGGTCACTTCTTGTTTTCGCAAGGAGCCCTCAACCGCCATGCTCAGTTTTGATTCCATATGGGTGTCGAGGTTTGGTTTTTGGTCCTTTTCGAGCATTGAAAATGGTACCGTGCAATGCGCTAGGGTCAAGGTGTTTGAAGCTATGCTTACCGACGATGGATTGGCCATCCAAACTGCCCCACCTGTAAGGTAGCTTCCTAGCAGCATGCAAAAGGAAGCATGCAAGTCACCCTCGCACGATGCAACAATGCCCCCATTGTTGGCCATTGCCATTCCCAAGCAGGCAGTTATCTTGTGCTGAAGCAAATCGAAGCATCTTATGGTGAGCCCGTCCAACATCTCCTCTTCAACCAATGACATCATGGCAAGGTAAACTCCAGCAGCCTCCAGCACGTCGCTTTTTGGAATGGTATTTGAGCCACATTCTTCCAAAATTCTTGCCGTAATCGAAGCTTTGTCTGCTGGAATTGTTTTTCGATAAATTTCCAATAGCCTTTCAATCCCAATTGAAATCATACTCGTTTTAAACTTGCCAAAAGAGGTAATCCCGTCAGACGAAATAAGCCAAGACGAAGGGCCGCCAACAATCCCAAATCTTGATCCATTAATTTTATTGATTGCACCGGAAACAATCAAAAAATCTTTTATTTGTTCTTGAACCGTCGGATTTTGAGCAAAAACAAACTTCAAGGGCCTTAAATGCTTGGCAATGGCGTTGATTTCTATGGCAGCGGCAAGGCTATTTACTTGGTCGTTGGCAACTAAAACCACAGGGCAGCTGGTAAGGTGAATTGCATTTAGCCCTAGCCTTTCGGTTCCACCAGAGCCAATAATCAGAATTAGCGCTGAAATACCATCGGAAAACTTTTCAAGTACCTCCCCAAGTTCGGCTTCCTCATTCGCAAAAAAAATATTATTTTCGCTGATAGGGTTTATGCTATTAATATCAAACAAAACTTTCTGCCACCGAGAGAAAACCCTTTCTTGAGTTTCGAAAGGCGAGTACAAAACCAAGGTTACCACCATCGCTTATTATTTTTGTGTTGAATTTTGTGATTTGCAATAATACAAAGAATTTAATTGACAAGGAATCAGTGAATGAATAAAACAGACAATTGGAAATTTTAAATTTGAAATGGAGCTCAAGAAACTCCTGGGGAGAATTTGTGAATGTATGCCAAAAAATTATTTGGGCGTTTCTACCATAGACGAGATAAGTGTTAAAAAAAATATTAATCCAAGAGGGTAAACCGCTCACCATTCAATTGTTTCATTATTTTTTGGTTCGACTCAAACAGTTTTTTATCCTGCCACCCTCCCGAACCGAAAATAAACTTAAATTTGCGCCTGGTTTACCTAAATCCATTGATTTGAATTTTAGCTCGTTTAACTTCGACCCACGGGTGATGGAAGGCATTGATGCAATGAACTTCACCACTCCTACCCCAATACAGCGTCAAGTGATTCCCGAAATATTTTCGGGCCGCGATGCAATTGCCTGTGCCCAAACAGGAACCGGCAAAACCGCTGCGTTTCTCTTACCAATTGTTAACGAAATTGTTACCGCCCACCCAGGCGATTACGTAAAGTGCCTAATAATAGTGCCCACCCGCGAACTGGCCATCCAAATTTCGCAACAATTGGAGGGATTTGCCTACTTCACAGGCATAAGTTCAATTGCTGTGTTTGGTGGTGGAGACGGCACTGTTTACGCCAATGAAAGGAAGGCTTTTACAAGTGGGGTCGATGTTGTGGTTTGCACGCCTGGCCGTATGATCAGCCACCTAAATTTGGGCTACGTAAAGCTTGACAAGCTAAAATTCCTGGTGTTGGACGAAGCGGACCGAATGCTGGATATGGGCTTTCACGACGACATAGTAAAAATCAAATCTTATATTACCAGCCAGTACCAAGGTTTGCTTTTTTCGGCAACAATGCCCAATAACATAAGGGTTTTGGCTCGGAAAATTCTCAAAAACCCCGTTGAGATTAACATCGCCACTTCGGTTCCTGCCGAGAAAATTAAACAAGAAGCCTTCATCGTTTACGAAGCCCAAAAGATGAAGCTGGTAACGCACCTAATCTCTGATGCCCAAACGCTGAAATCGGTTCTTGTTTTCTGTGGAACCAAGTTAATGGTGAAGGAATTGAGTAGGGAACTCCGCAAGAAACACAAAGATGTTGAAGAAATTCACTCTGATCTGGAGCAAGCCACTCGCGAGGAGGTAATGAACCATTTCAGGGCAAAGCAAACCAGGGTGCTGGTAGCAACCGACATCGTTTCGAGAGGTATTGACGTTGAAGACATTGACCTTGTAATAAATTACAACGTGCCTGGCGATGCCGAGGATTACGTTCACCGAATTGGACGTACCGCCAGGGCACAAAGCGAAGGAAGGGCTTGCACCTTGGTGGGTGAGAAAGAGCAGAAGGGTTTTGCAAGTATCGAACGGTTTATTGGGATTGAAATACCCAAAACCCAACTGCCCGGATGGCTTGGTGAGGGGCCCTTGTACGAACCAACTAAACACCGAGGAGGACAAGGCAATAATGGAAGGGCAGGTTTTAGAAAGACCTTCACCAAGGGGGAGCCGCATCAAAGAAAGAGATTCAGAACCAAACAGTAAGATTAAGTAACCTTTTAAAAACCGCCAGTATGCTACCTTTTCAAAAAAAACTAACCAACGGATTCTACGCGCTACTTAGCCTTCCGGCAACCGCTATGGGATTTGGCCTGGTTGTTCAAATTGCAGCCCTTAGTTGGCTTTTGAGTACAAAATTTGGCCTTAACCTTTCGGAAATAGGCCTTGTTTGGGCCACAGGGCCACTTGCGGGTATTTTGGGGCAGGTAATAATTGGAATTGTTAGCGACAATGTGTGGGTTTGGAACGGAAGGAGGCGAGCATTCATCTGGGTTGGCGGTGTTATTGCAGCACTTGGGCTCCTAGCCCTGCCCAATATTGGGGTGATAACAAGTGCTCTTGGGTTTGAGGGTGTTCTGGGTGTTGCTATTGTGGTTTCTCTCTCCATTGACTTGGCCATAAATGTGAGCTTCAACCCTACGCGCTCGTTGATTGCCGATGTTACACCCGAAGGGCGACCACGCACCAAAGGATTTACTTGGATGCAGACCGTTTCGGGTTCGTTTGGCGTTTTGGGATATTTTATCGGAGCAGTTTTGGGAAACTACGTTTTGATTTATTTTGGAGTGTTCCTGGTATTCGCATTTTCCATCATACCACCATTTTTCGTAAAGGAGCCGAGAGTGGTAGGTACCAAAACCGAGGAAGAAGCAGCCAAGTTGGGGTCGGAAACCAAGGCATCTTTTGTGGAAATTATGCGCACCATCCTTCCGCTTTGGGGGTTTTTGGTTTACGCTCTTTACGTGATCTTAACAAAAGCAACCCCACTTGAGAGGATCCCGGGTTTCAAGCTTGAAATATTTGCGGCTCTATTAACGGTAGTATTGATGATTTACACCTTAACCAAAAGGGAAAGGGGAATTTCGCGCGAACGTGATGGTTTCATTGGATTCAGAAAGGTACTGGCAGCACATTCATTTACTTGGATAGGTGTTCAGGCAATGTTCATCTACTTCTTTGCCTTTGTCAAGTACCGAATTCCTGAAATTGGCGAGGGAATGTTTGACCAGTCCTACATAGACACCTTTCTGGCCAGTCCGGCTGATGTTGAAGGTTTCGACGATATAAAAAACCATATTGGAGCCATAACCAACTGGAGCTTTTTATCGCTCAACTTGGTGGCGGCAATTATTCCTGTTCTGTTTCTTGAGCCCTTGGCCGCGAGGTTCGGTAGGGTAAAAACCCATGCCACTTGCCTGCTTTTCCTATCTTTGGGCTATCTGGGTATATACAATGCAGGGTTTAGTGCAAGTATGATATACCTTTTTATGGCCGTTGCCGGAATTGGTTGGGCGGCAACAATATCCTTGCCTTTTGCAATTATGTCGCAAAAAATTCCGCAAACAAAAATGGGAATGTACATGGGATTGTTTAACCTATCGGTAGTGCTTCCGCAGTTTGTCGCATCCTTTGGGGTGGGCGAATATCTTGACACTGTAAAAGATACCAGTACCTTATTCCTGATTTGCGCAGCCACGGTGGCAATTTCTGCAATACTATGGTACACCGTAAAGGAGCCAAAGGATATTTATACCGAAAATCCAGGGGTAAGCTGATAATTTGAGTCAAATATTATGAATAAGCCGCCCAAAATTGGGCGGCTTATTCGTTGGGCTAGAACTGAACTATTCGAGCACCGTCACCCAGCCATAGGGATCTGGCTCGTCTCCAAATTGAATACCAAGGAGTTTGTTGTATAATTTAGTGCTAATTGGGCCTGCATTGCCATCCTTTGAAAATTGATAAACCTTGCCTGTTTCACGCACAACTATCTTTCCTATGGGTGAGATTATTGCTGCTGTGCCGCAAGCACCAGCCTCTTGGAAGGTCTCCAGCTCTTCAATAGGGATGGATCTTCTTTCAACTTTAAATCCCATATCTTCGGCCAATTGCATCAGGCTCATATTGGTAATGGATGGCAGTATTGAGCTAGACTTTGGGGTAATATAGGTGCCGTCTTTGATGCCGAAAAAGTTTGCAGGACCTGCCTCGTCAATGTATTTTTTTTGCTTTGCCTCGGTAAAAAGAACGGAGGCAAACCCCTCGTCCTTTGACCTTTCCATTGGTATAAGGCTACTGGCATAGTTACCTCCAACTTTAATATGGCCTGTTCCCTTTGGTGCTGCCCTGTCAAAATCGTTAATTAATTGTATGCTGACCGGTTTGAAGCCCTCCTTGAAATATGGCCCTACCGGCCCGGCGAATACCATAAAAAGGTATTCATTGGCAGGCCTGATTCCAACCTGTGCCCCGGTGCCAATAAGAAGCGGCCTGATGTATAGGGTGGCACCGCTGCCATACGGGGGAATGGCCTTCTCATTTAGCAAAACAACCTTTTGAACCATATCAAAAAATATTCCCTCGGGTACCGGAGCCATCATTATTCCTTCGGCGGATCGTTGCAGCCTCTTGGCATTTTCTATCCACCTGAATAGCCTTATCTTCCCATCCTTTCCGCGGTATGCCTTCATCCCTTCAAAAGCTTCCTGACCGTAGTGCAAACATGTTGCAGCCATGTGGATGCTGATGTACTCAGACGAGGAAATCTCCACCTCGCCCCACTGCCCATTGCGATAATAACACCTGGCATTGTAGTCGGTTTGAAAATATCCGAATGGGAGCTTACCCCAATCTACGTTATTCATGTCGGTAGGTTTTAAGGTTAATGATTATTGCTTTTGGCTGCAATATTATTACAATTTTATGAGAAAATCAAAAAAAAGGCGAAATATTTCCAAAAAACACACAGATTTTGATTATATAATGAAAGTAGGTAATAAACAATTCTGCCATTTGCAATCTGGTCATAGTGCTCCGTCCATCAATTCCGCCTTAGGAGCTCTATGGACCATTCCGCCAGCCTCAATTTATTATTCGGCCTTGGTTCTTAATTAATCACTCCTTGATATTCGTACTTCACAAGTTGTTATGGCATCCATTAGATTTACCATCTTTTCTCTAATTTCAGAACTGGTGCCCGAAAAATTATTCACCATAAGGGCGAAAACCAGTTTATGCCCATTGGAGTTGTATGTATATCCTGCATAAGACCTTACATTTCCCATAAATCCACTTTTTGCCCTCAAAACACCTTCAGATTTAGTTCCCTTAAAAAGGTTGGCTATGGTTCCTGTCCTTCCTGCCACGGGAATCCCCTCAGAGAATGCTTGGCCAGATTGGTGTTTTAATGCGGTGATTATTACTTGGACCAGTTGGTTTGGGGTAAGGCGATTTGCAGGCGATAAGCCGCTACCGTCAAAAAGAAACATTCCGTCAGTATCGAGTCCTAGTTTTTTCCAGAAATCTTTTATGGCTTCGGCACCCGCTGCAAAACTACCTTGCCCTTTCTGCTTCAGACCTAGGGTTTTCAAAACATTCTCCGATAAGGTGTTTGTGCTTTGCTGGTTAATCCGATTAACTATCTCCGACAATTCCGGGCTTGCATTTATGGCTAATACTTCTGAAGTTTTGGGAGGTGGAATGCCATTATAGTCTCTAACCCGTTGGCAGGTTGGTTTATGAAATACCTCCACGCCATTATCAAGTAAAAACTGGTGGAAAACCTGAGCCACTAACATTGCCGGATCGGGTATGGAGCCCCTCACAGAAAAATTATTGCTACCCAAAGGGACTGTTCCAGTAAGGGTGCGTTGGTTTTGGTAGGGTGCACCGTAAATGAAAACTTGGTCTCCAGAGTTTCGCGGCCCGGTAGTAACAAGGTTTAGGTAAGTTATATCCGGTATTTCCGGACTTGTCGAAATCACCCTTGCCGGACTTCCAATCGAGGTTCCTGGCTGAAAGTAGACCGTGTACATATTCTCGTTTACGGTAAGACCACTTGAGCCTGCACCGTAGTAATTGCCAATATCCTCCCAAATCCACTTGCGGGGAACGAGTTCGTAATCAAAAACAGATTCATCGGCAATAATCTGGCCCGTTACCCTTTTGATGCCCTTGCCTTGCAATGCCTTCAACCACCGATCAAAGATACCTTTTAAGCTGGAAGCCCCTTTTACTTCTGGGGAGCCGAAAGTGGGATCTCCACTTCCCTTGATTATCAAATCGCCGATAAGAGTTCCGTCAGTATCAACTGAACCGTTATGGCCAAGAATGGTTTCGTACCTGAAGTCGGAACCAAGCACTTGAAACGCAGATGCCGAGGTTAGCAATTTAAGGGTTGATGCAGGTGCTATTGAGAGGTTTTTATTGTGCGAAACAACATATCTTCCGGTTTCAAAATCGACAACAACAAACCCCCAGGCGGCGTTTTTTATTGAGGGCTCATTGGCAAACCTTTGCATTGCTGCATTTAAGCCGCACGAAGGTTTATGGAAAACAACACTGGATTCAAAATTGGAGTTTCCATTCATATTTCTGCTACCATAGGTCGAACTGCTAATAACAACCAAAATGGAAACCAGCAGGACAATAAATAAAAACGGAGGTGCTGGGGATTTCATTTCTTCCTATTTTTTACGGATTATTTAAAGTTCACTGGTTGTGCATTTAGCACAAATTTATTTTTATTTTGTTTAAACTTTGTTTAAAGACG
>CAZUWF010000017.1:0-46151 GCA_964624065.1 uncultured Bacteroidales bacterium
GGTGCGTTTGTTGGGTCAAAGATATATGATGGTTTTGAAATATGCAAGGGTTTTGTGTAAAGAATTTTGCCCCGAAAAGTGTCAGACTACCGACGACTGCACCGATTGTTTTCCAAATCAGGAAAATATGCTCATTAACCATTTTGCGCATCAACGCGTCAACTAATTTGAGTGAAAAAAATCGGTATGTCAAACCAAAATAAGCTATCGGGTAAAATTTCCACTTTACAACAATTTTTCATTAACTTTGCTTGGTCAACAATTTATTTTCAAAAAGGTGGAAGATAAGGGGATTGAAATAACCATTTGTATGGGCAGTAGTTGTTTTTCGAGGGGCAACAAGAGGGTTTTGGATGTGATTAAAGAATACCTTTTGCTAAATGGAAGGACCGATATGGTAACGTTCAAGGGAGCCCATTGTTTTAGTAATTGCGACAATGGCCCTATTTTGAAAATCAATGGTAGTGTTTTCAAGAAGGTTACCCCTGACAACGTGAGTGGCATCCTTGACAATTTCTTTGAATGGCACAAGTAGTAACGAAATGCAATTAATAGAAATAATCCTCAAAAAGTGTACGCGGTCTTATGCCTGTGTGCGCACCTGTCCTGTCAAGGCAATATATACCAACAACCAAGGCTTCCCGGAGGTGAACCACGCACGGTGCATAGGTTGCGGCAGTTGCCTCTCTGTATGTAGCTCTGAGGCGGTAATCCATTTAAGCCAAGTTGAAAAAACCATTGGCCTCCTAGAGTCGGAAAATAAGGTTGCAGCAATCGTCGATCCTACCATTAGCGGCGAGTTTCCGGATATAAAGGACTACCGTAAGTTCGTGGAAATGATTCGTCAGCTTGGTTTCGACTACGTGAGTGAAATTTCCTTTGGCGTTGACCTGGTGTCGATGAAGTACAACGAGCTCCTATCAAATTTCAAGGGAAAGTACTATCTCGCCGCCAACTGTCCGAGCATTGTAATGTATGTTGAGAAATACTACCCCGAACTGGTTGACAACCTTGCCCCAATCGTAACGCCAATGACCGCAATGGCAAAAGTAGTGAGAAAGGCTTATGGGCAAGACCTCAAGGTGGTTTGCCTTGGGCCTTGCCTCTCGGCCATTCGCGAGGCAAGGATTATTGAAGGTGACGGAAAGGTTGATGCAGTAATTACCTTCAAGGAGTTGAGGCAATTATTCGATAAATTCAACATAAAGGAGGCAAAGGTTGAGTTTTCTGATTTTGACCCCCCATTAGGAAACCTAGGTTCATTGTACCCATTGCCTAATGGTATGGCCTATGCCAGCGGACTGAGCGGCGATTTACTCAAGGGAAGCATTATTTCGGCCAGTGGTAAAGAAAACTCATTACAGGCCATAAGGGAATTTTCGGAAAATACTGATGTATTGAAAAAGCATTTCAGCTTGTTTTACGATCAGGGCTGCCTAATGGGGCCCGGCACCACCGATCACCAGAACAAATTCCTGCGAAGGTCAATGGTTGTGGCGTACTCTCAAAAGAGGCTAACCGAAATAAATCAAAAAGCTTGGGAAGAAAGCGTAAAAGAATACCTTCAATTAGACCTATCCCGAACCTTTAGGGTCAATGACCAAAGGTTGCCAGAGCCTACCCCCGATAGGGTGGAAGAAATCCTCAAGAGCCTTGGCAAAAGCTTAGAGGAAAAACCATCGTGCAACGCCTGCGGTTTCAAATCTTGTAGGGATTTTGCAGTATCAATAGGACAAGGCCTCAGCAAGCCAGAAATGTGCACCGAATACAGTGTGAAGAGCAAGAACAACTACATAAAGGTATTGCAAAACAACAACGAAAAACTAAAAAAAGCCAACGAGGACCTTTCAGAAATCGAGAAAAGCCTCAAAATCGAAAATCAGAAGATTAAGCTGGAGGTGGATACTATTTCAGGATTGATGCAAAACCTACCATCGGCCGCTGTAATAGTTGATGAAAAATTGACAGTGATACAATCCAATCCAAGTTTCATTAAGATTCTTGGAGGGGAGGCAGAACTCATAAACGAAGTGATTCCGGGCCTCGCCGGAGCCGATCTTAGGTCCCTCCTACCCCACAACCTCTACAATTTATTTTCGTATGTTTTGGAAACCGGCGAAAACGTTGTAGGAAAAGATGTGAATTATGGCGAGAGCGGGCTGCTCAACATAAGTATATATTCATTGAAAAACAAGAAGATAGCGGGTGGGGTTTTCAGGGATATGACCCTTGCAGAGGTGCGTCAGGAAGAAATAGTCAACAGGGTTACTGAGGTTGTTGATCAAAACCTCAAAATGGTTCAAAACATTGCTTTTTTGCTGGGCGAAGGGGCAAGTACTACCGAAAAGATGCTTAATTCGATAGTAGAAACCTACCAGAAAGCACAAAAGATCTAACCACGGCCAATGACCGAACCATTTTACATAGAGGTTGGCTCATATCAGAAAAACCACGTAGGTGAGAGGATTTGTGGCGATGTTTTTGTTTCGCAACGCGTTAAGGAGGAGAGCCGAACGGTCGTGGTACTTTCCGACGGTATGGGCCACGGGGTGAAGGCCAACCTGCTTGCCACCCTCACTGCCACAATGGCGCTCAACTTCACCAAGGAGCACAAGGACGCCCGCAAGATTGCCGAGATCATTCTAAAAACCCTTCCTGTTTGCAGCGAGCGAAAAATTAGTTATGCCACGTTTTCTATTGTTGACGTTGATGACCAAGGGCAAACAACCATCCTCAACTACGACAACCCTAGACCAATAATCACAAGAGAAGGAGGGCTTTTGGAGCCTCAGTGGTTAAAGTTGAAAATAGAAACCAACAACCAAAACACCAACGAGATTGAGGCCTGCACCTTTCCTGCCAAAAAAGAGGATAGGGTGATACTCTTGAGTGATGGCATTGCCCAGTCAGGCCTCGGAATGGGTAAGTATATGCTGGGTTTTGGAATCGAGAACGTGCAAAAACTGGTGCTCGACAACCTTGCCGACAACCCCGCCATTTCAGCATCAAAACTTTCGGAAAAACTCGTGAATCGTGCATTTGCTAACGATGGTTACCAGGCCAAGGACGACACCAGTGCGGCGGTTATTTACTTTAGGCAACCCCGGCAATTGCTGGTTTGCTCCGGCCCACCTTTCGACAGAAGTAAAGATCCTGAACTTGCCGCCATCATCAAAAACTTTGAGGGTAAGAAGATTATATGCGGTGGAAGCACCGCCGACATAATTTCACGCGAACTCGAAATTAAGATTACTGACAACCTAATATTTGACGATCCCAACCTTCCTCCTATATCCTACATGGATGGAATTGATCTGGTTACAGAAGGAATACTCACACTGAGCAAGGTTTCGGCTATCCTCGAGAGTTACACCAGTAGGGTGGATCTCGAAAACGGCCCCGCCGACAATATTGTAAAGCTTTTCCTTGAAAGTGATGAAATAATTTTCAGGGTTGGCACCGCCATTAACGTTGCACACCAAGACCCAAACCTACCAGTGGAGCTAGAAATACGCCGAAGCGTAATAAAAAAGATTGCCAATATGCTAGAAACCAAACTTTTGAAGGAGGTTAAAGTTAACTTTATCTAGGTGAATGACTAGCCATTAATTGTTAAAAGTTAAAAGTCTTTCAAAATAGGTTCGTTATTCGCTTTCTTTAATTCCGGCAGCCAATTCAACCCTTTACCATCCAAATACTTTCTAAAAATTTTTCATTTTTCGTTTTCCCATACCCCACCTACCCTTTGCCCTATCCCGAAGAAAATTCATTACCTTTGCCTCCCAAGATTAATGGAAAACAACCAAAAATACATGCAAAGGTGCCTTGACCTCGCCCGGAACGGTTATGGAAGGGTTGCACCAAACCCACTGGTTGGATGCGTAATTATTAATGAAAACAAAATTATTGGCGAGGGCTACCATTCGTTTTTTGGAGGTCCCCATGCCGAAGTGATTGCAATTAATAGTGTAAGAGACAAATCACTCCTGCCACATTCTACCCTTTTCGTTAATTTGGAACCCTGCAATCATCAAGGAAAAACCCCCCCGTGCAGCGACCTAATTATAGATATGGGAATAAAAAAAATTGTGGTTGCCTCTTTGGATCCCAATCCCTTGGTTTCAGGAAAAGGACTGAAGAGGCTCTGCCAAAACGGTTGCGAGGTTGTGGTTGGGGTTATGGAATCAGAAAGCAACGAGTTGAACAAGCGCTTCTTTACCTTTTTTCAAAAGAAAAGGCCGTACATTATTTTAAAATGGGCCCAATCGGCGGATGGCTTCATTGATCTTTGGCGACCCTTTACCTCCAAACCTGCCCAAATTACCAGCAATAAGCTTAGGTTTTTGGTGCATAAGTGGCGAAGTGAAGAACAGGCAATAATGGTGGGTACAAATACAGCCTTGAAAGACAATCCAAGGCTTGACGTTAGATATTGGAAAGGCAGGCAGCCGCTAAGGGTTGTGGTTGACCGGCATCTGAAGTTGCAAGATACCAGCAACCTACTGGATGGTACCTTGGAAACCCTAGTTATAACCGAGGGTGTGGAAAAAAAAATCGGCAATACGCAATACGTTGCACTCCCTTTTATAAGCGATCAAGTGGATTTGAATGAATTAATGAATTACTTTTTAAATAAGCAAATTCAATCGGTTTTCGTTGAAGGTGGGCAAAAACTACTTCAATCGTTCATTGACCAAGGGTTCTGGGACGAGGCAAGGATTTTTGAAGGAAACCAGCATCTCGGATCAGGGGTAAAAGCCCCATTGATTGACCGAAAGCCAGTCTTGATTCGTAAATTCTCGAAAGAAAAACTATCTTTGATCATTAACCAATAATTTTTTTAAGATGATTTACCTGATATTGGCAATAATTGTTTCGACAAGCATTGTGATTACCTTTAGAATATTTCCGCGATTCAATATTGACAACACCCAAGCCATAACTACAAATTACCTTGTTGCGGCAATTCTTAGTTTTGTACTACATCCGCAACCCTACTCTTTTTCGCAGCTCCCCGAAAAGAACTGGTTCATTTTCGCCTGCATTATTGGGCTGACTTTCATTACCACGTTTTTCCTGTTTGCCCTATCCGCCCAAAAAGTGGGGGTTGCCATTACCTCGGTTACAAGCAAAATGTCGGTAGTGATACCTGTATCGATCGGAATATTGCTATACTCCGAACCAGTTACTGCACTCAAGGTAGCTGGTGTTGCAACTGCGCTTCTAGCCTTTTACCTTACCTTCAAGAAGGAAAGCCAGGAGAAAATTGACTTCCGATTGTTGATTTTGCCCATCTTTTTGTTCATAGGTAACGGATCAAACGATTCGCTCACAAAGCACGCAACCACCCAACTGCCTGGATTCGGCAACGATTTCATGCTGTTCTTGGGTGTGGTTTTCGTTGCAAGTTTCTTAATAGGGACTATTATTTGGGTGTACTCTAGGGCAAAGTCCAAAACGATGGATTCCGTATTTTCGGTCAAAAGTTTGCTGGCTGGTACCTGGCTCGGACTTCTAAACTTCGGGTCAAGTTACTTCTTCGTGGTAGCCCTCGGGTATTTCGATAGCTCGGTTTTCTTTCCAATTTTCAACGTGAGCATTGTGGGCTTTTCGGCTTTGTCGGGTTTTTTGCTTTTCAAGGAAAAACTTAGTTCAATTAATTGGTTTGGGATTTTCTTGGCGGTTTGTGCAATTATCCTCGTAGCCTTGGGCAGTTAGTTTGACAAGTTGTGTGTGGGTGTTTTTAATAAAAATTTTGTTGACCTGATGAATCCAAATTACGACACATCGTTTCTGTCTTCAAATATTTGGGTTCCTTAACCCTCCAAATTTCTGACTGCCAATTTCTAATCTTCAACATGGACACCTACAAAACCATCCATGCACCTTCAAAAGGAATGTACAAGGACAAGGGAAGCAAGTTTATTGCCCTTGCCTTTCCGGTGGAAACTGAGGGTGATGTTTTTGAAAGGTTGGAAGGTGTAAGGAAAGAATATTTCGATGCTCGACACCATTGCTTTGCATACTCCCTGGGGCAAGGCCGCGGGACATTCAGGCATACCGATGACGGGGAGCCTCCGGGTACGGCCGGAAAACCAATCTTCGGCCAAATTCTATCTCACGACCTCACGAATATTTTGGTGGTGGTAGTTAGATATTTCGGAGGTATAAAATTGGGAACGAGGGGACTTATTGATGCCTACAGGGGCGCAACCTCCAATTCCCTCGAAAATGCTAAGGTTATTACAAAGGTCATTGAAAATACCTATACGGTCTCCTTTAGTTTCAACGCTACGAACGAGGTAATGAAAGTGCTAAAAGACAATGATTTGACCCAATTCGGGCACCAGTTTGATAATTACAGCCAGGTTTCCTTCAGGGTAAGAAAATCAAACTCCCAAAGCGTGATAGGGCAGTTGTCTAAAATCAAATCAGCCTCAATATCAATGATTAGCACATACTAATTAGAACCAAAATAAATTATCTGCAATAAAAATTTTTTGTAGCATATTTGCGAAATTTAACTTATCATTGCTGTTCCAAACAATTCGAAAATTTCCATGGTAGTTTTTCTCAAGGTTAACCGCCTAAGGGTAGCTTTTACACTTATTGTATGCTTATTTGTCCTGGTATTGGGGTGCAGCCCCAAATACCAAGTAAGTAGTGTGACAGGCGGGTTAATCTCCATCGACTCCACCAGCGCGCCCATTTCCGATCCCGAGATAGATTCGGTAATTTCGACTTACCGGCAAAAGGTCGTGCAGGAGATGAATCAGGTAATTGCCAGTTCGCCCTACGCCATGCATAGGGCCAGCCCGGAGGGTTTGCTGAACAATTTCGTGGCAGACGTGGTTTTGGAATTTGCCAGATCTATTTACAATCCTCATGAAAAGCAGCCCATAGACTTTTGCCTACTGAACTACGGGGGACTCAGGAGTAGCCTTCCCGCCGGGAATATAACGGTGGGAAATGTTTTCGAGCTAATGCCCTTCGACAACACAATTGTGGTATTGACCCTTACCGGCCAAAAAACCCAAGAACTGTATGAATACCTTGCCAGCGAATCCAACGGTATGCCAATTTCTGGATTAAGACTTGGCATCCAAGGCAAAAAACCTGTTGAAGTTTTGGTGAATGGCAATGCCTTTGACCCAAGCAGGGATTACAAAATAGTTACATCTGATTATCTTTCGCTCGGTGGAGACAGGATGGACTTCTTCCTCAATCCAGTAGATTACGAAGTACTTGGCGTACAAATTCGTGATGCCTTAATTATGTATATGAAAGACCAGACCGCCAAGGGAGAGAAAATATTTTCCAAACTAGACGGACGAATGTATTTAAAAAACTGATGGAATTTTGACATTCAACCAAACGGAATAAATGCAACATATTTCTAGACGCAAATTCATAGCCTTGGCGAGTTTGGCAGGTGCAGCAACCCTGGGAGGATTACCCACACTTGGATCGTCAAAACCAGCCTCAAGAGCCATTACCATACTGCATACCAACGACACTCATAGCAGGCTCGACCCCTATCCATCCAACCACGCCTCCTTTCCGGGAATGGGTGGTTATGCCAAAAGGGCTTCAATCATAAGGAAGTTCAGGGAAGAAGACCCCAACCTCCTACTTTTGGACGCAGGAGATGTTTTTCAGGGAACACCGTATTTCAATATGTTCGATGGCGAACCCGAGCTTAAACTTATGAGTATGATGGGGTACGATGCAGTGAATGTTGGCAACCACGAATTTGACAAGGGTCTTGAAACCTTTGACAGGGTTTTGAAACACGCAACCTTTCCCTTTATTTCGGCAAACTATGATTTTTCTGAAACAATTTTGAAGGGAAAAATAAAGCCTTACATTGTAATTGAAAGAATTGGAATCAAGATAGGAATTTACGGTTTGGGAGTAGAACTCAAAGGGCTCGTTGGTGCAAACCATTACGGAAATACAAAATATCTTGATCCCATCCGGGTAGCGCTGGAAACAGAATTGAGGCTCAAAACCAAACACAATTGCCAATTGATAATATGTCTTTCGCACCTGGGATTCGATGATAGCGATAATTCGCTAAATGATTTAAAAATTGCCCGTATTTCGCGCCATACAGATATTATCATTGGGGGTCATTCGCACACAATCCTTGACCCTGCCCACGTAGAGCCAAATGCTATGGGAAGGCCGGTTACAATTGGCCAAGCTGGAGCCAATGGTGTTAGAATGGGTGTAATTAACGTTGCACTGGAAACTATGAAAGGGGAAAAAGTTGTTGAGGCATATACGACAAAAATTTCTTAAAAACAAGTGGTTTATGGTTTTTTTATTAACTTTTTTTCATAAAAATTTGTTGAAAACTTTTCAGATTTTATCTTTTACCGTATAGTTCTGAAATCCAACATAAACCAAAAAGCAATATAATCTTTTTCGAAGGGATAATATGGGGCAATCACACGAAAAAATATGGGCGCGATGCTTGAACATCATTCGCGACAATGTTTCGCCAAGTAGTTTTAGTACTTGGTTTGCTCCAATAAAACCCGTTAAGCTCGAAAACAACGTTCTGACCATAATGGTACCAAGCCAGTTTTACTACGAATGGCTTGAAGAGCACTACATTGACCTTTTAAAGAAAAGCATAAAAAGGGAACTGGGGCCAAATGGCAGGCTGGAGTACAGTATCATTATGGACAAGGATCCGTCAAGCAGTTCGGTGCCAGTTACTATGGTAGCCCCCACTCTGAACAAAACAGCCCTAAAAAACCCACCAGTTACCATACCTCTTAGCCTAAATAGGGAAAACGGCGCACCGATGCCTAATCCCTTTATAATACCAGGGTTGAAAAAGCTCAACATCAACTCCCAACTAGTTGAATCTTACAATTTCGATAGTTTTATTCAAGGAGATTGCAATCAACTTGCACGGAGCGCTGGAATTGCCGTGGGGCAAAATCCCGGAAAAACCAGCTTCAATCCCCTTCTTATTTACAGTGCAAGCGGATTGGGAAAAACCCACCTTGCCCATGCAATTGGCATTGAAGTCAAGAACAACTTCCCCGACAAAACGGTACTTTACGTGTCGGCAGAGCAATTTACAAGCCAATTTATCGAGGCCGTAAGAAACGGTAACCAAAACGATTTCATACATTTCTATCAAATGATTGATGTTCTCATAGTTGATGACATCTATTGTTTTGCTGGAAAGGAGAAAACCCAGGATTTCTTTTTCCACATCTTCAACCACTTGCATCAAAATGGAAAGCAATTAGTCCTTACCAGCGACCTGCCCCCGGTTGAAATGAAAGGCATCACCCCTCGGTTGCTGTCAAGGTTCAAATGGGGACTTTCGGCCGACTTGCAAACCCCTGATTTTGAAACTAGGGTTGGCATCCTGCAAAAGAAACTATACAACGAGGGTGTAGAGATGCCAAATGAGGTGGTTGAATTGATTGCCCTTAGCATAACCAACAATATTAGAGAAATGGAAGGTGCGCTGATTTCGATCCTTGCCCACTCCTCCATGACCAAAAAGACCATAACAAAAGAACTTGCCCAAGCCGTCATTCAAAGGTTTGTTAAAAACACCAAGCAAACCATTTCAATAGATTTTATCCAGAAAACAGTTTGTGGCTATTTCAACATACCACACGACAAGTTGTTTTCCAATACAAGGAAACGCGAAATTGTCCAGGCAAGGCAATTGGCAATGTACTTTGCAAAGGTTTTCACCAAGCATTCTCTTTCGGTTATAGGATCCAAGTGCGGAAACAAGGATCACGCCACCGTGCTGTATGCTTGCAAAACAGTAAAAAACCTAACCGATACCGACAGGAACTTCAAGCAATACGTCCACGAAATCGAAAGTTCGATTAGAGAGAAATCTTAAGGGTTGATTGCTAACGGTTTAAAGTTGACTATTGACAAATGGTCGTTTTTCTTGGTTTATTGTTAATGGAAAACGGATTTCGGCCATCCAATTTTTATTCTTAATTTTCACAATAATTTTATTGCAAAGATGTTCGGCTGTCGCTTGGCTCTTCTAGTAATTTTTATGCTCAACTATGAAGCAAATATATACCCAAAAATTCTTAAATCCCACTGAGCAATAATGAGAATCCTGATGGTTTGCCTTGGCAATATTTGTCGGTCGCCCCTTGCCGAGGGTATTATGAAAGAAAAGTTTAAGAAATATGGCATTAATGGAGTAGTTGATTCAGCAGGTACGGCTTCTTACCACCAAGGTGAAAGGCCTGACAGGCGATCGGAAGAGATTGCTGAAAGGAATGGCATAGATATCACATACCAGCGAGCCCGACCATTTTTGACCTCCGATTTCGATAAATTCGACATGATTTTTGCAATGGACAAGAGCAATTACCAGGATATGATGAAAAAGGCACGAACCCCTAAACACGCATCAAAGGTCAGGCTTATCTTGCAGGAAACAAGGCAGGGAGGTATGGTCGAAGTCCCCGACCCCTACTACGGTGGAGATAAAGGGTTTGAATTGGTTTTCGATATGCTTGATGAGGCATGCGAAAAGATTGCAATTGAAATAGCAAAAAGATAATGTCAGGAAATTCCCCATACTTGATTCCTGGGTCCACCGAAATTAACAATGCCAGGAGTGTAATATCGGGCAGAGCTCACCATACACCTATTCTCACCAGCCAGGCGATTGACAAGATTACGGGAGCAAGTTTGTTTTTCAAGTGCGAGAACTTCCAAAAAGGGGGTGCGTTCAAATTTAGGGGTGCCTGTAATGCAGTGTTCACCCTCACTGACGAATTGGCCACCAGGGGTGTTTGCACTCATTCGTCGGGAAATCACGCTCAGGCTCTTGCATTGGCGGCAAGCCTACGGGGAATTGAAGCCCACATTGTAATGCCCGAAAACTCACCCAAGGTAAAGGTAAAAGCAGTGATGGAATATGGCGGCAAAATTAATTTTTGCAAGCCAACCCTACAAGACCGAGAGACCACGCTCGAAAGGGTAAAACTTCAAACCGGGGCAGAAGAAATTCATCCCTACAATGATTATCGAATTATTTCAGGCCAAGCCACTGCCGGCACCGAGCTACTCGAAACTGTCAGAAATATTGATTACGTGGTTTGTCCGGTGGGCGGTGGAGGCTTGCTAAGTGGAACCATTCTTGCTGCCAAGCACTTTGCCCCAAAAGTAAAGGTTTTAGGCGCCGAGCCATTGCAAGCCAACGATGCCTGGCAATCTTTTGTCAGCAAGACCCTCATTCCCTCGGTAAACCCCAACACCATTGCCGATGGATTGAAAACCTCTCTTGGCAGCCTAACATTCCCAATCATTATGGAAGGGGCGAACGACATACTAACCGCCTCTGAAGATGCCATCGTGAGTGCAATGATTTTTATCTGGGAGAGGATGAAAATCGTGGTAGAACCTAGTGCGGTCTTGCCCTTGGCCATAATCCTGGAAAAACCGGAAATTTTCGAAGGCAAAAGAATTGGGATCATACTTTCGGGTGGAAACGTTGACCTAACAAACCTACCTTGGAACGATTACCTTCATTAAATAAACGGTAAGGAAATGAATCCCCACAAAAAAGCAGGATCGCTCTACCTGATCCCTTCTTCGCTCGGAGCAAGTGATATTGGTACGTTTTGGCCTTCAGAGAACACCAAGGTTGTTAAAAACATTGTCCATTTCATTGTCGAAAATATTCGGACCGCCCGAAGATTCCTCCGTTCCGTGGGTTACGATAAATCCTTTGAAGATGCTCGGTTTTTCCTTCTTAACAAACATACCAAGCAAGACTATATTTCTAACTTCTTGAACCCGTGCCACGAGGGCCTTGACTCTGGTTTGCTTTCGGAGGCAGGTTGCCCATGCATAGCCGATCCTGGTAGAGTAGTCGTAGAATTGGCCCACCAGAGTGGCATCGAGGTGATCCCATTAATAGGGCCCTCTTCAATAATGTTGGCGCTGATGGGATCGGGCTTCAATGGCCAAAACTTTTCATTCGTTGGCTACTTGCCCATTGACAAAGCAGAAAGGGTCAGAAAAATAAAAAACTTGGAAACTACTTCAAGTCGCGAGGATCAAACTCAAATCTTTATGGAGGCCCCTTTCAGGAATAACCAACTCCTCGAATCACTTGTAAACACCCTCAACCCCGAAACGAAACTTTGCATTGCCTGCAACCTTACCATACCCGGCCAGTTCATAAAAACCCATTCGATAGCTCATTGGAAAAAACAAATGCCCGACCTACACAAGAGGCCGAGCATTTTCTTGGTGTACTCGAGGTGAGGCAACCTAATGATATTTCGAGGCCCTGTTTTTGGGTCATGCAGGCCTCGGTGCCGAGTCCCTTCCCTGGTCAGCGGTCGATTCTATTTGCTTTTCTGAAAGGTTACCCCGGGCAATCTTTGCCATATGATTCTTGACAATAACAACCATAACTACCACTCCTGCAATGATTAATGGCAAACTAAGCAACTGCCCCATATTCAAGGGTAGGTAGGCCTCGAAGGGCGACTGGTTTTCCTTTACGAATTCGACCAGGAACCTCACTGTAAACATAAAAATTGCAAAGAACGAAAGCAAGAATCCCGTCGGTAACTTCTTCATCTTCTTCAAGTAAAGCACCCCCAAAATTATGAACAGGATTAGATACGGAATACCCTCGTAAAATTGGGTTGGATGTTTGGGCGCAACCTCATTTGCCTTGGAAAAAATAAACCCCCAAGGCAAGTCGGTTTGGTGACCATAAATTTCTGAATTCATTAGGTTTCCCATTCGAATGAAGAATGCCCCCAATGAAATGGGGATTACAAGCCTATCCAATAACCACCCGTAAGACATTGTACCTACTTTCTTCTGGTACAAAAACAACGCCAGTAAAATACCTATCGCCCCACCGTGGCTAGCCAGTCCTCCCTCCCACACTTTGAAGATTTCAAAAATGTTTTTTGAGTAGTAATGGAAGTCGTAGAAAAAGCAGTGTCCTAACCTTGCACCCACTATGGCACCCACGGCAATATAAATCAGCAATTTGTCGGCCTGCTTTACCGGTACTCCCTCGCGCATAAAAATCCTTGAAATTATTTCGTAGCCCAAGTAAAACGAAAGAGCCCAAAAAACTCCGTACCATCTTACCGAGAGTGATCCGATTTCAAATATTTCGGGGCTGGCGTTCCAGGTAATTTGCAAAATATTCATTTAAAGCATTTTAAGGTTGAACATCAATCAGCTGTACATCAAAAATCAGGGTAGAGTTGGGCGGTATTGACCCCATTGTGCGGCTACCGTAGCCTAGGTTTGCCGGAATTATCAATCGGGCCTTGCTGCCCTGGGTGAGGAGTGCAAAACCTTGCTCCCAGCCGGCTATAACGCTACCTTGCCCAAACTTAAACCTAAATGGATCGCCTCGCTCAACCGAGGAATCAAACACAGTGCCGTTTTCAAGGTAACCGGTATAGTGAACAACAATGGTATTGCCCGGTTGGGGCACCAGGCCAGCACCCCGCTCCACTATGATGTATCTCAAACCAGTTTCGGTTTGTCCAACAGGTAAGCCTTCAATAACAAAAGGCTTGGGTTTTTCAATTTCTACAGCATCAACAATCTCGACATCGAAAATCAGGTTGGCGCCGGCTGGAATGGGCCCCCTACCCTGGTCGCCGTAGGCCAGGTGGTAAGGAATGAACAATTGAGCTTTATCACCAACCCCAAGCAACCGAAGACCTTGGTCCCATCCAGGGATAACCATACCCTTCCCAATTATGAATTCAATCGGTGTGCCCCTCTGAAACGACGAGTCGAACAACCTTCCATCTTCGAAGAAGCCACTGTAATGAACCTTAACTTTCATTCCAACATCCACGGTTTTGCTGCCGGGTATTGAAGAAAAAACGGTATATTTGAGCCCGGAGGAAGTTTGTTTGGTTTCCATACCTGCAGTATCCATAGGTTTGGGGGCCTTTTTTATGTCAACCAATAGCACCTCGAACATCAATGTAGCTCCCGGTGGTATTGGGCCCGTGCCTGAGTCGCCGTAAGCAAGGTCAGAAGGAATGCGGAGTATGGCCCGAGCCCCCTTGTTCAGGTATTTGATGCCCTCATCCCACCCCTTTATAACCCTACCTTCGCCCAACTTGAATTCAATGGGTTGACCACGCTCAATAGAACTGTCGAAAGTCTCCCCATCTTCAAAGGTTCCCGTGTAATGAACCGAGACAATGTCGCCATTGTCGGCAAACTCGCCATAGCCCGATTCAATAATTCTGTATTCCAACCCCGAGGCTGTTTTGATCATCATTGGTTTTTCCTCCTCAACTTCCTTATCCATCTTTTTCGAAACCAGCTTGGTAGTTTTGCAGCCAATCGTTGAAATGGCAAACAACCCCACTAATAATGAAGGTAAATATTTGGATTTCATGGCCAAGTGGTTTTTTTTACTTGATATCAATAAGTTCAACATCGAAAACCAAGCTTGAGAAAGGTTTGATGGAACCCATGCCTTGACTTCCGTAGGCAAGTTTAGATGGAATCACCAACTTTGCCTTGCCACCCTTTTTCATCAACTTGATTCCTTCGTCCCAGCCTTTTATTACCATTCCTTTTCCTAATTCGAATTCGAAGGGCTGGTTGCGATCGTAGCTTGAATCAAAAACAGTACCATCAAGCAGTGTTCCTCTGTAGTGAACCTTAACCGAATTACCATCCACGGCCAAAGGTCCCTGTCCCGGCACGGTTTCAATGTAAATCAACCCGCTTTGAGTGGGTGAAGCACTAATATTGTTTTCTGAAATATATCCTGCCACTTCGCCTGCCTCGGCATCGGAATATTGCTTCTCGGTCTTGAAGTCAACCATTTTTATCTCGAAGGTAAGCATACTTTCGGGTTTGACATTTTGGGGAAGTCCCATCATTGTTGTGGTTACGAAAAAATCATTTGCCTTTATCAAAAAGGTTGCACTGTCTCCTACCGACATCATTTTTAGGGCATCATAAATATCGCCAGGATAAGTATTTTCCGCCACGGGAAGCAAAATTGGTTGTTGGCTGGAATTGTCCATGTAAACCGTTCCAGCATCGTCGCTGTACTTTATCAACAAGCTGGTAAAGTCTCCTACTCCTGGCTTGGCACCATCGTTGGTTTGGTGAAACTTGTAAAAAAGACCATCATTTGTCTTTTTGAACCCCGGGTAAGGGCTTTTCTTGCAGGCCACGAAAATTGTCAACGTGGCCACCAGTAACCATTTCATTCTTTTCATTTGAGATTATTATTTAAAATTGAAAAAAAAAATTATTCTACCCCAGAAACTTCTAAATCGTAAACAATTGTTGCCCTGCGAGGTACACGCTCGCCATCGCCATGAAACCCGTGCGCCAGGTGCGGGGGCATAATAATTCGTGCCTTGTCACCGGAACCAAGTAAAAGTATGGCCTCCTCAAGGCCAGCTTCAACCCCACCCCTTCCAACCAAAAAGACTTTCTTGCCACGCTCGGCAGATGAGTAAATTATCTCGCCATTAAGCAGCATTACAGTGTAGTTCAAAGCTACTTTATTTCCAAAAGATGCCTTTTGACCTTTTGCCGTTTCGTAAACCTCAATCCATAGCCCCGAACCGGTTTCTTCCATCTTCCAGCCCCTCCTTGAAATAAAGTCAAGAATCTCTTCCCTTTCGTATTCGGCCAAAATCTTGTTGGCTTCCTCGAGCTTGTTCCACAAATCCTTGCCTTCAGTTACCTTTTGACCCTCCTTTTCATTGCCGCAGGAAGCAAGGCTCAAATACACCAACACACCAATTATTTTTATAAAAATCGTCATAACCGCATGAGAGGTTTCTTAAAATCCTAACTAATTACTAGCTCGCCCAAAACCCGGTTGTCTAATTTCCATTACCAACTTTTCAAACCTGCTCACGGTATCATTTAGGCTTAGCGAGCTCTTTCCGCCTGAAGCATTGCGGTGGCCACCACCATTGAAGTGGTTGCGCGCAAACTCATTCACGTCAACCGGACCTGATGACCTGAACGAAATTTTAACGTGATCATTGTATTGCAAGAAAATGGCAGCCATATCAACATCCTTGAGGCTCATGGCGTAGTTTACAATGCCCTCGGTGTCGCCTATGGCGAAGGAATACCTCTTCAAATCTTCCCGGCTTAGACTTATGTAGGCCGTATTGCAAGATTTCATCACAACCAACTTTTCGCTGATGCTGTATCCAAGCAACCGAAGCCTATTTTCGGAAAAGGTGCTGTAAATCAAAATTTGTAGTTTTGCAGCATCAACACCAATTGAGACGAGATTTCCAACTATTTGATAGGTTCGGGGGTTGTTGCAGGAGTAACTCAGCGAACCGGTATCAGTTATTATCCCGGCGTACAGACACTCGGCCACCTCGAGAGTAATTGACGGTTGTAGTTCGAGCTGGCAGGCAAGTTCGTATACTAGCTCGGCAGTACTACTTGCACTAACTTCGGAATAATAAACATCAAACCCCTGACCAGGTTGGGGATGGTGGTCAATCAAAACCTTCCTTGCATTTGTTTTGGCCAGGGATCCTTGCAGGTTTTCGGTTCGCTCCAATGCATTGAAATCAACACAAAAAACCACGCTTGCCTCGGCTATGGCCATCGAGGCGGCTTTTGGGTTCTTAGTGGCAATAATAACCTCCGCACTCCAAGTCATCCAAGACAAGAAGTCGGGAAAGAAATTGGGCATAACCACACTGACCTTTGAAAAACCAATATTCTTTAGCAAACCATACAATGCAAGGGCCGAACCCAATGCATCACCGTCGGGGTTTGTGTGCGACACTATGCACACCTTGTTATCCGTGCGGGACAAAAGTTCTTTAATTTCTTGCAAAAACCCGGAATTCACCTGGAGTCAAAAAAAAAAATTGTAACTTTGAAAAAAAACTATCGCACAAAGGTAACAAAATTGGTCAACTATAAGTGTATCCAAAACAACAACTTAATGGAAACAGGCACCATAACCCTAACGATTGTCAAACCTCACGCAGTTTTGGCTGGCCACACCGGAGAGATCTTTACTATGATAAACAGGGCAGGATTTGAGATTAAGGCGTTGAAACTCACCAAACTGTCGAGGCCACAAGCCGAACAATTTTATGCCATTCATGCGGGGCAAATTTTTTTTGAAAGGTTGATAAAATGTATGACTGAAGGCCCGATTATGGTCGCCATACTCAAAAAAGACAATGCGGTAAGGGATTTCAGATCGTTGATAGGCTCCACAGACCCAAAAAAGGCAACACCTGGAACCATTAGGCACAAGTTTGGAATAGGACAGCCCGAAAACGCAGTACACGGATCCGATTCCGACGAAAACGCCCTGATCGAAAGCAATTTTTTCTTCAACCAATTGGAAATCGTTGGGTGAAGTATTTGCACCTGGTGAATGGGGTGGATTTTAATGTTGAAAATTGACAATTTGTTACAAATACCTTCCCCTTTTCTCTTATACTATAAGGCCACTATTTAATTTCAACTACCAAGTTCTTGAATTTAATCCAGTTAACCTGGGATTATACTCCACAAATGTACCGTCGTCATAAAGAACCATTACTTTCGATGCCTTGTGTATATTCCGTTTGGAAGCAGGATTGTACTCCGGCGGGTCTTCACTGCGAACAATGGTAGGCGGCTCTTCCCACTTTTCCTCAATAATTATTGACTTCTGCCCAGGTTCTCTAACCGCCTGCTCAAATTGTAGTGAACCCACACTAGCCCTTGACTTAGTCACCTCTTCGCCATATTCCGGCTCATCAGACTCTTTGATGGAAGCCTCGAAATCTTTGGACTCCTCATATTTCTCATCGGGAAATAAACTGACATTTACCTTCAACATCGGTCCAATACCATTTAGAAGCCATTCGGTGTTAACCTGTGGGAAACTGGCCAAGGTCTTCATAACGAAATCCAAGCTGGGATTATTTCTGCCAGAAAGTATGTGCGATATGGTTGATCGGGGCACACCAATTTTGTCGGCGAACGCCGAGGAGGTCAATTTGTAGTAGTCTATTATTCGCTGAATCCTGTTTAGCATTGTTAAATTGCTTTGAAGTTAATTTTACATAAATGTAAAATTAGGAAAATATATTTTCAAATTTTGAATTTTTAGAAAAAATTTTCAAATTACATTTGTAAATATATAATTTTTATAAATATTTACTTTTTACAACTTGTTTAAATTGCTGTTTTATAATATGTTAAACTATTAAATATTTTTTGATTCGATAATCATATTTTTCATATAATATTTTAATTCATTACATTATTTAACATTCGTTAAATTACTGATTATATGTATTTTAGATAAACATTTTTTAGTTATAAATATTTTATCGCGAATATTTCAATTATTTAAACATTTTACAAATGCAATTTACATTTACCATTTGTTATATGAATGTTTATTCCGTTGTATATAAGCTTATTAAAAACTCTGTTTACAATTCTAAATACATTGTGCAGTATGGATTGTGATTTTGTTAGTTCAATTATGTAAATTTTAGTGTGTATTAACTATTGTGAATTAACAAATTATTTGTCAAATTCAGCTCAAATTTTGAAAACACAATTTAGGTTACGAGCCTTCGGTTGACTAATCTCCTATTTATTTGTTTGATGAAACGGTTTATTTTAGGGCCAATAATTACCATCGAAAGCAAGTTAACGAAAATGCTGTGTGTAAACCACATCATTCTGAGAATTTAATTTTTCAGCTTACCCTACCCTAAGGTTGAAAATATTGAAATCTAGAAATATTGCAACTTTTTAATTAATTTCAGCCAATATCAAATATTTTATAAATTTGTTTTATGATAAACCATTCAAAAAATCAAGATTTACTATTATGATCGACCCACGCCACAATTTGTTGATAAAAGAAGCCATAGAATTGGCGGCTGTAAATGTTAAGGGCGGTGGGGGTCCATTTGGTGCGGTAATTGTCCGCGACGGGCTGGTGGTTGGCCGCGGAGTAAACCAGGTGACCCTTGCCAACGACCCCTCGGCACATGCTGAAATTGTGGCCATAAGAGATGCCTGCAAAAACCTCAACACTTTTAGGCTAGATGGGTGCATAATTTATTCAAGCTGCGAGCCCTGCCCCATGTGCCTGGGTGCAATTTACTGGGCGAGGCTTGACAAGCTGTACTATGCTGCCACACAAACCGATGCAGCCAGGGCAGGATTCGATGACTCCTTCATCTACAAGGAGTTCGAGCTTAATCCAGACCAAAGGTCCCTACATTCTCGAAATTTAAAGGTCGATGACTTCTTCAAGCCCTTCGATAAATGGCTTGAGCACGAAAGCAAAACTGAATACTAGCAGTAGACTGGCAATGCACGATATAGAACCATTTTACTCCTGGCGTAGCCATTACGTTGCATCAGAAGACGAACGGTCGCCTTTTTACCTCAGAGAGTATTCCGAATTTGAATTCACTAACGCTATTTATAACCATCTAATTCATCCTCAATGGGATAGCTGCGGGTCAGAAACATTGTACCTGAAGATTCTTTTCGTTGATTATGACCAGAGGTATTGCATCATAGAGCTTTTTGGGGAGTGGAACGATTGTATTTACAACGATGTAATGCACCTTAAGCGCAACGTTGTGGAGCCCCTCCTTGAAAATGGAATCAATAGATTCATTCTAATTGGTGAAAACGTCCTTAACTTTCATTCCTCCGACGATTGTTACTACGAGGAATGGTTCGAAGAAATTGAAGACGGATGGATTGTGGCCGTAAACTTCAGGCCACATGTCATAAAAGAGTTCGAGCAAGCTAAAATTGATCGTTACATTGCGCTTGGGTATCCTTTTGACAATGTCAGCTGGCGTCCTCAAGGCCCGTCAAAACTTTTCAAGGCCATTGAAACTGTGATATGGAGGAGACTGGGAGATGGACAGGTGTGATGTTGTGGGAATTAGCTTACGCGATGACCTTAGTTTTTGATGATACAATTCATAAAATATTCATTGTGAATTGGAAAAGAAAGGTAGTGTTCGGTTTTTTTTGCCAATTGCCAACTCCCAAAACACAAAAGCATGTCAACCCATTTACGGGGTCTAAAGTTTCTTTATCCTGTTATTGGTAAACGCCAGTTTCTTGCTGGTATCGAATATTACCTTTGCAAGTTTGTCAACCTTGGCATAAAGTCTATCTAAGTCAAGGGTTACCAGTTGGCCGTCATGCACCATCAGCCTGCCATCAACCAAAACCGTAACTACATCTGCCCCCCTCAAAGCGTAAACAATTAGAGAGTAAATGTTGTACATTGGATGGGCGTGTGGTTGGTCCATATCTAGTATAATCACATCAGCACGTTTGCCAACCTCCAGCGAGCCAATCATATCATCCATACCCAATACCCTTGCAGCCCCAATGGTTGCCATTTCCAAGGCTTGTTGTGCATTGAGTGAGGTAGGATCACCTGTACTTAATTTCTGCAAGAAGGCTGCCGTTCGTATTTCATCAATTACATCGAGGTCGTTATTACTTGCCGTGCCGTCGGTTCCTATCCCTACCTTGATTCCTGCCTTCAAGAATTCAACAATTGGAGCCACGCCACTGGCTAGCTTCATATTGCACTGCGGATTGTGCGCCACTCCTACCCCACGCTTGGCATAAATCTCAATGTCTTGTGGCGTTAGGTGAACGCTATGGGCTGCCACGGTATTTGAACCAAGTGCGCCGATACTGTCAAGATATTGCACCGGGGTCATTCCGAATTCCTTTTGAATGGCCTCAACTTCGCCGCGAGTTTCGGCAACGTGTATCGAGAACAAAACACCGTACTTGTCGGCCTGCTCCTTGCCCTTCTTTATCACCTCAGAAGAGGTAGAGTACGGTGCGTGAGCCGAAATACCAATGTTGATATGTGGGTGTCCGGCCCATTTGTTTATCAGGTAATCGTTTAGTTGCAAGGTATGCTGCGGAGAAGGGTTGTTTGGAGCCGCAAAATCTATTAGGCTCTCGGTCAATACTGCCCTAATTCCCACCTGGTTAACCACCCTCGCCATCTCGTCAACATAAAAGTACATATCGCAAAAAGTCGTGGTTCCGTTTAGCAACATCTCAGCCAGGGCAAGTCGAGTGCCGGTCCTTACATTTTCGGGGTTGATGAACTTGGCCTCGACCGGAAAAATATGGTCGTATAGCCATTCTTTTAGCTGCAAATCATCTGCATAACCACGCAAAATGGTCATGGGAGAATGGGTGTGGGTATTTATGAGACCTGGCAAAACAAGCTTCCCCTTGGCGTCTATCAAATGCTTGGCTTTGTAGGCATCGAGCAGGTCTGGAGTGTAGTTTACATCAATAATTTCCCCATCCTTGATGGCAAGCGCTCCCCCTTCAATAATCCTGAATTCCTCATCCATAGTTACAACCAAACCATTGATTATAAGGTAGTCAGCAAGAATTTCACGGTAGGCCGTCTTTACTTTAGGTTTTTGAATCTTTGACATATTTCCTTACTTCTTACCTTTTACGAAATGTTACAAATACTGGTTACAATTTCACCCTTTTTTCCACAATTAATCAATAAAGAACATGAATTAAGGCAAAATTAATGAAAAAACTCATCTATATTTTGGTTTTTTCTTACTTTAGCCCAATGTAAAATAAATTAATACCGATGATTGATAAAATTAAATCAACAGCAGATTATCTAAAGGGTAAAACAGGAGAAAATCCAAGCGTAGGAATTATTTTGGGATCCGGCCTGGGGGGACTTGTTAAATCGATTGAAGTCAAGCATTCATTTGATTACACGGACATTCCCCATTTCCCAGTTTCAACAGTCGAAGGCCACCACGGAAAGTTGATATTCGGAATCCTTGGCGGAAAAAGCGTGGTGGCAATGCAAGGCCGCTTTCACTACTACGAAGGCTACCCTATGCAGGAGGTTACCTTCCCAGTAAGGGTTCTGAAGCTTTTGGGTGTTAAAACTCTAATGCTTTCAAACGCCGCGGGCGGATTAAATCCAACCTTCGAGGTTGGCGACCTGATGATTATCCGAGACCATATCAACTTTTTTCCCGAAAACCCCTTGCGAGGAAAGAATATAGACGAGTTAGGCACCCGATTTCCGGAAATGAGCGAGGCATACAACCGAGGACTAATATCAAGGGCCAAAAAGATTGCCCGCGAGCACAAAATTAAATTCCAACAAGGAGTTTACATAGGCAGTCCCGGGCCAACCCTCGAAACGCCAGCCGAGTACAACATGTTCAGGCTATTGGGCGCCGATTCCACAGGAATGTCAACCGTGCCGGAGGTTATAGTAGCCAGGCATGCCGGTATGGATTGCTTTGGTATTTCGGTGATTACAAACCTGGCACAGCCCGAAGACCCGAATATGCCAACAACACACGAGGAAGTGCAAAACGTGGCGCAAGTGGCCGAAAGGAATATGACATTGATCTTCACGGAGTTGATCAGAACTCTGTGAAGTATTGATTAGTAATCCATTTGTTTTACGGATCGCTATTTAAGGACAAATTTTTCCACAAAACTTGTCCACCAAATGGTGGAGCAACTAGGTAAGCCAAAGTTTACATAGAATACAATTTTAACTGTTCTTAAAAAAATGCTAACCAAGTCAAACCCGGGGAGCGTTGATTCAATTATCAAGAACCATGCTCCCTACAAGGATAACCTACTAAAGTGCCTTCACGAATTGCAGGACAGCCACCCCCAGAATTACCTGGAGCCAGAGGTGCTTGACGCAGTTTCAGTGCGGTACAATTTGAGCAAGGGGCAGATCTTTGGCATCGTTTCGTATTACTCTATGTTTAGCCTCCAACCACGTGGAAAATACTTGATAAGAGTTTGCCAATCCCCCGTTTGTAATATGCTGGGTGCTAATAATCTGGTAATTTATATCGAAAGCAAACTTGGAATAAAACCAGGGGAGACAACCCCAAATGGACTTTTCACCCTCGAACATACCGAATGCTTGGGTGCTTGTAATAAAGGGCCAGCCATGATCGTCAACAAAGAATTGGTTTGCAACCTCACCCCCGAAAAAATTGATCAAGTTCTGAATGACCTCGAGGCAAAAGGACTCAAATGAAAAATGAATTTCCATTTATAGCACTAGGCCGGTTGGGCAAGGTTAACCCCTATTCAATTGAAGATTACCTGAATACCGGTGGATTTAATGCCTTGAATAAGGCATTGGAACTTGAACCAACCTCCATCCTCGAGAGTATAGAAAAGTCGGGACTTCGCGGTCGTGGGGGGGCGGGTTTCCCAACAGGAAAGAAGCTACGATATACAAGGGCTTCGGCCAACGAAAATAGGCAAAGGTTCGTGGTTTGCAACGCAGACGAGGGCGAACCAGGAACTTTCAAGGATAGGGCTATAATGGAAAACGATCCTTTCTTGCTCGTGGAAGCTGTCACCATATCGGCCTTTGCCATTGGGGCAAGCAAAGGTTACGTTTACCTTAGGGCAGAGTATTACCTTTCAGTCGAAATAATAGGAAACGCAATATCAGAATGTTACAAGTTGGGTTATCTTGGCCAGAACATTTTGGGGTCTGGGTTTTCGTTCGACCTCGAAATAGCTCTTGGGGCAGGCTCATACCTTTGCGGAGAGGAGCTAACACTGTTAGAATCGCTCGAAGGCAAACGAGGCAACCCGCGGATCAAACCACCATTTCCGGCGGAGAAAGGACTATGGGGACTTCCAACTTTGGTAAACAACGTTGAGACCTTGGCACACATTCCTTTCATAATTAACCACGGGCACGATAAATACGCAAGAATTGGAACCGAGGGTTCAAAGGGCACCAAACTTTTCTGCGTGAGCGGAAGGGTTTGCAAGCCAGGCGTTTACGAGTTACCTATGGGCATTACCCTACGCGAACTCCTGTTTGAGGTTGCAGGCGGTATGAAGGATCCCTTCCAATTCAAGGGCGCCCTTTTGGGTGGTGCTGCCGGAACCTTCGTGGATTGCTCAATGCTTGACGTGCCACTTGCCTACGAAACACTCAAGGAAAAAGGTGCCTCGTTGGGCTCGGGGGCAGTAATAGTGATTGACGACCAAACTAACCTCAAGGAATTGCTTATTTCCATACTAAATTTCTTCAAGCACGAATCGTGCGGCAAGTGCGTACCCTGCCGCATCGGTACTGCTTTGCTGGTAAGTAAACTAAAAACACCTGATTTCAGTACCTCAGACTTCGATTGGATGACGAAGCAATCAACTTATATGGCAAATAATTCGCTCTGTCCTTTGGGGTCAAGTCCGGACCTGCCCCTCAAAAGCTTTGCCAGGTACTTTATAAACGAATTAGATGGCAAATAGAATAAATCTAATCATTGACCAAAAGCCTGTAACAGCCACAGAGGGTTCTAACTTGCTGCAAGTTGCACGCGACAATGGTTTCGACATACCAGGTTTGTGTTATCATAAAAAACTTACACCAACCGGTGCTTGCCGGCTGTGTGTTGTAAAGATTGAAAACACTCCTGGTACAGTAATGTCTTGTACGGTGGTGGTTAAAGATGGGATGAAAGTTACAGCATTCGATTACGAACTGGAACAAAACCGCAAGCATACACTGGCCTATCTATTGGCAGAACACACTGTAGAGTTTGATGACTCTTACGAGGACGAACTTCGACCACTAATTGCGAAATACGGCCTTGGTGATGCTGGGCAAAGGCCCTTTAAAGACATCTGGCCCGGAACCCCAAGGGTTGTTGACGAAACCTCGCCGGTCTTGACCTACGATTCGTCAAAATGCATTAGATGCTTCAGGTGCATTAAAGCCTGCGAAGAAGTGCAAGGCAAGGGGGTTTTGAATTTTGCCCAAAGGGGTATTTCTAAGTACATAGTTGCCGGACACCGACACTGGTTGGAGTCGGAGTGCGATGGCTGCGGGGAATGCATCCAACTTTGTCCTACCGGAGCAATCGTGGAAAAGCCTTTCAGAGAAGTAATAAAAGTTTCGGAAATAGAAAAGAAGGTAAAAACAACCTGCCCCTACTGCGGTGTGGGTTGCCAAATTCAACTATTGGTTAATGACAATACCATTGTCAGATCCGACGGGGTTGAGGGGGTTTCGCCCAACGATGGAAGGCTCTGTGTAAAGGGTCGTTTCGGCTACCAGTACGCCAACAGTAAAAAGAGACTTACCCACCCAATGGTAAAGAAAAATGGTAAATTCCAGCAAGTCAGCTGGGAGGAGGCACTGGATCTGGTGGCAACCAAATTTACCGAAATCAAGGAAAAGTACGGCAAGAAATCGTTGGCGGGCTACAGCTCTGCAAAGTGTAGCAACGAGGAAAACTACATTTTCCAAAAATTCATTAGGATAGCCTTCGGCAACAACAACGTTGACTATTGTACCCGCCTTTGCCACGCATCCACCGTAACCGCAATGCTAAAATCCTTTGGCGATGGGGCGGGAAGCAACTCCATTGAAGATTTCGAAACCACAGACTGCCTGCTGGTTACCGGCAACAACATAATTGAAACCCACCCGATTACAGCCACCTACGTGAAACGCGGGAAGGCAAAAGGGCAGAAAATAATTCTGATAGATCCCAAGTGGACACCTTTGGTAAGGTATGCCGACATCTGGCTGCAACCCAAGTTGGCAACCGATGTGGCACTCCTTAACGGAATGATTAACATAATAATTGAAAACGATTGGATTGACCATAATTTCATAAAGACAAGGGTTGAGGATGGTATGGATGCCTTTAAAAATCTCAAGGAACTTTCAGCCAAGTACACTCCCGAAAAGACTTTTGAGATTACAGGCGTGCCAGCCCACAAACTCTACGAGGCCGCCAAAATGTATGCCACCGCGTCAACCGCAATGATTGCAACGGGTATGGGTTTGAGCCAGCAGACCACCGGTACCAACAATGTTTTCTCCCTAATTAATATGTGTTTGATTACCGGACACATAGGCAAGGAACTTTGTGGTATCAACCCTCCACGCGGACAAAACAATGTTCAGGGGGCTACCGATGTGGGCGCGAGCCCATTAAACTATCCAGGCTACATACCAGTAACCAATCAGGAAAACCGTAGGAAAATGGCCGAAATCTGGAGCGTGCCTTTAGATGATCTAGACCCACTTCCAGGCCTTACAACCATTGAAATTATTGATGCCGCACACCAAGGCAAAGTCAAGGCCATGTACATTATGGGCGAGAACCCTGTGATAACGGATCCCAACCAGCATCACACCATCGAAGCGCTGGAAAAAATGGAGTTCATTGTGATGCAAGATATTTTCGAAACCGAAACCACACAATACGCTCACGTAATATTACCAGCAGCCTCACTTTTCGAGAAGGACGGTACCGTGGTAAACAGCGATAGGAGGGTACTAAGACTACGCAAGGCTATTGACTCTCCCGGAGAAGCCAGGCAAGATTGGCAAATAATCATTGAAATTGCAAGGAGGATGGGTTTTGACATTGGCCGGTACGAATCACCTGAGGAAATTTTTAATGAAATAGCCAAAGCTGCCCACATTTTTGGCGGCATCAACTACAAGCGCATCGAAAAGCACGGAATACAGTGGCCATGTCCCGATGAAAACCACCCGGGCACCTCCACCCTATTCCTCGATAGGTTCAACACCCCTTCGGGCAAAGCACGTATCTTTGCGGTTGACCACAAGTCCCAAAGCGAGGAGCCCTGCAATCGCTTCCCGCTCGTGCTCAACTCCGGAAGGCTGCTCTATCATTACCACTCCTCAACAATGTCTCGAAAAAGCGACCTTTTGAACTCCTACGTGAACGAGGCCTACATTATCATCAATCCCGTCGATGCGCTCAATATCGGCATAAAAGACGGGGACAGGGTAAAAGTGTCCTCGCCCCGCGGTTCGTTAGAGACCACCGCAAGGGTTAACGAAGAAGTACTTGCGGGAGAAACCTTTATGCCGTGGCACTTCTATGAAGCCCCAGTAAATAAACTAACCCGCAGCGAAATTGACCCGATGTCGAAAATCGCTCCCTTTAAGCATACAGTAGTTAGGGTGGAAAAGGTTTAGTATTTGAGGGGTTGATTGGCTTATGGTCAAGATCAGTAATCATTTACCTTAAATGGGAGGCGAGGCCTAAAAGGACCATTTGGAAAAAATGGAGCCCCGACCCAATAATAAATAGGCACGGTGAGCTGATACGCATTACTGCGAAATGGTGGTTTTTGAATCTAAACTCAAAATTTTTCGAAAAATGAAAAAAGGAGGTGAGGTCATTTGGCTCCACCTTTTTTGATGGAAATTTGAACTGCGCCCTTCATTAATGTCTTACCCACCACTTTTAACCTTTCGCCCCCGTTCTTCGCTCTCCCCTGATGACTCTTCACAATCACAAACGATTGCTAATCAAAAAGCCTCCCTGTAGTACCCGTAACGGATGACTTGCCTACCTTGCTCTTAAGTTGTTGTAAATCCCTTTCCATTTTCTGGAATCTAAGAGCCATTTCGTCAAGCGGGGTATTTTGTGGTGGCAACTCGCTGCTTATGTAGTTAACGAACTTCCACACCTCTCTGATGTCGGCCACGTTAACCTCGTAAGGTAGGTAGGCAGGATTTAGCGAGTGCAGGCGAAGCTTGCCACTGGTTTCTATGAGGTTTTCGGCAACTTTAAACACCACTCCGTCCTCAATGGTATTGACAATGTAGGCGTACTTGTTTTGAATTGTGGTCCAGTCTTGCACGAACTCGCACACCACCCACGAGCCGTCGGGTACGGGTAGCATGCTATCGCCCGAAATTTGGAAGCTGCGGTATTTCTTCTGCCTTGAGAGGAAAGGCATTTGAAACGTAGGCAGCACCTTTATGAACTCCGGATCGGCAAAACCGGTTCGGTAGCCGGCCTTGGCCTTTTCTGAAACCATCTCTATGTTTTCTTCGTTTCGGCCATCAACCGTAGTGGCAAGCACCCTTATGTTGCCGCCGGTCATAAAAATGTCGAGGCCGCGTTCCAGTTGCGATAGTTGGCTTTCGGGTAGCGTTGAAAGGTCAACCTTTATGAGGGTGTCTATTGACACGTTGAAGTACTTCGAAAACTGCGATAGTGCCTCCAACCCTGGGCTGGCAACATTGTTTTCGTAGCCACTCAAGGTGGGGCGCTTCATACCCAGCAAGAAGGCCACCTCGTCTTGAGTGCGCCCACGGCGCTTGCGTAGTAGCTTGATGTTTGAGGAGAATTTGTTCATTTTTGAGGGAGCTTACGGGTTTACGGGTTGAGGAGTTTAGTTGTCGTAGTTGTGCGATTTGTGGCGTCTGGATATTTAAAAGAAATTTAATCTTTGTGTTCCTTTGGGTTTGCTGTTCTTGGCGTTATCTGCGGTGAAATGGCCCTTTTACATTCTCTTGTCTCGGAATGCGGAGCGTAACTATATTTATTCGTCGATTATTTTCAAATGATTTTGTTTTTTTGCAACAATCAAAATTTTTGATTATATTGTAATCAATTTTTTGGTTAAATTTTAATCAAAGGTATTGTATTTTTCATCAAAAACAAACTTTTTCGTAAAAATTTTTTATGAATAACGACCCCCGTACCATAGTTCACCTCGATCTCGACACCTTTTTCGTGTCGGTAGAGCGGCTTCACAACAGCAGCTTGGTTGGCAGGCCCGTGATAATCGGTGGCAGCGAGGGTCGCGGGGTGGTGGCCAGTTGCAGTTACGAGGCGCGTATGTTTGGGGTGCACTCAGCAATGCCTATGAAAATGGCTCGCAACCTTTGCTCCGATGCCATAGTTATACGCGGCGATATGCACAACTACTCAAAGTACTCCAACTTAGTTACCCAAATCATTGCCGACAAGGCACCCACCTTCGAAAAGGCATCAATAGACGAGCATTACCTCGACATAACGGGTATGGATAGGTTTTTCGGGTGCTACAAGTGGGCTAGCGAGCTGAGGAGGTGCATCATAAAAGAAACCGGGCTACCCATTTCAATGGGAGTGTCGGTAAACAAGACCGTATCGAAGATTGCCACCGGAGAGGCGAAACCCAATGGACAAACAGAGGTTGGCAAGAACTTGCTTAGACCATTTCTCGACCCACTGTCAATACGCAAGATACCAATGATAGGTGCCAAAACATACCACTCGTTGCGCACCATAGGCATAGCCACCATTGGCACCCTTAGCCGCATACCGCCCGAGGTGATGGAAAATATGCTCGGAAAGAATGGACTGGAAATATGGAAGCGCGCCAACGGCATCGACAACGCACCCGTGCAGCAATGGAGCGAGCGCAAGTCGATAAGTACAGAAACTACGTTCGACATAGATACAATAGACGTGGAGGCAATGAGAAACCACATAGTGAAAATGTGCGAGAAACTGGCCTTCAGGCTACGCAAGAAGCAGCAACTCACTGGCTGCGTATCGGTAAAGGTCAGGTACTCCAACTTCGACACCTACACGCTGCAACAAACAGTACCTTACACATCGTTCGACCACGTTTTGATACCGGTTTGCAAGGAACTTTTTTCGAGACTATACACCCGACGAATGCTCGTAAGGCTCGTTGGAGTGCACTTCAGCCGCCTGGTGCACGGCGTGCAACAACTCGACCTTTTTGAAGAAACACCGCAGCTAGTTAACCTGTACCAAGCAATGGACAAAATGCGCCTGAAACACGGAGAAAGAATAGTGGGAAGGGGGGTTTGGGGTTGATGGGTTTATGGGAAATTGACAATTAAAAAATACAATAAAACCAACAAGCATAAAGCAGTAGGCATTGTGTCTCGGCGCAAGAACGAGGGTATGCAGAAGTCAGTTTCTCATTAACAATTACAGTTTATGATTAACCATTAAAAATCATCACATTCTCAAACCACCACATCAGCTAATCCTCACATCCCCTAACCATAAAATCTGCAAATCGACCAGTCAACGTGTTCTTAAACTGCCACACATACTACAGCTTGCGATACGGCACTATTTCGCCGGAGGACTTGGTTGGCAGGGCCAAGGAGCTTGGCATACGGTCGCTTGCTCTTACCGACATAAACAACGTGAGTGCGATGCCCGAGTTCGTGAAGCTATGCAACCACAACGGTATGAAGCCAGTGGCTGGAGTGGAATTTCGCAAGTCAAACAAGCTGCTGTACATTATTATCGCCAAAAATAATTCGGGTTTTGCCAACATCAACGAGTTTGCCAGCAGTCACAACATCTCGCGTACGACCATCCCCCCTCGCCCACCGCTGCTCAACGACACTTTCGTGATATACCCATTTCAAGGAATGAAATCCATTGAGCTTGGCCCCAACGAGTACATAGGCATAAAACCCAGCGAACTTAACAGGTTGGCAACATCGGAACTACGACGAAATCCTGAAAAGTTGGTTGCCTTGTATCAGGTAACCTTCCTTTCGGGGAGTGATCACGAAGTACACCGCCACCTCCGTGCCATAAACAACAACGTGTTGCTAACCCTATTGGATGAGGCCAACATAGCGGGCAGGCAAGAAGTTCTTGTGCCCGAAGAAGCAGTCAAGAAAGCATTCGAGGGTTTCGAGGTTCTGGTTGAAAATGCCCAAAGGATACTCGATCAATCAAACATTGACTTCGACTTCACTAAGGTGAAAAACAAGAAAACGTTTACAGGGAGCAAGAGTGATGACAGGCAACTCCTCGAAAAACTCGCTATCGAAGGGCTGGTGTACCGCTACGGCACCAACAATAACGAGGCACGCCGAAGGGTGCTGCACGAACTTGAAGTGATTGACAAGCTGGGGTTCTCATCGTACTTCCTGATAACGTGGGACATAATAAGATACTCCATGTCAAGATGTTTTTACCACGTGGGAAGGGGTAGCGGCGCCAATAGCATAGTGGCCTACTGCCTGCGCATCACCGACGTTGACCCCATTGAGCTCGACCTTTACTTCGAGCGTTTCATAAATCCCAAGCGTACCTCGCCACCCGACTTCGACATAGACTACTCGTGGAAGGAACGCGACCAGGTGCTCGATTACATTTTCAAGCGTTACGGCCACGGACACGTGGCAATGCTGGGCACGGTCACCACCTTTCGCGATAGGTCAACCATTCGGGAACTAGGAAAGGTTGTGGGCCTGCCAAAGGGCGAGATAGACCTATTGGTGAAATACCACGAGGTACGGCGCGAACCCGACGAGGTAGGTGCACGAATATTGCAAATGGCCGAAAAAATTGCCGATTTTCCCAACATCAGAAGCATACACGCCGGGGGGGTGTTGATAAGCGAGGAGCCACTGTACCGATATACCGCACTTGATATGCCACCAAAAGGCCTACCAACAACACAATGGAACATGTATACCGCCGAGGAGCTGTCGTACGAAAAAATAGACATACTTAGCCAACGAGGCATTGGCCACATTAACGAGTGTGTGGATATAGTAGGGCAAAACCGCCAGAAGTCAATTGACGTGCACCGCATAGCTGAATTCAAGAAGGACGAAAAAGTAAAGGCATTGCTGCGTTCGGGCGAAACCACCGGCTGCTTTTACGTCGAAAGTCCTGCAATGCGCGGGCTGCTCAAAAAACTTAGGTGCGACAATTACGTGAGCCTCGTGGCTGCAAGTTCCATAATAAGGCCAGGGGTTGCACGATCGGGAATGATGCGGGAATACATCCAGAGGTTTCACAAGCCCGATGGGTTTAAGTACCTTCATCCCGTAATGGAACAGCAGTTGAAAGAAACCTACGGTGTGATGGTTTATCAAGAAGACGTGATTAAGGTCTGCCACCACTTTGCAGGACTTGATCTGGCTGATGCCGACGTGCTGCGAAGGGCAATGAGCGGGAAGTATCGATCGAAAAAGGAAATGCAACGCATAACCGGCAGGTTTTTCGACAACTGTCGACAAAAAGGCTACCCGGATGAGCTAACACAAGAGGTGTGGCGACAAATAGAATCCTTTGCAGGGTATTCATTTTCAAAGGCACACTCGGCCTCTTACGCCGTTGAAAGCTACCAGAGCCTATACCTGAAGGCGCATTATCCGCTGGAGTTCATGACAGCAGTGATAAACAACTTCGGTGGGTTTTACCACAGCCCCGTTTACTTTAACGAGGCCAAGCGATACGGCGCAAAAATACAGCTACCCTGCGTAAACAACAGCAACTACACCGCAACCATAAAGGGCCATGACATCTACATTGGCTTTGTTCACATTAAGGATATGGAGTGCAAATTGGCCACGTCCATTTGCCAGCAACGCCAGATCAGGGGCCAGTTCACCAGCCTGGAAGATTTTATGAATGTCACCGGAGCGCACCTCGAGCAGGTTTTGTTGCTCATTAGGGTCGGCGCTTTTCGCTTCACGGGCCATCCCAAATCGGTACTTATGTGGAAAGCTTATACAATTTTCAACAAGAAACCTCAAGCCAGCTCAATGCTTTTCAGCACCGAATCAAAAAATTTCAAATTCCCCACCCCAGAGGTTGATTCAATTCAGGAAGCCTACGACGAGCTGGAGATACTAGGGTTTACAGTAACTGTAAGCCCATTCGATATGGCAAAGAGCAGCTTCCGTGGCGATGTGCTTGGTAATCAAATGATCGAAAAGGTGCACGCGAAAGTAAGGATGGTAGGATGGCTAGTTACCATCAAATACGTGCGAACCATAAAGAATGAGCTGATGCACTTTGGTTGCTTCATTGATTTTGAAGGAAACTTCTTCGACACTGTTCACTTTCCCGACACTTCAAAAAACTACCCCTTTCGGGGAAACGGGGTTTACCTGCTCCTTGGTACCATCACAGAGGAATTCGGACATCCCTCGCTAACCGTTGAAAAAATGGCCAAGCTTCCAACGATGCCCGATCCTAGGTCAACTTAAAAAAAGCCGAAAGAAAATCTTCCGGCTTTAATTTATTAGGCTTGAGCAGTAGGACCACCCAAGTTCATAGGAATTCCGGGAAAATCGCCCACATCCTTTATGGGGCCGTGTGCAGATTCGTACTTGGAAATATTGTCTTTGAGAGCCTTCATAAGCCGTTTGGCGTGCTGGGGCGTAAGTACTATCCTTGATTTAACTTTTGCCTTCGGAACCCCAGGCATCATCCTTACAAAGTCAACCACGAACTCCGAGTTTGAGTGGGTTATTATGGCAAGGTTAGAATAGATACCATCGGCAACATCTTCGCCAAGTTCAATGTTTATTTGATTGTCAGGCATTTGGTTGTCAGACATCTTATTATGTTTTTTAATGATTAAATACTACTTCTTTTTTGATGCAACAAGTAGGTTGTATTCCTCCATCGATCCAACAATGATGTTATCGTACTCGCGCAAGCCTGTACCGGCAGGAATCAAGTGACCTACGATCACGTTCTCCTTCAAGCCCGACAATAGGTCTGTTTTGGCACGAATCGCAGCATCGTTCAATACCTTTGTGGTTTCTTGGAATGATGCGGCGGAGATGAAACTCTTTGTTTGGAGCGAGGCCTTGGTGATTCCTTGCAGCTGTTGGTGAGCTGTTGCCCCCCTTGCATCCCGCGCAACCACAAGCTTTTTATCTCTCCTTTTCAGTTGGGAGTTTTCGTCGCGAAGCTTCCTGAAGGTTATGATTTGCCCTGGTTTTAGATTTGAATCACCGGGATCCACTACAACCTTCATACCAAATATATTATCATTCTCTTCGATGAAGTCTATCCTGTTAACGATGTCATCCTCAAGGAATGAGGTGTCGCCCGGATCTTCAACTGTAACCTTGCGCATCATCTGTCTTACAATAACTTCGAAATGCTTGTCGTTAATTTTAACACCCTGCAAGCGGTAAACTTCCTGAACCTCGTTTACGATATACTCTTGAACCTCAGTTGGGCCTTTGATTGCTAGGATGTCGGCTGGGGTAATTGGACCATCAGAAAGAGGAATCCCGGCCTTCACAAAATCGTTCTCTTGGGCTAGAATTTGCTTGGTTAGAGGAATAAGGTAACGTTTTTCGTCTCCTGTTTTGGAGGTGATTACTACCTCCCTGTTGCCCCTCTTGATCTTCTTTCCAAAGGAAACAACCCCATCAATCTCTGATACTATGGCAGGATCGCTCGGGTTACGGGCTTCGAATAGTTCAGTTATTCTTGGAAGACCTCCGGTGATGTCGCCCGATTTGCCAAATGCCCTCGGGATCTTGGCAATGGTTTTACCGGCGGCAATTTCCTGCTCATCGGCAACAACAATGTGCGCTCCAACAGGCATATCGAGGGTACGCAGCAATTCACCCGACTCGTCAACTATGCTAATTGATGGGTTTTTTGCCCTATCTCTGGTTTCTATAATTACCTTTTCGTAGTAGCCAGTTTGCTCGTCAGAGTCAGTGCGGTAGGTAATTCCTTCAATCATATTGTTGAAAACAACCTTACCCGCCGAGTCCGAAATGATAACGGCATTATAAGGATCCCATTCGCAGATCAATTGCCCACTTTCAACCTCTTGACCTGATTGAAAATACAGGTTTGCTCCGTAGGGAATGTGCTGGCTGGTTAGCACTATACGACTGTTCTTGTCAACAATTCGCATCTCTGCAGAACGTCCAATAACCACGAAGAACGATTGGCCCTCAGAAGAAGTATGCGAAACAGCCCTCAATTCGTCAATTTCAAGAATACCCGAATACTTGGCATTAATCTTTGAAGCAGAGGCTATGTTGGAGGCGATACCCCCAACGTGAAAAGTTCTAAGAGTGAGCTGGGTACCGGGCTCGCCGATGGATTGGGCTGCAATGACACCGATAGCCTCTCCTTTTTGAACCATCCTGCCTGTAGCAAGGTTGCGTCCGTAACATTTTGCACAGACACCGTGCTTTGACTCGCAGGTAAGTACTGACCGAATTTCCACAGCTTCAATTGGTGATTCTTCGATCAACTTTGCAACATCCTCGGTAATCTCTTCTCCCGCCTTAACAATCAATTCGGAGGTTGAAGGATGATAAATGTTGTGAAGGGCAGTACGGCCCAAAATCCTATCGTAAAGTTGTTCGACCGTCTCCTCGTTATTTTTCAAAGCAGTGGCAGTCAAGCCCCTCAGGGTACCGCAGTCGGGCTCTGTAACAATCACGTCTTGTGCAACGTCAACAAGCCTACGTGTAAGGTAACCAGCATCGGCGGTTTTCAGGGCAGTATCAGCAAGACCTTTACGCGCACCGTGGGTAGATATAAAATACTCTAGTACCGAAAGTCCCTCCTTAAAGTTTGACAAAATGGGGTTTTCGATAATCTCGTTACCCTTGGCACCCGATTTCTGGGGCTTGGCCATAAGACCCCTCATACCCGATAGCTGTCGAATCTGCTCCTTGGAGCCCCTTGCACCGGAATCGAGCATCATGAAAACCGGGTTGAAGCCCTGCCTATCAGCGGTGGTCTTGTCAATCAAAACCTTGGTTAGCCGAGCATTGGTATGAGTCCAAATGTCAATTATTTGGTTGTAACGTTCCTTGGGTGTAATGAAACCCATATTGAAGTTTGATCGAACCTCCTCAACCTGTTCATTGGCTTGGTCAATAAGAATCTTCTTTTCTTCTGGAATGAAAATATCGCCAAGGTTAAATGACAAACCACCCTTGAAAGCCATCTGGAATCCAAGATCCTTGATATCGTCCAAAAATTGAGATGTTCGCGAAATTCCGGTTAGATTAAGGATATCGCCAATAACATCCCTCAAAACCCTTTTGGTAAGTAACTGGTTGATAAAGCCGCATTCTTTTGGAATAACCTGGTTAAACAAAACCCTACCTACCGTAGTTGGAATTACCTTTGTTATGAGTTCGTTCTTTTCTCTAACAGTTACCCTTGCCTTGATATTGGCATGAAGGTCCACCGCCTTTTCGTTGTATGCAATAATTACCTCTTCGGGACCATAAAAAACCGAACCCTCTCCCTTAACAGGGTGCTCTGGGGTATTGGGCCTTGCCTTTGTCATGTAGTAAAGGCCAAGCACCATATCCTGCGAGGGTACTGCTATGGGGGCGCCGTTTGCAGGGTTTAGAATGTTGTGCGAGGCCAGCATTAGCATCTGGGCCTCGAGTATGGCTGCATTGCCAAGTGGAACGTGAACGGCCATCTGGTCACCGTCAAAGTCGGCGTTAAAGGCGGTGCAAACCAATGGGTGTAGCTGGATTGCTTTTCCTTCGATGAGCTTTGGCTGGAATGCCTGGATACCCAAACGGTGAAGCGTGGGGGCACGGTTTAGGAGAACGGGGTGCCCCTTAAGGACATTTTCCAAAATGTCCCAAACCACAGGATCTTTGCGGTCAACGATCTTTTTGGCCGATTTAACAGTTTTTACTATTCCCCTTTCAAGCATTTTGCGGATTACGAAGGGCTTGAACAACTCCGAGGCCATTTCCTTTGGAATACCACACTCGTGAAGCTTCAGTTCTGGACCAACCACGATTACCGAACGTGCCGAGTAATCGACCCTCTTGCCAAGGAGGTTTTGACGGAAGCGACCTTGCTTGCCCTTCAGGCTGTCGCTCAGAGATTTCAAGGGCCTGTTTGATTCGGTTTTTACAACGTTGGCTTTTCTTGAATTGTCAAAAAGTGAGTCAACGGCTTCCTGAAGCATCCTCTTCTCGTTGCGCAAGATAACGTCTGGTGCCTTTATTTCCAAAAGCCTTTTCAAGCGGTTATTGCGTATTATCACCCTTCTATACAGATCGTTGAGATCGCTGGTGGCAAACCTTCCTCCATCAAGTGGCACCAATGGGCGCAGCTCTGGTGGAATTACCGGAATAACTTCAAGTATCATCCACTGCGGATTATTGTCAATAACTTTTTTTGAATCGCGAAAAGCTTCAATAACCTGTAACCTTTTCAAGGCATCAGCCTTTCTCTGCTGCGATGTCTCTGTATTGGCCTTGTGTCTTAGTTCGTAGGAAGCTTGATCAAGGTCAATTCTATCGATAAGATCTTTGAGGGCATCAGCACCCATTTTGGCAATAAACTTATCAGGATGGTCGTTGTCAAGCATTTGGTTTTCTGGTGGCAACGACTCCATGATATCGAAGTACTCGTCCTCGCTGATTAAATCAAGTGCATTCCAATCGCCTGTTTTTATGCCAGGATTAATGATTATGTACCTTTCGTAATAAATAACCTGGTCGAGCTTTTTGGTTGGAATTCCCAAAAGGTAGCCTATTTTGTTGGGTAGTGAGCGGAAAAACCAAATGTGGGCAACCGGAACCACAAGCTTAATGTGTCCCATACGTTCTCGGCGAACTTTCTTCTCCGTAACTTCAACTCCGCATCTATCGCAAACTATTCCTTTATAACGGATCCGCTTGTATTTCCCGCAGTGACATTCCCAATCCTTTACTGGTCCAAAAATTCTTTCGCAGAACAAACCATCACGCTCTGGCTTGTAGGTACGGTAGTTTATAGTTTCAGGCTTTAGCACCTCGCCATTCGACCTTTCCAGCATTGACTCTGGCGATGCCAGGCTGATGGTAATGGTCGAAAAGTTGCTTTTTACGTTGGATTCTTTTCTAAAAGCCATTTATTTTTATTTTATGAGATTTTCAATAAATCGATTAAAATACCCGGTTGAGGAATACCTCTCCTGGCAAAGGGAGGCTACTCAAATTTAACATTCAGACCTAGTCCTCTCAATTCGTGAACCAGTACGTTGAATGATTCCGGTACACCTGGTGTAGGCATGTTCTCACCCTTTACGATTGCCTCGTAAGCCTTTGCACGTCCTATGACATCGTCCGACTTAACCGTAAGAATTTCTTGAAGAATATTTGCTGCACCAAATGCCTCCAGAGCCCAAACCTCCATCTCCCCAAAACGCTGACCACCAAACTGAGCCTTACCACCCAGAGGTTGTTGGGTAATAAGAGAATAGGGTCCTATTGAACGGGCGTGCATCTTATCATCAACCATATGGCCTAGCTTGAGCATATAGATAACACCCACGGTGGCTGGCTGGTCAAATCTTTCCCCGGTACCTCCATCGTAAAGGAAAACTTTACCGTTTTCGGGCAGACCAGCCTTTTTCATGTATTCGTTGATTTGGTCAATGTGAGCACCATCGAAAATCGGGGTGGCGAACTTCAATCCAAGTTCCTTGCCAGCCCAACCGAGCACTGTTTCATAAATCTGGCCCAAGTTCATCCTTGAAGGTACGCCAAGGGGGTTAAGAACAATGTCAACTGGAGTGCCATCCTCAAGGAATGGCATGTCTTCCTCCCTAACTATCCGGGCAACAATACCCTTGTTACCGTGGCGGCCCGCCATTTTGTCACCAACCTTCAACTTCCGCTTCTTGGCCAGGTAGATTTTGGCTAGCTGAACAATACCCGCCGGAAGTTCATCGCCCACGGTGGCAGTAAACTTTTTACGGTTGTAAAGACCAAGGATGTCCTTGTACTTGATTTGGTAATTGTGTAATAGATCCTTGATCAATTCATTTACGTCCGAATCGTTAGTCCAATTCTGTGGGGTTATGCTTGTAAAATCAACAGAAGTAAGCAATTTTTGAGAAAACTTTGAACCTTTGGGGATTACATCCTCCTTAAGGTTATTCCTGACACCTTGAGATGTTTTACCGCTAACCAGGATAACCAGCTTATCAATTAGCTTGCCCCTAAGCTCAAAAACTTCCTTGTTGAATTTATCATCAAGTTCCTCAACAACAGCCCTATCTTTAGACTTTGCTTTTCGATCCTTAACGAAAACCGAGAACAACTTCTTATTAACCACCACGCCCTTGGTTGAAGGTGGAGCTTTCAATGAAGCATCCTTCACATCGCCGGCCTTATCCCCAAAAATAGCCCTAAGTAGTTTTTCTTCTGGAGTTGGGTCGGTTTCGCCTTTGGGTGTTATTTTCCCTATTAGAATATCTCCCTCGTTTACCTCTGCACCTATCCTGATAAGTCCATACTCGTCAAGATCTTTGATAGCTTCGGAAGAAACATTGGGAATGTCACAAGTAAGTTCCTCAACTCCCCTTTTGGTGTCCCTAACGTCAAGCGAGAACTCTTCAATGTGGATCGAAGTAAAAATATCATCCTTAACAACTTTTTCGGAAATCACGATTGCATCTTCGAAATTGTAACCTTTCCAAGGCATGAATGCAACTTTGAGATTTCGTCCTAGGGCGAGCTCACCATCCTTGGTTGCATAACCCTCGCAGAGTAGTTGCCCTTTGGTTATTTTTTCGCCTTTCCTTACAACTGGCCTAAGGTTAAGGCACGTATTTTGATTTGTCTTGTGGAATTTCTGAAGGGTATAGGTTCGAACATCGTCCTCGAAGCTTACAAGCTTTTCTTCCTCGCTTCTCGAATAACGTATTATGATCTGATTTGCATCAACATACTCTACGATTCCCTCACCTTCGGAGTTTAATAATACCCTGGAATCAGCGGCAACATTTTTTTCCAATCCCGTGCCCACGATGGGGGCTTCAGGGTTGAGAAGGGGTACAGCCTGACGCATCATATTGCTTCCCATCAATGCCCTGTTTGCATCGTCGTGTTCCAGAAACGGGATCAAAGAGGCGGCAATTGAGGCAATTTGGTTGGGGGCCACGTCCATCAAGTCAATCTTATCTGGCTCAACAATAGGATAATCGGCCTGGTAGCGGATTTTAACAAAATCTTGTGCAAAATGGCCATCTCCTTTAAGAGGCATATTTGCCTGGCTTATCAGTTTTGACTCTTCCTCCTCAGCCGAAAGGTAGATGGGTTGCTTGAAGTCAACCTTTCCTTCCTTAACAGTGAAATATGGTGTTTCGATAAAACCAAGGTTGTTGACTTTTGCAAAAACGCAAAGGGAGGAAATAAGACCAATATTAGGACCTTCTGGAGTTTCTATTGTACACAATCGGCCATAGTGGGTAAAGTGAACGTCGCGAACCTCGAAACCGGCCCGTTCTCTCGAAAGGCCACCAGGACCCAGAGCCGACATCCTCCTTTTGTGTGTAAGCTCTGCCAATGGATTGGTCTGATCCATAAACTGCGAGAGCTGGTTTGTTCCGAAAAAAGAATTGATAACCGAGGAGAGGGTTTTGGCATTAATAAGGTCAGTTGGGGCAAAAACCTCGTTATCGCGAACGTTCATTCTTTCGCGAATTGTGCGAGCCATTCTTGCAAGACCCACGCCAAACTGGGCGTAAAGTTGCTCACCCACCGTGCGCACTCTACGGTTGCTCAGGTGATCGATGTCATCAACCTCGGCCTTGGCATTGACGAGCTCAATGAGGTATTTAACTATCGAAATTACATCTTGCTTTGTGAGAACCCTAATCTCGTCGGGAGTATCGAGGTTCAACTTCTTGTTGATCCTATACCTACCGACATCGCCAAGGTCGTACCTCTTGTCTGAGAAGAATAGTTTCTCGACAAGGCTTAGTGCTGTTTCGTCGTCGGGTGGATCGGCACTTCGCAGCAACCTGTAGATGAATTCAACGGCATCCTTTCTGGTATTGGATGTATCTTTTTGTAATGTATTGTAAATCAAGGCAAAATCATTAACATTTATCTCTTCTCTGTGAAGGATAATTGTTTTTGCGCCAGAATCTACTATCATGTCAAGGTGGTGGTTTTCAAGAACAACCTCGCGGTCAACAACCACTTCGTTTCGTTCGATTGAAACAACTTCACCGGTATCTTCATCGGCAAAGTCCTCGCTCCAGGTGCGCAATACCCTGGCGGCGAGTTTTCGACCAACAAACTTTTTCAAACCTGTTTTGCTAACTTTTACCTCATCAGCCAGGCCAAAAATCTCAAGGATATCCTTGTCGGTTTCGTAACCAAACGCCCTAAGGAGGGTAGTAACCGGAAGTTTTTTCTTGCGGTCAATGTAGGCGTACATCACGTTGTTGATATCCGTGGCAAATTCAATCCAAGATCCTTTGAAAGGAATAATACGGGCGCTGTAAATTTGCGTTCCGTTACTGTGGGTGCTTGTGCCAAAGAATACACCTGGTGACCTATGTAACTGAGACACCACTACTCGTTCGGCCCCGTTAACCACAAATGTACCTTTGGGGGTCATATACGGAATAAGACCAAGGTAAACGTCTTGAATAATTGTTTCGAAGTCCTCGTGCTCAGGATCCGTGCAGTACAGCTTAAGTTTGGCCTTAAGTGGAACTGAATAGGTCAAACCACGTTCGATGCATTCTTCGATCGAATACTTCGGGGGGTCGATGAAGTAATCCAGGAATTCGAGGACAAAGTTATTCCTAGCATCACTAATTGGAAAATTTTCGCTAAAAACCTTGAAAAGTCCTTCATTCTTACGGTTTTCGGGAATTGTTTCTAGCTGGAAAAAATCTTGAAAGGACTTGAGTTGAATTTCGAGAAAATCAGGGTAGTCGAATCTATTGGTTACTTTAGAAAAGTTTACCCTGTCGGTTTTTTTAATTTTTGCTGCCAAGGTTTCGGGGTGTTTGAGTTACGAAAAACAAAAGAAAATAAACAGCAACGAAGATTAGACTTCTGCTGCGAGGCGATTTGCCCGGCAGAAGTCTAATCTTCAAAGGAACAGTGAAGTTTACTTAACTTCTACCTCAGCACCAGCTTCTTCGAGCTGAGCCTTAAGGGATTCGGCTTCGTCCTTAGAAATACCTTCTTTGATTGCCTTGGGTGCTGCATCAACAAGTTCCTTGGCTTCCTTAAGGCCAAGGCTGGTAAGTTCTTTTACGAGCTTAACCACTGCAAGCTTGGCCGCACCAGCTGACTTCAAGATTACATCAAATTCAGTTTGTTCTTCAACAACAGCGGCTTCAGTGGCCACCGCGGCAACAGCAACTGGTGCTGCGGCAGCTGGCTCTATACCATACTCGTCCTTTAAAATTTTTGCCAATTCATTAACCTCTTTTACGGTTAGATTAACCAATTGTTCTGCGAAAGCTTTCAAATCTGCCATTTTTATTAAAGTTTAATAGTTTTAAAAGATGTGGTTTGCTTTTGGTTTTATGCTTCCTTCTCGGATAGCGTTTTGAGAACGCCGGCAATGGTATTCCCTCCCGATTTTAGGGCGGAGATAACATTTTTGGCGGGTGATTGTAACAGTCCGATTAGTTCGCCCAATAGTTCGTCCTTTGATTTAAGGGCGACCAGGGCATCAAGTTGATCATCACCAACGTAGTAGGCCTCCTGAATGTAGGCACCTTTCAAAATTGGTTTTGGGCTGGTCTTGCGAAACTCCTTGATGAGTTGTGCAGGAGTCTTTCCCGTATCGGCTGTCATAAGGGTAGTGTGTCCCTTTAGCACGTCGAACAACGGAGCGAAATCCTTTTCGCTGGCTTCCATTGCTTTGCGCAGCAAGGCATTCTTCACTACCTGCATTTTTACATTACGTCTGTAGCAAAGCCTCCTGAGCCTGCTTACAGATTCAGCATTTAGGTCAGAAGTATCGGCCAAGTAAACGAATTCGTTACCCTTTAGGGTATCGGTAAGTGATTCGATAATCTGAAATTTTTCTGCTTTTTTCATATTATTCCGGTATCAATAAGGTGAAATTCACCTGATTTTAAATTGTAACTGATTTGGTATCAACTTGAAGCCCAGGGCTCATGGTGCTTGATATGAAAATGCTTTTCAAATAAGTTCCCTTGGCCGCGGCGGGTTTCAACCTGATGATGGTCTGGATTAATTCCTTGGCGTTGTCATGAAGTTTTTCGTTGTCAAACGACAATTTTCCGATTGCCGCATGAACAATACCATACTTGTCAACCTTGAAGTCGATCTTACCGGCCTTTACCTCTTCAACCGCTTTTCCAACATCCATGGTAACGGTACCAGTTTTGGGGTTTGGCATTAGGCCTCGAGGTCCGAGTATTCTTCCCAAGGCACCAACCTTGGCCATAACATTTGGAGTGGTAATAACCACGTCAATGTCAGTCCATCCACCCTTGATCTTTTCAATGTATTCATCCAGGCCAACGTAATCAGCACCGGCATTCTTAGCTTCGTCTTCCTTATCGGGAGTACAAAGTACGAGAACTCTCACGGTTTTACCAGTACCGTGTGGTAGGGACACAACACCCCTAACCATCTGGTTTGCCTTGCGAGGATCCACTCCAAGCCTGATGTTCAGGTCAACTGAGGGGTCAAACTTGGTGTATGAAATCTTTTTGACGATTCCGATCGCTTCGGTCAAGGGGTAAACCGCATTGTTATCAAACTTAGCTAAAGCTTCCTTGTGGTTTTTTGTTAATTTTGCCATTTCTCGATTACGTTAAGCTTTAAGTTAATTTATGCCAAATTTCTTGCTTGGATAAAAGGGTATGCATTATGATTTCTCTCCACGCACCCTTATACCCATGCTTCGTGCAGTACCGGCAACCATTTCGATGGCCGATTCAACGGTAAAGCAGTTCAGGTCGGGCATTTTTGATTCGGCGATTTCCCTAACTTGGGCCCAAGTTATTGTTGCAACCTTTGTCCTGTTGGGTTCGGCAGAACCCGACTTGATTTTTGCAACCTCTCGCAATTGCACTGCAACCGGGGGAGTCTTGGTAATAAATTCAAAGGATTTGTCCTTGTAAACCGTGATTACGACAGGAATAATTTTTCCGGCCTTATCCTGGGTTCGCGCGTTGAACTGCTTGCAAAATTCCATAATGTTCACACCCTTTGAACCCAAGGCGGGTCCTATCGGGGGCGAAGGATTTGCAGCTCCACCTTTGACTTGTAGTTTGATTAATGCACTAATTTCTTTTGCCATTTTTCGATTTTTTTTTCAAGTAAGGAGATCGAAATACTTCAAGCCTGTTGAAATAAAAGCTCGTAACAAAACCCTTATTCTTTCTCAACCTGCATGAAGGTCAGCTCCAACGGGGTTTTTCTTCCAAAGATCTTGACCATCACCTTAAGTTTCTTCTTCTCTTCGTTCACTTCTTCGATAACACCAGAAAAGCTGTTAAAAGGGCCGTCTATTACCTTCACGGTTTCACCCACAATGTAAGGAATGTTCATTTCTTCTTCCTTGCTTGCCAACTCGTCAACTTTACCCAAGATGCGATTGACTTCGTTAGGTCGAAGGGGAACTGGTTCTAACTTAGAGCCCAAGAAACCCACAACCCCAGGAACATTCTTGATAATGTGAGGAATTTCTCCAACCAAGGCTGCTTCTATCAAAACGTATCCGGGAAAATAATTGCGCTCGGCGCTAATTTTTTTTCCCTTGCGTATCTGATACACTTTCTCGGTTGGAATAAGTACTTGCGATATGTAATCGTGCAAGTTGTTGCGAGAAATCTCACTCTCGATCAATTTCTTAACCTTTTTTTCGCCGCCACTAATTGCGCGCACTACATACCATTTTTTTACCTGTTCGCTCATACTTACGCAGAAGGCTTTAACTGATTTGTTCGTTTTGTTGATTTTTGAAAATCAAGAGATCTACAATTCTGGCAAAACGAAAAAACCAAATTACAAAAAGAGACGGTAAATGTTTCTTAGAACGGTGCTAATGCTCGTATCCATCAAGTAAACCACGATTGCGATTATTAGGGAAGCAATGGACACCACTACAGCACTGCCTTGCAGTTCGCTCCAAGAAGGCCAGGAAACTTTGTTGATTAATTCATCGTAGGTTTCGCCGACATAGGCTCTAATTTTTTTTATCATTACTAATGCAATTTTTTTGCACGGGTGGAAGGAATCGAACCCTCAACCAACGGTTTTGGAGACCGCTACTCTACCAATTGAGCTACACCCGTTTGAAAAAGGGGAGCTCATGAAAAAGACTCCAATCGCTCCCCTTTATTACAAACTTTAATCTAAAATTTCGGTTACTTGTCCGGCTCCTACTGTGCGGCCGCCTTCGCGAATCGCAAACCTAAGGCCCTTGCTCATTGCCACTTCTGCAATAAGGTTTACGGTAACGGTAAGGTTATCGCCAGGCATACACATCTCAACACCCTCCGGTAGGTAGATTTCGCCCGTTACGTCAGTAGTGCGGAAGAAGAACTGCGGGCGGTACTTGTTGTGGAAAGGAGTGTGGCGTCCGCCTTCTTCTTTCTTAAGTACGTAAACCTCAGCTTTGAATTTCATATGTGGCTTTACAGAACCTGGCTTGCAAATTACCATACCACGGGTAATTTCGTTTTTGTCAATACCCCTCAAAAGAAGACCTGTGTTGTCGCCAGCTTCACCGCGGTCGAGGATCTTGCGGAACATCTCAACACCTGTTACTACCGATTTGAGCTTCTGGGCACCCATACCTATGATTTCGACTGGGTCGCCAGAGTTGATAACCCCTGTTTCGATTCTACCGGTGGCAACGGTGCCACGGCCGGTGATTGAGAAAACATCTTCAACAGGCATCAAGAAATCCTTATCAACTGCACGCAACGGCAGTGGGATCCAATTGTCAACTGCGTCCATAAGTTCTTCGATCTTGCCTACCCAACTTGGCTCGTTGTTTAGTCCACCAAGGGCTGAACCACGGATAACGGGAATGTTGTCTCCATCAAATTGGTAAAATGTAAGTAGATCCCGAATTTCCATCTCAACCAGGTCAAGAAGTTCTTCGTCGTCAACCAAGTCAACCTTGTTCATGAAAACCACCAATTGGGGTACACCTACTTGGCGAGCCAGAAGTATGTGCTCGCGGGTTTGGGGCATGGGACCGTCAGTGGCGGCAACTACCAAAATCGCGCCGTCCATCTGGGCCGCACCGGTAACCATATTTTTAACGTAGTCGGCGTGGCCGGGGCAGTCAACGTGAGCATAGTGACGCGATGCAGTTGAGTACTCAACGTGGGCGGTGTTGATGGTAATACCTCTTTCTTTTTCCTCGGGAGCGTTGTCGATAGAATCGAACGAACGAACTTCGGAAAGGCCTTTTGCGGCTAGGATTTGTGTAATCGCAGCGGTAAGGGTGGTTTTACCGTGGTCAACGTGACCAATGGTACCAACGTTTACGTGCGGTTTGTTGCGTTCAAATTTTGCTTTTGCCATTTTTTTGCAGGTGTTTTAAAATTGTAATAAAGGATAAATTCTAAAATTTAACGGGGTTGAGCCGACGACGGGAATTGAACCCGTGACCTCTTCCTTACCAAGGAAACGCTCTACCCCTGAGCTACGTCGGCGAAAAACCGAGAGCGGAAAACGGGACTCGAACCCGCCACCTACAGCTTGGAAGGCTGTCGCTCTACCGGATGAGCTA
>CAZUWF010000018.1:0-44768 GCA_964624065.1 uncultured Bacteroidales bacterium
TCAAAGGCACCGTAAGTTTTTTATTGACAATGTTTATGTGTTTCCTGACGTGAGCCCTTTCAGGGGTTACGAAGGACTGACCGATACAACGGTATTTGTTCCACATAAGGGTGAACCAGGTTATAAATACCATTTCGTGCACGAGAAGCCTATGCGAGTGCGCCCGAATATCATTGCCGGAAATATCCCAATTAAATCGGGGGAGCCATTTGACGCCACCAAGGCTGACTTGACATATAACCTTCTTAATCGAATTAGGAATTTCAGGTTCATAAATCTTCTATTTCGAGAAACCAGCAAATCAACTGACTCGCTGGGAACAATAGATGTTAGAATTCAACTAGCACCCTTCCCGACAAACTCTTTTACCATTGAAGCAGAGGGATTTAACACCTCAGGCAATCAGGGTTTGGCAGCCAACCTGCTATTTGCAAACCGAAACCTTTTTGGCGGAGCGGAGAGGTTAACGTTAAGGCTTAAAGGTGCTACCGAAATGACCATTTTTGGACAGAGAAAATCTGACGGGGTGGAAAGGTTATTCCACACCTTCGAATTCGGCACCGAAGCTTCTTTGGAAATCCCGCATTTAGTAGCACCACTTTCATTGGTAAAGATCCCAAAAACTGCCAGGCCAACAAGCTCCATAATTGTGGGTTTCAACTACAGGCACAGGCCATCATACACGCGGTACTCGCTCAACGCAATGCAGGAATTCGAGTGGAGCCAGTCATCAAGGTTGAGGCATTACTTGAGTTTTTTGGACCTGGGCTCCATAAGAATTTCGATGGACAGGGAATTTAGCGATTGGCTCGAATCGTTAAACAACCCTCTTCTGGCAAGCAGGTACAAAAATTTACTGACAGTTGGCTCGAGGTATTCGCTAATTTACAATACCCAGATACCAGGCCGACTAACCGATTTCTTTTTTCTTCGCGGAAACATCGAGCTGCCCTCACCCTTTTTGTTTCCGGCTAACTGGTTGTTTGGTGGAATAAACGAAGATGGCAAGAGCACTCTTTTCGGAAGACCTTATGCTCAATTTGTTAGAACCGAGGTGGATATAAGGTACAATAAATTATTTAGCGAAAGAAGCGGGTTGGCTATGCGATTGTTTACCGGAATAGGTGTGCCTTTTGGTAATTCAGAGGTGCTTCCATTTGTAAAGAGTTTTTATAGCGGTGGCGCAAATAGCATCAGGGCTTGGCGTATTTATACCCTCGGGCCGGGAAGTGCCGAGGCAGCAAACGACTTAAGGTTCGATAGGTTTGGCGACATAAGGCTGGAAGCCAATCTCGAGTACAGATTTCCCATTTACAAATTCTTCAGGGGGGCATTTTTCGCCGATGCCGGCAACGTTTGGTTCTTGAACGAGAATCAAGATTTCAATGGGGGTGAATTCAAACTCAACAGATTTGCCAATGAAATTGCCTTGGGTGTTGGCATTGGCCTTAGGATGGACTTCCAATTTTTCATTTTTAGGATTGATGCCGCGGTTCCGGTCAGAAACCCTTCCAAACCACTAGGACAAAGATGGGTTGACGACTTTAAATCCCTTCGAAATTACAATTTCAACCTTGGTATAGGGTATCCATTTTAGCCTGCCTATGACTCTAGACACAACATCGAAGGCTATTTTGAATGAGTTTCCATACCCTCCCACCCCTGGCCAAACTGAATTACTGCGACTGCTGTCGGGTTATATTAAACGAAAGGACCCAAACGAGGCATTCTTATTGAAAGGGTATGCCGGAACCGGCAAAACTACCATTGTAAGTAGCCTCGTTAGGTTTCTGCCATCGATGGGTTGCCAAACCGTGCTGCTGGCACCAACAGGTCGCGCGGCAAAGGTCTTGGCTAGCTACTCTGGCAAAAAGGCCTATACCATACACAAAAAAATATACAAGATTTTCCAGCAGCCCGATGGCTCCCAGCGTTTGATGCTCCAAAAAAACACTTATCGAAATGCCTTTTTTTTGGTTGACGAGTCATCAATGATAGCCACCTGGCAAGACAATGCCGAAAATATCTTTAACAGAGTTAACATTTTGGATGACTTGGTCGAATATGTAAAATGCGGGGCTAATTGCAGATTGATTTTTATTGGCGATACTGCACAGCTGCCGCCCGTTGGCACCGAACAAAGTCCTGCTCTAAACCTAAATATCCTCAAACATAAGCTTTTCGAAAGAATTACCGAATACGAACTAAAAGATGTGGTGAGGCAAGCCGAGGGGAGCGGAATCCTGTTTAATGCCACCCATTTGAGAGAAATTATTGAAAATAAGGTAAAAGGCTTTCCAAAGCTAAAATCAAAGGGTTTGCCCGACTTTAGGAGAGTTGCAGGGCAAGAAGCTGCCGATGTGGTTAACGACCTTTTTGCAGGCCGCGAATTGGAAGAGTCAATAATTATTTGCAACTCAAACAAAAGAACAAACCTTTACAACCAATTCATCCGAAATAGGGTCCTATTCAGGGAAGATAGGATAAATACAGGTGACCTTTTAATGGTAGTCCAAAACAATTATTACTGGTTGGATACTGAGAGTGAAGTGGGTTTCATTGCCAATGGCGACATTATTGAGATCAAAAGAATTGCCAAGATTGAAGAGATTTACGGGTTCACCTTTGCCGATGTTACAATAAGGATGCTCGATTATCCCGACGAGCCTGATTTGGAAGTAAAAATCTTGCTCCAAACGCTGGAATCGCCTACGCCGGCCATACCCTCACAAGATAGGAGAAAGCTTTTCGATGCCGTGGCAGAGGATTATCAACAAATTCCAAACAAGAAGACCAGGCTTTCTAAAATTAGGAACAACCCCCACTTCAACGCCCTTCAGGTAAAGTTTGCTTATTCCATAACCTGCCACAAATCGCAGGGCGGGCAGTGGGAAAACGTTTTGGTGGAGATGCCGTACCTCAAAGATCCAAAACCTGATATAGCTTACCTTCGATGGCTTTACACCGCAATAACAAGAGCAACTAAAAAGGTTTTTTTGCTTAACTTTACCGATGATTTCTTTGAGGAAAAGTTATAACGTTGGTGGAGTAATTGTAACTGACAACTTGAGGTTTAGCAATTGGCGATTAACATCGACCTTAACTCCCATTTTTGGGGCATAAGGACTGGTTGACACTGCTATTTTCACAAATAGAAACAGATAAGCTTCTGGCTATTACTACCGCCTCCTAACTCCCAATTTCTAATTTTCTGCCAATCACCAGTAACAATTAACAAATGGATATTGAAAACTTTCGCAAATACGGGTACGATTTTATTGATTGGGTGGCCAATTACTTTCAAAACATCGAGCAATACCAGGTAAAACCTGATGTTTTGCCTGGAGATATCAGCAGGCAACTGCCCAAATCGCCTCCAGAGAATGGAGAGAGTATGGAAGATATTTTTCAGGATTTCAAACAGATCGTATTTCCCGGCATAACACATTGGCAACACCCGGGTTGGATGGCTTACTTCCCTGCCAACAACAGCCCTGCATCAGTGCTTGCCGAAATTCTTACGGCTGGGTTGGGCGCACAATGTATGAGCTGGCAAACTTCACCTGCCGCAACAGAGTTGGAAGAGCGAGTAATGGACTGGCTGCGGCAAATGATTGGGCTGCCGAAACATTTTGCCGGAGTTATTCAAGACACGGCATCGACGGCCACCTTGGCAGCCTTGATTTCGGCAAGGGAAAAGGCAACCAAACTGCAATCAAACAAGAAAGGAATTGAGGCCGCGATGCGGGTTTATGCCTCAACCGAAGCCCACTCAAGCATCGAAAAGGCTGTAAAAATTGCAGGATTGGGCAGCGATAACCTTATATTGATTGGCACTGACAATTCGTTTGCAATGTTACCGGAAGACCTCGTGGGGGCAATAGAGCGAGATTTGGCAGATGGTTTTTTGCCAATATGCGTGGTGGCAGCAGTGGGAAGCACTTCTAGTATGGCTATGGATCCGGTAGATGAAATTGCAAGTATTTGCAAGAGGTACAACCTATGGTTGCACGTAGATGCTGCCTTTGCCGGCACGGCGGCTATCGCTCCGGAATTGCGGCGATCCATGATGGGAATCGAAAAAGCGGATTCATTGGTTTTCAACCCACACAAGTGGATGCTCACCAACTTCGACTGCTCAGCTTATTTCGTGAGCAACCCTGCAATGTTGGTGCAAGCGTTCGAGATGAAGCCAGAATACTTAAAAACCGCCGCCGACAACCGAGTAAAGAACTACCGCGATTGGGGCATTCAGCTCGGAAGGCGTTTCAGGGCATTGAAACTATGGTTCGTAATACGTTCTTTCGGCGTTGAGGGCATCAGGTCCATGGTTCGTGAACACGTGAGACTTGCCGCCCTTTTTGCCAATTGGCTGGAGCACGACAAACGATTTGAAATTATGGCCCCGGTGCAATTAACCTTGGTTTGCTTCAGGCTCAACCCCGGTGCGTTGAACAAGGAATCTTTGAACCGGATCAATAAGGAGTTTCTTGATAGGATAAACTCAAACCCTTCAATTTTCCTCACCCACACCACCCTAAACGGAAACTTCACCATAAGAATGGCCATAGGAAGTAGGACCACCACTGAAAGGCACGTAAAAGAGGCGTGGGAGATTATTAGGAAGGAAGCCGGAAAACCTTCGAAAAGTTGAAGTGGTGGACCCTTTTAAACCACCTCTGCCACCACAAAGGTACTGCCGCCAATAAAAATGAGGTCGCTAGGACTGGCATTTTGCTTTGCGGCGCCAAGTGCCTCATTTACAGATGTATATTCTTTCCCTTCAAGGCCAATTAAGGTGGCTTGTTGCTTAAGAACTTTTGTATTAAGTCCGCGAGGGATATTTGGACGACAAAAGTAATATTGTGCGGCTGTGGGCATCAACTTCAATATAGATGCAACGTCTTTGTCGTCAACCATACCCATTACTATGTGCAAATGATCGTAAGAAAGTTGTGAAATTTGCTGCACCACCGAATTGATGCCATCAGCGTTGTGACCGGTGTCGGCCATAATTGTCGGATTGGAGCCAAGGAGTTGCCAGCGTCCTTTCAAACCCGAGTTTCGAGCCACATTTGCAAGACCCCTTCGTACTGCACCTTCGGAAATTTCCCAGCCTTTTGACCTCAAAATTTCAACGGCAGCAAGAGTCGTTGCAATGTTCTCGGTTTGGTAGCCACCCCAAATATCGCAGCGGTACTCCCGTTGCCTGCCATCGCGAAAATTAAAGACAGCCTTAAGGTAAACCTTGCCCTTGCCCCTTTCCACCTTTGAATCCTGCAAACTTAGTAGGTCATTGGAAAGATAAATTGGGGACCTCTCTATTTTGGCCTTGCCAACAAAAACTTGAAGAATTTCGGGTTGGGAGCGCCCCACCACCACCGGTGTACCTGGTTTTATAATGCCTGCCTTTTCACCTGCAATTTTAGCCAAAGTGTCGCCCAAAAGATTGGCGTGATCCATCCCTATATTGGTAATTACCGACAACTCAGGCGAGATAATGTTGGTTGAATCGAGCCTCCCGCCCAAGCCAGTTTCCACTACAGCGATATCTATATTGCTTGCGGCAAAATGCTGGAAAGTCAGGGCAATGGAAATTTCGAAAAAGGAGGGCGAAATTTCTGCAAACAGATGCTTGTTTTCATTTACAAACCTTACAACTTCACGTTTGGGTATCATCTTGCCGTTAACCCTAATCCGTTCTCGAAAATCCTTGAGGTGCGGCGATGTAGCCAGTGCAGTCTTGTAACCCTGCTCCATTAATATGGAAGCAAGCATACTCGAAACCGATCCTTTGCCATTGGTACCTGCAATATGGATTGACTTGAACCTGTGGTGAGGATTTTGCAGGTGGTTGCAGAGCTTAACTATGTTGCCCAGGTCAGGCTTGTAGGCTGCCGGGCCAATGCGATGAAACACAGGCAACTGACTGTACAAGTAATCCAAGGCCTGAATGTACGATCGCATACTACTGGACCACGAAATTGTAGGTAATTGATCCTCGCTGCTCCTCGGGGCCATCGCTAATTTGTGAAAATCGCGTGCGAAGTGCGGCCCTTTCAGAGGCTTCCCATAGGTCACGATCGGTGGTGGTTGTATTTCTGGCTCCTGCGGCAGCCCTGGTAACCACTCCTTGGCGATTAACCCATATATCAACCACTACCCTTCCGAACTTTCCTGGAAACCTTTGAGGAATATCCAAATGGGTATGACCCCTATCGCCCAAGCTGTATGAAACTCCACTCTGTCCAGATCCCGTGGGGGAGCCTGTGGGCGAACCCGTAGGGTCACCTTGGGAGCCCGGGTAGCCGGTAGTACCTTGCGATTGTTGGGTGGTAGCGGATTGGCTGGATCCTGGGAACATTGCCCTTGGGTCTGGTCGTTGCTGGGGTTCTTGAGGTTGCGTTTGTTGGGAGGTAGTTGGCCTGGGTCGATCTTGAGCAGGAACTGGCCTGGTTTGAGTGGTGGTAGGTGGTATTGCCACCGACTCGTCAGAGTCTTGAGTTACAACATCCTCCTGTGACGCCTTTGGCCTGGCCGCTGCCGGAGCTGGGGCAGCACTGGGTTGTTGCAAGAAAGCTCCAATTCCATGGTCGCCAAAACCAAGGGCAACCATTACACCCTCTTCGGCCGGCAAGGGCAGGGGGGTGCGCAAGCCAAAAAAGAAAAACAATACAAGAAGCACCGCGTGAAATATTATGGTACCAAGTACCGCCGCGAGATTATCTTTCTTGGATTCTCCGTTCATTTTATTTGCGTGGTTGCGTAGCAAGTATAACCCTGTGTTTTGTTTGATGGGTATTGTTAATTTTGTTAACTATGTCAATGACATTCACTATGTTTTGAACCGGAACGGTTTGATCTGCCCTCAACACCACAGCTCCCTCTTCATCACCTGCAAGGTCGTTTACCAATTTTACCGAAAGCTGCTCTTCATCTACAGGTATTTCTCCCAAGAAAAGCTGTAGGTCTTGGTTAAGGTAAACCGTAACTGTTTGCTTGGCCATAGTACGGCTTTCACTTGATGGCAGCAGCAGCTTGATGGCGTTGGGAGCAATGAGGGTAGAGGTTAGCATGAAAAAAATCAAGAGTAAGAACACCAAATCTGACATTGATGCCATATTAAAAGTTAGGCTCCTGGTATTGCGTTGTTTAATGGCCATTTCAATAGGATATTATGATGCAGGTTCATGCAATAAGTCCATAAATTCAGTTGCCCTTGCCTCGAGAATAAATACGACTTTTTCGATGCGGGCAACCAAAACATTGTAACATATATACCCAATAATACCAACAACCAAGCCTGCGATGGTTGTTACCATAGCTTCATAAATACCCCCGGCAAGAAGGTTTATATCAATGTTGTTACCAGCCATTGACATATTGTAGAATGCCCTTACCATACCTATAACAGTGCCCAGAAATCCAAGCATTGGGGCAGCCCCTGATACTGTGGCCAAAACTGCAATGTTCTTTTCGAGCTTACTAACCTCAAGTTTCCCTACATTCTCAATTGCCGCATTTATGTCGCTCAACGGACGACCTATCCTTACAATACCTTTTTCTATCATCCGGGCAATTGGCGATTGGTTGTTCTTGCATAAGAACTTGGCAGAGTCAACGCGGCCATTTAGTATGAAATCGCGGATGTTGTTCATAAAGTTGTTTTCTTCCCTCGAAGCCCTACTTATCGCAAGGTATCGCTCTATGAAAATGTAGATGGCTACGATTGACAAAATTGCCAATGGTATCATAACAATTCCGCCCTTAAGCATCAGATCAATAATCGAGAGGGTTTGGAACTCTTCGACCGCAGCCGGTTGGGTTAAGGTCTGGACAACATCGGCATTGAGGCCTGATTGAACTGTTAAAATTAATTTACTCAACATAATTGCGTTAAGATTTAGGATTTACTTTATAACAAAACATTTTTACTTTTAGTATTTCTGGATTCCAATATAGAAAACCGTCGGTGATTGTTTTCACAAAAATCGAGCCACTAATTTTTCTCTAAGTAAACGCTGGTGGATGGGTAAGCAAACTTTGATCCGTGTTTTTGAACAATTTCAATTATCTTGTGGTTTAGGGTTTCCTGGTAGTTGAGAAAACCTGTCCAATCCAAAACTGTCACGAAGGCCATTACCCTAATATTAAAGCTACTGGCACCGAATTCCAAAAATCGCACCCGACCGTTTTCGTCTGTTTCTTGGCTTTGGTCAATAAAGCTCTGTATGTCTTCAACTATTGACCTGATCTGATCGCTTGTTGTAGAAAGTGTTAGCCCAATCAAAAAATTCAACCTCCACGAGGTTCTTTCAGAAAGATTGTTGAGCTCGGTATCAACCATTTTCTTGTTGGGAATTGAAACAAAGCTTTTATCGAGGGTCCTCACGCGGGTGCTTCTGAAACCAACCTTTTCAACAGTTCCGGTTATTCCCCCCACCGAAATCAAATCTCCCACCTTGAAAGGTTGATCAATGAAAATTGTTACCGAGCCGAGCAAGTTTGCCAGCGTTTCTTGCGCTGCAAGCGCTATGGCCAATCCGCCAATGCTCAAACCAGCCAGTAATGCCAAAATGTTTACCTTGAAGACGTTTGCAAGAATAATCAGGATTGCAAATATTACCACAAGTATTTTTACAAAGTCAACAAGGAATGGCAAAAGTTGTGCCGCAAACTTATTCTCTTCACGATCGGACTTTTTCAGGAGAGTTTCTCCCATAAATGAAATAAAGCGCACGAAAACCCAAAAAACAGAAATTATCAATACGATCCAAAAAAGCTTCTGTGCCACGACGTTTACATCTAGCTTCCCGGCGAAAAGAACCAAGTGTTCGCTGGGAAATTTGATCTGCAGGAATGCAACTGCAATAAACCCCAGAAAAAAAAGAATGCTTAAAGGTTTACGGATCAATTCAACAAATCGTACGGGATCGAAGTCATCCCAAAGCTTGTCAAAAAGATTGGAGGTAGACCTTAACAGCAACCTAGCCAAAACAGACTTTACCAAAACACCTATAATGAGGAATAGAAAAAAGAGAAGGTAGTTCCCAATAGTGTTGCCCCAGAATCCATTTTCGAAAAAATCAAACATAGTTCAATGCTATTGCTTCTTTAGGTTTACGAATTGCAAAGTTAGTGGAAAAACCAGAAAAGATTAGGCATTTATTATTACTTTTGCAGACTGGAAAATTCATAGTAATTAAATAAAAATTAAGAGTTATGTCAAAAACAAAAATTGCTATCAACGGATTTGGACGCATTGGCCGCCTAACACTTAAGGCATCTCTAAATAATCCAAACCTTGAGGTTGTGGCGGTGAACGACCTTACCAACAGCAAGACACTAGCGCACTTGCTAAAGTATGATTCGGTACACGGCAAGTTTCCCGGGAAAGTTTGTTCGGGCGATGATTACATTCAAGTAAATGACCAAAAGATCAAGGTTTATTCCGAGAAAGATCCTTCAAACCTTCCCTGGAAAGAATTAGGAATTGACGTAGTGGTGGAATCAACCGGCGTTTTCCGTGACAGGGAAAAGATCAGCAAACATCTCGAAGCCGGTGCCCGCAAGGTGATTCTTTGCGTACCGTCCAAAAAAGCCGACGATGTTGACGCCACGGTTGTACTTGGCGTAAACGATCAGGATATCAAGCCAGAGCACAAGATTTACTCAAACGCTTCTTGCACCACCAACTGCCTTGCCCCTTTCGCAAAGGTTTTGAACGATAACTTCGGTATCAAGCGCGGTTTGATGAATACCATTCATGCTTACACCAACGACCAAATTATCTTGGACGCGCCTCACTCGGATTTACGCCGTGCACGGGCTGCAGCAATGTCAATAATACCAACCACAACAGGTGCTGCCAAGGCCGTGGGCCTAGTTATTCCAGAATTGAAAGGAAAACTTGATGGTTTTGCAATGCGGGTTCCCACTCCCGACGGCTCGGTGGTAGACCTTACGGTAGAACTTGAAAAAACCGTTACCAAGGAAGAAATCAACGAAGCGATGAAGGCTGCCGCTGAAGGCCCACTAAAAGGAATCCTTGAATTCTGCACCGATCCAGTGGTTTCTACCGATATTATAGGAAACCCCCATTCTTCTATCGTTGATTCATTGTTAACCCAAGTAATTGAAGGGAATTTCGTGAAGGTTGTTTCTTGGTACGATAACGAGTACGGCTACGCCAACCGCGTTGTTGACCTTATCGGAAAGATTGCGTAAGCAAACAGCTTCCAAACTACGAAAAGGGCCGCCAATTGGCGGCCCTTTTTATTTTCCCCTCATAGCTTTGCAATGCAATTTTTACCACAAAACCCTTTCTCTATTTCTTGCCAGCAATTCTGATAAGACCCTGCTAGGGTTTTCGAACCTGTTTGAAAACATCATTGCGGCAATAATGTAAGGTTTGTAGCCAGCCTCCTTGTAGGTAAGCAACCGGTATTTTTCGAAAACCTCGGCACTAACTTCACCCTCCTTGCAAGAAACGCCGCTAATATCGGCCGGAAGGCAGTGCATGTAAAGAGCATCCTGATTTTTGGTAACCTCCATCATTGACTGGTTGTATTCCCAATCCTTGTGGTTGGCGTTTTGAGCAAGACAAACTTTCTCGAGTTCGACCAGGCCTTGTTTATCGGCATTTTGCAAGAGTTTGGTTCTTTGCTCCATAACCTTGTAAGGTGCCCAGCTTTTCGGGTAAACTATGTCGGCACCTTGCATGGCGGTTTTCATATCGTGGCTCACGTTGAAACTTCCTCCGCTGGCAGTGGCCTGTTTGCCTGCCATTTCCACAACTTCTGGAATTAGCTCGTAACCTTGGGGATAGGCAAGTTCGACATTCATGCCAAAACGGGTAAGTAAACCAATGATTCCCTGCGGAACAGAAAGTGGCTTACCGTAACTTGGAGAGTAGGCCCACGACATCACTATCTTCTTACCTTTTAGGTTTTCGAGGCTGCCAAAATGGGTTTGGAGGTGCATCAGGTCGGCCATTGATTGTGTAGGATGGTCAATGTCGCACTGGAGGTTAACTATACCCGGGCGGGTGGGTAAAATACCTTTCTGGAAGCCCTCATCTAGGCTAGCCCCCACCTCGCGCATATACCTGTTTCCCTCGCCAAGGTACATATCGTCGCGAATGCCTATAATATCTGTAAGGAATGATATCATTTGAGCGGTTTCACGAACTGTTTCGCCATGCGAAACCTGCGATTTTTCCTCGTCCATATCCTGAACCGCCAAGCCTAAAAGGTTTGCGGCGGAAGCGAAGGAAAATCGAGTACGTGTGGATTTATCGCGAAAAATTGAAACCGCCAATCCTGAGTCGAAAACGCGGGGCGAAATGTTATCTTTGCGCATTTCCATAATAATATGAGCCAAATCAAGCAAATACCGCAAGGACTCTTCTTTTTTTTGCCACGTAAGCAGGAAATCGGCACCAAATAAATCGGATGGTGCTGGGCCGAGATTTTGAATTTTGTTTTTTAATGTCATTGTTTTTAATGATTTTTATTTATTCAACTCATCTAGTTCAAAAAAGACTAACGCAACTGATATTCAACGATTTAGAAGATCCTCTAAATGTTCTTTGGCTTTTTTTGCTTTTTGTAATCCTGTGATAAAATTCAGCGAAGATTTACCTAAGCAGAAAAAACATTTACCAACATTTACTATTAATAATGATAATTTTTATTGCCTTCGAAACCTAAGTTATTTCTTTGCAAAAGCCAATGCAAATGAAGCATAAAAGGCCGAGGCTGCCACTAGGTCGCTAATTGGCACCTTTTCGTCGGGGGCATGTGCCAAAACTTCGTTGCCGGGACCAAAACCAAATACTGGTATTCCGTAGTAACCGTTTATGGTTACTCCGTTGGTTGAAAAAGTCCACTTGTCAACCCTTGGAGCGTTTCCAAAAACCTCCTCAAAGGTTTTGGCTGCAAGCTCCACGGCAGGGTGGTCTTCCTCCAACTTCCAGGTAGGATAATACTTTTCCATACCGTACCTTAGCCCGGTAAAAGAGGTTTCGCTGTAGTTGAGAACTTCTACCGAGGCATTTAGGCCTTTAATTATTTCTTGAATTTCAGTCACTGCGCTCTCTTTGGTTTCTCCCCAGGTAAGACGACGGTCGAGGTGCAACCTGGCATAATCGGCTACGGCACACAATGAGGGGCTACCCGAAACTATTTCAGAAATGGTAATGCTTCCCTTGCCAAGGAAATTGTCGAAACCCAACCTTTCGTTGAGTTTTTCTATTTCGAGAGCCACTCTCGAAGCCATGTAAATGGCATTTTTACCTCTTTCGGGTGCCGAGCCGTGCGAGGAAACACCATTAATGTGCACATGCATTTCCATTCTGCCTCGCTGGCCCCGATAAATACCCAAATTGGTTGGTTCGGTACTTATTACCAAGTCTGGTTTGAGGCCTTCTTCCTCCACAAGGTACTTCCAGCACAATCCATCGCAGTCTTCTTCAATTACGCTTCCAACAAAGTAAATGGTAGCATCCTCACCAAAGGCAAGATCCTTTAATATACGCCCGGCAGTAACAAAAGCGGCGGGACCACCCTTTTGGTCAACCGACCCACGCCCTTGAACGAACCCATCCTTTATATCACCTCCAAGGGGGTCAAAAGTCCAGTTGGCAAGGTTTCCAATGTCAACTACATCCATATGTCCATCAAAGGCAAGGATTTTCTTTCCGGTGCCTATACGGCCAATAACGTTGCCAAGGCCGTCCATTCTAACTTCATCGAAGCCAGCCTCTTGCATTTGCTTCATTAGTTCATTCTGAACACCTTCCTCTTGAAGGCTCACAGATTTATGCTTGACAAGATCCGAAAGGTTCTTGGCCGTGTAATCGGCATATTTATAGGCAAGTTCCAGAATTTTATTGTTCATACAAGTAAAAAGTTAAAAATTAGAAGTCAGTAATTAAAAGTCGAAATTCAAAAGTTGAAACCCATAAGCAAAAAGCCTTTTTTTACCGCAAAGCCGCAAAGCAAGGCCTCGCAGGGTGGGCAAAGTGCGCGAAGGTTAACCTAATAGTCCATAAATCCACAAAACTATTAAGAAAGTTTAATCTTGTATTCCTCATAACCCATTGTTCTAAGCAAAACGAATTCGCCCCCTTCGGTCCAAACGCCTATTGACGGGTGCTTTACGCCATTGAAAAAGGTGGTTTTAACCATAGTGTAGTGAATCATATCGTCAAAAACGATTTTGTCACCAACTTTCAATTCGTGGTCAAAGCTGTAATCACCCATTCCCATAAAGTCTCCTGCAAGGCAAGTTCCCCCGCCCATACGGTAGGTTGGCTTGCCAACCATACCATCGGTGGCGCCTAAAATCTTTGGTTTGTAGGGCATTTCGAGACAATCGGGCATATGGGCCGAAAAACTAACGTCGAGCATTGCAATTTTTACACCTTTGTTTTCAACAATGTCATGTATGGTAGAAACTAAGTACCCTGTTTGCCAGCCAACAGCCTCTCCCGGCTCAAGAATTACCCGTTGCAGGTTTGGATATCTTTTTCTGAAACCCTTTAGCACCTCCACAAGGTGTCCAACATCGTAATCTTTGCGGGTAATGTGATGCCCTCCTCCCATATTAAACCACCTTGCTTGCTTTATAAAATGACCGAACTTACCCTCAACTTTTTCAAGAGTTCTCTCGAGCACGTAACTGTCGTTTTCGCACAGGGCGTGAAAGTGCAAGCCTTCTATACCTTCGGGCAACTTTTCGGGCATCTGGTCTATGGTTATTCCCAACCTCGACCCAGGGGTTGCCGGGTTGTAAATGTCGGTTTCTACCTCTGAGTATTCAGGGTTTATGCGCAACCCCATTGAAACTGTTGGAGCAAACCTCCCGACACTATTCCTGAACCTTTCGTACTGCGACAAGGAATTAAAAGTAACGTGGCTGCTGTAGTGCAGTATTTGTTCGAACTCTTCAGGCAAAAACACTGGACAATATGTGTGAGCCTTCAGACCCATCTCTTCAAATACCAAACGGGCCTCGTTAAGCGAGCTGGCCGTGGCACCACTCAAGTAATCAGCAACCAACGGGAAGGTACTCCACATTGAGTAACCCTTCAGCGCGCAGATTATCTCCACGTTGGCTTCCTTTTGCACGAGGTTTAGAATTTCAAGGTTAATCTTTAGCAACGACTCGTCGAGGACGAAGCACGGAGAGGGAACTAGGTTGAAGTCAATGTTCACAGAATGGGGCGGAGTTTTTGGTTTGGGGAGTTGGGTTTTATTGTGTCAAAAAAATCGGGCTGGCCGGTTTAGAGTCTATATCTAACTTGTCGGTTAGAGTTGAGGGTTATGCAAATTGCAAGTATTAGATTATAAGTTTTCGCCTGGTTGGATTATTTGCTAGTTAAATCACCAATTGTATTGATAATTTGCCTTCATTGTCGTTGCCCTTAAATTGGCGATTGAGCCAATTTCGCGGTTAATCGCAAAATTAATTTAAGCCTGATTTTTGTAGATTACCGCCTGCTGCCTGCTAGTTTAATGTTTCCAGTCTCACCATTCGACACTTCGGCTATTCCACTTCAGGCAAGTTAAAAACATCTACTAGGGAATCATCCAACCACTAATTATTAGTCCTTTTCAACCGGCAGCGGTTCGTCTATGGCTTCGTGCCAAGGCAGGCCATACTTTGGCAGTAGTTCCATGAACGGATCAGGGTCAAATTGCTCAACGTTGAAAACGCCTTTACCTGTCCATTTTCCGGTTAGTGCAAGCTTCGCACCGATCATTGCAGGCACCCCGGTGGTGTAACTGATTGCTTGAGCTTTTACATCGCGGTATGCTTCGGTATGGTGGCAATTGTTCCAAACGTAGTAGGTCCGTTCCTTACCGTCCTTTATTCCCCTTATCTGGCATCCTATTGAAGTTTGCCCCTTGTAGCCCTCGCCAAGAGACGCAGGCTCGGGAAGCACAGCCTTGAGAAACTCCAGCGGAACAATATCTACTCCCTTGAAACTAACCGGCTTGATACTGGTCATACCAACTTCTTGAAGCACGTTAAGGAAGTTAATGTATTGCTTTCCGAAAGTCATCCAAAACCTTGCTCGCTTCAAGGTTGGAAAGTTTTTTACAAGGGACTCGAGTTCTTCGTGAAAGAGCAAGTACGAATCGCGCGGTCCAATTTCGGGATAATCGATGGGCTTGTTGATTTCCAACGGTTTGGTTTCTACCCACTGGCCATTTTCCCAGTAGCGGCCGTTTTGAGTTATCTCTCTAATGTTTATTTCTGGGTTGAAATTGGTTGCGAAGGCCTTGCCATGGTCGCCAGCATTGCAATCAACAATATCGAGGTAATGAATTTCATCGAAGTAATGTTTTGCGGCGTACGCCGTGAAAACTCCAGTTACCCCGGGGTCGAAACCACAACCGAGAATGGCCATTATGCCCGCATCCTTAAAGCGATCGTGGTATGCCCATTGCCAACTATATTCAAATTTTGCCACATCTTTTGGCTCGTAATTTGCAGTATCCAGGTAATGGGTTTTGGTTTGCACGCAGGCTTCCATAATTGTGAGGTCTTGATATGGTAGGGCAACGTTTAAAACCAAATTTGGTTTGAACTTGTTTATCAATTCAACCAACTCTGGAACGTTATCAGCATCAACTTGAGCCGTTTTCACCCTGTCGCCACCAATTTCACGGGCAATTTGATCACATTTTTCCAATGTTCTACTGGCTAGCATAATATCGGTAAAAACCTCCGGAACAGAGGCACACTTGCGAGCCACCACATTTCCTACTCCTCCAGCACCAATAATTAATACTTTACTCATGATGTGATTATTATGGGGTTATTGTTAGCTTAATTTTTCGATTGGCAAAAATAGCAAAAAATGCCTTATACTTAAGTCTTTGAACAAATCTTTTTATATCTTTATGGTTCAAAAGGGGTTAATGCAAAACTTTATGACCATGAAAATTCACAAGGTTTTTGTTTATGGACCACTTACCAAGCGCAAAACCCAGCAGGAGGTGTTCGGCCAAAACCTCCAGGTGTTTTCAAAAGCAATCCTTACCGGATGGTTAATGAAAATGGACCAAATACACCCATACCTTTCCCCTTGCGAGGGAAAAAAAACGGAGGGTTGCGTTTTGCTAATGACCGATGAGCAATTGGCCCACTACAACAATTACAAGTTAGTGGCAGAAGGATACTCGCGAGAAAGGGTAACTGTTAGAACCACCGATGGTAGTTTCTTCAACGTATGGGCCTACACACGCCGGGAGTAGTTTATTATTAATTGCCCGCCCAGCTTTCCCTATCCAGGCTCCTGTACTGAATAGCCTCGGCAAGATGCTCTGGCTTAATTTCAATGCTACCTTCCAGATCCGCAATTGTTCGCGAAACCTTCAAAATCCTGTCGTAGGCCCGAGCCGAGAGGTCGAGCCTCTCCATTGCGGTTTTTAGCAAGAGAGAACCTGCAGAATCGAGCTTGCATACTTCTCGAAGCATCTTGGGGGTCATTTGAGCATTGCAGTGTACGCCTTCGAAATCTAAGTACCTCTGCCCTTGTATTTCCCTTGCCAAGATGACTCGTTCACGTATTATGGCACTTTTCTCACTTTGTCGTATTGAGCTCAACTCCTTGAATGGCACCGGCACTACTTCTATGTGAATATCAATTCGGTCTAGCAGAGGCCCGGAAATCCTATTAAGGTACTTTTGAACCATGCCAGGCACGCACACGCAATTTTTTTCAGGATGATTATAGTATCCGCACGGACATGGGTTCATACTTGCCACCAACATGAAACTTGCTGGGTACTGCACCGAAAATTTGGCCCTACTAACCGTCATAACCCTTTCTTCAAGGGGTTGGCGAAGCACCTCCAATACTGTTCGCTTAAATTCTGGCAATTCGTCCAAAAACAAAACCCCATTGTGGGCAAGGCTAATCTCACCTGGCTGGGGAAAAGACCCACCTCCTACAAGGGCTACATCAGAGATAGTATGGTGGGGCGACCTAAAGGGCCTTGTTGGAAGCAAGGATGCATCCTTCCCCAGCCTTCCGGCAACACTATGTATTTTTGTGGTTTCGAGGGCTTCCTTGAGGGTTGGAGGTGGCAAAATGCCAGGTAAGCGTTTGGCCAACATTGTTTTTCCGGCTCCCGGAGGGCCAACCATAATAATATTGTGGCCACCGGCAGCAGCCACCTCAAAAGCCCGCTTAATGTTCTCCTGACCCTTTACATCCGAAAAGTCGAATTCAAAATCATCGAGCCTGGCGAAAAACTCTTCTCGGGTATTCACAACAATTTTTTCCAATTTATTGGTTCCATTGAAAAAGTCAATAACCTGGCCAATATTTTCAACACCGTAAACATCTAGGTTGTTGACCACGGCGGCTTCGCGGGCATTCTGGGCCGGGAGGATAAAGCCCGTGAAACCCTCTTCGCGGGCTTTTATGGCAATGGGCAATGCACCCTTTATGGGCTGTAATCCACCATCGAGCGAAAGCTCGCCCATAATAATGTAATTACTAACATTTTGGGCAGAAATTTGGCCACTTGCAGCAAGAATCCCAATGGCAATGGGCAGGTCATAAGCAGACCCCTCCTTGCGAATGTCGGCAGGAGCCATATTCACAACAATTTTCTTGCCAGGTATTTTGAGACCGTTATGCTTAAGTGCCGTGTCAATTCTGTGCTGACTCTCCTTTACGGCACTGTCAGGTAGGCCAACCATAAAAAAATTTACCCCCTGTCCAACATCAACCTCAATGGTTATTGTTGTGGCGTTGATTCCCTGAACCGCACTTCCATAAGTTTTTACAAGCATTCTATCTATTTTGGGTTACTTAACCGCAATGCAACTTACTTCAACGTCAACTGCCATAGGCAACTTGCACACTTGAACCGTTTCGCGGGCAGGCGGGTCTTGAATGAAGCACTCTCCATAAATGGCATTTACCTTTGGGAAGTCACCCATATCTGTTAGAAAAATACTGCATTTTACCACATTGGAAAAATCCATCCCTGCTGCATTAAGAATGGCTCCCAAGTTTTTCATAACCTGTTTGGCTTGTGCCTCGACACCCCCTTCGACAACCTTGCCAATTGCAGGATCGACCGGAATTTGCCCCGAAACAAACAAGGTTCCGTTGCATAAGATGGCTTGGCTGTAAGGCCCTATTGGGGCGGGGGCATTTGGAGTGTTTATTGCTGTTTTCATTTTAAGAAAATTGTGTATCAAGACAAAAAGGTCAAAACTTATAAGGTGCAACCAAAGGCAAATTTAACAAAAAATGATTGGATCGGGTTTGTTTTTGCCTTTTTTCGAAAGAAATATTTGCCGAGTTTTGGCCTTCCTAAGGAAAGGATTCATAAATTTGTGAATATCAAAGAAACTTGATTTAGGTTTCCCTGAATTGTGAAATGAAAATCCTAATCCTAGACAACTACGACTCCTTTACCTTCAACTTATTCCATTTGGTGGAAAAACTTGCCCCTGAAGGCTCGAGCATTGAGGTGCACCGCAATGACCAAATTGCACTGAATAAAGTTGAGCAATTCCAAAAAATAATAATATCACCAGGACCTGGAATGCCCCGCGAGGCAGGAATAACAAAGGAAGTGATCTCAATGTATCACAAAACCAAGAGCATTCTGGGGGTTTGCCTTGGTCACCAGGCCATCGTTGAAGTCTTTGGCGGAAAATTGCAAAACCTAAAGAGGGTGCTTCACGGGGTTTCAATACCTGTAAGGATTGTTGAGCCTAATTCAAAACTTTTCAAAAACTGCCCGTTGGAGATTGAAACAGGCAGGTACCACTCTTGGGTTGCAGGGAAGGGGTCTTTCCCAAAGGAACTTAAAATCACCGCAATTGACGCGGCTGGAACCATACAAGCCTTGCAGCACAAGCATTATGATGTTCATGGAGTGCAATTTCACCCCGAAAGCATACTTACACCTTACGGTGAGAAGATAATTGGGAATTGGATTGGTTGAGAAGAAAGATGGCAATAAGCAGAAAGAACGGATTGGCAAACAATTGATGATACTCTCTTTCATTAGGCCCCAAACCCTCCAAGTTCTAAACTACTAAACCACAAATTATTCTCTAAAATAAATCCTCTTAACCCGGTGAGAAACGGAGGTTAGCACCTCGTAGGGTATAGTTTTTTGCCACTCTGCCAAAGTGGTAGCGGGGAGATTCTTTCCAAAAACTTCAACCTCATCACCAGACTTCACATTCAATCCAGATACATCAATAGCGCACATATCCATACTTATGTACCCAACTGTTGGTACCAACTTACCCTTTACAAAAAGTTTGCCAACACCGTTACTTAGGCCCCGCCTAAGACCGTCGGCGTATCCAACTGGCACTATGGCAATTTCCATTTCTGTTTCGGCAATTGCTTTTCTGTTGTAACCAACGCTCTCACCCTTTGCAACCTTCTTAACCTGCGATACCACCGACCTAAAGGTGCTTACGTTCTTGAGCAATCCCTTGATCTCTTTTACCGACGAAAAACCATACAGCCCGATGCCCAGCCTAACCGCTTCGTACTGGGCTTGCGGAAATCTGACGGCCGCAGCCGAATTGCAGATATGCCTCATAAATTCATAACCCAGCCCTTGTTTCAGGGTATTGCAGGAAGCTTCAAAATTAAATATTTGATTCAGAGTAAATTCATCGTGATAAGGATCATCGCTAGCTGCAAGATGAGAGAAAACCGACGCCACCCTTATGTATGGCAAGCCTAAAAGTATTTTGACCAGATTGTCAATTTCCGAAACCTGGAAACCAAGTCCATGCATTCCTGAATCGATCTTAATGTGTACCTTCAGAGGATTTTCATCGGATAAACCATTGTAGGTTTGCCTATGTTTTGCAATTCTTTCCAATATTTCAAAGGAATAAACCTCGGGTTCCAAATTATGCTTAAATAGAACATCCAAGCTTCGTATTTCGGGATTCAATACCATAATTGGTAAGTGAATGCCCCCTGCGCGAAGTTCCTTACCCTCATCTGCATAGGCAACCGCCAGGTAATCTACATGATGGTACTGCAATGAACCGGCCACTTCAACATTGCCACTTCCATATGAAGAGGCCTTAACCATTGCTATCACTTTTACTTTGTCTCCAACAAATGACCTGAAAACATTGAGATTGTGGATCAAGGAGTCTAGGTTAACCTCCAAAACTGTTTGATGGTCTTTTTGTTGAAGGAGGTTGCTGATCTTCTCGAATCCAAATTTTCGCGCTCCCTTAATCAGTATAGCCTCTTTTCCCAAGGTTTCAATGTCAAATTGCTGAAGGAATTTTTCTGGGGTTTCGAAAAAAACACTTTCGAGCCTGAATAAATCCCTTTGTTGTGTAATATCACCCCCTATTCCAATGAGTCGGCCAACCCCTTTAGCTTCTAACATTGAGGCAATTTCCGCATAAAGTAGCTTTTTATCAACCCCTGTCTGAAGGACGTCAGAAAGGATGAGGGTTTTTTTGGAATGCCTGGTTTGCGAATTCAGGAAATCAATGGCAATTGACAAGGAGCTTATGTCATTGTTGTAGCTATCGTTGATTACTAGGCAGTTATTAATACCCTCCTTAACTTCCATACGCATGGGCACTGGTTGCAAGTTACAAACCCTTTGGCCTATCCAATGCAAATCATACCCCTCTAGACAAAGAAAAGCAATGCAATGAATAACGTTTTCAATTGAAGCTTCATCAACAAAGGGAACTTCAACCGAAAAGGCCTCGCCTCCAAAAACCATAAAAATTGTGCTTCCGTTACCCCGCTTTTCTATTTTCGAAACCCATAAATCGGAACCTTTATAAAATGACCACCTGAAAACTTTTAGTTGATCGCGTTCCGAGGCAAACTGTTTCACCAGACTAAACAACCCTGCATCATCTCCCCTACAAATCAATATGGAGGTATTTGCAAAAAGTTTCAACTTTTCTTTAACCTTCGAAACCCTATCGGGGAAACCCTCGTCGTGGGCAGGACCTATGTTTGTAAAAATACCAATTGTGGGTGAAATTATCCTTTCAAGTTTTTCCATTTCGCCAGGCAAGGATACTCCGGCTTCGAAAATTGCAAACTCGTGGTTTTTTTCAAGTTGCCAAACAGAGAGAGGCACTCCAATTTGAGAATTGTAGCTGTTTGGATTGCAAACCGTTGACCTCTTTTCGGACACAATTTGGTATAGCCACTCCTTTACAATTGTTTTACCGTTGCTGCCAGTGATGCCCAAAACCGGAATTTGGAACGATTGGCGATGATGCCTACTGATAGACTGGAGTGCCGGCAGGGTATTGCCCACCAGCACAAAAACTACCTCGTCGTTTGCCATTTGGATTCCCTCCGGAATGGAAGAAACCAAAAACGTTCTCACACCCCTTGAGATCAGCTCAGGTATGTACCTATGGCCATCGTTGTTCTCCGTAACCAGAGCAACGAAAAGAGTGCCCGAAGGCACAACCAACCTTCTGCTATCTGTAAGCAAGTACCTAACTGTATGGCTTTCGTTGGCCTTGCCAACCAGAGTGCCTCCCACAACATGGCACAATTCCTTTATAGAGTACGTTGACATTTTTTGGTTGAGGGGTTTATAGGTTCAAGGGCAGTTATAAAAAATCTTACTGAGGTGGGTGAGTTTTTGAAGTTTATGGATTGCCAATTGGTTTGTTGAGAATTTGAAAAGTGGATGATTACCAGTTTTGAATAAGTGGAACACTGAAAAGCCAGAGAGAAGACAACCTTAGGGAGGGCTTTTGGCCAAAGCTGATTGATTTTGATTATTGTCGGGTACTTTGCAGCTTTTCGGATAAGGAATACCTTTCAACTCCCGGCTTTTTACTCAATCTTCCGTTTCAAGCAAATCATCAATAGAATCATCTTTTTCCTGGTACGATGCCTGAATCTTTCCATATAGGGGGTCGGCGGTCAATTGCTGGTACATTTGCCTGTTTCTAACAACCTCTACGGCAAGCAACAAGGCATCTCGCATGGACTGGGGGTTTGCAAAACCCTTTCCCGCCAAATCAAAAGCAGTGCCGTGTGCCGGGCTGGTTCTCACGTAGGGCAATCCTGCTGAAAAGTTTACCCCACCAGGCGACGAAAGTGCCTTGAAGGGTATTAGGCCTTGGTCGTGGTACATGGCCAATACCCCATCGAACTTGGTAAAAGCCTCGGAGCCAAAGAACCCGTCGGCAGCAAACGGACCCAGGACCAAGATGCCTTCGTTGAATGCCTGCTCCACCGCAGGGATTATTACATCTTTCTCCTCCCTGCCCAGCAAACCATCATCCCCTGCATGCGGATTTAATCCCAAAACAGCAATTACAGGTTTACGCTTACCAAAATCTTGAACGAGTGATTGGTTAATCTGTCTTATTTTTTTCAAAATCAGCTCCTTGGTGAGCTCAATGTGTACTTTTGACAACGGCACGTGTCCAGTTGCAACGCCAACCCTCAAGTTATTACTTACCATCAGCATTATTACCTCGTTTGACGAAAACTTTTGGGCAAGGTACTCGGTATGTCCCGGAAATGAAAACTTGTCGCTCTGAATGTTCTGCTTGTTTATTGGTGCAGTCACCAAAGCATCAATCTTTCCGCTCCTCAGGTCGGCGGTTGCAGCCTCTAGGGCCATAAGTGCAACCTCTCCCGCCACCTGAGTACTTTGACCTATGTCAACCTTAACTTCTTGGTGAAAAACTGTAACCATATTTGGCTTGTTTGGAATAGCTTGGTCGGCACTCTTTATGAGGTTGAAATTAAAATCAGGATAACCAAGCACCTTCTTGTAATATGATACCACCTTGGGCGATCCGTAAACAATAGAGGTGAAAAATTCGTGAATTCTCGAATCTGCCAATGTCTTTATTATTACCTCATACCCAATCCCGTTAATGTCTCCGTGGGTAATGCCGATTCGCAGTGGCCTGTCATTTTTGTAATTACTTTCCATAAAAATCAATTGTTCTTGCAAAATTAACAGAAATAAACTCACCACCCAACAAAAAAAACACCCCGACCCTAAACAGGCCGGGGTGCGTTTTTACCTTCATTAACCGACTAGTACTCGGGGTTCTGAGTTAGGTTTGAATTTGCTTGAATTTCCCTGAAGGGGATGGGAAAAATAAGTTTTGGATGATTGTGTGGTCTGTTGCCAACATTCAGCTTAAGCCTTTTTATGTCATGAAGTCTGAAACCTTCGTGGGCAAGCTCGAGAGTCCTCTCCAGGCGCACTTGCGCAGCAGTTACAGTGGTGTACAAGGCAGCTCCGCTCAAGCCCGCTCTTTGCCTAAGTGTATTTACATCAACGTGGGGTTCGGGGCCTACGAAGGGAGCACCAAGAACCGCGTTGCCTTCGGCACGTATCAGGTGCATCTCGGCCAGCCTTATAAGGTTTACAACACCATACTGGTTGTTCCACTTGCCCGAGCGCATTGCCCCGTTGCCTGAGAAAAACAAGGCCCTCCGAGCATCGCCGGATGGATAAAGGTTTAAGTGGCCCGGCAAAATATCAATGTCGCCGTCGCGGCCTCCAAAGGCTGGAACTGACCAAAATTCGGTCATGGCGCTAAACCTGTCTTGAGTGGTGAATTCCGTAACGAAAATATCCTCGGTAGATTTTCCGTCATTGTTAAACACTGCGGCGTAAGTTGGTCTTAAAGTGTATCTCGCAGAGGTAATTACCGTATTTGCCTTAATCCTTGCATTGGCAAAGTCACCTTTTTGAAGATAAACCCGAGCCAACAACGCGTTGGCAGCACCCTTGGTGGCAGTCAAAACTGAAGCAGCAGTCTGCTCCGGAAGTAGCGTGGCGGCCCTTTCGAGGTCAGTTATGATTTTATCGAAGACCTGTTGAACGGTGTTGCGACTCACGTAGCTGTCATCAGTAATCCCCCTTGTTGGGGTTAGAACCAGAGGAACACCCAATTGAGTGTTGTTTGTAACGGCGGCATCATAAGCCTGTCCGTAGTATCGCACCAAGTCGAAATAAATCAGCGACCTCAGGAATAGGGCTTCGCCTTCGATCCTGGCTTGGTCGGCGGCATTTACCACATTAATTGCAGAGAGGACATTGTTCGTTATGTTAATTAGGTTGTACCCATCAGTCCACATTCTCCTAACGTCACCATTGGTTGCCTCCGTTCCCTTCAAGAAAATTTGGCGAAGGTCGGTGTAAGTGCCCACGAATTGAATTTCACCATCGGCGGCCAACAGTTCGCCCAAGGTCAAAATACCTCCGCCGTAAAGGAAGTTACCCCTCATGGCGCCATAAGCACCCCTAAGAACGTTTTTAACGTTGAGGTCGGTTGTCAGTGCCAATTCCTCACTTATGGATTGAGGTGGTTCCAAATCCAAAAACTCGTCGCAAGCATTAAAGGATATTAATGCCGCCGAAAGAATCAGTATAATGCTAAATCTTTTCATTTTCATAAAGTTTTATCGGTTAAAATCCCAAGTTAATACCAAAGGTTATTGTGCGGGGTTGCGGTGGGGAGTAAAAATCAACCCCGGAGGTAACATTTCCTACAATGAAGTCGGAGGAAACCTCTGGATCCCAACCAGTAAACTTGGTGAAAGTAAGAAGGTTTTGACCCATCATATAAACCCGTACGCTTTTGAATCCAATGTCAGAAACAAGTTTCGCAGGAAGGTTATAAGCAAATGTCAGCGACCGCAATTTCAGGTATGAGCCATCTTCAACGTAGCGGCTGTTGCGGCCTTGAATACCATTGGCAATTGCAAAACGGGCTTGAGGCACCATAGTGATATCACCAGGATTTCTCCAGCTATTCAATTGGCTTCTAAGCTGATTATCGTACCATTCGGCATTGGCTGCCATGTAAGAGTCGCCCGATAGGTGGATCTTGTTGCCCGCCACTCCTTGGAACGTGAAGTTCAATTCAAAGCCTTTGTACAAAAACGTGTTGGTAATTGCACCAATGTAAGGTGGATTGGGGTTGCCTAACACCACGTAATTGGCCAAGTTGAAGTTGTTGGTTGTGGCTTCAGGGTTAATGATGTTTCCGTTAGCATCTTTCTGATTTACATACCAAATGGCATCTCCATTGGCGGGATTAACACCGGCATACTGTGCTCCGTAGAACACACCAATTGGTTGCCCCACCATTACCACATTCATAAACCTTGCACCACCGCTATCAATTATTTCCTGATCACCGTCAAGAGCTGTAACTTTATTCTGGTTGTATGCGAAGTTAAGGCTAGTGTTCCACTTAAAATCACCCACCAAATTATTGGTGTTAAGCACGAATTCAAAACCGCGGTTTTCCATGGTTCCGATGTTCTGCAACATACTTGTATATCCGCTAGTTCCCGGTACCGGTACGTTGAAAAGTAAGTCGGAGGTTTTCTTGTGGTAGTAGTCTATCTCACCGGAAACACGGTTGCGGAAGAATCCGAAGTCAACACCAACATCCACTTGCATGGTTGTTTCCCATCCCAAGTTGGGATTGCTCATCACTGTTGGGGTGAGGCCAGGCAGGCCTGCATAACTTGTTACGCCATAAAGACCCCTCCAGGCGTAGTTACCAATACCGGCGTTGCCCGTAACACCGTAACTTGTCCTAAGTTTCAAGAAACTAATGAATGGGTGGTTTGCAAGGAAATCTTCCTGAGTAAGCACCCAGCCAGCACCAGCGGCAGGGAAGAAACCCCAGCGGTTGTTTGATCCAAACCTTGACGATCCGTCAAAACGTGCCGAAACAGTGAACAGGTACTTGGCATTAAGGTCAAAGTTAACCCTTGAAAAAACTGATGCAAACGAGTATTCAGAAACAGTTTGGTATCCACCCGTAATAGTGGCTGCACTTGCAAGGGTTTTGAAGTCATCGAGCGGGAATTGGTTTCCTTCAACGAAGGTAGCATCCAATATGGTGTATTGGGCCTCACCACCAAGAACGGCTGATAACGACCATTGGCTAATTTTTCCGTTGTAGTCGAAATACGACCTTCCCAAAACACTGGTGGTTTGAGCATAACTTGAAAAACCGTAGCCTTGGGTTGCTTCGCCGGCGTTTGTTAGGGTTCCGTATTTGTTATTCTCCTTGAGGGTGTAAGAGTCATATGAAACCTCGTTTCTCAAGCCAAGTCCCTTAATAAGTTTGAGGGTTAGGTAAGCGTTGTTTACTGAGCGAACCTCGTCCATTTTCCTATCGGAATACTCAACATGACGAAGGGGGTTGTAATAAGTGGCAACCGGCCTGTCAATCAAAATACCATTTAAATCCCGTTCGGGTGTAATTGGAGCCAACGCAACAATTTGCATAGGATTTGCAAATGCATTGTCGGCATTGATTTGGCCTAGGTTGGTTCTAGAAAGTCCCACAGAAAAGCCAAGGTCGGCCCTGTCGCTAAGCTTGCTGTCGATGGTAACCCTGCCGCTAAAGCGTTCCAGACCGTTGGCAACCATAATACCATCTTGCTTGGAATATCCTAAACTTGCAAAATACCTGAGGTTTTTGTCTCCTCCCGAAGCTGCGAAGTCAACATTTCTTACCTGGGCATCCTGAAAGGCAAGTTCTTGCCAGTCTGTGTCTACTTTGGAGGTGACAAAATTATTCTGGGCATCAAGAACCTGGGCATGACCGGAATACCTTTTTAGCCTGGACTCAACGTGGTTGGTGTACCACGGGTCGTTGCCATCCAGAGCCCTGGAATTTAAGGCAGCATGCCTGAAATATGAGATGAATTCCTGGGCATTCATAAAATCACGCTTGTTCGAAGGCCTCGAAAAACCACCTTGCAGGTTTAGGCTGAGCTTAGGTACGCCCGCCTTACCCCTTTTGGTGGTGATGATTATTACTCCATTGGCTCCCCTCGAACCATAAATTGCGGCAGCGGAAGCATCCTTCAAGATATCAACCGACTCAATATCGTTGGTATTCAAGGAAGCAAGTGGGTTGATTGCCCCTCCGTGAATGTTACGCGCCGACATATCGAACGGGATACCGTCAATAACGTAAAGTGGCTCGCTGCTGGCAGAAAGAGATGACGAACCCCTAATCCTAACCCTTGAAGCACTTGTAACCTTACCTGTGACCGACTCGATAAATACACCCGCCGCCTTGCCTTGGAGTGCAAGCTGAACCGAAGGTACCGGTGCATACTCCAAATCATCTCCACCAACTTTGGCAACATTACCTGTAAGTTTAGACTTAATAGTGCTCCCATACCCAACTACCACAACCTCCTGCAGGGTGGCCAAATCGGGTTGAAGCACAACATTAATTATGCTCCTTCCTTCAATGGCAAACTCCTGGGTCTCGTACCCAATTGACGAAACCACCAGTGTTGCATTGCGGGGTGCAGAGAGAGAGTACTTGCCGTCAATTTCGGCAATGGTTCCATCGGCGGTACCTTTTATGGCAACCGAAGCAAATGGCACAGCATCGCCAGTGTTTGCATCGGTCACCACTCCGCTGATCCTTACAATCTGTCCAAAGGCCGTGCTTAGCCCAAGAAACAGCAAGAATCCCATAAAAACAATCCTTTTCATGTTGTTTTTTGTTTAGTTAAAATTTGATTAATTGGCGACTTGCTTGTCTAAGTCAGATACAAATGTAAATCAAAGAACCAAAAAAACATAATTTTTGTTAATATTTTTTTATAGGGTTGTTTAAGGGTTTTTGCTTCTTGAAAACAATTGAATAAAATCAAGTGATAAAACATAAACCTTATCTTTGTACTTGAAATCGCAAAAAAAAATTAATAAATATTGTCATTATGAAAAAATCGCTTTTGGTAGTTTTAACTTTTCTTTTCCTTGCTTGTGGTTTTGTATTTTCGCAAGGGCGAAATTTCAAGCTTGATGATACCCAAAACTTCGAGAAGACATCAACTCCGGCAGCAGTGTCCTCTTTCAACCTTTCGTTGCTCAGGGCAAGACCCTTTAGGTTGTGCCCCGAGTTTTTTGCTAAAGGAGCAGTTAACCCCGGCGATGACATAGAACTAAATCTCTTTCCCGGGCTTACCTTTTTTTCAGAAGTTCAAAGGGTTTCAACCGACATAAACAATACAACTACCTACGTAGCCAAGGTCAAAGGATTCGATTTTGCCTTTGCCGTCGTTTCCGTAAATGGAACCGATGTTTTGGTTTCTATAGACATCCCCGAAGCCGCCCAAAAGTACACCACACGTTTAGACCCGACCGATGGTTCGCTGCATCTGGTAATGCTTGATACCTCCTCTCTTGACTTTATCGAAGGCGGACACCCCGATGAAGAAGACCCCAAGGAAACCAATCAAGCAATGCGCTTTTTATCAAGAGATAATGAAGAGGATGTGTTCAAAAATTTTTTGAACAACGAATTGCACCAGCGCGAAGCCGAAATAGATTTACTAGTGGTTTACACACCTAATGCAGCAACCTGGGCAAACTCAAACGAGGGAAACATCAACAACACGATTGCTAACGCCATGGCTTGGTGCAACATTTCATCGGCCTTTAGCGAGCTTGGAATTACGTTCAACCTGGTTTACTCTGATATGGTTACTTACACCGAATCGGGCAACTCTAGCAATGACCTTTCAAGGTTGAGAAACCCAAGCGACGGTCACATGGACCCGATCCACCAATGGCGCGACACACATAAGGCCGATGTGGTTTCGCTTTTGACCCAGGTAACCGATGTTGGTGGCGTGGGGTATTTGCTAAGTAAGAAACACGGTGATATTTTTACTGGCTACTCCATTACAAGAGTGCAGCAGGCAAGCAATACTTACACTATGATTCACGAAATTGGCCATAATATGGCAGCCCACCACCACGCTGGTCAAAATTTCCAACCGGGTCCGACAAATTGGGAAGACTGGCCAGAAAACAGATGGTCGGCCGGCTGGTATTGGATTGACGATAGCGGAAACTACTTTTGCGACCTCATGACATACAGTAGCGGCCAGTACTTTAACGAACTAAGCAATAGCCTGCAGCTTGGCAGGGTTCCGGTTTTTTCGAGCCCGAGAATTTTTCACAACGGAAAACCTACCGGCGATATCAACCTTGGCGACAATGCCCGTACACTTATTCAGGTGAAGCATTTTGTTTCTAAGTACCGTGACCCCATAACAACCCAATACTGTATTGCAACGGGCGGAAACACTTCTTCCTTTATTTCAGCCATCGAAACGGGTGGGGTTTTGGTGGATTCTGGAACCAGTCCCTACTACGATTATTCATTCATTAATCCAAGCGTGGTTGCCGGCCAACCCCTGCAAATAAGGGTAACCATCAACTCAGCAAATGCAAATAATCAAATGCTTGCCTGGGTTGATTGGAACAACAACAAAATATTCGAAGCAGAAAGTGAGCAAGTTTATTCTGAAACTGCCAATACTACACAATTTCTAATTACAATAACCCCTCCGGTTGAAGCCACTGCCGGTCCAAGAAGGGTGCGGTTGCGCCTAAACAATACCCATGCTGCCAACAACCCAAACCCCACACCCTGCGGTGTTAATGGGACAGGCGAGGTCAAGGATTTAAGCATCAATGTTTTACCTGTTGGCTGCCAGCCCGTGGCAATCTTGCACCAACCAGCTAACAAGACAATGTGCAGAACCACCGGTAACACGAGCTTGCAGGTAATTTCATTGGGGCTAGGTTCAGATTCATACCAATGGCAGTACTTGCGAAATGGAGTGTGGACCCAAGTAGAAAATGGTCAACCTGCCGGCGCAATGTATGCAGGTGTTGGTTCATCAACACTGTCGGTGTCGGGTATAACCTCGCTGGGATCATTTTACTACAGGTGCATAGTCTCGAGCTGCAACGGTGCATCTGCCTTGTATTCTCGCAACGCCACCATAAAGACCGTCGGAAACTTATCTCAACCCTCTGTAATTACCGGAAACACCACCCCTTGCCATGGTTTAACGCTCTCCTACTTCGTTGATAAGGTGGAAGATGCAACATACGTGTGGGAGGTGCCCAACGGATGGACAATCAATGGAGAAGGTTCAGGCAATGCAATCTCGGCTAACGTTGGTGAGCAGAGCGGCACCGTCTCAGTGCGGGCAGTAAATTCGTGCGGAACAAGCAATGCCCGAACACTGGCAGTAACGGTAACTCCCAGCCCACCAACTCCCACCCTATCATTGCTTGATGGTAACATTCTGCACTCCAGTGCCCCTATCGGGAACCGCTGGTTCAGGAACAACCTTATAATTTTGGGGGCCACGGGGCAAACACTTGCAGCCACCTCAGAGGGCTACTACCACGTGAGGGTTACCTTAAATGGATGTAATTCCCAAAATTCAAACGTGATTCCTATCGGGGTTGTGAGTGTAAACGAGCCAGAGGCAGCAAACTTTATCGAGATATTCCCAAACCCGGTAAAAAACAAACTTACAGTTGCAACCACAAACCAAAATCAACCCTCGTCATACTCCATATTGAACCTCACTGGGCAGATTATCCAATCGGCCAACTTCGAGAAAATGGTTGAAATTGACACTCATTCATGGGCGATCGGCGTTTATATTGTTAGAGTTGTAACAAGTAACGGAACAGTATCAAGGAAAGTTGTAAAAAATTGATGAGTGGATGAGGTGATGAGATGTTGTGCAAATGGCAAAAGACATGAACAAAAGTGTTTAATGGGGCGATAGAACGATAGAAAGATTGAACGATAAGGCTGAACAATGAAAAGTGAAGTACTAAGAGTGAAGAATTTAAAATTTACAATGGACAGTTGACAATGAATAATTGAGAATTGAGAATTGATTGACAGTGGATAATTAAAAATTAAGACACGAACGAAGCGACTGATGAACTCCATTGAAATAAAATAGTTGTGAATAATTACGAATTTAAACGCTATTAATGACGGGGTAGCCAAATGACAACCAATCACCAATAACTAATTACCAGTTACTTTTGACTTTTGACTTTCGACTTTTAACTAACTTCTAATTTCTAATTTCCATTCCCTCTGCCCTCAATAAAAAAACAAACCCCCGAAAGGAAATCTCCTGCCGGGGGTTTTGTTTTATTGGCGATGCTTGCCGCCAGAAAGGTTAAGATTACCAACCAGGGTTTTGCTGATTTGCAATATTTGGGTTGGTAATAAGTTCATTTGTAGGAATACCCCAAATTAATTTCGGGAAAGTTGCAGGAACGTTCAATTGATGAAAATTTGTCCCTGTCATAATGAATGCCGTGGATTGAGGATCCAACCTCACCACACCCAAATTCCAGCGCTTTAGGTCATTCAAACGGAACCCTTCACCAACCAATTCGCGGAACCTCTCGTGCCTAATGTGGGTCTGTAAATCAGTATTGTTGATCAGAGCGGGCAAGCCACGGGCAACCCTAAGCAGGTTAAGGGTAGTCCGAGCCTGGTCAGGATTAATGTTAAATTGAGCCTCGGCAAGGTTAAGTATGGTTTCGGCAATCCTGAAAACCTTTGACCTGTGCTGGTAGTTGGTTAAGCCGGTAAAGAGAGCTGGGTTACCGGGATACTTGCTAAACACAACCATGTTGTTGTAGGTAATACCACCCATAGACAACACCCTGGGTGTCATGAAAATGGCCTTCCTGAGGTCGGCATTATCGTAAATATCAACAGCCCATTGTTGCGGAATGAAGTCTGGCCTCCAAAAAACAGGATTGGCACTATAACCCCAATAAATATTATTTGCAAGCCCAAGCTCGGTTAGGGAGGCAAATACCTGCATTATGGTTTCGGTACCCATATCATTAACCCACATCTGTTGCAAACCGGCGGCAGTATTCATTAAGGGATACCTACCTGACGTAACTAAAGGCTCTGCAGCAGCAACCACTCCAGGCCAATCGCGCATGTGAAGCTTAACCCTTGCTTCCAAGGCCAATGCAGAGTCGTGGGTAAACCTTTCTGACCTCTGGGCTCCTCCCGTGGGGATGGAGGCTTTGGCTTCGGTGATATCTTCAAGGATTTTGTTGTAAACGGCTTGAACCGTTGCTCTCTCGGGCCTTAGCGTAACGTTGTAGGTCAATACGAGCGGCACCCCGAGATCCGTGGCAGCAGTGGCAGTACTGTAAGGCTTGGCCCAATGAATTACCAGCTGGTGATAAATCAAAGCTCTCATCAGGTGGGCTTCGCCTTTTAATCTCTTCACCTCATCAATCTGGGCTTGGGTGGTAGTTGCTACCCTGCCAATGTTGTCCAAGAAGTTGTTTATATTGGTAATCAACTGAAAGTACCCTTGCCATATATCGCGGAGGTTGAAATCTCCCGCCAGGAAAGTGTCGTCCATACGGTGTGGGGAACCGTTACGGTTTCCAAATTCAATTGTTGCATTAAGCCAGTCGGCCTGCACCTCGGTGGTGAACCTGTAAATGTTGTCTAGCCTTCCGCGCAACATATTATAGAGCCCCCTGTTGAGGTTTTGGGCATCTTGTACCGTTTTAAAAGCCTGGGTCTGCTCTATTTGGTCGTAGGGGAATTTATCCAATTCGCACGAAACGGTCCCAAAAGCGAAAACCAAAGCCAAAACAAGAAATTTCGATATATTTTTCATTTTCTTTTTGTTTTAAGTTTTGATTTAGAAATTCAAGTTCAATCCCATTGTTAACTGCTTGGTATTTGGGTTTGTTCCCATACCGATATTCAAGTCAACCTCTGGGTCGGGGCCGCGGTATCCGGTAAAGGTTAGGAGATTGCGGGCAGAAACATAAAACCTTGCATTGGTAAAGAAGCCTGTTTTGGATAACAAGGATTTAGGAATGGTGTAACCAATCCTTAAATCCTTCAAACGCATGAAGGAGGCATCCTCGATCAAGCGGTCGTCAAACTCAACCCATCGACCGGATACGGCAAGACCGGGATACTTAGCATTGGGGCGTTCTGGTGTCCAGTAGTTGTCCAGGAGATCCTTCGATTGGTTCCAACCCGGGAAAGTTCTTGGGTTTTCAATGAAAAAGCGGTCGTTGTTAATCATATACTTGCCAAGGACAAATGCAAAATCAACGCCAATATCAAACCCCTTGATAGCAGCGTCAAGCCCGAAACCTCCGGATATCGGAGCGTAGCGATCGAATCCTGTGGCTTGCTCCAAAGCTGTGGTGTTGAAGGTTTTGGTAGTGTTGTTCGGATCCCTGTTAGGTTTGGTCCTGTCAGCGGCGGGGACGAACCAAGTTGGCCTTCCATCAGCAGGGTCAATTCCTGCAAACAGCGGATAATAAAACGCCACCGGCTGGTTAAGTGCCCAGGCAACACCGGTTGCTGGCCTAATCCAAAATTCCCGGCCTTGGAAAAGCTTGGTAATCTCGTTGGTATTGTAATTAAAGGTAACTCTTGGGGTTACCACTATGTCTTTGGTTTTAACAATGCTCGTATTAAACTCGATGTCAATACCCCTGTTCAACATATCACCCACGTTTTCGGTTATGGCCGAGAAACCTGTGGTGAAGGGTTGAGGAACATCTAGTAGCATGGCGGCGTTTCTTCGGTCATAAAGGGTAAGGGCAAGGTTAATCCTGTCCTTGAAAAGTCCAAGTTCAAGGCCAAGGGTTGTCTTCAACTGCTTTTCCCATGTAAGGCTGGCGTTTCCGGGGAAACTTGGGTTAATAACCCATCCGGTTCCACCGCCGTAAAGGTTGGTTGCTATAAGGGCAAGTGACTCGTAGTTTCCAATTTCGGAGTTACCCGATGTACCGGCATTAACCCTAAATTTCAAACTGGAAATGGCATCCACACCTTGCATGAAACCTTCCTTCTTCAAGTTCCAAAGAAAACCTCCGGAAAAGAAGTAAGCGTTTCTTTTATCCTTACCAAACCTTGAGGAGGCGTCCATGCGGGATGATAAATCCAAGAAGTATTTCTGGTCGAGGGCATATTCAATCCTTCCGAAGTACGATAGGAATGCAAATTCGGCTTGGCTGTGCGAAAGGTTACGTGTGGCGCTACTGGTAGCACCCATAAGCATCAACCTGTCGTCATTAATTCCACTTCCAAAAGCCTCGAAAGTATGCCGTTTGTGGTCAACGTATTCCTGACCCACAAGCAATACAAACTCGTTGCGCCTTTGTATGTTAAACTTGTACTCCGCAGTATTGGTAAGGTTGTAGGTTACTCCCCTTTCAAATAACTCGCCCCTGTAACCGTTGGCGGCGTTGTAAAGAGCAGAGGCATACCTAATGGTGGTAGAACGCCAATCGTAGGCATCAGCTCCGAGTTGGGTCCGGATTGTAAGGCCGTTTATTGGATTAATTTGAGCATATCCCACAAAATTAATTTGAGTGTTCTTTGCAAAACTTGGTTCCTTTGACACCCTGTAATGTGCAGGATAAAAATTGGCACCGGGAACAAAGTCAACCAACTTGCCATTCTCGTCGTAAGGTGAAAACCACGGCTGATAAAGGACTCCCAGCCCACCCAAAGTGCTGTTGGTTGCCCAGGGGTTGGTTTGACGGTGGTCTTGGCTAAAGCCAACGTTGGTCCCAATTTCGAGCCAATCGTTGGCGTTTGACTTAACGTTTACCCTGCCTGTAAAGCGTTCGTAATCGGAACGCCACGCTAGGCCATCTTGATTGAAGTAAGAACCCGAAATAAAGTAAGTGGTTCTTCCACCGCCACCCCTTACCGACAGGTCGGCTTGGTAGTTGGGTGCACCATCTTTGTACAGGTACTTGTACCATTGTGTGTCATGGGGCCACTGCGCCAAAACCGCATCCATGGCAGCTTGGGTTCTGAAGCCTGTTTCAACCTGAAACCTTGCAAGCTCCGCCCTATTCATCACACCTTGGAAGTAAGTGGGATTGGCAAGGGATGAAACCCCGTACTGCGAACTTACACTAATGGTGGCCTTGGCATCACGCTTACCCTGTTTTGTGGTATAGAAAACTACGCCGTTGGCGGCACGGGCACCATAAATTGATGTTGCCGATGCGTCTTTCAAAACCACAACACTCTCTATATCGTTTGGGTTTAGTGAAAGAACGCTACCTGAAGCCAAAGGAGCACCATCAACCACGTAAAGCGGCGTACTTGATCTGGTGAGCGAGCCCACACCGTGAATACGCATTGACTGTGTGGCACTGGGCTCTCCACTGGATGTGTAAACCTGCATACCGGCTACACGCCCCTGAAGGGCATCCATCACGTTGGCTGCAGGTCTGGATTCCAACTTTTCGGAGCTCACAGTGGCAACATTACCTACAACGTTGCCCACCTGCCTAGCGGTACCGTAACCCACCACCACGAACTCTACAAGAGATTTGATCTCCGATTCGAGTGCAACGTTGATGGTGGCTCGCCCTCTTACCTCCTCCTCCTTGCTTAGCATACCAACAAACGAATACACCAAGGTAGCATTGGCGTTGGCGCTAATTTCGTAGCGACCATCCAAATCTGTGGTGGTACCCTGGGTGGTTCCCTTAATCTGAACCGTGGCCCCGGGTAGTGTACTGCCGTCGGCGGCATCGGTCACCACTCCGCTGATCCTCAAAGTCTGCCCAAAGGCCGTGCTTAGCCCAAGAAACAGCAAGAATCCCATAAAAACAATTCTTTTCATTTTGGTTTTTGTTTAGTGAATAATTGATTAACTAGCAACTTATCTGTCAAAGTCAACTGCAAATGTAAAATTTTTTATTTCAATTAACAAAATTTTTGTTAAAAATTTCATACAAACGGCATTACCTAAATAACCAAAAAAATGAGACCGCTCGTTGGGAGCGGTCTCTTGTTAAGTTCAAATGCCAGAGTGACCGAGTAGCCTTATGGCACTGTATTGTTTTGTTGAACCAAGCTATTGGTGTTTAGTTCGGTTTGAGGAATTGGCCAAACATAGGCCACGCTGGTAACCGGTACGGCCGAAACTCCTGTTTTGGCAGCAAAAGTGGCCTGCCTCCTGGTAATATCCATACTTATTTGTCCTTCGCCCAAAAATTCCATGTTACGCTCCAGCCACACTCTTGCCACAAAGGCATCCCGGTTGGCAAAGTCAGTTGCAACCATATCTACAGCCGTTGGATTGGAGCGCTTGAATACGGCATTGAGCAATGCAACGGCCCTGGCAGGGTTAGTGGCCCAGTTTTGCATTGCCTCAGCTTCGGCCAGATTTAGCAAAACCTCTGCCCACCTAATTACGGGAGCCCAATCTGAATGTGGAAAAGACAAGTACTTTGCTACGTATTGGTTGGCTCCGGTTCCGGAAACAAGTAATTTGCGAGCATCGGTGGCAGGGAAAGCGGGGTTGACCCAAATTGCCCCGGCAGCGGTATTAAGCGAATACTCGTTGTTACCAACTGGGAAAGCTGAGAAGTAATGGGCCAATCCATTTTGCGTACCAGGCAACTCCACCGTATTGAACGGCATTGAGAAAATGGATTCCCTTGTTGTGTAAGGAAGCCTGAAAATACCCTCAAAAGACGCATTAAGCCCGTGGGCCACACCAAAGGTTGAGTTAAAAGGAGCGCCGACCGGAACCATTTTATTTGCTTCGAGTATCAGGTTGGGCCAGTCACTCATATGCAAATACACTTTGGTTTTTAGCGCAATTACCGTGCTCCTATTAATATGTGATACAAGAGCTGCGGTATTGGCTGTGCCTGCTGGCAAGGTGGGGAGCAACGTTTCTGCATCATTCAAATCAGTTAAAATCCGAGTATAAGATGCGGCCAAGGTAGCACGGGCTTGATTGTTTGCCCCTCCAATCTTGTTTGCCACAGTTCTAAGAATAACACCCGGAGCTTGAGGATTTCGGTTGTGAGGCCAAGCATAAAGCATGGCTACATGAAAATGGGCCAATGCCCTTAGTGCCAAGGCTTGTCCACGGTAATTGTTATATTCGGCCTGTGTAATAATACCTTTGGTAACAGGATCTGCTGCGGCAAGCCCTTCCAAAAAAAGATTAGCTCTATTGATCCCGTGGTAAATTTGCCCCCAAAGGTTTTGAACCTCGCTGGCACTTGCAGTGATAGTATGGTTCCAAGTTAGCAAACCGGTAACGCCGTTTGATTGCCTATTCATGAAATCGTTGCTACGAATGTCATTGTAAACTTGGAAACGGCCTCCAAGATATTGACCGCTTCTAAAAGCAGAGTACATTCCTCTAACCTGGGCTTCAATACGGTCTTTGGTGTTGAAAACAACATCATCAGGAAGGGTGGTTTGAGGTATGGGTTCGAGGTTTTCCTTGGAGCACGAAGCCAGGACAAACAGGCTCAGAACCAGCACTAATGAATATTTAAATGAATTTTTCATATCTTAAATTATTGGTTTTGGTTAGAAAGTAAGGTTGATCCCAAATGAGAAAGTCCTTGCCTGTGGCACGGTATTCCTGTCAACACCAGGTGCTAAATTGGTGTCTCCCATCGAAGAAATCTCCGGGTCGGCCCCTGTGTAGTTGGTTAAGGTAAACAGGTTGAAACCTTGAGCATAAATCCTCATATTGCTGATGTTGAACTTTTTCAACACTTTGTGAGAAAATGTGAACCCCATACTGATGTTCCTTAGCTTGACAAAATCGCCCTTTTCGACATTCTGCGATTGCACCATGGTAGATCCGTTAGAAACGTTATCTCCCCAAACCGGTCTTGGTATATCGGTAATATCGCCCGGGTTTCTCCAATAGGTATTGAAAACCTCCACGGAATTGTTCCAGTTGCGTTGGTCGCGAAGACCGGCCTTTGAACCATTGTACACGTAAAATCCGGCGGCATACGTTAGGCCAATTCCAAGGTCAATATTTAACATATCGCTTGCCTTGAAACCAAAAGTGTTATCAAATCCCCCAAACACTTTGGGTGCAGTATTGCCCAACACAACACCATCATTGCTAATATCAATTGCACGAGAGGCCGTACCATCACCAAGTCTCCAGCCGGATGTGGGCTGTCCACTCTGGTGGTTATAGTACACCACGGAGGTGGTTCCGTCAGTATTTCTGCGCTGGAACATTCTCCTGCCGGTTGCCGGATCCACACCAAGGGTTTGAACTCCCCAAATTACGCCAACGGGTTGACCTACCATTGTTCTGCTGGTGGTTTCAAGATGGGCAACTCCTGCTATGAATGGAACCCCTGCAGCCAATTCTGTAACTTCATTCTTGAGCGTGCTCACATTCAGATTGGTTACCCAGCTAAAGCTATTGGTCCTAACGTTGTTACTTGTTAGGTTCAACTCAACTCCAGTGTTGTACATGGCCCCGATATTTTGAGGAATTGTGTTTCCGGGAATACCAAGGGATGGGGAATAGGGCAGGTCAAGAATCAACCCATCTACATCGTTCTTGTACCAGCCGAGTTCAACCTGAAATCTGTCCTTCAATAAGCCAAACGCCACACCAAGGTCAAACTTCTTGCTGCTTTCCCATCCGAGGTTAACATTGCCCGGGCTGGCAAAGAATAATGATCCTTGTCCGTTGTAAGCATCCGAGCCATACTGGAAAAGTGATGCATAGCTTCCAACCCCGCTAATGTTACCAACTTTTCCGTAGCTGGCCTTGAGCCTCATATCGCTAAAAATGCCACTTAAACCGCTAAAAAATTCCTCGTTCGAAACGTTCCACATCACTGAAGCACCTCCGAATGTTCCGTATTTTTTCCCTTTGGCCAAGCCTGAAAAACCATCGCGGCGAGCACTTAACTCTACATAATATTTCCTTGCCCAGTTAAAGTTCAACCTGCTGAAAAATGAAACGAAGTAATTTTCAAAAAGCATGGCTGCAGTGGGCTGCATTGGCGTGGTGTAGGTGCTTTGGTAATTGTCCAGATCACTGAAAGCGTGGCCGATTTTGCGTCCTGACCATCCATCAAACTTTGAATGCTGCTCTTCCGAACCAACAAGGGCATTTATGTTGAGATTGTCGGCAATAGTGGTAATGTAGTTAATTGTGTTTGTCCAGTTCCAGCGGTTTCGGCGATCAATAAAGTTAAATGCCTCCCCTCCGTTGGTCCTTCCATCGCCGTGCAAAGGGTGCCAGAATGTTTTCGATTCAATCAAGCTGTTGTCAAAACCAAAAGATGTGCGGATAAACAGCCCCTTTATGGGATTGAGGTTGGCGTAAACATTCGTGATCAGGCGATCGCTTTCTGCAGTATTGAAATTTTTGTCGAACAAGAATTGGGCGTGAAAGAAACCTACTGGTTGAGTGTTGCCAAAGAGTCCCACCCTATTGTTGGGGATATCAATGTTATAATCACCATTTGCAAGGAATACCGGAACCAAAGGGGCGGTAACAAAAGCCAAGCGGCCGGCTCCGGCGGTGGCGAAGTTTGCACCTGCGAGCGACCCAGTTTGTGGGGAATTGGTAAATGAGTTGGTAAAATTGAAGTTTCCGCCAAGGGTAAGGTAATCCGCTACCTTATGCTCAAGATTGAGGCGGGCATTCTTTCTATTATAGCTGTTGGTTACAATCATACCCTTAGCATCCTGAAAACCAACTGACATATAATAGGTAGTTGTTTTATTGCCACCCGAAATTGTCAATGCGTGGTTCTGCTGCATTCCGGTCCGATAAATTAAACTTGCCCAATCGGTATCAACGTGGGTAGCGTTAGCAGCAACAACATTTCCATTGATGTCTCTCAGCGAATAAGCAGCGGCAAGGTTATTGGCGTTGACACGAGCTGCATTCTTTACCTCCACAAATTGCCGTGCGTTCAATACATCAAAAACCCTGTAAGGTGAAGTATAACCCACCGAAACATCGTAGGTAACATTAACCTTGCCTTCTGAACCTTTCTTTGTAGTAATCAAAATAACCCCGTTGGCAGCCCTCGATCCATAAATTGCTGTGGCAGAGGCATCCTTCAATACTTCGATGGAGGCTATATCTGCGGGATTGATATCACCAAGCATATTGATTGCGGCTGCACTCCTGGAGAGGTCGCCTGTAAAGATTGGAACACCATCAACCACCACCAGCGGGCTGGAGCTGGCCGAAATGGAGTTAACCCCACGCACCCTGATAACAGGCGGGTTGCCAAGTACACCATTGGGCATGGTGATTGTTACACCGGCGGCCTTACCCTGCAAGGCCTGGTCAAAACTTTGAACCGGTACGGTCTTAATTGCATCACCACTAACGGTTGAAATGGCACCGGACACATCGCGTCTAGACTGAACACCGTAACCAACAACTACAAATTCCTCCAAGCCCCTAACCTCTGATTCAAGGGCAATGTTGATAACGTTGCGGCCTGCCACCGCAACCTCTTGCGTGATGTAGCCCACCGCCGATACCACAAGTGTGGCGTTGGCCGCTGCTTGAAGGGAGAATTTCCCGTCAAATTCGGCAATGGTTCCGTCAACCGTGCCCTTCACCAGGATGGAGGCGAGGGGAACCGGGTCACCGGTCTGAGCATCGGTAACTGTACCGCTGATCCTAAGTGTCTGTCCTAGAGCGATGTTTAGCCCCAGAAACAGCCAGAATCCCATAAAAACAATTTTTTTCATGTTGTTTTTTGTTTAGTTTGTAATTTGATTAATTTCCGACTTATTTGTCAAAGTCAACTGCAAATGTAAAATAAAAATCCTAAAAAACAAAAGAAATGTTAAATATTATAAAAAAGGGCTGCCCATTATTGGCAGCCCTTTTTGGAACTGTGTGCTAATTTTGCTTGAAAAGCCAAATTTAATTAATCGGTGTGAACGATTTGAACCAATAACGTGTTGGCGCTAACCTCGTCTTGCGGGCAAAGGGAGTCCCACCTCGAACCACCGGCAGGATAAGAAAGTATAGGGGCGGAGTTTCGACTAGTCCATTTGCCCTGCGGCCTTTGCATGATTTAAGGGTAGGTGCAGGTATGTCATAAGGTAATTGTTAAAGGTGGCTTCCGAATAAAGCCAAAGTATTAGTTGTTTTTGATTACAGTAATGTTTAAACAATAGTTTCGACCATTTTAATGAATTTTGGCAAAGCCGTTTGAATTAAATGGAAAAAATAGTCTATTTTTGCATTCGGTTCGAAAAAATTCATTACCTTAAGAAGATGAAAAGGATTACACTAGAGCATATGAAAAGGGTTATTCACGGATTGATGTTTTCGGCAATTTTGGTTATATCCCTTGTCGCGTGCCGGCTTAACCCACCTCCAGATCCCGATTATGTTGGCGAGCTCAACTCATTGCTGCCATTGCTTCAATCAAGTACTGCCGAGTTTAATGGCTCGGAAGTTGGCAGGTACCAGTTAATTTGGATGCAGCAACTGGCAGGATACCGCAACGATGACCTTGAAATTGACACCTACAAGATGAATCCTAGGCACACACAAGATGCCTGGAACAACTTCTACGTTTCGAAAAACATGTTAATGCCACGAATTATTTCCATGTTTTTCAGTGCCGACAAAATTGAGGCCAAGGCATTCCTAGGAATTGCAAGGGTACTAGCTGGCCTCAACATTGGCTTTATGACCGATACTTTTGGCGACATTCCTCGCGAAAAGGCCGTAGGCTACTCGCAAGGATTTTCGTCCATCGAGTACGATGCCCAAATCAAGGTTTACGAGTTCGTGATTGATCAACTAAGCAAAGCAGTTTTAGATCTTAATGCTGCTGCTTCGGCACCTGACAGCCTTAAACCCAAAGGAAGTGACAAGATGTACAATGGCAACCTTAATAGCTGGGTAAAGGCAGCCAACGTTTTGAAGGCAAGATACTTGCTCAGGTTGGCCCACAAATACAATGATTACATTATGGTTAAGAACCATTTGGCCTTAGCCACCCTGATGACCGGCAACCAAGATGACCTTAAATACAGTTACAGCGAAAGCGGGCGTAACCCATACTACCGGTCGGTAACACTAGATCAAAATGCCCGGGTTGGCAAGTTCTTGGCCGACCGGATGAACGCTGTTAACGACCCTAGGCTGCCAGTATTTTTGAAGAGAAGCACCCTTGACCTCACCTATTTTGGAAGTGCCCCCGGCCAGGCAAGCGTTCATGCTTCATATATTGGAGCACCAATGTCCTCAATGTACAGCCCAACATACCTTGTTACATTCGTTGAGCAAAAATTTATAGAGGCCGAAGTGCACCTACGCACTGGTCAGCAAGGTTTGGCCGACGTGGCGTTCCAACAAGCAGTCAAAGCCTCACTCCAAAAACACGGGGTAAGCAATGCAACCTGGGAAAGCCAACACGCCTCCATAACCAACGTAACCCTTGAGCAAATTATCAACGCCAAATACATTGCATTGTTCCTAAACCCCGAGGTTTGGACCGATTACCGACGCACTGGTTTTCCAGCCATCGCACCCTACGTAGCACCCTCTGGCACGGGAAGCAATCCGGCTCCAGCAATACCTCGCAGGTTCTTGTACCCACACACTGAGATTTCGAACAATGCCAACAACGTGCCGCAAAACGTTACCGTTTTTACCCGAATGTGGTGGGACCTGTTGTAGTAGTTGAGAATGTGTTCCTTGTATCAACAAAACTATTAGGCTACTGAGAGTTGGGGATAAATCCCCGAAGAAAACGCCAAGACAATCAGGGGTTAGCTATTAGTGCCTCAACCTAAGCTTCGCACCCTGACCCTTTGCAAAACACCTCGCCTTAAAGTGGCTGTTGGTTGGATATGCTCTTTATTTTGACCTTGACCGCCGGTTGACTTTAACCACTTGTATTTTTGGCAATATCAGATCCAAAAACACCCTCCATTTCCAAAAATCCTTTCAGGTGTATGATCAGCTTTGGGGTCTTGCAAGTAATTTTGATTTCCCAATTCCCATCAAATGCTTTCCCTTCAATAGGCCAATGATTTAGCCGGAGGTAGGTATTGAGCTGTTCAATTTATGGCCTTGAAAAATTTGGATCGTACTATATTATGGCAGAACTTTTTAGTAGCTTTGTGGCTGCTTACCACTTAATTCCAACCTGTTATGAAAAAGAAACTATTTTTATTCGGCTTGTCAATATGTTTGTTGTTGACGCTTGAAGCCCAAGACAGGATTACAGGCCGAAATTTTGCGACTCGCTCGGAGGTGATTGCTCAAAACGGGATGGCAGCCACCAGCCACCCGCTTGCAACACAAATTGCCATTGATGTTTTGAAAAAGGGTGGGAATGCCATCGATGCCTCAATAGCGGCAAATGCAGCCCTTGGGCTTATGGAGCCAACAGGATGTGGAATAGGCGGAGATTTGTTTGCAATAATCTGGGAGGCCAAAACCCAAAAGCTTTACGGGCTGAATGCCAGCGGTAGATCCCCTAAAGGGCTTTCGCGGGAGTATTTCGTTGAAAATGGGTATGAACTGATTCCACAGCGTGGTGCACTATCCATAAGTGTACCCGGGGCAGTTGACGGCTGGTTTGAAATGCACGGAAGGTTTGGGAAGATTGCAATGAATGAAATATTGCAGCCCGCAATTGATTACGCCAGGGAGGGATTCCCGGTTACGGAGCTTATCGCCTACTATCTCCAAAGGTCTGAAGCTGTTCTTGGCCGCTACCCAAATTTTAAAGAAACCTATATGGCCGATGGTAAAATGCCCCAAAAGGGAGAAATTTTCAGAAACCCCTTCCTGGCAAATACTTACGAAATAATCGCAAGGAAAGGAAGGGACGCTTTTTATAAGGGTGAAATTGCAAGCATTATCGCAAAGCACGTTCAGGAAAGAGGCGGCTTTTTAAGTTTCGAGGACCTTTCATCACACACTAGCAATTGGGTTGAGCCTGTTAGTGTTAATTATAGGGGTTACGATGTATGGCAATTGCCACCAAACGGCCAAGGAATCGCAGGACTTCAGATGCTCAACATTTTGGAGGGCTACGATATAGCAGGAATGACCCTTTTTTGTCCAGAATATGTTCACCTTTTGGTGGAGGCCAAGAAACTTGCTTTCGAAGATCGGGCAAAATATTATGCCGATATGGATTTTAACCAAATTCCGGTAAACGAACTGTTGTCGAAAAAATATGCCGCTCAAAGGCGTGAACTTATAAACCCAAAACATGCCGCCAGAAGAATAAATGCAGGCATTTTCGAACCACAAAATACGATTTACCTTACAGTGGCCGATAAGGAGGGGAATATGGTATCGCTTATCCAGAGCAACTACCGAGGTATGGGAAGTGGTGTTACTCCCCCGGGTCTTGGATTCGTGCTGCAAAATCGCGGCGAGAGTTTCAACCTTCAACCGGGACATTTCAACACCTACGAGCCAGGGAAAAGGCCATTCCATACAATAATTCCTGGGTTCATAACCAAAGACGGACAAGCATATATTAGCTTTGGGGTTATGGGTGGTGATATGCAACCACAAGGCCATGTTCAAATAGTGGTTAATATGATTGATTTTGGCATGAGCCTTCAAGAAGCCGGGGATGCCCCCAGAATTCAGCACGTTGGGTCAACCGAGCCAACAGGAGCAAAAACAATGACCGATGGAGGAATCGTCAACCTTGAATCTGGCTTCCCTTACGAGACCATAAGGGCCCTTTTGGAAAGAGGCCATACAATTCAATGGGATAATGGATCGTACGGCGGATACCAGGCAATAATGTGGGATAGCAAGAACAAGGTGTTTTACGGGGCATCCGAATCACGAAAAGACGGCCAAGCAGCGGGGTATTAAGAGAAAAGCCAAAAGTAAGGAGAGAAAAATTGACAATTGACAATCAAAATTTACCAATTGCTAATTGAATAGGAGTTTAAGGTTGAAATTTTTGAGGTTTTTAGACTATATAACCTCCTAACAGTTTAACCTGTCATTTTACCAATTACCAATCACTTTTGACTTTCTACATTTACTCTTTCCCTCGTGCGTGTTACATTAAGCCAAAAGCCCCGACCGTTAGGAAGGGGCT
>CAZUWF010000019.1:0-18226 GCA_964624065.1 uncultured Bacteroidales bacterium
AAATTGATGATAAATGATTGCAATACCCACGCTTCACAGCCACACCCATTGCCAAGTCGCACAAGCCAACGCACAAACCAAAGCTTGTAAAAGAGTGTGTCTGTCCCACCGCACAACCGACAGACAATCAACACGAAAGACAGAAGGGCAACAGCTAACAGCGAACATTGAAATAGGTAAATGAACATTAGACAATTAATCAACTTTTATGACAAGGAAAGAAATAGCACGAACCTTTTTGAAATTAGCAAGCAGCGGCCAACCCAGAAGGGCTTTCGAACTGTACGTTGCTGACAACTTCAAACATCATAATGCCTACTTCAAAGGCGACCGGCAATCTTTGCTTATTGCAATGGAAGAAGCACACAAACAAAGTCCGAACAAGGTTTTTGAAATACAGAGGGCGTTGGAAGACGAAAATTTAGTTGCAGTTCATTCACGTGTGGAGCAAGCCGGCGAAAATGGTTGGGTGGGTGCAGTTATGCATATTTTCAGATTTGAAAACGCCAAAATTGTTGAACTTTGGGATTTCGGACAAGGCGTTCCTGACGAGTTGGTAAACGAAAATGGAATGTTTTAAATGCAAAACGGTAATATCCGATAAAGTAAATGCTCTTCAATCCACTTTTTTCCACCACTTTCTATGCCATGATTTTAAAAGCAACAAATGTTTTCAAATCACGCCTACATTACCATACTTCACTGTTTTGGGTGCTCCTTTCCATCTTGCTTTTCTCCTGCGGGTCGCCGTTCGTAACCGAAGAGAATATGACTGTTTTTCGTTACAACGAGCCCTCCAACATTACCTCGCTCGACCCGGCGTATGCCCGTAACCAGGCAAACATTTGGGCCACATCGCAGATTTACAACAGTCTGTTGCGGCTTGATAAGAACTTGACGGTGGTAAGCGACTTGGCAAGGGAGTTCACCATTTCCGAAGATGGGCTGACCTACACGTTCTGGCTTCGCCACGATGTGCATTTTCATGACGACCCGTGCTTCGAAAAAGGCATAGGCCGCCGAATTAAAGCTCGCGATTTTGTTTTTAGCTTCAACCGTTTGCTCGAGCCCTCCCTAAACTCGCCGGGAACTTGGGTCATGAACCCAGTAGCGCGAAAACCCGATGGTAAGCTCGATGTGAACGCCATAAACGACTCCATTCTGGTGCTTAAACTAAAAGAGCCGTTCCCGCCAATGGCTGGCTTGCTCACAATGCAATACTGTAGTGCCATACCGCACGAGGCCGTTGAGATGTACGGTGAGGATTTTCGCAACAATCCGGTTGGTACCGGGCCGTTTAGGTTCAAGTACTGGAAAGAGGGGGTAAAGATGGTTTTAAAGAAAAATGAAAAATATTTCGAGTTTGATGATGAGGGAAGCCGCCTCCCATACCTCAATGCCATTTCCATCACTTTCATAATTGACCGGCAGACCGCCTTCCTCGAATTTGTTAAGGGTAACTTGGACTTCCTCACTGGTGTTGACGCAAGTTACAAAGACGAAATACTTACTCCCGATGGGCATCTCCAGCCCAGGTACAAGGCCAAATTCAAAATGCTGAAAATGCCGTTCCTAAACACCGAGTACTTGGGTATTATGGTTAATCCTGACAAACTTCCCAAGGACTGGCCTCTTAAGGAAAGGGCTGTGAGGCAGGCAATCAATTTTGGCTTCGATCGTACCAAGATGATCCGTTACCTAAGAAACAATGTTGGCACTCCGGCTTTTGCTGGTTTCGTACCGGTAGGTATGCCGGGTTTCCACCAAAATGAGGGCGGGTATTCCTACAACCCCGCCTTGGCAAGGCAACTCCTTGCCGGTGCGGGTTTTCCAGATGGTTCAGGACTACCGATCATTACACTTAATACCACCCAAAACTACCTCGACATTGCCCAATTCCTGCAACACGAGCTATCGCTTTTGGGAATAAGAATTGCCATTGACGTTATGCCTCCCTCTACATTGAGGGAAACGGTTGCCAAGGGCGAATCGAACTTTTTCAGGGCTTCGTGGATTGCCGACTATCCCGATGCAGAAAACTACCTGGCACTGTTTTACACACCCAATCAAAGCCCTGCGGGGCCAAATTACACCCATTTTACCCACCCTGGATTCGACCAGCTTTACAAAAAATCAATAACCGTAACCGATCACAAGCAAAGGCAAAACATTTACCACCAAATGGACAAAATGGTAATTGATGAGGCACCCGTTGTGTTTCTTTTTTACGATCAGAGCGTTCGCTTCTTCGACTCCAGAATAACTGGCCTGACCAATAATCCTCTGAACCATCTCGACCTTCGAAGGGCGAAGTATTTTTCGGATTAATACAGATGGTTCTCGGAAAAGGAAAACTCAAAATCTCAGATGCCTTAGTTTATTACATTATTAAACGCACAACTTTTTACTCGTCAACCTCCTTTTTGCATCCTGGGTCAATCCCCGATTGCCAAACACTTTCGGCTTTCCGATTTTCGAGAACCAATTTATGGCTTCTAAAATAAAAAATCGTTACCTTTGGAAGCTTATTTCCTACTTTGGTAATCAAAACTTGTGAGCATGAAAAATACTTTTATTACTTTATTTTTTATACTGGTCTCATTATCATCGGCCAATGCGGCCAATGATAATTTTCTTTTTGGAGGAAGGCCCGCCTCAATGGCAAATTCGACCGTAGCTGTTTACGATTTTTGGGGGTTGGGCTTCAATCAGGCGGCCATTGCAAGGCAGACAGGTTTTATGGCAGGAGTGTATTTTGAGAATCGTTTTCTAACCAAAGAGATGAATCTTGGTGCCGTTGGGCTATCCATTCCCGCGGGCGGGGGCGTTTTGGGCTTTAGCGCAACCTTGTTTGGCTATTCTCTATACAGTGAGAGTAAAATTGGGTTGGCCTACGCCAGAAAACTTTCCGAAAAGTTCTCGATTGGAATTCAGCTTAATTACTTGTACGCAAGCGTGGCTGGTTACGGAAACAAGGGAAGCATTGCCGGCGAACTAGGAATTATTTACCAACTCCTTCCAGGGCTTAACATTGGTGCGCACGTTTTCAACCCAACCAAAACCAAGGTTTCGGCTTACAACAGCGAGCGGATCCCCACAGTTTTAAGGTTAGGTATGGCTTACACTTTCTCCCAAAGGGTGCTAGTGACACTCGAAGCAGAGAAGGACATAGTCGAAAACCCAATTTTTAAGGCAGGGGTTGAATACGGCCTTACCCATAATATTTTCGTCCGTGGTGGGGTGGGCACCAATCCAACCCTCAATTCGCTTGGCATCGGGTTCCACTTCGGGGCTTTGAAGTTTGACGTTTCATCGTCGTTTCATTATCTTTTAGGCTATTCGCCACAGGCTAGTTTCGTTTACCAATTTTAGCTAAAATGCAGACCCCAATGTGGAAAAATAAAGTTTTCACGCCAATTTTGTTGTTACTGTTGGTTTCAACTTTTGAATGCCTCCAACTGCAGGCGCAAAATACACCTGTAAATGATACCATTCCTCCTGTATTGCCCGATGAGGAAATAATACAACAAAGGGTGGAAGGCCTTGCCGAAGAAGCCGATGCAGAGCTGGATTACTCCGAACTTCTCGAGGATTTGGAAGTTTTTGCCCGCCGACCGTTAAACCTCAACAATGCCTCGGCAAGCGATTTGCGCAGGTTTTTTTTTCTAAATGATTTTCAAATTAACAACTTGCTAGAGCACATCGGCAAGTTTGGTAACCTAATAAGCATTTTTGAGTTGCAAAGCATTGACGGTTTTGATTTAGAAACCATTGGGCTTTTGCAACCCTACGTTACTGTTGGGGAGCGGTACGCCAAAAGGCACTTCTCTTTTGACGATATAATAAGGGAAGGGAAGAGTCAACTTTTTGTCAGGTTCCAGCAACTTTTGAACGAACAAAAGGGTTTTAGCCCTGTAGAACCTGAAGAACTTGAAACAAACCCCAACGCAAGGTACCTTGGTGGCCCTGCAAGGCTCTATACAAGGTACAGGTTCAATTACTACAACAACATCAGCTTTGGAATTACGGCCGAAAAGGATCCGGGTGAGGAGTTCTTTGGGGGCACGCAATCAAAGGGTTACGACTATTACTCTGCCCACCTTTTCTTAAGAGATTTTGGCAGGGTGCGGGCCCTTGCCCTGGGCGATTTTCAAGTGCAGTTTGGGCAAGGCTTGAGCCTTTGGTCAGGAATGGCGTTTGGTAAGAGTTCGGAGTCAATTAACGTCAAGAAAAACGGCCTGGGGCTCAGGCCTTACACCTCTGTGGACGAAAACAATTTCTTGCGAGGATCGGGGGTTACAATTGGCTTGGGCAATTTTGAGGTTACTGGGTTTTATTCATACAAAGGTCGCGATGCCAACGTGGTAGAATACCTAGAAGACGATGATGGAACACCTGTAGATGCCCTCATAATATCAAGCCTTCAACAAAGCGGCCTTCACCGTACCCCTCGCGAACTTGAAGGGAAGAACGCGGTAAAGGAAAAGGTTTTTGGAGGTAACGTTTCCTTCCGCAAAAGCAACCTTAACCTTGGTATTACGGCTCATAAGCTGGTACTTGGCGCAGAATTGCAAAGAGACCTCACCTTTTACAACCAGTTTGATTTTAATGGAAAGGATAACTCAAACCTCGGGTTTGACTACAACCTCATTGTGAGAAATTTCAACTTCTTTGGTGAGGTTGCCCGAAGCCAAAACGCCGGATTGGCGATATTAAACGGTGTTATGATGGGCCTCGACCGGCGATTATCACTATCAATTGTCCACCGGAAGTTCGACAAGGACTACCAGGCCTTGCTGGGAAACGCTTTTGGCGAAAGCACCAGGGTGGCCAACGAAACTGGTCTTTACATCGGATTGCAGGCAATAATTTCGCCGCAATGGCGGTTTTACGCTTACGCAGATCATTTTTCGTTTCCTTGGATGAGGTATCGGACTTACCTCCCATCAAAGGGGTACGATTACTTAACCCAACTAAACTTCAGACCCTCACGCGGAACCGAAATCTACCTCCGGTACAGGGCACGCAACAAACCGTTGAACAGTGTTGAGTCGGGTATGATCAGGCATTTGGACAATGTATTTCGCCAAAGTATTCGATTGAACCTTAGTTACAGGATAAGTCCTTCCTTATCAATGAAAAACAGGGTTGAGTACAATGTTTTTGACTTTGGAAACAAAAAGGAAAAGGGTTTCTTGGTTTACCATGATATAGTTTACAAAAGCTTGGCAAGCCCTCTTTCGGTAACCGCCAGGTTCGGGATTTTTGATACCGATGGGTACGACTCACGAATTTATGCCTACGAAAACGACGTCCTTTACGCCTTTTCGTTCCCTTTTTATGCCGACAAGGGAATAAGAAACTACCTCTTGCTCCAGTATAAGCTTAACCGTAACATTGACCTCTATGTCAGGCTTGCCCACACATACTTCGCCAACCGCGATAGTACCGGAAGTGGTTTGGATCTGGTTGAAGGAAATTCTCGCACGGAGGTCAAGGCCCAGGTTAGGGTGAAATTCTAAAATGTTAGTATTTTATTTTAGCAAACACCGTTTTATTAGTCTTCGTAGCGTTATTTTTTTCGGTTAAGCTTTGCCCATCGATCAAAACTTTTTGGAAAAAATAGGGTGTTTTTGCTGTTCGCCTGTCTTAGGTTTGGAACAACAAAATTGGTAAACCTAAAATACTAAAAATCATGAAAAAATTAAGAATGTCATTAATGAAATTGGTTGCTGCCGCCTTGGTTTTAATGGCAGCCTCGCCACTTCGCTCCGAGGGTAGTGGTCCGTTTGTAACTATATCAGGAGTTGTGAAGGATGCCAAGACAAAGAACCCTGTTGCCTACGCGGCCATTTACGTTACCGAGGCAGGGGTGGGCACTGTTGCCAACGTTGAAGGGTATTTTACCCTAAAACTAGAAAAGCCCGTAAAGGCTAAAGTCTTTACCATTTCTCACATCGGTTTTCAGACCGTAACCCTCGACATTGAAGAAAACACCGGGAAAAGCCGCGATTTCTTGCTGGCGCCGCAAATGGTTAACCTTCCCGAGGTGGTGGTACGCCCCAAGGATGCCCGAGAATTGGTGCGGTCTGCAATCTTCAAGATTCCCGATAACTATCCAGCCCAAGGTCAACGGCTCACCGGGTTCTACCGCGAAACAATAAAACGCCGCCGAGATTTCGTCGCTGTTGCCGAAGCCGTGGTTGATGTTGCCCAGTCTCCATATAGTTTATTTCCTGGGTCGGATAGGGTCAAAATACTTCAGGCTCGAAAAGGAGGCGACGTGAAGCGAATGGACACCCTGTTGGTTAAACTCCAAGGAGGGCCGCACGTTTCTATGATGCTTGATGTTGTAAAAACTCAAGATGTAATTCTTGACCAAGAACTTTTGAAGTATTTTAACTATGAAATTGAAGACCTGGTCATGATTGAAGGACGAACCAATTACGTGGTGAGTTTCAACCCCAACGCCACCTTCGAAGTGCCATGGTACAAGGGTAAATTCTTCATTGACGTTCAAGACCTTGCATTTACTCGCATTGACTTTGAACTAGACATTAGTGACGCCAACAAGGCTACCAACATGCTGGTTGTAAAGAAGCCGCCAAGGTTAAGATTCGAACCCCAAAATGTTGCCTACACCGTTTCATATCGCAAAATCGGTGATAAATATTTAGTAAACTACATGCGTAACGAGTTGGAATTTTACGCCGATTGGCGGCGAAGACTTTTTCGCACCCGTTATACCATAATTTCCGAAATGGCGGTAACTGAAAGGTTCACCTCCTCTGAAAGGATTGCCCGACGAGAGGCATTCAGGCAAAACCAAATATTGGCAGATATGGTAATGAGCTACTTCGACAAGGATTTTTGGGGAAGTTACAACATTATTGAACCGGACAAGTCAATCGAAAACGCCATTGAGCGCTTCAACAAAAGGTTAACCAGAGATTAATGGAATTCCACCATTTCTTTCCAACTGCTGCCCAATTAGTTGGGCAGCAGCAAATTTGGAGAAAATAAGAAATTTAATCTGCCTAAATGAAAATCTGGAACAAAGGTTACTTCGTTTTTGAGCAACTCAAAAAAGGAAATTTAAAGGCCTTTGAATCCCTTTTCAAAGAAACTTATACAGTGCTTTGTCAATATTGCTACGGATTGGTTGGCGATGAAGATATTTCCCAAGAATTGGTTCAGGATTTCTTCTTCAACTTTTGGAAAAACCGGGAAAGCATTACAATCAAGACCTCTCTCAAATCTTATATGTACGCCTCGGTAAGGAATTTGGCGCTCAACCAAATAGAAAAACAAAGGGTAAGGCAAAGATTCTCAGCCAATGCCTCGATTGGAGAAATTGAGCCCAAACACCCTGACGACGAACTAAACTATAGGGACCTTAAAACTCAGGTTAACAACATTTTGAAAGAACTGCCTCCTAGGTGCACAACGATTTTCGGAATGAGCCGTTACGAAGGATTTACAAACAACCAAATTGCAAAAAAGCTTTCAATTTCGGTCAAAACTGTTGAAGCAGATCTTGCCAAATCACTAAAGCTACTAAGGAGGCGGTTGGAACACCTAACAGTCGGCCACCAAAAAAAAACAGAAAAACAAACCAATGAATAATACCAAACCACACTTCGATGCCGATAAGGCTTGGGTCATTTTGAGCGGGAGGCTGCACGGCGAAGGTCTCTTGCCACAAACCAAGGATTCAGGCCGTATTCCAACGCGTCTTCGATTCCTGAAAATTGCGGCTGCGTTGGTAATTGTGGTTGCAACCGCAGCCATGTTTTACTTTTTTTCAACCTCCGCGGAAACTAAAGCGATTTTAGTTTCCAACAAAGTTTCTAATCAAACCCTCGTAAAAACTCTTGCCGATGGCTCTGTGGTTTACTTGGAAAGTAATTCGTCAATCACCTTTGACCACAGGTACAACAGCTCCAATAGAGCGATAAAATTGGATGGTGAGGCTTTCTTCGATGTCACACCCAATGCAAACCTACCATTCGTGGTTGACTTGACCAATGCAAAAGTTGAGGTGCTTGGCACGTCATTCAACCTGAAAAATTATCCGGGCCAAAATATTGAATTAACCGTAGAAACAGGCAAGGTTACTTTTTTCAACAACGATGATCCTCAAAATAGCACTGTGGTCGAAAAGGGACAGAAACTACTGTTTGACGGGAAAAGTTCGAATAAAATTCCTTCGGCTACCAACACCATTTGGCAAAACAAACACATTCATTTCAATGGCGAAAAACTCTCGGACATTATTTCAATTATCAACAAAAATTTTGAAGTAAATATAACTGTCGAAGACCCTATGGTGGCTCAAAAGCAACTAACGGTAACTTTTTTTAACAACACCCCAAACGAAATGATTTCGATTTTCTGCGAATATTACAATCTGGATGCTAAATTTGTTGATGAAACCAACATAGTGCTAAGCAAGAGGTAAAAATGAAAACCACCGCAAGGAATGGCTTTAAGAGAATACAGCAAGGAGCAATTACTTTAAGAGGGGCTATTGCTTTTTCTTGCTTTTTCTTCCACCTTCTTGCTTTTGGTCAGACCCTGCCAAAGGACGTTTTCGTCTCAATTGAGGCACAGCGAGGTTCCCTTTATTCAATTCTAGCTAAGGTTTCGGAGCAATCGGGATTCCTCTTCGTTTACGACAATAAAATTATTGACAACGACAAGATAATTAACATTCGGAAAACCCGCTCGGAGCTGTTTGCGTTTTTAAGAAGTTTGCTTCCCGGCAAGGAAATAGACTTTAAGATCATTGGCCGCCACATATTGATTTTTGAGTCCACAAAAAAAGCTCCTGATGTATATGTCTCCTCAGAAAACCCGATTGCAACCGACACGGCATTTTTTTTAATCAGCGGGTTTGTTATTGATCGTATGTCGGGCAAAAGGTTGCCTTATGCCAGCGTAGGGATTGCCAGAGAAGGTTTCGGTATTTCAACAAACCTTGACGGGTACTTTAGATTGAGGGTTCCTAACGCTCTTTCAAATGAATCAATTACAATCCAACATTTAGGTTATCAAAGCAAGCAGTTGCCGGTAGAATTGCTCAAGGGCAACACCATTGATGTATTTCTCGAACCATCGGTTATTGATCTTCCAGAGGTTGTGATCAGGAATTACGACCCAATGGAGGTACTTCGAAAAGTGTTGGATCTAGTTGACAGAAACATTCCTCAAAAACCGGTGTACCATTACAATTTTTACCGAGAAGGGGTAAGCCGTAACTATAAGTTAATTAATTATTCCGAGGCAATTTTCAAAATCTTCAAAGATACCCCAAACCAAGGGCTAAGTGACCAGGTGAAGGTACTGCGCGGTAGAAATACTACCAACGCCGACAATACCGACACACTGGTGTTAAAGCTTAAAGCCGGGGTTCAAAGTACCCTCGAACTTGATATCCTAAAGGTTCCGCCCGATTTTCTCCAACCTGACTTTATGAAGGATTTCACTTTTACAAACGGGGGATTCTCGACCAGGGGAGAGAATAGTGCGTTTGCAATAGAGTTCGTGCAGAAAAAGGAAATCACAAGCCCTCTATACAAAGGGACTATTTATGTGGACACAGAGGACTACGCTATTATTGAGGCCGAATTTGAAATTAATCCAAAATTTATCTCCAACGCCGGTAATATGTTCTTTATCGGTTGGAAAAAAGAGTATGTACCAACCATGAAAAGGGCAAGCTATAAGGTGGGGTATCAGAAATATGACGGATACTACCATATTCACCACATTAGGGGTGAATTAGAACTTGAGGTGAAAACCAAGAAAGGAAGTTCGGCCAACAATTACTCTGCATTTTTTGAGACTGTAGTGGTGAAAATTGATCACAACGGCGCCAAGCGTTTTGCAAAACGAGACATAATTAAACCTAATACCGTATTTCTCGATTCGGGATATCCACAAGACCAAATATTTTGGGGAGATTACAATGTCATCACACCCGAAACCAGCGTCATAGAAGCTTTCAATGGCATTAAGTCACGCATTGAAAGGTTCTTGGAGGAATGAAAACCACCAAACATCCTCCCCTATTTCTCTATTACGCCTAGGTTATTAGGATTAACTACCCTGGGCAGTTGATTTCTCTTTCCTGACATTTCGGCAAAGAAGCCAAAGGTTCCGAAAAGGTAAAACGGAAGGGTAGTATTATGGTTTCCACCTTCAATAGATACAAGGCTGACCTGGGTGGCCCCGCGCGCTTGCATGGCTTCGAAGGCCGATTGTGAATTGAGGTACTGAACGAAATTATCCGCCGTCCCGTGGTACATTCTCAGTGGTGTGTTGGGCTTCCAATCATAACAATCGTTTTGTGCAAGAACGCCAAGCATTTCAAAATCGGTGTTGTTCATTAGCCCTTGCCTGAAACTATGAGTGAAAAGTAATGATGGATTGGTTTGGATTCCTGGGGTAAACACCCCATTTTGTGAAATCAAGGTGGCAAAAGGTTGGTTGAAGTAATGACCGTAATTCCTGCCTAGTTGCGGATAAACCTTGTTGTAAACATCCAGCACCCACAAGAAATAGTTTATAAAAGGTTGGTTCTCGGTTGAGCTAATCAAATACTTGGCAAAAGCTGTCTTGTTGTAGGCGCCTGCCCCAACGGTTGCAGCCTTCACCTTAAATTCGTTGGCGTGTTCCTCCTGAAGTAACTTCAAGGTTGCCATAGTTGCATACCCTCCTTCTGAGTATCCGGTAAGGAAAAGATTATGATTGTGGGGCTTATTTGGCTGGGCAGCAAACAATTCGTAGCTCGCCCTCAACATATCCCTTGTGGCAGTGGCAAGGCTTTTCCGGTGCTGGTAAGGGTGGGCTATTTGTTTTGACGAACCATAACCCAAATAATCGGGCATAGGCATTATGTAACCAAGTGATGAGAAAATCGCGGCAACACCAATAAAATCAGACAAAAAGGCAGAAGGTGCTTCGGATTGGTCGAGAATGGTTCCATGTTGGAAGCTCATTACGGGGAGTGGAAGTGAAGAAATGGGCATGAGCAACCCTCCGGACGCTAATATAGGTTTGCCCTCCAAATCAACAGTCTGATATTCAATTTTTATGGCCCTTACATCGTAAAGCACCAATGAGGTCATCTCGTTTGGAATGAGGTCATTTGTCACAATAATTTGCTGAAGTTGGGCTTTGGTGTAAGTCCTTACGGTTTCGAAACTCACGAGGTAATCGTTTTTGGGTGGCTCCTCCTTGTTGCAAGCCCCAAGGAACAATCCAAAAAGCAGCGAAACAAAAATTGATTTTTTCATGATCTTATGAATTGGAAGGATTATTAATAAAGCACCCTAAAGGTTTAACAATTACAACCATTACAGGTTCAAAGGGCATCCACCAACAATAAAGAAATAGACCTTAGAAGCGTTGCCTGGTTTCTTTAGATTGTAGCCAAATTTTGTATGCAAAAATATTTTCCAATTTTCAATCAGGCCTTTACAGGTTTATTAACTCACAAAGAAGCAAAGCTTTCCTGATCAAATCAATTTAATTTATGTTTTAAAAAAAGCTTCAGGTCCTTGTTAGACCCATACAATACAAGAATATTGCCTGATTGTAACACAAAGTCGCCCGAAATCACCCCGTGAACCTTGGGGACGGTCTTGTAGTTTCCGAGCAAGGTCTTTTGTTGAACCATGGTTATTACTGTCAGGGCCAATATGTTGTGATTTTTCCTGAACCCAATGTCTCGAACTTTTTTCCCTATGTAGTCAGTTGGAACCCTTGCCTCAATAATGCTGTACTCCTTGCTCAGCTCAAACGAATCAACAATATTTGCGAGGCAAAGTTTCTTTGCCCACCGCTCGGCCGTTTCTTCTTCGGGGTGAATAATTTCATCCACCCCTATTGCCATCAGCACCTTCTCGTGCAAGGGATTTATAGCCCTGCTGATTAGGCGTTTCACCTCCAGGTTTTTCATCAAGGCCGTAGTCATAAGGTTTGTTCCTTGGTCTTCGCCAATTGCAACCATTACCACGTCGGTATCTTTGAGGGGAAGACCCGAAACGGCAAATTCGTCGGTGGTATTCATACAAATTGTGTGGGTGATTTTTTCCTTGAATGCCTCAACCTTATCCATATCCCAGTCAATTCCTATGACTTCATTTCCCAGTTCGGTCAATTTTTGGGCCAGCGATGCACCAAAGTGACCCAGCCCCACAATTATGTACTTCATTTACTTAGGTTAATTAATTGTTAGTTCTTCTTTCGGGAAACCGTACTTTTTTTGCTTTACCTTTTTGAACACGGCTATTGCAAGCGATAGCATACTTACGCGCCCCACAAACATTACCACCAATATTACCAATTTGCTTGCACTGCTTAGTTGGCCTGTAATACCCAAACTCAAACCAACAGTACCGTATGCCGAGAAACACTCGAACACTATATCCTTAAGCTCCATTTCGGGGTCGAATAAGGAAATCAAAAGTATTCCTATACCAATTACCAGCAATGACAGGTATATTATGGCAAACGCCCTACGAACCGATATATCTGATATTTCCCTGTTGAAAATTTCAATCCTTGACTTTCCCTTTGCCAAACTAAAAATGTTTAGCGTGGCAATGGCAAAGGTACTGGTTTTTATTCCCCCGCCCGTTGATTGGGGCGAGGCTCCTATCCACATCAAAAAAACGACCAGCATGAGGGTAGGAAAGGCAAGCGCAGCAGTGTCGATGGTGTTGAAACCGGCAGTCCTTGGGGTTGCGGCACCGAATAGGGCTGTTACAATCTTCCCAAAACCGTCATGTTCGGAAAGGGTGTTGTGGTACTCAAGCAAATAAAAACCGACAAAAGCAAGTAAAACAATTGAAACTGTGGTTATTAGCGTAATCTTGCTGTTTATGTTCAAAACCCATGGTCTGTACCTGTTTTTTCGGGAGGAAAAGATGGTGGAAATTTTGTACCGGAGGTATTTAAGGATGTTGGCCACAATCGGAAAACCTAGTCCCCCAATAAAGAAGGTGAGCACCACTATTAATTGGAGGGTGTAGTTAAACCTGAATCCCTGATCGTAAAAACCCTCCCCTAAAGTGGAAAAACCGGCATTGCAAAATGCCGAAACTGAATGGAAGGCAGAGAAAAAGATATGCTCGGCTTGAGAAGAAAAGTGGCTCGGGTCAAGACTAAAATAGATCAATAATCCGGCAAAGAGCTCAATTCCAAATGTTATAAGAAGAATGTATTTTAAGGTCGAAAACACTTGCCCAAGTTTTTTGGAGCTAGTAATGTCACTTATGGCCAGCTGGGTCTGGTACGTGGTTCCACCCTTGAAAAAGTAAGCAAAATAACTTGCAAATGTAAGGATGCCCAAACCACCCAGCTGAATCAATGTCATTATGATAATTTGACCGAAAAGTGTAAAATGCGATCCGGTGTCAACAACTGCCAAACCTGTTACACAAACAGCGCTAGTGGAGGTAAAGAGTGCGTCAATGTACGAAATGCCCGTATGTGTGGCCTTGGGCAATACAAGTAGCAATGAACCCACAATGATGAGAATAAGAAAACTGAGAATGAAAATTTGGGCAGGATTTAATACTGCCTTCTTCAAATTGATTCTAAGTTCGGATGATTCCCTTATGAATGCCAGTAAAACTGCAACTTTAACCCAAATCCGATTTTCCAGCAACAAATCGGTTTCGAAAGGGGTTCCAACAAATATGTACAAGTAAAATATCCACAAGGTGAAACTAACCGATAGGCCATCAAAAAGGAAGACCTTCCATTTAATGACCTTGAACCTTTCTATGTATCGCGCAAGTGTAGATATAAGACCTACTCCTAGCACGAAAAAGTAAAAACCGTCTAGGAGGGATTGAAGAATTTCTGTTTGCGAAAAACCAAAATCAGCAATTATTGCCATTAGTCCGATTAGGCTTATCCAAAACGCCATTTTATACAATAATTTTAAAAAAGCCTTCATAATGTTGGCTAAAAAATATTATTGCTTGTAAAAACTTGGTGAAAAAATCAAAAACACCGTGAAAAGTTCAAGCCGACCGGCCAGCATAAGGAAGCTAAGCACCCATTTACCACCATCAGGTATAAATGCGAAGTTATCAACAGGTCCAACTGACCCAATCCCGGGACCAATATTTCCAATTGAGGCGAGGGTTGACCCGATGGCTGTTTCAAAGTCGAGACCAAAAAAAGTCATTATCCCAGAACCGACGGCAATGCAGGTAATGTAAATTATTACGAAAGCCAAAAAATTGTTTATGATAGTTTGAGGTATGGATTTTCCGCTTACCCTAATTGGCAAAACGGCCATCGGATGTATTAATCGTTTGAACTCCAACCTCATGTTTTTCAACAATACCAAATGCCTTATCATTTTAATTCCCCCGCCGGTAGAGCCAATGCACCCTCCAGTAAACATCAGCAGGAAAATTAAAAACCAGAGCGAGCCGGTCCAAGACAAGTAATCGGATGTAATGTAACCAGTGGTAGTAACAATCGAAACAACTTGAAACAGGCTATCTCGGAACGCTTTTTCCAAGTTTATGTGACTTCCAAAAAACAAAAACCCAGTGATTGCCAGGGAAAAAACTACCAAAACCAAAATGTAAAACTTAAACTCCTCGTTCTCCAGTACCCTATTAATCTTTCCTTTCAACAAAAAGTAGTTTAGGGTAAAACTTGTTCCTCCCAAAATCATGAAGAAAATTGTAACGTACTGAATGTATGGGGAAAAGGCTGCAATACTATCGTTTCTGGTGGAGAATCCACCTGTAGACATGGTGGTAAAAGCATGGTTGATTGCGTCGAAAAAATCAAGTCCGCCCAACATCATCAATAAGGCTTGCACCAAGGTGAAAACAACGTAAATACCCCAGAGCCTTTTTGCGGTATCGGCAATTTTGGGGTGAAGCCTTGTTGGAGTTGTACCCGGAGCCTCGGCTATAAACAACTGCATGCCGCCCACACCAAGTATAGGCAGAATAGCCAAGGTGAAAACAATAATTCCCATACCACCAAGCCATTGGGTCAAGCTACGCCAAAACAAAAGTCCCTTGGGGGTTGCTTCTATGTTTTGGATTATGGTGGCTCCGGTGGTAGAAAAACCCGACATTGTTTCGAAAAAAGCATCGGTGTAGGAAGGGATGGCCCCAGAGAAGAAAAATGGTAAAGCACCAAATACCGAAATGCTTACCCAAGTAAGTGAAACTATTATGTAGCCTTCCCTCTTTCCTATGTTACGGTGATTATGTTTAAAGCCCACAAAAAACAAAAGCAATCCGAAACCAAATGTGATTGCCGAACTTACCAATATGGCTATTAACGAGTCAATTTCATCATTGGTGAATGACCAGTAGGCCGAAGAGAGCATAAAAAATGAAAGCATCATCAGCAAAATGCCAACGAACTTTAAAATCATCCTGAAGTTTATGTTTGACCAGCCTCTCATAACCATCTATTTCTCTCCAATAAACATCTTGTCAACAAGATGGAATGCCTGTGGTAATGAAAATACCACAACTTTATCGCCCGGCTCAATCTTAAGGCTTCCCCGAGAAATGTACCCGATATTGTCTCTAATAAACCCACCAATGATTGCCTTATCAGAGAGTTTAAGCTTTTTGATGGGTTTCTTTGTTATTGGGGAATTTGGTGCTGCCAAAAACTCAAAAACTTCGGCATCGGTGTTTGTAAGGCATTTGGTTGACTCTACTTTGGCCGACATGGTGAATCTGGTGATGTAACTCGCCGCGGCAAGTTTTTTGTTTATCACGGTTCCGATACCGGTATTCATTGCAATTTCTATAAAATCTATATTGTCAACCAGTGCAATGGTTTTCTTTACCCCGTACTTTTTTGCCAGGAGGCAGGTCAATATGTTCGTTTCGGAGTTGTTTGTTACTGCCACTAGGGCATCGGCCTTTGCAATGCTTTCGTCCTCAAGTAAAGTAATATCTCGAGCATCACCATTAATTACCAGCGTGCTGTCAAGCATTTCGGTTAGATCGGAACACCTGCCGGCATCTATGTCAAACAATGTCACATTCATTTTTTTCTCCAATAATGATGCGGTCATTGCGCCCACGTGCCCACCTCCGGCAATCATTACATTTTTGACCAAGAAGGGCTTCTTACCGCTCAATACCAAAAGCTTTTCGAAGCCCTCTGGCTTTGACAACACGTAGGCCAAATCTCCTTCTGCAAAGAGATCGTTACCCTTGGGGATAAAAGTTTTGGTACCTCTATGAACTGCCACGGCTCTAAATTCCAACCCAGGGTTTTCGAGAGCAATTTCCTTTAGGGACCTACCAATCACAGGAGCACCACGCTCCAACTTTACCAGGATAAGCGAAAGCAGGTTGTCTGAGAAATTAAACATTTCGGCAGCGGCAGTATTGTTCAGGTGACTTACTATTTCCCGCGAAACAATCTTTTCGGGCGAAACCAAATGATCAACGCCCAATCCTTTATATACCTCTTTAGAAAAGTCACTGGCTGCTTCAATATCGTGAACCTTGGAAATGCACTTTCTTGCTCCAAGTTTCTTGCACAAGATGGATGTGAGCAAATTTGTGGGTCCGTCAAGGTGCAAGCTAAGTACCAAATCCATTTTCTTTGCCCCTACCTCTTCTAGTAGCTTTATATTGGTTGAATCGCCAATACAGGTCATTAGGTCGGTATGTGAATCTATCATCCGCACCAAATCCTTGTCGGGACAAATCAAGGTTACCGCGTGCTTTTCGTTGGCAAGCAGTGTAGCCATATGCAGTGAGAGTTGGCCATTACCTGCAATCAAGATTTTCATTTCAGTAAAAAGAAGCAAATTTATTAAAAGAAATAATATGCTTGTGGTAATTTGGACCAAATAGCACAATATGATTATGGGTAGATTATTTAACTTTAATGTCAAGCATTTTGGCACCCTCCAAAAAACCTTCGAGGTGGTCACCTACATGCACCGCCCCCACCCCTTCGGGGGTTCCGGTAAACAAAAGGTCACCAATTTTGATTGTACTGAACGTGGAAATGTGGGAAACAAGCCTGTCGAATCCAAAAATCATATCGGCGGATTTGCCTTCCTGAACCAACACTCCGTTTTTTTTCAATGAAAACCTAATGCAACCTGGGTCTTGGAGCGAGTCAATTGGTACGAAATTGCTTACCGGTCCAGAGCCATCAAAGGCTTTGGCAACCTCCCATGGCAACCCATTTTGCTTGCATTGGCGCTGCAAGTCGCGCGCAGTGAAGTCAATTCCTATTCCAATTTCTTTGTAGTAGGTGCCAGCAAACCTTTCCGAAATGTTCTTGCCCAATTTCTTGATCCTTAAAACCAATTCTATTTCATAATGAACCTCTTTGCTGAAGTCTGGATAAAAGAATGGCATCCCTGCCTTTATCAAGGCCGTTTCGGGTTTCATGAAGAAAACCGGTTTTTCGGGCACCTTATTGTTGAGCTCGGCCACATGGTTGAGATAATTCATACCTATACAAAATATCTTCATGGTTTTTTCAATTTAAGGTAGGTGGTTTAGTTTTACTTGAAAAGAAATTGTCCCTGGCCTTTAATGCGCATGTAAATCGAGGTTATTACACTTTTGGTCGAAAGCGGAAAATCGGCATTCATCATCCAATCGTAATATTGGGCCTCCTTTTTAAATACGCTTTCCACCTCTACCCCCTTGTGCTTCCCAAAATTGAAAATCTCCCTTCCTTCCTTGTTTATGCCAATGTGGCCTACCATATCGGCGTGCTGGTGGTTGTACGAGAATTGGTGAAGTGCATCTACATCGTTTACAATTGGCTTGGTAGTATTGCCCTCTTTATCAATATAGTCAACATCAAGGTAGCGATCAAGCTGTGCCTCCAAAATCTCGAAGGTGGCCTTGGTGTCTGCCTCCGCCTGATGCGCATCGGTAAGTTCTTTTCCGCAATAGAACTTGTATGCCGCCTTGAGAGTTCTAGGCTCCATTTTGTGAAAAATGTTTTGAACATCAACCAACTTCCTTTTTTTAAGGTCGAAGCTGATACCGCAACGCAAGAATTCCTCAACCAACATCGGGATGTCAAACTTGTTGCTGTTGTATCCCGCCAGGTCGCAATTTGCCAAGAACTGGTCAAGGGTACCCGCAATCTGTGCAAAGGTTGGGGCGTTTTTCACGTCCTCGTCAGAAATTCCATGTATGGCCGTTACTTCCTGGGGTATTGGCATCTCTGGATT
>CAZUWF010000019.1:18236-42610 GCA_964624065.1 uncultured Bacteroidales bacterium
AAATGGTTCTATGGTTCCGTTTGGCTTAACCTTGTGAATTGCAATTTCAACGATACGGTCTTTTACTATGTTGGTACCAGTGGTTTCTAAATCGAAAAATGCCAGTGGGCGCTTGAGGTTGAGTTTCATTAATAAATTACTTGGTGGTTGGTTTGAGTTGGGCTGCAAGCTCCAAAATTATTGAAATTTATTTCAAAATTATATGCGAAAATAGTCAAAATACCGCTGCCTTTGGTAATTAATTTGAGCCGGCACCAAAACCCACATTTTGAAAGGGAACCTCTCAAGCCATCACTGCTGTAGTTTGCATTGGTTGGTTTTCTATGCTTGCAAAAATGGTGCTAACCCTTGCAATGGACCGTCGATGCATATTTTAAGCCAATTTGTGGTGAATGTTTGGAATGATGCTAAGAAATCGAGCACCTAAAGCACGATTGGGTAAATTATTTGCAATGCTCATTTGATGATAATGGCAAAAATGTCGGGAACCACCCCAGAAAAAGAACTTGGTAAAATTGAGATTGGAAGGTGCACCCAAGAGTGTGAGGTAGGGAAGTTCGCTTCCGAAGTTGATGGCCGGGTTCAAAACCTAAAACTAACCAAAGTAAAAGAATAGTTGTTGGTGAACCAATCAAAGGAAAAATGGTTTCCGACAGCAAGGAAGGTTCTGTTTTTTCATTGGCCATTTATGGTTCTAAAAGCAAACAAGCACACGAGAACCCGAAAAGTATAATCACTTCGCTGTTTGAAACCTCCTTCTGTTAGCAAATTAGACCTCCCTAAGGCACTACATATTGTTGCACCAAATTGTTACGGCTGGTGCAACTCAACGAGTTTTGTTTGCATAAATTCGAGAAGAAGCCTCTCAACACATTTTACGAGCTTCAAGAATTGCACATTTTTCACATTCCAACCTAATTCAAAATCGTCTGGTCACTTCAAAATGTTCCTAATCATCAGAATAATCCACTACCTTTGCTATTATGTTTTTCCTGAATGAAAAAAAATTTATAGATTATGACCACAGGAAATCAAATTAAGGTTGCCATTGCCTACGATTTTGATGGAACACTTGCCCCGGGCAACATGCAGGAGCATACATTCTTGCCCAAGTTAGGAATCCCCAAGGAAGTATTCTGGGCAGAGGCTAACCAAGTGGGCCAAGATAATGATATGGACGGCATCTTGGCATACATGGAACTGATGTTGAAAAAGGCGAGGCAAAACAATATTTCCATACATCGTGAAGATTTTATTCGTTTCGGAAAGGGAATTTCTTTCTTTGATGGGGTTATTACTTACTTTGATAGGATTAACAGCTTTGGCAGGGGACTTGGCCTTGAAATAGAGCACCACATCATTTCGTCTGGTTTGCGCGAGTTCATTGCCGGCACTTCCATTGCCAAGCACTTTAGGAATATTTTTGCATCGGGCTTCAAATACGATGAGCAGGGCATTGCCGAGTGGGCAGCACTGGCTGTAAACTACACCAACAAAACCCAATACCTATTTAGAATAAACAAGGGTATTGACAATTCGCACGACAATACACTCATAAACAAGCAGATGCCACCCGAAGAAAAGGCGGTTATATTTTCGCGCATGATATACATTGGCGATGGAGAAACCGATGTACCTGCTATGAAGATGCTAAAGTATCAAGGCGGTTCAACAATCGCGGTTTATTGCCCAGATAGTATTGGCGAGGATGGAAGGAAATCGCCCAAGGAGCTGTGCCAGGAATTGGTTGAGCAAGACAGGGTGGACTTTATTGCACCAGCAAACTACACAGATGGAAGCCCACTAGACCAAACAATAAAGCTACTTCTGAAAAGAATAAAGATTAATCACGAACTTGCGCAGAACAAATAAATTCAGTGAAAGCTTATCAGCCACAAGTATGAGGAGGTAGTCTATGGCGTTTTAGCAAAGGAGCCAATCACGGTTTAAAGGTTTCCCATTACCAAATCATCAACCAATAGTAACTAATAAAGTCAATAAAATACAATTTCAAAATTATGAGAAAAGGAATTATTTTTACCCTGATATTATCTTTTGCCTTAGGTTGTTCCATTTTTGGCCAAGGGCGCGAGATAAAAGTTACCATTATTACCACCTCAGATGTTCACGGGCGATACTTTTCTTACGATTTTGCGGAAAACGTACCAAGGTCCAATTCTCTCTCGGGGGTCTATCATCTCGTTTCGGCAGCTCGAAGCAATCCACAAAACAATTTAATTCTGCTTGACAACGGCGATTTGGTTCAAGGCACGCCGGAGTCGTATTATGCCAACTTTCTGGATAAATCGAGGCGGAACCTAACGAGCAGGATAATGAATTTGATGAATTACGATGCGGCAACAATCGGCAACCATGACATTGAGGCAGGTCCAGGGGTTTACAACAGGCTAAAGAAAGAGTTCAGGTTTCCATACCTAGGGGCCAACATTATTGACACAAAAAGCGGTATTCCACATTTTGCTCCTTATACTATTATCGAAAGGCAGGGGATACGCATAGCGGTAATTGGGCTTTGCACGGCGGGTGTGCCCAAATGGCTTCCCGAAAAACTCTGGGAAGGGCTGGAGTTTCAAGATATGGTTGCCTCTGCCAAAAAGTGGGTGGCCCACGTAAAAGAGCACGAAAAACCCGACGCCATAGTTGGCCTCTTTCATTCAGGAGTAGGACCCAGAAGCATCCCCGAAGGCGTTCTTTCCGACAATTCCTCACTTTTTATTGCCAGCAGCGTAGCCGGCTTCGATGTAGTTTTTACAGGTCACGACCATAGGGAGGTGATTGATTCGGTGCAAAACCCAGACGGGAAGTACGTACTGATTGTAGGACCAGGTAGCCATAACCAAAAAGTTGGTATGGCTCGCCTAACATTCAATAGAGTTTCAAAGGGAGTTCACCGGCTGACTTCAAAAAAGGGAGAACTTGCAAATTCCGAAAAATTTCAAAACAGCAGGGAGTTTTTCCAAACCTTCGACAAGGACCTAGCTCGCATAGCCAATTTCTCAAACACACCGGTAACCTTTTTAAAGTCAAAATTGGACGGAAGGGAAACACTGTTTGGGCCTTCGGCATTTGTTGACCTGGTGCACGAAGTACAATTGTCACTCACTCAGGCAGATATATCTATAGCGGCTCCCCTTTCCACAACCGCAAAAATCGCACCTGGATTATTGGCCGTTCGCGATTTTTTCAAGCTTTACCAGTACGAAAACTACCTTTACACCATGAAGCTTACCGGTGAGGAAATCAAAAATTACCTGGAGTATTCTTATGGCCTGTGGTTTGGCCAAATGAAATCAGCCCATGACCACTTGCTGCTTTTCAGGCGCGATGCCTCCGGGGAGATCGTTTTGGATAATCAAAGAAGACACAGGTTAATGCACCCAACTTACAACTTTGACTCTATGGCCGGAATTTCGTACACCGTTGATATCAGCCAGCCTGCAGGAAATAGAATTTCGATCCTCCAAATGGAAAACGGAGAGGCCTTCGACCTAAATAAGACCTATACCGTGGCACTAAACTCTTACCGCGCCAGTGGAGGCGGTGGGCACCTCCAACAGGGTGCTGCATTAAGCAAGGAAGAAGCCGAATCGCGAATTACTTTTATCTCTGAGGCAGATTTCAGGGCCAAAATGATTGACCACCTCAAGGGAAAGAAGGATATAAAGCCCGCGCCTAGAAACAACTGGAAGCTAATTCCCGAAACCCTCGCTGCAAAGGGTATTGAAAACGACAAGCGGATACTTTTTGGGGACGAAAATTAGAGATAGAAAAGCTTAGGCAGCAATCAAATGGAAGCCCGTAGTAGGAAATAGCCACAAGGTGGGCCATATAGTATTGGCTTTAAGATGTCGGCTTAGAAAATTAAAAATCGGAAATGAAAGCCAGAAAATAAACAATTAAAAAGGTTCAGAACGTCCTAAGAATATATTATTTATGACACAGGATTGAAGGAAGAATTTTACCAATGAATAGTTGAGATTCAGAAAACAGTTTTTCACTAACAATCAACTATTTATCAATACCCAAAACTCATTACTCCTAACACTCACCTCTTCAATAATTCCCGGTTGATATCACGAGCAAGTGTTGCACCTTGGTAAACAAACCCCGTGTAAACCTGCACCAGGCTCGCGCCGGCTTCGAGTTTTTCTATGGCATCCTTGGCATTAAAGATCCCTCCCACTCCAATTAAAGGTATCTTACCGCAAGATTTTTGATGAACATACCTTATTACTTCGGTTGATTTTTGCCTGAGTGGCAACCCGCTTAACCCTCCCACACCTATTCTCCCAACTTTTTTGGTTGTTGTTCTTAGGTTTTCGCGAGCTGTGGTGGTGTTTGTTGCAATTATTCCGCTGATAGGTTTTTTAAGGGCGAGGTCAATAATCTCATCTAGCTGGACCTGATTTAAGTCGGGTGCAATTTTGAGCAAAATTGGTTTTGGAGATGGTTTCGAGTCATTCAATGTACAAACGGCATCAACTATGGCCTCGAGTTCTTCCTTGTTCTGCAACTTGCACAAATTTGCAACGTTCGGACAACTTACGTTTAGAACAAAATAATCGACAAAATGAAACAGTTTCTCGAAGCAAACGGGATAATCATTGACCGCTTCATCGTTTGGTGTCAAAGTACTCTTTCCGATGTTAGCCCCAATTATTACCCTTGGCTTTGTTTTTCTTAAGTTCTCAGCAATTTTTTCAACACCCGAATTGTTCATTCCCATTCTATTTACCAATGCCTTGTCATGTGGCATCCTAAATAGCCTTGGGCCTTTATTTCCTGTTTGCCAATGTGGAGTTACAGTTCCAATTTCCACAAACCCGAAGCCAAGTGCTGCCAGACCATTGTAAAGCTTCGCTTCCTTGTCAAACCCAGCCGCAACACCTACCGGATTGGGAAACCTGATTCCGAATACCTCCCGCTCCAGTTTAGGCTCCCTTACTAAAAAAAACCTACTCGAAATTGCACTGACTAAAGGAAAACTTCCTAAGAGCCTGAGTAACCTTGCAGCAACTCCGTGGATGAATTCAGGCGGAAATAGGAACAATATTGGCCTGATAATTCTCTCGTACATAGCTTGAAGGGTAAAAAATATGCCCGGCGAGCCGGGCATATTGTAATACTATTTTTTCTGACGGGTTTTGCGGGCTGTCGGCGGAGCTTGCTTTTGATGAGTGTCTACGGGCTTTTGGGTTTTTGGGGTAACCTTTGGAGGAGCTACATGCTTTTCCTTTTTTTGCTTTTCTTCCCCCTCAACCTCCACCCTTGCATCTTCCTCCGTATTTGGCTCTTCAACCTTAATCAAATCCTTTGAAACCAAAAGGTTGTACCATATCAAAACTTTCTTCACGTGCGATGCATATACCCTATCGCGATCGAAATCGGGCAAAACCCTGCCAAAGTAATCCAACTGCTTTGCAGGATTATCCTTGATAGCCTCACACACCCTGCCACTTTCGGCCTCAAATATCTTCAAGAAAACATCCTTTAATGAAACCTCATCGGTTTGGGTGAAAATACGAATGTCTTCCAATATGCTACTTTGGTCCGAAACAAAAACCGGAATACGCTTACCATCAACCAGCGATTCGGCTACAAACCCACTCTTGGTGTGCGAAACTATTGTAAATAATCCGGGCTTCCCGGGAATGGTCAAAATCTTGGTTAAATCCATGTGTATTTAATTAGAATGAAACGGCAACAAAATTATAAAAATTAATGAATCCGCAATAGGCAAAGTTCAAAATTTGATAAGGCAGCTTTAGGTTTTTGAATATTTTGAACCTTTTGGAAAGTAATTTTTCAATTTTACGGAAAAATTGTTAATTTTGCACCCTCAATAGGCTCCGTAGCTTAATTGAATAGAGCATCTGACTACGGATCAGAAGGTTTCAGGTTTGAGTCCTGACGGAGTCACTTACTAAAAAAGGGTTACAAGTCTCTGTAACCCCTTTTTTTTGCTTTTAATTTAACAGTTGAAATAAAATTCAACCGTCAAGTTTAATTCCTTTAATGGTCAATCGTACTTCACTACTGCCTTTCCTCTCCATTTACCCGAAAGGTAATAAAGGTGTGTAATGAACCAGCTAAACACCCAGGCAATGGGTATGCCCCACCAAATACCTACAGTACCCATTTTTTGAGAAAGGAAGTAGGATATTGGTATCCGCATTAGCCACAGAGCCAATATGGTTATGAACATCGGTATTAGGGTATCGCCCGCCCCGCGCAAAAGACCGTGGTTGGCAAACATTGCCGAAAAAAAAATGTAAAAGCTGCTAACGATCACCAGATACTCGTAGCCGACCTCGATAACTTGGCGGTCACTGGTAAACAACCCCATGAGCTCACGGCCAAAAAACCAAGCAATTAGTGAAATAGTAACTGAATATACGGTGGTCATTAGCAGTGTGCTTCGAAAACCCTGCTTAATTCGCTCTGGCCTTTTTGCCCCAATGTTTTGGCCCACAAAAACCGAAAGGGCCGCGCTGAAACTCATTGCAGGCAGTGCCGCAAAACTGTCAATCCTTCCGGCTATTGAATAGCCCGCTAAGGTTATGGTTCCGAAGTTGTTCACGATTTTCAGGAGGGCCAACATTCCCGTTGCCACGGCGGTATGCTGAATCCCGGGAGGGAGGCCAATTTTAACACTTTTCCAGAAAATTTCCCGGTCAAATACCAACCCCTTGTGCGACACTCTAATCAATTTATGGTAACGATTAAGGTAAACTACGCAAAGGCCAAAGGCCACCGCCTGCGAAACCACGGTTGCAATTGCTACTCCAGCAATCCCCCAATTGAAAACTAGGACAAAGAGCAAGTCCAAGCCTATGTTAAGAATAGTGGCCAAAACTAGGAAATAAAGTGGAGTTTTGGAATCGCCCAGCCCACGTAGTACCGCACCTATTCCGTTGTAGCCAAACATAAAAACCAACCCTATGGCATAAACATTGAAATAAACCGTTGCCCCTTCGATCAAGTTATCCGGTAAGTCGAGCAGCACCCATACCTGGTCGATGAAAAGCAAACCAAGGACGGAAAGCAATATCGAGCCAAAAAACAAAAAGATGGTTGCGGTATCAATGGCGCGTTTAACCTTAGCGTAATCCTTGGCGCCAAAATACTGGGATACAACAACGGTTATGCCGGTGGTAATACCTATAACCAGACTCACCAAAACAAAAATTACCGGAAACGAAGCCCCGGCAGCAGCCACAGCGTCAGTGCCGATAAATTTTCCCAAAATAATGGTGTCAACAATATTGTACATTTGTTGAAACCCGTGCCCTATGAGCATGGGAATGGTGAAAATAAGGATCTGCTTTGCGGGTGAACCAACGCTAAGGTCTTTCATCAATTATGATTTCATAAAGTTAATAAACAGCATTGTGCGAATTTTGTTGTCAAAAGTACGATACTTAGATGAAAGGTAAATATTTAAAAAGAGAAAGAGGAAACAGAAAGCCATAATGCCACCAAAACCGCAGGCAGTGCACAGTAACAGGTTACTTGTGCTAATCTTTGGCTACAAAACCAAAATGGCTGCGCCTAGGTCTCTTTAAAAAGTTAGATCTATTATAAAGTCAGCCCAACATCAGACCCTCAGAGCTTGTCCACCTTAGGGACTCCCTAAACTTTTCGATCGAAAAGGGCACAATTGCATAAAAAGCACTAAATTTGCTGAAATAGTGGCCCATACCCAACAAAACTTGCTGCAAATTATGGATATTTCTGTTGTAATTCCGCTGCTTAACGAAAAGAAATCCCTTTCTGAACTAACCTCGCAAATTGACCAAGTGATGACTGAAAACGGTTTTTCATACGAGGTTTTGTTAATCGACGATGGCAGCACGGATGGATCGTGGCAGGAAATTGAGTCCCTATCAATGAAGAATCCCAACATCAAGGGCTTCAAGTTTAGGCGCAATTACGGAAAGTCCGCCGCCCTCGACCTTGGCTTCCAAAAGGCTATGGGAGATGTTGTAATTACAATGGATGCCGACCTTCAAGATAATCCCGACGAAATTCCGGAACTCTACAGGATGATTCGCGTGGCAGGATTCGATCTGGTAAGCGGCTGGAAAAAGAAAAGGTACGACCCAATAACCAAAACAATTCCCACAAAGATCTTCAATTGGGCCACAAGGAGCCTTACAGGGATAAAACTTCACGACTTCAATTGTGGGTTAAAAGCCTATAAAATTGAAGTTGCAAAGTCAATCGAAGTGCAGGGGGAGATGCACCGTTACATTCCGGTTATGGCAAAATGGGCAGGTTTCTCCCGCATTGGCGAAAAGGTTGTGAAGCACCGAAAGCGCAAGCATGGAAGCACCAAGTTTGGTGTGGAGCGGTTCATTTACGGCTTTCTTGATTTGCTATCCATAACTTTCGTGAGCAAGTTCGGGCGGAGGCCAATGCACCTATTCGGAATGTTAGGCACTATATTGTTCTTGGTAGGATTTTTGATTGCAGGATTCCTTGCTTACGGGCGCGTATTTCAAGAAGCTTACAGAATGACCGAACGACCACTATTTTTCTTTGGTTTATTGGCAATGGTTCTTGGCACCCAACTGTTCCTGGCCGGCTTTCTGGGTGAATTGATAACCAGGAATCCGGCGGCCAGTAGGGAGTATCAAATTGAAAAAACCACAATTTGAAGTGAAAAAAGTTGTGATTTTGGGATCGGCATATCCCCTGAGGGGAGGAGGAATTGCAACCTTCAACGAAAGGCTTGCCCAGGAATTTGAAGAGGAAGGGTACCAGGTAACAATTTATTCTTTTACCTTGCAGTATCCAAATTTCCTTTTTCCGGGCAAGACCCAAATCTCAAATGAGGAGCCACCCGATAACATTGAAATAAAGGTTAAGATAAACAGCATTAATCCCTTCAATTGGTGCAAGGTAGGGCGTGAACTAAAAAACTTAAAGCCCGATCTATTGGTGGTTCGGTATTGGATTCCCTTTATGGCACCTTGCTTAGGAACAATTTCGGCTATAGTTAGAAAAAACAGGAAGACACGCATTGTGGCCATTGCCGATAACGTAATTCCACACGAAAAAAGACCCTTCGACCGTGCCTTGACCAAGTTCTTCGTAAAACGGATGGATGGGTTCGTAACAATGTCGAATTCGGTTAAATCCGACCTTAAAGGCTTTGGGGTTCCGGAAAATAAAATAAATATATGCCCTCACCCTCTTTACGATAATCTGGGTAATATTATTGAGCAAACCGATGCCAGAAAAACATTGAAAATCAACAGTAAAGAAAGTGTTATCTTATTCTTTGGTTTCATCCGAGGTTACAAGGGCCTGGATTTGCTCTTTAGGGCGATGGCAAGCAAGGAACTATTCAATCTGGATATTAAGCTAGTTGTTGCAGGAGAGTTTTATTGCAACCCAAAACCATATTATGAGCTGGTTGAGAGGCTCAAGATCGGTGATAAAGTTGTGTGGCACGATAGGTTCATACCAAACAAGGAGGTAGGAATACTTTTCAGCGCCGCAAACTTGGTGGTGCAGCCATACAAGAATGCCACCCAAAGCGGAGTTACCCAGCTCGCTTACCATTTCAACCGGCCAATGGTTGTTACCAATGTGGGAGCCTTACCCGAAATGGTGGCAAACGAAAAAGGAGGATATGTAGTTAATCCGGAACCATCAGAAATTGCAAAGGCGATAAAAAAATTCTTTGCAGGGGGAAAAGAGGAATCATTCGTTGAATTTGTGAAGGAAGAGAAAAAAAAATTCTCTTGGAAAAATATGGTTTTGGCAATTGAAAAGGTAGCATTTTAATTCTACATTCTTTTTACTGATTCTTTATGAAACTAAGTAAAATTAAGATTTTAGTGACAACCATTATTGCCACATCATCGTGCATCTCGCCGGAAGGGAAAAATGGTTCTAGGGACGATGAAAATTTTGTCACAGTGACCAAGGTATCTGATTTTTTCCCTGCCGGCCAGGTCACTAAGGTTTTTTCGGGAGGCTTCGAGAACCAAGGTATGAAGCAAAGGGTTCTTTCAATCCAAAATAACCAAGTGCAGATCCTTCAAGAAGATTCGGGAACCAGTCTGATACTTGTTTACGAGGTAACTAGCGATCAAATCAGGTTGATATTTTCGGAGGAAGAACATTACACCACCGAAAAGTTAGGCCATTTTTTGTCAAACAGGAACAATGTCATCCTAAAAGCCCCGCTGGAAGTTGGCACAAAATGGGACTCGGATCACGGGGGCTATTGGGCAATAACCGCAATTGACATTTATGTTAAAACCCCAGCAGGTACTTACAAGGCGGTTGAAGTTACCTTCAGTTACGATGAATATGAAACCAAGTACTACTTTGCAAAAGGCTTGGGTATTATAAAGACCGTCTCTGATTTTGCCACTACAGAGCTAATTGAAGTGAAATAGTGGTTAGTTATTTGTGCGGGGGATTGAATAAATTCGGTTGTAGCCCGGTGGCTCAGATAAGCCGGTTGGACGAAAACTTATTGAGTAGGATTTTAGAATTTAATCTTAGGAAAATTCTGGTGTTCTTTGTGTATTGTGGAAAAAAATGGTTTTTTTGGCTCGCTATCCACGTTAGTCTTATTCCTAAACTAATTTTTTTTATGCATAACTTCAAAGAAGCTTTTCTTTCGCTTTCATTGATTTTGCTGTTCATATTCTATTCTAATGGCCAAAGCAGCATCAACCAACGCGATGACAGGGGCCTGCGGCAAGGCCTATGGAAGGGTTTGCACCTCAACGGGCAAATCAGGTATAGCGGTATGTTTGTAGATGACAAACCAATTGGAGTTTTCAAGTATTTCAACGATTCGGGGGTTTTGAGAAACGAATTGGTTTTTCATAACAATAATCCCGAGGTTGATGCTACATATTTCTATCCTGATAATACAAAAATGGCTTCGGGAAAATACCTGAATAAGCAGCGCCAAGGACTTTGGATTTATTTTGCTCAGGCGGGTTTCAAAATTGCCGAAACCACATATCAACAAGGGCTGGCACAGGGTCTATCAAAAATATTTTACGAATCTGGTCAGGTCTCAGAAGAGGTTGAATACCTGAACGACATCAAGCAGGGTAAATGGAAACAGTTTTTTGAAAATGGTTCTACAAGACTGATTGCATCCTACAAGGGAGGCAAATTGGACGGAGCGTACCAGATCTTCAACCTGGATGGAAAATTGAGTGTCAATGGATTGTACGGCGGTGGCCTTGAGGAGGGGAAATGGGCGCATTACACAGCAGAAGGAGCCCTGCAAAAGGAAGTATTCTTTCATAATGGAAAGATAATTAACGAGATAGTGCACCTTGAGGTTAACGTTGATGGCACTTCGCATCAACCTCCAAAACCAAAAGGCGGTAACGAGATGTTTAAGAACCTTTATTGACTAGCCCTAAGTTGTATGGCTAACAAGATGGTATGAAATCCATGAAATTTATAATTACGATTCTTCTTCTATCTTTAAACCTATGTTTTTGCTTTCCAACTAAAGCAAATCCGGGTGGACATTATTGGATTTCTTTTACCAACAAGGTAGGCACCCCTTATTCCGTAAATAGGCCGGAGCAATTCCTGTCTGGCCGCTCAATAGAACGAAGGCTAAGGCAGTCAATACCCATTACCCAAACCGACCTCCCGCCAAACCCTTCCTACGTAATAGAAGTTAGAAAAATTAGAAATATTAGGGTTTTATACACTAGCAGATGGTTCAATGGCACATTGGTGTTTTCGCAAACCGGCGAAGGAATTGAGGCAGTTACTGCCCTGCCTTTTGTTTCGAAGGTCGAACTTGTGAAACCACTTCTAAACAAGAACCCCGGACCATTGGAAATTTTCTATATTACGAACAAATTCGAAACCGTAAATTGTATCGAACCCGTTTTTGAAATCGAGCCCAAGAAAAGCCATTTAGAAATTGACCTCGGCTTAATGGCTCCAACTATCCATCAGTTAAACGGACAGTCATTAATTAATAGGGGCTATTGGGGAAGGGGTAAAATGATTGGTGTTTTGGATGCTGGTTTTACCAATGTTGACCGTTTGCGGGCTTTTGAGCATTTAAGAGCGGATGGAAGGCTAAGAGGAGTGAAAGATTTTGTGAACCCCCAACAGAATGTTTTTAACAGCCACGCCCACGGCACGGTGGTGCTGTCGGTAATGGCAGCAGATGTTTCAGGGCAATTGTTTGGAACCGCAAAAGGTGCCGATTACTGGCTTATCAGAACAGAAGATGGTGCCACTGAGTACAAGATAGAGGAGTACAATTGGCTTGCAGGAGCCGAACTTGCTGATAGTGCGGGTGTTGACATAATAAACTCGTCCTTGGGCTATACCGAATTTGACGCCCCTTGGCAAAATTATAATTACCAGCAGATGAACGGCAACACAACGGTTGTTGCAAGGAGTGCCAATTTTGCCCACGAAAGAGGGATGGTGGTTGTAGCAAGTGCAGGAAATTCTGCCCTAAGTCCTTGGCATCATATTGTTTCACCTTCAGATGCCTTCGGAGCATTGAGCGTTGGGGCTGTAAGTGCCGAGGGAATACGTGCCCCTTTCAGTTCGGTAGGGCCTAGTGCTGACTTAAGGGTAAAGCCCGACATTATGGCGCACGGTTGGGCGGTGCCGGTTGTGCCACCTTCGGGCAACATAGGCCTGACAAGTGGGACCTCATTAAGCAGCCCTGTGATATCGGGACTAATTGCATCTTTGTGGCAAAAATTTCCCCACGTAACCGCAAAACAAATTTACCAAGCCGTAAGGGCAAGTTCCTCGCAATATTACAAGCCTGATCCTTTTTTAGGCTATGGAATACCCGATTTTGCAGTGGCGAGCAAGATTCTGGCAAGCACCCCAGACCAGCCAAACTACAACCGATTGTCAGTTTTTCCAAATCCATTCTCTGGTTGTGTCAAAATGGTTTTTTTCTCTGAAACAGCAGATATTGCAAACATCGATGTTTTCGACTTATCAGGTCAAAAGGTTAATTCAATTCAAAATTTTGAAGTAATTTCCGGGGCTAACGTAATTACAGGATTTGATTTGTCAACCCTCGAAAATGGTATTTTCGTGATAAGGATTACAACTCAAAAAAAAGGGGCAATGTTTACGGAAAAGGTTCTGAAAGCCGGCCTATAATAAAAACAGGCGCTGAATGAGCGCCTGCCTAACTTAAAGTATTTCTTTGATCACCTACTGACCAAGGTATGATTTCAGCAACTTGCTCCTTGAAGTGTGCTTGAGCCTCCTTATTGCCTTTTCTTTTATTTGCCTTACCCTTTCGCGTGTAAGATCAAACTTGTCGCCTATCTCGTCGAGGGTCAATCCATGGTTCATCCCAATGCCGAAATAAAGGTTTATCACGTCCCTTTCCTTTTCGGTAAGAGTGGCCAACGAACGCTGAATTTCCTTTGCAAGCGACTCGTAAATAAGGGAAGAATCTGCCTTTGGCGAATCGCTATTCACGAAAACGTCGAGCAGGTTGGCATCTTCACCCTGCACCAGGGGTGCATCAACTGAAACGTGGTGGGTTGATATCCTGAATGATTCGGTAATCTTGTCTTGGTGAAGGTCAAGGGCCTCTGCGAGCTCTTCGGCCGAGGGAGGCCTCTCAAACTTTTGTTCCAGCCGCGATGCCTCTTTCTTTATTTTGTTCAAAGAACCAACCTGGTTAAGTGGAAGGCGTACAATACGCGATTGCTCTGCCAATGCCTGAAGGATTGATTGCCTTATCCACCACACGGCGTACGAGATAAATTTGAAACCTCTTGTTTCGTCGAAACGCTTCGCAGCCTTTATCAACCCCAAGTTACCCTCGTTGATAAGGTCGGGGAGGCTCAAACCCTGGTTTTGATATTGCTTTGCAACCGAAACAACAAACCTAAGGTTAGCCTTGGTAAGTTTCTCTAGGGCTGCCTGATCACCTTGTTTAATGCGCTGGGCGAGCTGAACCTCCTCCTCCGCCGAAATAAGCGGCACCTTACCAATTTCTTGAAGATACTTGTCAAGCGACGCTGTGTCGCGATTGGTAATGGACTTGGAAATCTTTAGTTGTCTCATAGTTTTTGAGAAATTATCGGAGCGGTAAAAGGGACACAAATTTACCCTGCCAACAAAAAAGGGTGCAAAGGTACGAAAAAAACCCTGCCTTGTCAAGTGTTTTCACAAAAACAAGGCAGTTTTTTCTGTTTATAAGCTCAAAACAAATTTTTTGGCAAATCTGTTCAAACAAAATGATATTTTTTGCCCCAATTTATTTTGCTTCCTATTTTTTGCCCCACCCCTTTGGGTATAACCGCAAATGTTGGCAGGCAGGCAAAAATCTTCAATTACAGAGTTTTCAATCCCTGTTGGTTATTGTTGAAGGTCCAAGGCATAGGATGCCCTCGTTCCGTTGGGATATAGCCCCTCCAAAAGGACTACACCATTATTTGACGAAAGCTTTCTTACGACTTCTTCGCTGGTGCCTACGGCTTCCCTATCAATGCGCAGGATGATGTATCCTTCCAAGATACCTGTTTTTGCAAAAATACCGTTTCTTACCACCCTTGATACTCGTACCCCGTTTCTTAGGTTTAGTTTGGACCTTTCATCGGATGAAAGCGTATGGAAAGAAGCTCCAAGCCTTGCCTCAATATTTTGGCTGGGTGAACCTACGGTGGAGTAATCACCAAGTTCGTTTTTGAGCTTGGCAACAACCTCGCGGGGCTTTCCATCCCGAATAAACTTAACCGCAACTTCCTCGCCAGGACGCCTTCTGCCAATTGTTTCGGTAAGTTCTGAATGGTTGTTTATTTTAGTTGAGTCAATCCCGGTAATAAGGTCACCCTTTTTTAGGCCGGCCTGCTCGGCGGCACTACCCGAAACCACTTCTTCAACGTAGGCGCCAGCGAAATCCTTCAATCCCAAATCTTTGGCTTCACGACTATTCAATCCTCTAATGCTCACGCCGAGCATTCCTCTTTGAACGTTGCCAAACTCCCTGAGATCGCCCAAGACCTTTTTTGCTAGGTTTGAGGGAATAGCAAAGGAGTAGCCAGAAAAGGAGCCGGTTTGAGAGGCAATTGCAGTATTTATTCCTATTAACTCCCCATGCGTATTTACCAGGGCGCCCCCGCTGTTGCCCCTATTGACCGCAGCATCGGTTTGGATAAAAGATTCGATGGCCCTGCCTCCACCAAGTATGTTTAAATTCCTTCCCTTGGCACTAACTATTCCCGCTGTAACTGTTGAGGTTAAATTGAAAGGATTGCCAATGGCAAGTACCCACTCTCCAACCCTAACATTGTCGGAGTTGCCAAAGGTCAAGAACGGTAATCCACTTTGATCAACTTTGATAAGAGCCAAATCGGTGGTGGGATCAGTACCTACAATGGAGGCATCAAATACGCGATTGTCATTGAGAGTAACCTCAATCTTGCTGGCGTCAGCCACAACGTGATTGTTTGTAATAATGTAACCATCGTTGCTTATTATTACTCCGCTGCCCGTAGCAACAATTTCTTGTCTTTGTTGAGGTTCGCGTCTCCCCGGTCCAAAGAAAAATTCAAAAATGTTACCTCCGCCAAAGTAATCATCATAAACACTACTTTTTCTTTCGTACGACGTTTTTATGTGAACCACGGCATTGAGAGTATTATCGGCAATTACCGTAAAATCTGGCAGAGTCGTCGGAATTTTTGTCATATAATTGGCAAAACTTGCCGGAACTTCGACCCCGAAATTTGAAAAGGCGGAATTTTCGCCTTGGTTGGATTTTGAAAAAAACAATTGGTATGCACCCAATGTTAAAATGCTTCCCAATATTGCCGCCACAAACAAATAAATATGTCTTTTCATCTTGATTAATTTTATGGTAAAACTACTTTTTTGCAGCAAAATTATCAAAAGTTGTACCCAAATAAACGGAATTATTCTTAAAAGTTTTTAAAAATAACAATACATTGAATTGAAAAAGTAACGAGTAATTGGTGCCTTTAAGAAATTGTGCCACCAGGGAACAATTTACTTGGTGCCACAAAGGTTTTCTCACAATTTTTGCCAAATTGGCTATGGTATGCTACCTTGTGGAAAAATGAAATTTCAGGAAATTTGAGCCACTGGCATTAGGGTGTTCGTGCTTTGGACCATCAGGCCAACCCCCGAAGGGGAGGCCCAAGGAAATGTTTTTGCGACGAAACTTGGTTTCCATCCATCATAAAGTGGCTGGTAGTCAAACTATTGGTTTACTACAAAACCCACCCGAAGGAATTTAACTAATTCCTAAAGACCCTCACTTGGTCCTCTATAACATTAAGGGCACGATTAAGCGAATAGGTGAATGTAAGCAAGAAATACCTTCCAAGTGAATTAGTAATTTGCCTTTGAATGTAATTGTCGGTCACGTTGTTTGTAAGCCCAAGTTCCTTGTTCAGCAGGTTTTGGCCTGATAGTTTAATCTCTCCGGCATTACCCTTTAGGATACGGTATCCCAAACTAGCGTTTAGCATAGGTATGTTGCGGTCAAAGGCGGCAGTGCGTCCCTGGTAAATCATATACCTAAAGTCAACCTCTGCGCGGAGCTGCTTAAACAGTGTTAATCCAGTATTTGAGGCATATGTTTGGCTCAAGAAGGCTTGTTCGAGCGTGCGGAACTCGTACTTGGTAAGTTGGGTGCTTAGATTTGCCGAAAACCTTTGCTCGAAGCTTGAATTAGGGCTAAACCTAAAACTGAGTTGCCCGCCTAAGATGTTGTTGGCTATGCGCTGGTTATCTTGATTAATAACATTTATGTTTTGTAAGTGAGAGTAGTTTATCATGGCATTTAACCTGCTTTTTATTTTGTCCAAACCTACAAAAACATTCCCCGAAGCACTAAAAAATATGTTATCCTTGACATTTACCGGTTTCACGGTCCTAACAAAACTCTGGCCGATTGAGGTTGAATTGGTTATGGCATCTTTTTCGTACCTTGCCACTATGTTGGCAAAAACCCCAAAGGAAGTTAGCACGTTGAAGGACCTGTAGTTGAGTCCGAGCTGATGCCTATAAGAGGGTTTGAGGTCAGGATTACCCTGATAAATGTTGAGCGGATCACGATTGTCAACCAAGGGTTGAAGTTGTAATGCCGAAGGCTCACGCACGCTTGTTTGATAAGTAACATCGAAACCCCTGAATTGTGTAAACTGGTAGTTGAATCTAACCCGTGGTATGATATGTGTGAAATCCTTGTCAATTTCTTGGTTTCCGTTAAAGATATTTCCTTTTAGGTTCGAAAATTGCAAGTTAGACGAAATGGTAAGATTAAACTTTTCTCTATTTAAGGATAAACTTAGTCCGGCATTGTGGTTAAGGTAGGTATTATCATACTTGTTGGTTAGAAATTGATTCGGAACTTGGCTGTTGTTCTCAACATCAAAAACCTTTTGGTCAACCTCGTTAAGGTTGCTAGAAATACGGTAATTGCCCTCCAAGAAAAGCCTGTTTGCAATGGGTTCGGTATATGCAAAATTGGCTGAAAGGTTCCTGTTGAAGGTTGAGTAATCCCTGTCTTGCAGTAAATGTTCTACCAAGCTCACCGGGCCAAAAAAGCTCAAAGAATCTGACATGGAGGTTATTTGGTCATTGTCACCGATAGTGAGGTTGCCACCAACTGTGAGGGTGCGGCCGGCCTTTTTCAACCTTTGTCGCCACAGAATGCTGGACTCGATATTGTACGATTCGCCAGTTGCCTCGGAGACCTGCCTGCTTTGATTTTGCAAAATTTGGCTGCCATTCAAGTTTCGCGCAAAACTGGATTGATCGCGCGCGGTGTTGCTGATTGACCCATTGGCGTTTAGCAAGAGGCTGCTGCTTTCGCTAAACTTGTTCTCCACCTTGAGCGTAATCCTGTGGTTGTGATTTGTGCTATTCTGGACGCTGTTTTGGTTGAAGAAAAAGTTTCCCGAAGGCAAAAAGTTTTCCCGTTCGGTGGTTTGCTCTAGGTCGTGGCCAAGCCTATTGTAAAAATAGCTTGTAGTTACCTCAGTTATTTTGCCAAGCTTACGGAAAGCATTTATACCTCCTGCCCAGGAGTTTTTGAGTCCATCCGACGATGGCAATCCGTCGAAGCTAACCGGAATGCCCCCTGTGTCGCCACTAAAACCACCACCGGCGCGCATCAGGTTTTGCATACCTCCAGAAAAATTGAGGTAGTCTGCAATTGAAAAATCCGGTTGATTCACGTTGTTGCCCATTGCTATGACAGAGAGTTGCCCACCGTTGTTAAACTGGTTTATGTTTGCCCTGCCCTGAAACCTATCATCGGGTCCGTACCCGGCACTAACAGTGCCAAAAACTTGGTTCCTTCGATCTTCCTTGAGCTCGAGGTTCATGGTGCGCTCCCTAAAGCCATCGTCAATGCCAGTAAATTTAGCTTGCTCTGACTTTTCGTCAAATACTTGAACCCTTTCAACGTCAGTGGCTGCAATATTGCGGGTTGCCATCTTGGGGTCACGTCCAAAAAACTCCCTTCCGTCAACCAAAACCCTACGCACGGTTTGACCTTGAGCTGTAACTTCACCGTCTTGGTCAACCGTGATACCAGGCATACGTTTGATCAAATCCTCAACCATTTCTCCAACTTGAGGGCTAAAAGCTTGTACGTCGTAGTCAATGGTATCGCCCCTTACGGTTATTGGAACCCTCTGACCGGTTATGCTCACAACACTTAGGGTTATGCCTTCGTTGGCAAGTACTATGGTACCTAAATCAAGGAGCCTTCCCTCGGCAGGGTCAATGGCCTGGAAGTAAGAATCGAACCCCACGTAACTAATCCTCAATAGGTAAGGGTTGCGAACAACGTTGGTTATTTCAAAAACACCACTGTTGTTGGTTAAAGCAAAATTGACCATGGTGGAATCTGCCGGTTGGAGCAAGAGCACTGTTGCACCGGGCAAGGATTCTTTTTGTGTATTGATTACCTTACCCTTGATTGAAAAATTCTGAGAAAATGAGGCGTAAGCCGAAAGGAAAAAAAATGCAGAAATGATAATATTTTTCATAAGACAAGTTTGTAAACAGATTTTGGTTTATTGGGAAATAATATTAGTGAGCAACCACCTAATTGCGTCTTCCGAAACGCGACATTTGCTCTTCTATGAGCGCGTTAAACTGAACCCGGGTCATTTTTTGCCCCTTGGTGGGCCTCACAATTTCGGTCGGCCTTACTTGGTTGAAGTCAATTTTTCGGGCAACGTAAACAATTTCACCATTATTGATATCGAGGGCAAGGATTGTTCCTGGTAAGGTAACAAATCGGTCAGGACCCTGATACGGGGGCAGGGCGGTGGTAAACCATGCGGTAATTTCTTGCTTGTTAACGGTATCAGAGTAGTAGGCCATCATACAAACATAACCAGCTATTTCAAGCTCCTCGAAACCAAACTTCCATGGAATGTTTTCGATTGGTTCCTCGATCAAGAAAGGAGTACCAACAAAATCTTTGTAATCAACTATTTCGCGTGTTTGCCTGTCAACAAATACCTCGGTTCGCATACCTCCCATCACCATTCTGTTTCGCGCTCCCGGCTCTTCTATTTTTTTATAAATAGAAGCATTTGGAGAAAATGAAAATTGAAAATTCTCGACATTAAACTGAGGTAACATTGACTTCATGTTTGCGAACTGTTCGGGAAGTTGGCTGTGAACATCAACCCTTACCTCGTAAGTAATTATCCCGCTTTTTTTCAAGTCTGCAAGGTGTTCTTCACTCCCATTATTTTGGGCTTGGCTTGCCGTAGCAAAAGACAGTGCAACGGCAATTAAGTAATTTGCAATTTTCATTTATTCGAATTTAAGGTTTACCGTAATAGTTAAAGGCTAATCAATTGCTAGGTTTGAATGTTCATATTAACTTCAAAAAAATCAAAAGGTTTAGTCACTTAACAAAAATTAAAAGTTGTTTTCAAAGAAAATTCATACGAAAGTATCATTGATTCGCACCTAGCCAAAATATTATGATGCAATTGGCATAATTAAGCGGTTGAAAGGCCAGATTTTACCCGCGAAAATATTTAACTTGAATTTAGCTCTTCTTGTGGCGATGCAAGAATAAATAAACCAAGGGGAAAATTCCGAAGCTATTAACAATGCCCAGAGAAACAAACCAGGTTTTCTGATTTCTCTTGGCAGCCTTCCAAAGGGCAATTAGTTTCAGGATTAGATCAAAAATTGCCAAAACCAAGATTGCGGTTAAGAGAAAGGGATGGTCAGAAATTATTTTTTCCATGGTGAAAAATTTTAAATTTTACCGATGAACATTTAAGGATTAATGAAAAAACCCATTTTTATGGCAAGTAATTAACCAGTGGCAGTACTTTAAGAGAGCTTCGTTACCAGCACAATGTTGAGGATTAATGAGGCAATTTCTGCCAGAACCAATACAACTATGAAAGAAACCAGCGCCCTCGTACCCCTTAAATTGCACGAAACGCTGTAGGCATTGTACATTAGAGTAATGGCCCAAACAATTACGAGTACCATAACCAAAAACCCGAAAATAATGTAAACCCATTCTGGAAAAGAAATGGCAACATCTTCGCCCTGACCCAAAAAATTTTTTAAAAGGTATTGGCTCAGCCTTTCCATGGGATTGCCAATATTTAAAAATGGTGTAACAATCATAGGAAATCGCGCCAATGCCTGCGTACCTACAACATCAACAAACCTTATCGAGGACTTCGAAAGGAGCGCGCCCGAAAGAAACAACAAAACCGAAATAACAACAACGTTGACCAATCCATAAAGCAAGAAACTTGCCAGACCGATTTCTGACTGACCATATTTTATATCAATAATGCCCGCATGGTGGGTGTTGAATAAAAATGAGAACAAAGCGGTTACGGTAATGATCAGCGCTCCAAACATTAGTGCCCGGCCGCCGGCAATAACCTCAAAAGGATTAATCAAGGTCGAAAAGTTAAACTTTCTATCAATTGCAGTTTTCATCTAGTTCGATTTTTTCGATTTTCGAAATTATTTCATCAAGCATATTGCGCACCGAAGGATAACTTAGGTTCAATTGCTTTGACATCTCCTTCAAGCTCCCACTGCTTTTAACGAAGCACAAAACAAAGCTCTGATCATCTTCCCCCAACCTGGAAATTGCGGGTAGGGAATAATTACCATTTATAGTAGTGGTACAACTTGTGCAGGCCAAGGTTTTTACTTGAAGCTTCGCAGAACATGAAGGACAAGAATGCGGCAATCTGCATTTAGATTCCATAAATTATTTTTTAGGCAAAGATACATATTATTTTATTTTTTTATCTTTTTTAATTATTTTTTATATTTTTTATTAATATTATTTATTTTTTATTAAATTTTATTTAAACAGAAAGGTAAAATATTTCTTCCATACCAAAGCGGTTCTGGCAGGGACAAGAAAAAATGGTTTTCATGTAAGAAAGTAGAAAAAAATAGAAAGGTATTCCCCGAATATGTCGCTGACATACCGCAACCTCATTAAGCCCAAAATGCTGGCCACCAGGTAGCTTGTTTGCAAAATTGAAATATTGGTGGAAAACCAAATGTGGCCGCTCCCAAATTACAGGTAGTTAATGCTAATAAAGTAGCCGTGGGAGATTGGGTTGTGTAATGGGTGTTTGCCCCAAGGTCAGGCATAACATTTAAGTTTGTCCAAACCAGATGGTTATTCGCCTAGCCCAAATCGCTTTAACGCGGGTAATCGCTCGGCAGATTATTTGTTACCCTGGGTGTTTGATAAAGTTTGTTTCCTTCGGCAAGCCGTTTAGGGGCTCAATATTTCCATAACTGAATAATCCAGTCAATATATAATCCCAAATCCAAGTTATCCAACCTTCAAATCAAATCCGGCCTCCTCGTTTTGGTGCGTTTCAATGCTTGTTCGTGCCTCCACTCGCTTATCATGCGATCGTGCCCCGAAAGTAGTATTTGTGGAACTCTCCAACCCATATAATCGGCGGGGCGGGTGTAAACGGGTGGCGAGAGCAAACCATCCTGAAAACTATCAGAAAGAGCAGAGGTTTCGTCGCCGATAGCGCCAGGAATAATTCTCACCAAGCTATCTGCCAAAACGGCTGCTGCCAACTCTCCCCCGGAAAGGACGTAATCACCTATTGAAATTTCAAGTGTTATTAGATTTTCTCGCACGCGCTCGTCAACTCCCTTGTAATGACCACAGAGCAAAATTAGGTTCCCCTTGAGCGAAAGCGAGTTTACCATTGGCTGGGTAAGCTTCTGCCCGTCGGGAGTAAGATAAATTACTTCATCGTAATTTCTATTCGATTTCAGGTGCGAAATGCAGCGATCAATTGGTTCGACCATCATTACCATTCCTGCCCCACCGCCAAAGGGATAGTCGTCAACACTCCTGTGCTTGCTGGTGCTGTAGTCACGAATATCATGCAGGTGGATTTCGACTAAACCCTTTTCAACTGCCCGTTTTACGATTGAATGCGAAAAAGGGCCTTCGAACATTGAGGGGAATATGGTAAGTATGTCGATGCGCATATTTGATGTTTGGAAGTTTTGGATTTTATCGATCAATAGGTTGGTTTGTTAACTCAGTTTAGGAAAAATAGTTCGCGGAATCGGTTAAAGGCTTCAATCCATAGCAGGTTGTACCGAAAATATTGGCTTCGGTGCGGCTGAGGTTTTTCTAATTTTCTATGAACTTCGGGTGAAACTACTGACTTCCGGCCTTCGAATTTCGAATTTTGATTACGGTTTTCAAGCAGCAAAGGTAACAAAAACCGACACTATTTTCGCACCTCAACCTTTTGGGTGTAAAACAAGGTTGTACTTTTAAAGAGGCATCTGGCCATAAAGTTTATACAAATCTTCAAAGATTTCGAATTAGAGCAAAAAAGGAGTAGATTTTCTTGCTTTCCGCTTTCAAATAACTTAACTTTACCAAAATTTCAACAACCTGAAAACAAGCTAAATGAACAACAAAACCTTTCTTCTTTCCGGAATTATAGCAACCATTGCAGTTGGTTGCATTTTGCAGCATTTTTTATGCTGTGGCAAACCAATTTCCGAAACCGAGGTGAGCCAGCAAAGCACCAGCATGGCACCTCAAGGGGACTATTCACTCCAAGCCGGTGAAAGTACCGAAATTAATGAATCAGCGAGTGATGTGGCAAAAACCTTCGTCAAAATGTACAATCAAAATCCACTTACCATTTCTTTTGGGCTTGGCCAGGTGCAGGCGTTCCCTACCACATCGGATTCGGCCTTGCTTCGTGAACTTTGCGAGTTTCTTTTGGCCAATCCTGATTTTTCCGTAACCGTAAATGGTTATGGAGATTCTACTGGAACTATTGCCGGTAACCTTGCAGTAACCAGGCGACGGGCAGAAAACGTTAAGACATTACTTGTTGCCGAAGGGATTTCTAAAAATAAGGTAACTGCCATTGGAATGGCAGCAGAAAACCCTGTTGGCGATAATCAAACTTCAGAAGGCAGGGCATTGAACCGCAGGGTTGAAGTTGTTATAGATTAAACCGACATTAAAGGTATATAAAAAAATTCGCTCAAAACATCTCAATTCACCTTAAACCAACCAACACATGAAAATCCCCTGCGTCCTTATTCCTGCCATTGTTGGCATTATTACTGCCTTTTTAGGTTACCTGGCAGGTAAATTGCACAAAAACAAAGAAATTGAAAAAACCCGCAAAGACCTTGAAGCCAAACTTGAGAGTTGCATTTACATGCAAAAAACTATTCGGGAAGAAAACGAGCACCTAAAGGGCGAGCTGGCAGCAGCGAAAGAAAGCCTGGCAACTGCCGAATTGGCTGCAGCAAAGCACAAAAAGATTTCGAAGGTTACATCATCTTCCTCGAGAAAACCCGTAGCAAAGGATAATTTGAAAATCATTAATGGGATTGGCCCTAAAATTGAAAAGTTGCTGCAGCAGAACGGTATTTCTACTTGGAAAGAACTTTCTGAAGCACCCGTTGAAAAACTGGAGCAAATTTTGGAACTTGCCGGGCCCTCATTTATGATTCACAATCACCATAAATGGGCTGCTCAAGCCAAGTTAGCTCTTGAAGGTAAATTGGAAGAGCTGAAGAAGAAATAAGTAAAACCTTTTGATCAATGTTTTTTATACCCTTTTATCTTGACCACAATATTGCGAACCCAAACTTTATTCATTAATTTTCTGTAAAGGTTTGCAATTAATGGAAATTTCGAAGTATTTGGTTGGCTTAGAAAAGGGTTCCAACGGGAAAGATTTTATTCCTAGCTCCTTTAATCCTGGATAATATACAGCGCACAAAGTGTTCGAAACTTGATACAAGTGTTGGTGCATTTCTCTCGGCAAGCCATCAAGGATGGC
>CAZUWF010000020.1:0-237 GCA_964624065.1 uncultured Bacteroidales bacterium
TACAAGTGGCTCTTGGTCACGCTCCATTTTCCGGTATTGTCCTTGAACCTTATGTGGAGCACATTGATTGAATTGACCAAAGTACTTACATTAATATCGGCAATCAGGTTGAAATCGGCTCCGGGCGTTACGGGCACGTAGGTCAAGTTTTGACCGCTGTTGAATGCGTATTCATACCCCACTATTTGCTTGGCAATGGGTGAATCAGCATAACCTTTCATGAACAAGTGGCTCTTG
>CAZUWF010000020.1:337-40896 GCA_964624065.1 uncultured Bacteroidales bacterium
GTCACGCTCCATTTTCCGGTATTGTCCTTGAACCTAATGTGTAGCACGTTGAGGGAATTGGTCAGCATGCTTACATCAATATTGGTAAGCAGGTTGAAATCGGCTCCGGGCGTTACGGGCACGTAGGTCAAGTTTTGGCCGCTGTTGAAGGCGTATTCATACCCCACTATTTGCTTTGCAATGGGTGAATCGGCATAACCTCTCATGAACAAGTGGCTCTTGGTCACGCTCCATTTTCCGGTATTGTCCTTGAACCTAATGTGTAGCACGTTGAGGGCATTGGTCAGCATGCTTACATCAATATCGGTATTTAGATTAAATGTTGTTGATGGACTCGCTAGGCTAACGTATTGCAAGTTTGCACCGTTGTTAAATGAGTACTCGTAACCAACAATATTTTGGCAAAACCCGGTAAGGGACATTAGGACCGACAAAAGAAAAATGGATTGATATTTTTTGTATCCATAAATCATTTCAATTGGTTTTTAAGTTAAACAATACTAATTTGATTACCTAACTTGTGCCTTTACTTGTATGTTTACATTCAATTGTCCATTGTTGGAGCTGGGTTGAATGATTGCCGATTGAATGTGGGGTATTACAGGTACAGATTCCTCTTTGAATGGACCTGTTCCTCCGTAAATTCCAACCTGAGTACCATCAGAGGCAGCAAGCCCAAGCCCTAAAGCAGTTAAGCGATAATCCTGTGAGTAGCTGAAAGCTGATTCACTGGTATAGTTTACCAATAAATTGGTAATTGTTTGGTTAAAATGGTTGTTTGAAAGAAATGGGTCGGTTCCCAAGGTGGGATTGGCCAACCTAAAAACATTGTTGTTCCAAACGCAAGTGCCATTATTCAAAATGTTTTGTCCTCCCCAATAGTTGACGCTGTTAATAAAAATGTTGTTGCTAAAGGTTGTGGCATCGGCGTAAAAAATTAACCAATCAGTTTCAGAAAAATGTTCAGTTTTGCGCAAGAATATGTTGTGCATAAACATGCCCGTTATAAGATTTCTAGAAGTTCCTCCAATAATATTGTTTGCAAAAACCACACTTCGCACGTTCAGGAGGTTAATTTGGCCAAGAATTACATTTTCGAGAAAATAATTGCTCAGGCTAAAATCCCCTGATGTTGAGCTTGCAGTGATGTTTGCTGCAATCCTGCATCGTTTTACGGTAACATCATTTACGCTTTCGGCGGGATAAATAATACTTCCCAGCATTTCAATTCCCTCAAAATGAGAGCCATCTGCCAAGCCGCCAAAATTTAAATTTCCTGATATTTTGGTACTTAGGGTTGCTCCTGTTGCACTTGGGAAATGGCCGGCGCCAAAAACGATTAATCTCTTGTTGAAAGGATTTGGAGGGGTAAAGGTTCCACCTGTAAGGTAAATGGTGTCTCCATCAACCGCGGCATTATATGCCAATTGAAAAGGGTGCTGGTCGTTTTCGTTTGAGAAATATTGTACACTGCTACCCTGCCTGTGCAATGCCACAATTTTTACTTGAGCCATTGATGCAATCTGGCTCAATACCATGATGAAAAATAATTTTGCTTTCATTGTTTGTAATTTTTAAACAAAGTTGGTTATCTTGGTTGTGCCTTTACCTGTATGTTAACATTTATTTGCCCGTTTGCAGATTGCGGGCTTATGGTAGCATTGCTTATATGAGGAATCACCGGGACAGAATTTTCTTTGTATGGATTGGCGCCTCCATAAACGCCGCGTTGGGTTCCGTCGGTCCCCAAATGTGTAAGTGCGGTTGCAGTGAGTTTGTAATCTTGGGCGTAATCAAAATTGGTATTTGCGGTGTAGTTTACAAATACTGTTGTCGGATCCATTAAAACTGAATTTTGAACTATCGGATTTAAACCCAAATTGGGATTTAAATGGAAAATATTGTTATTCCAAACATTGGTGCCACTTAAGCAAATATTAGTATGGCTTCGACAAAATATATTGTTGTTAAACACACATTGGTTGGCATAATTAATAAGCCACCCTTCGTTCCACCAGCCATGATTGAGGACCATGAAATTGTTGTTAATGAAAATATTGCCAGTGGCATTGCTTATATTTCCAAAAATCATATTGTTGTAAAACTGAGAACTTCGAACATTGCTGAGTTCTAACGTGCTCTTAAAAACATTTTCGACAAATACATTATTGACCCCATAATTTTGCGCCGAAGTTTCGGCTGAAAACACATTATTGAACAGGCACCTCTTGAAGGTAACCTTATCTACTTTGGTGCTGTGTGCAAAATAAACGGCACCGACAAAGTTAATCCCCTCAAAATGCGAATTGTCCGCCAGATCACCCAGGGAAAAACTGTTGTTAAACGTGGTAGGCTGTGTGGCCACCGTGGCGCTCGGATAATGGCCGGCACCGTATATTGTCAATTTTTTGTTGAATGTATCAGGCGCGTCATAATTACCGCCACCCATGTAAATAGTATCTCCGTCAACAGCCGCAGCATAGGCCAGCAAAAATGGTTGGAAATTGGCTTGCGTTTCGCCGAAATACTGCACGCTTCCCGGACTATGCAATGCCACCACCCTCATTTGCGAGTAGGCAGATGAGGAAATGGCCAAAATTAAAACCACAACCAGGAGTTTGTTTTTCATAGCAATAGATGTTAAGTTAAAGACAAAGTGAATTACCCGTAAATTTATTTGTAATTGCGCTATTAATTCTGCATTAAGTAACAAGTGGGCTTATTTGATAACAAGTGGCAATAAAGCCCCAAATGTCGAAAAACTGATCAGAAAGAAAAATTCAATTGAAGCACAATAAGCCTTACCTGTAAATTTGTAAAACCCCGCGTAACAAGACGTTTCATTTTTTGCAAAATTTTGATTCGCGGAATAACATCAACCTGCCAATTTATTAGCAGTAATCGGGGTTGTGCTAAAATGTGTTGAGGTGATAAAATGGAACATCCCTATCACTTGTTATTGAAAATGCCCGTTTGTTATTTTTTTAGAAATCGTGAAACCGAATTTTGTATATTTGGAATCACTACTAATTATGTACAGAAAGAATTGTTTTATATTGGTTTTGTTATATTGTTGGGCAACCGGTTCGGTTTTTTCCCAACACCTTCCATTTATTAAATATACCACACACACCGGTTTGCCTCAGATTCAGGTGCAATACCTGCATCAAGATTCAAAAGGCTATATTTGGGTGGGCACCAAGGGCGGTTTGGCCAAATTCAACGGCGAATACTTTGAACACTTTCTCAGCAACCAATACATTTTTAGGATTGATGAGTGTGGCGATGGCAATATTATGATTGGCACCAGGCAGGGAATCTATCTTTATGACCAAGGCATAATGAAATTGATTCACGCATTTACCGATCAAACTTCATTTGTTGCCGGAAACGATAGCTATTGGCTATTCAACAATAGTTTCATCAAAGAAATAAGAGGAAACAAGATCTTGAACACCTACCCGACGGGAGCTCTTTCTTCCCGTTTTTCATATTTAAACTTTTATGACAAAATAAAGGGAATTCCTTTTTTCAAATCAACCAAAAACGCCAATGAGGTAATCTATATCGAAAACAATACCGTAAAAACAAAATCATTTGGAGGTATGGTTACTTTAAAAAGATTTGAAAACGGATTGGTATATGCTTTAATCCAAAACGGGAACAAAACTACCGCCGTCAATCCTATCACCCTCGAAAGGTACTTTGTGTTTTCGAAAGATTACTACAATTTTGAAATATACGATTTGCCCGTCGAAAGCCATTTGTTCAACGAATACCAAAAGGTTTTTTTGTTAGAAAACAATACTAAAAAAGCAAAATTATTGGAGTTTCCCATTAGCAAGATCTCCTTTGATTTCATACGCGATATTGACGGGAATTTTTGGGTGGCAACCGATGTGGGGCTTTTCCAGATCAACAACAATGCATTGCAAATGTTTCCGGAGAGTTTAATGAGCAATGTATGGACTCTGGTGAAAGGCAAAGACGGTATGTTTTATGCGGGCGAATACAGGAATGGACTTTTTCGGCTGGATTTAAAAAATCAGAAGCGCACCCGGATTCCTGCCTTCCAAAAAACCGGCAAACCGGAATCCGAATTCTATTGCGGTGCAAGTTTGGATAAAGAAAAGAACATCTACTTTCCCACTCAAAATGGAATATACAAATACGATTACAATTCATTGAAATCAATTGACCGGGAGTTGAGCCTGGCAACTAATTTCGATTGTCAAACCAATCAAATTATTGCGGGCCAGGAAAACGGGTTTGCCTTTTTTGGCAATAATAATGTCAAAACAACTTACACAGACACCACAAGAAAACTCATAACTACCCGCCCCACTGCGTTTGCTTTTCCCTCAAAAGATGAAATCTGGATCGGTTCGTGGGAAAATCTTACCGTGTTCAATAGAACTTCGCGTACTTTTCATGACATCAACTCTCTGTACAAAAACGCCCCGACTTATGGTGCGGTCTCGTTAGACATAGACTTCAACCAAAATATTTGGATAGGTGGAACCGACGGGTTGTGGTTTTTTGATAAAAGCAAGAGAGAATTTAGCCAAATTGCACCTAACCTTATAAAAAGTTATGTGCTGGATGTTCAAGATGTTGACGACCGGTATCTAATAGTCGGAACCTCGCACGAGCTTTACGTGTTGAAATTGAAGGAATTTTACGAAAAAAAGCAGTTGGAATACAAAATGTACAACTACCGTAATGGATTTGTGGGCGAAGAAATTGCCCAAAACGGTTTTTGGGTTGATGGCAAAAAGGTTTACATACCTTCAGCCACCGTTACCAGTGTGCTGGATTTGGATAAAATCAGTTTTAAACCCGAATATTTCAATGTATTCGTAAAATCAATCAACGATGCGGGGTTGAGCAACAATCAACAATTGGGTAAAGAAACCCTAGAACTACCCTACCAAACCAATAAAATAGAATTGCAATTTGAATCTGTAGGTTTTGGACTTCCTACCAAGAGCCAATTTCAATACATATTAGAAAATTACGACAAGCAATGGTCGGAATGGGATTCTAAAACCCATGTAACTTATACCAATTTGAATTCAGGAACATACATTTTTAAGGTGAGGGCACTGAACGGAAGTTTGCTGGGAACCAATCTTATATCTGAAAACAAGGTTGCAATCAAGGTTAAATTGCCATTTTATCGCGAACCCAATTTTTATCAGTTGGCATTTTTCGTGTTGATGTTGTTCTTGTTCTTGCTGCTATTTTTAATTTACCTATGGTACAAAAACACCCACAAGGCTGCCGAAAACGAACGCAAGTTGAAGTTTCAGGAAATAGCCACGCTACAAGCCCAAATGAATCCGCATTTTATTTTCAATTTTCTATCGTCGGTACAAAGTATCATCAACAAAAACCAACCTGAAAAAGCCAATGAGTATTTGGTGAAATTCTCACGGTTGATGCGTAGCTATATGGAGTCTTCCATAAAAAACTCTCAAATTTACTCGGGAAACTTGTCTGGCAACGAAATTGCCATCAAAGATGAAATAGAAATGTTGAAAATCTACATGGAATTGGAAAAAATGAAGTATCCCGAGGGAAAAATTAATTACGATTTTCAGATTGAAAATCAAGATTTGCTGAACAAAACCATTCCACCATTGATATTGCAACCCTTCGTAGAAAACGCCATAAAACACGGAATCTTACCCAACAATAATGAGGGTTGGATAAAAGTAAAAATAAGCGAAACTGACGAAATTATCACTTGCCTGATCTCTGACAACGGAATAGGTCGAAGAGAATCCTTTCAACGCAAGCAACAATCCATTCCGGCAAACAAATCGCGCGGGTTAGAACTAATAAAAAGCCGGGTAGAAGTTTTGAACCAATTGGGATACCACATTCAAATTGACTTTATCGATCCTGAAGATGGCGGAACCATTATTCAGATTAAAATAGGATGATTTACTAAAAAAATTAGTATTTACCTGCCTCGCACAGTTTTTAAAGCCTAGCGGGTCATTAAATTCCAAATTCAAAGATGAAATACAAGGCACTTATAGTAGAAGATGTAAAATCAACATCGGATTACATTCTTGACCGCCTGCAAAAACTTTGTCCTGATATTGCAGATATCGACCAGGTTTTCAACATTGACGAAGCCTATCAAATCATTAAGAAAAATGTGTTCGACATTGTTTTTCTAGATATTCAAATGCCTACAGGCACGAGTTTTGACCTACTAAAACAGCTATCGGATGAAGGCTCCATCAATTTTGAAATAATTTTTATCACGGGTGAGGGCGCAAAGGAATATACCCTGAGTGCAATCAAATATTCTGCCTTGGATTTTCTTTACAAACCCCTGGACGACAGCGAATTGGTTCAAGCAGTGCACAAGGCAACCGAGAAACTAAAGAACCAAAATTACAACCGTCAAGTCCAAATATTATTAGACCACATAGCCGATGGCAAGCAAATAAAATCAAGAAAAATTGCATTTTACTTGCACAATGGCATAGTAGAGCTTCTCGACATCAACGACATACTCTATTTGAAAGCAGATGGCGTTATCACTATTGTTTATTTGACTAACGGCAAATACTTGACCACCAATAGAAATTTGGGTTTTTATAAAGATCTGTTGATTGCCGATTTCGATTTCAAGCAAATCAGCAACGGGTTGGTTGTAAACAATACTTACATAAAACGGTACAACCACCACGAACTACTCCTAACCCTCACCACGGGCGAAAATTTACATACTTCGAAACGGTTTGGCAAGGAACTAAGGGATTCGCTCAACTCTACCAGGAAAAAAAGTGCAATTTTTAGCTGGTTTAGATAAAATGGAGGCCTTTTGTCAAGGCGAGACATACTTGGGGGTGAGGTTTTTCAGCCTTTCATCATCAATTACATCCGGTTTTTGAAAAGATACCTAATGGGCAGATGAACTGCCTTGTGTTAATATTGGCATCCTGCAGGCATAAGCTCCCATTAATTCTCAAAATTCATTGCGGCCATTTTGGCTGTAATTGTTAAAGCAATAGCAGCAATAACTCTTATTCTAGATAGATACGTTAAATTTTTTTTCAAGCTGTAAGGCAAAAAACTATTTATTAAAAAATTTAGTACCTTTCGGAACTTTTTACATTTAAATGTCATACCTAAACCCCGTAATTATGAAAAGGTTAGTTTTACCAATTTTTTTAATTTTTTTTGTTTCTGACCTGTTTGCAAGACAAGGTTGGGAAGGTATTAACAACGCTGCCACCCAACCGGCACAAATAACCTTGTTGAATGCCACCGAGCAAAGCACCAAAATTTTGTTTTCTGTAGATGGGTATTTTTCAAATCAGGTAACTACCCCTAAAGGAATCGAACACGTAATAAGTATCGGCAATGGGGTTCAGATCATAGAAAAAGGAGCACCGGATTTGGCCAAGCTTACCACTACAATCATTATTCCCGATTCAGAAAAAATGAAAGTGGTAGTAAAACGCGCCAATTACATCGACTTTGAGGGAATTGACATTGCACCTTCCAAGGGCCACTTTACCCGCAACATCAGGCCCGAAGATGTGCCTTTCGTATATGGTGAAGTTTACAACAAAAACGAATTTTGGCCAAGCACGCTAGCCCAGTTGGAAGACCCTTTCATAATGAGAGATTTCAGGGGTCAAACGGTAACAATATTTCCCTACCAATACAACCCGGTTGCTAAAACCCTGAGAGTTTATTACGAAATCGAGGTTGAGGTAATTAGCGCGGGGCAAGTTGGAGATAACATCTTCAATCGCACCCACCAATCAAAGTCTATGGAAATGGAGTTCGAACAAATATACAGTAGGATGTTTCTAAATGCCGAATCGCACATTAAAAACAAGTATATTATTGGCGAAGAAGGCAGCTTACTCATCATTGCGTTCGATGCCTTTGCCGATGCAATGAAACCTTTCGTTAATTGGAAAAGAACCATAGGACGCAAGGTGGAGTTGGTGCTAGCAACCACAATAGGCGCCACACCAACCTCCATCAAGAACCACGTGCTCAACTATTACAATACAAACCCGAATTTTTCGCACCTCCTGTTGGTAGGTGATGCTCCTCAGATTCCAACCAACTCACTCGCCAACGGGCATTCTGACAATGCATACGGGTACTTGGTCGGAAACGACTCCTACAATGAGATATTTGTTGGGCGTTTTTCTGCCGAAAACGTTGCCCAAGTCCAAACCCAAGTTCAAAGGATGATAGAATATGAAAGAGATATTAATACATCCGCCACTTGGTTGAGTAACGGTTTGGGTATTGCACGCAATGAGGGTACCGGAGGCGGGCATAATGGTGGAGAAAACGATTACGTTCACATGAATTTTATTCGCGACACCCTGTTAAATTTCACATACGATGTGGTTTATCAAGAATATGACGGAAACGTGCCAGGAATGACAAATACCACCCCGGCATTGATTTCGCAGCGCATAAACAACGGTATCTCAATAATAAACTTTTGCAACCATGGTTCGGACACAGGTTGGAGTGTGGCAAATTACAACAGCACCCACGTCAATCAGTTAATTAACGTGGGAAAACTTCCATTTATTTGGTCGGTAGCCTGCGTAAACGGTAATTTCGTTTCAATCACCTGTTTTGCCGAGACCTGGATGCGAGCCACAAGCAATGGTCAACCCTCAGGGGCCATAAGTACTATGATGTCAACGGTAAACCAACCCTGGCAACCCCCAATGACCGGACAAGACGAGATGGTGACAATCTTGGCCGGAAAACGAGACCATTCGAAACGAACCTTCGGGGGGCTTTCAATCAACGGTAGTATGAAGATGATTGGGTCACACGGCAGCTCCGGAATTTTAACCCACGACACTTGGACCCTTTTCGGTGACCCTACCTTGATGGTACGTACCGATATTCCTACCGCTATGACCGTGACCCACAACCCAACCCTATTTCTTGGCTCTACTAGCTTTGCGGTTAATTGCAATGCTAATGGGGCACTTGTGGCCATTTCTTATACCGACGCCAATGATGTTGTTCGGCTCTTGGGTACAGCTGTCGTTTCTGGAGGGGTGGCAAACGTGGTGTTTGCCGAACCAATCGTAAACCCACAAGATCTGAAAGTAGCAATTACTGCCTTCAACAAAGTAACCTACCAAGGAAATGTGTCGGCCGTTCCGGCAAACGAACCATACATTGTATTGAATTCATTCTCCACCACAGCCGCACCCAGCTACGGTCAAACACTAGGTTTGAATGTGGTTTTGAAAAATATTAGCCAAGCTCCCTATACGGCCTCAAACGTTACCGCACAAATTTCAACCTCAAGCCCTCACGTTTCTGTTTTAACCTCCAACCCTGTTAGCGCAGGAAGTATTGCGCCAAATCAAACAGTAACACTCGATAATGCGTTTCAAATATCCATTGCCAATAATGTTCCTAATCAAACTCCCTTGGTTTTCACAATTTCATTTACCGGTCAATACAACGGGCAGAACTACCAGTGGCAACAGAACTTTATCTTAAAGGCAAACTCTCCTGTTCTAGAGGTTGGTCCGCTTACAATTAATGATGCGGTGGGGGGAAACGGGAATGGAGTTGTTGATCCGGGCGAGAGTGCAAGCCTACTGGTTACAATTCTCAATAAAGGGGCAGCAGTTATTGACAATATTGTTCCTAATTTAACACTTCAAGGCTCGGGTGGGCAGCACCTCACAATTAATGGCCTTTCATTGTCGGCCGCAAGCATACCTGCCGGTGGCTCCATAGGTTTAACAATCAACGTATCGGCAAATCAAACAACCCCGCTAGGAACACCGGTTGATTTGCTCATCATCGTAACCGGAGGACAAAGCAATCAATTCTCGGCTTCTGGAGAGAGAAAGGTTATTATCGGGTTTATTCCCGTTTACTGCCCCTCAAATGCAACCACCTCTGCCGATACCAGATGCGATGGTTTATCATTCGGCCCACTTCAAAACACTACCAATGTAGGGTGTCATACCTACCGTAACTTTACGGCAAATCCAGATTTAATAAAGGAGTTTGTAATAGGTGCACCTTACACCATTTCTGTTTCGTTGGGTTCATGCGGGGGAAATTTTGCCAAGGCAACCAAAGTGTTCGTTGATTGGAACTACGATGGCGACTTTACCGATGGTGGTGAAACGATTTTGGTATCAGCCTCGCAGACTGGCAACTGGGTTGCCTCAGGAAATGTTACCATACCCGCAACTGCCCCTCCCGGCCAAAAGTACTTGCGAGTTGTTGTTAGGGAAACCAGTGACCCGGCAGGAATTTTGCCTTGCGGCACATATACCTTCGGAGAAACTCAGGACTACAAAATAATACTTGTTTCACCTCAGGAGCCCGTGGCCAACTTTGAGGCCTTCCCAACACAAACAGTGGAAACCGACGTAGTTTCCTTTACCGATAAAAGCACCAACCACCCGGCAAGTTGGAGCTGGCTCATTACTCCAGGTGTAGCCGGAACAAACTTTCAGTTTGTTGACGGCACCACAGCAACCAGCAAAAACCCCAAGGTTAAGTTCATTACCCCGAATGTTTATACAATTTCGCTTACTGTTACCAACCTTGCCGGAACCAACACAATGGTAAAACAAAACTACATTACCATTAACAAGCTTACTACGGTTCCTGATGCGGATTTCGTTGGCTCACCTACCACCATTTTTGGTGGTCAAACGGTTCAGTTTACCGATAAGTCCAACAACATGCCAAATGCTTGGAGCTGGACAATTACGCCTGGCGCGGCTGGTACTAATTACAGTTTTGAAAATGGAACCACAGCACAATCCAGAAACCCAAGCGTCAAATTTAACACCGGAGGGTTTTACACAATTCAGTTGGTTTCTACAAACCCTGCCGGCAATTCTGTTCCAAAAATAAAGGTAAACTACATTGAGGTGGTGCCAACGATTTTGATGAGCAATGGGGAAGCAACCATTTGCTCGGGAATGTTCTTTGATTCTGGCGGACCTACTGCAAACTACCAAAATAACGAAAATTCCGTGTTTACATTCCATCCCGGAATGAATAATTCAAAAATTAGAGTACAATTCCTATCTTTCGATGTAGAACATCAAAATACCTGTAATTTTGACTGGTTGAAGGTTTATGATGGCCCCAACACAAGCTCGCCCTTGCTTGGTACCTTTTGCGGCAACACAACCATACCTGGCCCGTTTGTTGCCACAAACGCCACTGGTTCGCTTACTTTCCACTTCAAGAGCGACAATTTCATAGGTAAGCCTGGTTGGTCGGCAAGGGTTTCATGCCATGGGCCATTTCACAATGTTACGTTTAACGTCAGCAGACCAGGAGGCGCACTGCCAGATGCCTTGGTAAAGCTTGGCGGCAAGGAAATGCTAACCAACCAAAATGGTGTTGCAACACTGCTCGATATTCAAGCAGGAGAACTGCCATACACTATAACCAAGGATGGCTTCGAGCCAGCTTCTGGTACCGTGTTGGTGGAGCCAAATGCACAAGTGTCCGTCAGCCTCAGACAGCTCTTCAAAATTGATTTTCAAATTAAATCAAATCAAACACCTATTGCAGGTGCAACTATTACCGTGAACAATAAATCATTGACCTCCAACACTCAAGGTGCCGCTTCCATAAGCCTCCCGGATGGCACCTACCATTACCAGGTAACCAAGGTAGGATTTCAACCTTTTTCAGGCCAATTTAGTGTTGATGGACAAAATAAGGTGGTGGACGTTGACATTTCAAGGCTATACACGGTAACCTTCCAGGTTGCTGCTCCCGGTGGGCCCCTTTTCCAAGCCGAAATAAAAATAGGAGGTCACACCGTACTTTCTGACAAATCAGGAATTGCCAATGTTTCCCTGGTTCCAGGGTCGTATCCATACCTGGTTAAATACTTGGACTTCCCGACCATTACCGGTAACATAACAATTGTTAACGACAACGTATTTTTGGGGGTATTGATCCAAACGAGCTTACCTGAGATATCTTTGCAGGGGATTAGGATTTTTCCAAATCCTTTCCGCGATAGGATATATCTTTCCGACGCGGAAAATCTTAAGGAATTGATTATCACTAACCTTGCAGGTCAAATAATTGCACGGGTGCGAAATACAGGAGCAAGTTCCTTGGATGTTCAAACTGGCACCATTCCTGCAGGAGTTTACCTCCTAAAGCTAGTGGGCATAAATGACGAAGTGGTAATACACAAAGTGGTAAAACATTAACAATACACAATCCTATAGAAGAAGGTCAATCGTTTAAGGTTGGCCTCTTTTTTTTGAAATATACCGGCTCCATCTTCCCGTATTTTCTTAATTTTGTCAAAAACCAAAATCTGTGAAAATATCTATTTATCAACACCTTAGCTGGAAAAACTTAAAAAGCTACAGCATAATTACGTTAGCCCTTTTTGCTAATTCATTGGCCTGGACTGCTTTTCTAATTCCATCAGGGATTGTGGGAGGAGGAGTAACCGGTGCGGCATCATTGGTGTTTTTTGCCTCGGGCATCCCTGTGGCCGTCACCTTTCTAATTGCAAACGTTTTCTTGATTGTGTTTGGAATCAAGAGCCTTGGTTATGGTTTTGGAATTAAAACCATCTATGCAATTATATTGATGTCGGTATTCTTGGGGCTGCTGCAGCAACTTATTACCCAGCCTGTGGTTGACGATAAGTTTATGGCAGCGATCATTGGAGGAATACTTGGAGGAGCAAGCGTTGGGTTGGTATTCACACAAGGTGGCAGCACAGGCGGCACCGATATCATTGCCACAAATATAAACAAGTACCGAAACATCAGCCAAGGAAAATTGATATTGTACATGGATTTGCTGGTGATTTCAAGTTCTTATATTATTTTCCAATCCATCGAAGTAATGGTTTACGGTTATGTTACCATGGCAGTTGCATCCTATTCTATTGACATGCTTCTCATGGGTCATAGGAGGAGCGTTCAACTGTTCATTTTTTCGAAAAAGCACGAAATAATCGCGGATACCATAAGCAAGGAAATTAAAAGGGGGGTTACAGTATTGCACGGCCAAGGTTGGTACACAAAGGCAGAAACCCCTGTGCTTATGGCAGTGGTAAAAAGATACGAATCGTCAAACCTTTTTCGTTTAATCAAGGAAATTGACCCCGATGCCTTCATTACCGTGGGTAGCGTAATGGGTGTTTACGGAAAGGGTTTCGATCCCATAAAGTACTGACAGATTGAATATTAACGACTGATGACTGGAAATTTTCGACTTACAAGAATGGTAACCCCGATGAAATGATGGCCTTAGATCAAAGCGGTTTGCTGCAGATTTTTTCTTTTTCCGACGCTTTGCGTGCTTATGCTTTGCTAATTTACTGAAAAAAATCTCTGGCCTTTTGACTTTCGATTTCTAATTTTTTACTTCCAATTCTCACATGATGACAACTTTATCTCACCTCGAACCAACTAATGTTTGGCAGCATTTTGAAACTATTTGTAAAATACCGCGCCCTTCAAAAAAGGAGGGGAAAATAACCAAATATCTCACAGATTTCGCCGAAAGTAAAAACCTTGAATATAAACAAGATAATGCAGGAAATGTAATTATTAGGAAAACCGCAACACCTGGCTACGAAAACAAACCCTGGGTGGTTCTTCAAAGCCACGTTGATATGGTTTGCGAGAAAAATTCAAATATAGGTCACAACTTCGACAAAGATCCCATAATACCGGTTATAAAAGGCGAATGGGTTCATGCACTGGGCACAACCCTCGGCGCCGACAACGGTATCGGAATGGCTGCTCAATTGGCAATTCTTCAAGCCACCAACCTCGAACACGGGCCACTTGAGTGCCTATTTACCATTGATGAGGAAACCGGCCTTACCGGTGCTTTCAAACTTGAAAGGGATTTCGTGAAAGGCAGGATTTTGCTTAACCTCGACTCGGAAGACGATGGCGAACTTTTCATTGGCTGTGCTGGGGGAATTGACACCACGGCAACCTTTTCCTACCAACAGGTGGAAACCGAAAAAGACCATGCTTCTTTCAAAATTTCGGTAACTGGTTTAACTGGTGGGCACTCCGGTGACGACATAGGGAAAGGAAGGGGAAACGCAAACAAGATACTTACGCGCCTTTTGTGGAATTTTGAAAAAATGTTCGAAATCCGTTTGGCCCAAATAAATGGCGGTAATTTGCGCAATGCAATTGCAAGAGAAGCCTTTGCAGCATTTTCAATCCCAAAGAGATACAAACCGTCAATGATCGCGCTTTTCAAGGAACTGATCGATAAGATAAAGGAAGAGCTGAAAACCAATGAGCCAAACCTTAAAGTTGACCTCGAAGAAAAAAACATAATAGACTATTTGATTGACTTGGAAACGCAACAAAACTTGCTCAATGCCCTTTATGCCTGCCCACACGGAGTTGTTGCAATGTCGCCCGATATTCCAAACCTGGTAGAAACCTCCACCAATCTTGCTTCTATAAAGATGACTCCAACCGAAATTATTGTTGCAACCAGCCAAAGGAGTTCGTTGGAGTCGGGCAAGCAAGATATTTCGGATATGGTTAAAGCCGTTTTTTCACTGGCAAAGGCAAAGGTTAAAACCGGCGATGGGTACCCGGGGTGGAAACCAAACGTAAACTCGCCCATAATGGCCACCATGAAGCAAGCTCACAAAAACCTTTTTGGCACAGAGCCGAAGGTTTTGGCCATACATGCAGGTCTCGAGTGCGGTCTTATTGGTGAAAAGTATCCTGGAATTGATATGATTTCTTATGGCCCTACAATTAGGGGGGCCCACTCTCCTGACGAAAGAGTTCACATCCCTGCAGTAAAACGATTCTGGGATCTAACCTTGGAAACATTAAAAATGGTTTAGCTCAAACATTGGTTAAACCCCAAAAGCTCAAAAAAACACCTCCCGTTTAACACTTATTGGAAAGATTATCGCGGATTATTGCTGAGAACAAATTGGTAAACCTCCCCGGTTGAGAAAATTTTGGAATGACACAAGGACATAAGCAAATAGAAATAATGTCGCCGGTTGGTTCCTTCGAGTCGCTGCACGCGGCAATACAAGGGGGCGCCAACTCTGTATATTTTGGCGTGGGAAAATTAAATATGAGGGCAAAGTCATCGCAAAACTTTTCACTCGACGACCTCAAGAGCATCTGCAAAACCTGCAAAGATGCTGGAGTTAAAACATACCTCACGCTTAATACCATAATATACGACAACGAGCTCGACCAAATGCGTCAAACCATAAAAGTAGCTCGCGATGCTGGCATATCTGCCATCATTGCCTCCGATTTATCGGTTATAAGCCAAGCAAGGCAAATGGGTGTTGAGGTTCACCTTTCTACACAAACAAATATCACCAATATTGAGGCGGTAAAATTCTTTTCGCAATTTGCCGATGTGGTGGTTACAGCACGTGAGCTAAGCCTGCAGCAAGTCAATGAAATTGTTATTCAAATTAAAGAACAAAACATAACCGGTCCATCTGGAAATTTGGTGCAAATAGAAATATTTGTGCACGGAGCTCTTTGTATGGCTGTAAGCGGAAAATGCTACATTAGCCTGGACAATCTCAACAGCTCTGCAAACAGGGGTGCTTGCCTTCAGCAATGCCGCCGCAAGTACTTAGTTACCGACATTGAAGATGGCCACCAGCTAGAAATTGACAACGAATACATAATGTCGCCAAAGGATCTCTGCACCATTGATTTTCTGGATAAAATAGTTGAGGCCGGGGTTTCGGTATTCAAGATAGAAGGTCGCGGGCGTCCGCCCGAATACGTTAAGACCGTGACCAAATGCTACCGCGAAGCCTCCGATGCCGTGATCGCCGGAACATATAATATGGAGATGGTAGAGGTGTGGAAGAAAAGACTTTGGTCGGTTTACAACCGAGGCTTTTGGGATGGTTACTATTTGGGTCGCAAAATTGGCGAATGGACCGAAAGGTATGGCTCTCAGGCAACTCGCAAGAAACAGTACATTGGGATTGTCACAAACTATTTCTCAAACATAAAGGTTGCCGAAATAAGGGTGGAGACCCACGGATTTTGCCAAAACGATTCATTACTAATCACGGGCCCCACTACCGGGGCAGTGGAGTTTTTGGTTGAAGAAATTAGGGTTAACCTGCAAAAAACCGGAATAACTGAAAAAGGAGAAGCGGCCTCCATACCAGTCCAAGAATTGGTGCGCCGTGGAGACAAGGTATTCAAGTGGGTGGAGGTAAATGACCCCTTTTAGACTATAAAAAGGTGATGCGATAGCTTGTAATATACCGACAATAGCAAACTTCACTAAAAAAGCTTGTCGAGATCTTCTTTCTCGTAGTAGTAATATTGGGTTTGCAAAAATGGCTGCTCACCCTCATTCACAAATTTATAATAGGTGCTTGTAATTATCCTGTTTTGATGGTCGTAGGTAAATCTTTCAATCAAAAACCGAACTCCGTTCCTAATAATTAACTTTTCTTCAATAAGCTTGTTTTCTCCAAACTTTAGCCAGATCTCCTTGCTATCCCACCTGCCTGCCTCACCCATAAATTGGCCTTCTATGCACGAAATCTTTCTGGTACCAGGCTCGTACTTGAGCCTTAGCTTTATGGTAACCTTTCCCCGATCATCAACATAGTTTCTAGCCGTAACACGCCCGGAAAGGGTTCTTTTGAACTTCCACTTGTCCGATTCTTCGCCAAGTAAGAAATCGAGCGAATAAAGTCTAATGTAGTTTCGGTAATAATGGTTGGCTTTGGTTTGGTTTTCACCCTCAACCTTTACAATTTGCCCATTGAAATCGGGCAATAAATTTGCAACTAAAACAAAAGTATCACTAGTGGCGTCGTATTTGAAAAGTTGATCAACGTACCTGTAAAGATGAAGGTAATTTACCCGTTGCTTGAACTTTATCCCCTTCGCTATTGCAACGTTTTCGCGAATCCTAACACCATTAGGAAGTGTTCGCCAAATATCGCGGTGCGACTCTATGATAATGGCATCAACGCCTGTATGGCTTGCCTTGGCAACAAGCTGCCTTACCTGGCGGCGGAGGGGCGTACAGGGAAAGTCCAACGCTTCGAAACGGTGGGTTTGTATGTAACTTGCTTCCGCAGGCTTCCTATCTTTCGGGAAGAAAACCTTTATCTCGCTTTTGTGACGAGGAGTCGGAAAATCCTTGACTCGATATGGATCGGTGGTCACAACCCCAGGATACCGAACCATACAGCCCGAAGTTAGAAGGGCTAAAAAGCTGACGTAAAAAATAAAGGAAAAATTTATTTTTATCATATAAAATGGATTTGGTACTTGTGTAGCCACAAAAATCAAGCCAAAGGCATGCAATAGTCAACCTGAAAGGGGATGCGCAACAACTCGGGTAAGGTTGTAATTTTGATGAAAACACTGGGCGGCCAACCGTAAATCAAAATAAGGGTACATTTATTATAGTAGCTTTGCATATACCAAACTTGAGATTGATACCTGAATCAGAATGTGGAAAAAGGTTTTCAGATACATTTTTCTTTGGATATACCAATTCCCACAAAATGGGCTGGGATTGCTATACTTTATGGTCTCAAAGGCTCTTGGAAAAATATCCGGAGTTGAGAAATTTGCAGGAGTCAAGGTAATAAAAACCACAGGTAGTCTACTTCCTCTTTTCGGAGGTAGGGGGGTAACCCTTGGGCACTATATTATTGGCAACAAAGCCATAGAGGCCAACCCATCAAACGAACTTTTTCAGCATGAGTTCGGCCACTATCTTCAAAGCAAGGAATCGGGGTGGTTTTACCTTTCAAAGTTTGGCTTACCTAGTGCCTGGAGTGCAGCGGGCAACAAGGAGCATTACAAAAATTTGGTAGAGCAAGATGCCAACATTAGAGCCTTCGAGTATTTCCAACGGATTGATAATAAAAATTGCCCGACCACCGAAAACGAAACCTCAACAACGCTGTGGGACAGGGAGAACAATGTCATTGTTGGCTTTGTCTGGGATCTGGCACCCACCCACTCCCACAACTGGGATACTTTGCGCAAAGGACGCCTCCAACTCGCTTGGTACGACTATTTACTTTCGCCCTTTAATATGACCATAATTGGGATTATTGTTCCTGGGATTATCAATGCAATAATCCTTTACAACAAGCAATAGTTTACTTCAAAAAATCCTTTTAAGGGTGCATTGAATCGTGGGAGGTATACTTTGGTCTTTCCAATACCGGAAGTATTACAATGGTTTTAACAATTGAATGCACCGAAGCAAGGGTCAAGCTAATCAGAAAACTCAAATACCACCACCTGCCTAATATCGGGGTGAAGGCTTAGTGCCACAGGGCATGTATCAGCGGCCCGGCGTAGCATTGTTTTTTGCTTTTGTGTGTACTCCATTTGCGGGAAGGTTAACTTAATATGAACCTCCGAAATGCGTCTTGGATCTGCGGCCATAATTTTTGTTATATCGGCCTTTGTTCCGTCAATATTGAAGCCGTGCTCAAGAGCCAGAATTCCCATTGTGGTAATCATACAACTTGCAAGGGCGGTAGCCACAAGATCTGTTGGCGAAAAGGCCCCTCCCCTACCCTTGTTGTCTATAGGTGCATCGGTAATAACAACATTTCCAGAGCCCAAATGGGTTAGCTCGGTGCGTAGGTCGCCTTTGTAAAGCAATGTTGAAGTTGGCATGGTTAGTTTGTTTTTGCAAAGGTAAGGATTATTGATGAGCAGGGGATAGAGGAGAACAAGGATAAAACGATAAAAAGATGGAACGATAGAACGATTAACGCTTGGCGATTAATTATGGGACAAAGAGCATAGAGTTGAAAGCGGAGGACAGGAAAAAAATACAAAAAGTGAAAGGCGGCGACAAAGGGAACAAGCACCTACAATATCGGAACGACTCAAACCCTCCCCGATTCTGCTGGTTTAATGAAGGTTTGACTTGGATGCAACCCCTCACTTGGCAGCAATATTTCTTATTTAATTCATAAAAACCTTGTTTTTTGGAAAGTTGATTTGGAATTTGCAATGTGTTTTGTATTTTTGCAAAAACAATTAGCAGTTTGACAAATGGTTACAAGAACTCAACATGAAACCCTTGAAAGGGCTTTGGAATCAATGCCTGTGGTGGCATTGCTGGGACCAAGGCAAGTAGGTAAAACCACCCTCGCCTTGCAAATAGCCGCGTTGACAAAGAAGCCGACAACCTACCTCGATTTGGAGTCAGATGCCGATTTTAACAAGCTAACCGATGCCGAAGCATATCTCAAAAGGTTTGCCGGCGAGTTGCTTATAATAGACGAGGTGCAGCGAAAGCCCGACTTATTTCATATTATCAGGGGTATTGTTGACCAGCGTAAAAGAAATGGTGAGCGCTCGGGTCATTTTTTGCTGCTTGGTTCTGCATCGAGAGATTTGCTTCAACAATCTTCCGAAACTTTGGCAGGTAGAATCCGCTACCTAGAATTGTCGCCTTTTACCGCTCCAGAGGTTATTCCGTTAAACGGGACAATGACTGAAATTGAGAGGTTGTGGCTACGCGGGGGATTCCCCGACAGTTACCTAACAAAAAACGACCAAGAGAGCTGGAATTGGAGAACCGATTTTTCTTCAACCTATATGGAACGCGATTTGCCATCACTTGGTGTGGGCATATCTCCCACGAAACTTAAACGGTTTTGGAAAATGCTTGCTCACTACCATGGAAACCAAGTAAATATGAGTGAGCTGGCCAGAAGCCTCGAATTAAGCCAAACAACCATCAAGAATTACCTTGACACCCTTACCGATTTCTACATGGTTAGGCAGTTGCCCCCTTGGTTTGGAAATGTTAAAAAACGTTTGGTAAAATCGCCAAAGATTTACATCCGCGACTCTGGAATATTACACAACCTTTTGGGACTGTCGAAAATAGAAAACTTGTATTCGCACCCCTCCATAGGTGCAAGTTGGGAAGGTTTCGTTATCGAAAACATTTTAAGCCTTATTGATAACAGGTGGCAAGTAAGCTATTACCGAACAGCCACACAGGTAGAAGTTGACCTGGTGCTAAACACTCCCGACGGTGAGGTGTGGGCCGTGGAAGTAAAGCTATCATCAGCACCAAAACCGGGTAACGGTTTTCACATTGCATGCAACGACATTAGAGCAACAAGCAAGTGGGTGGTAAACCCTTACGCCCATAGCTATCCCTTGCCAAACGGAGTAGAAGTGATTGGCCTGATGGGATTTTTGCGGAAAATAAGGGATAAGTGCATTTAGCGGTGTGAAGAAAACCACTTAATAACCATCTGTTTTTCAACCTCATTTACAAAGTATCGGCGCGTACCAAAACCCGAACCAATACTGCGATTTTAGTGCCGGGTTGACTTGGAGTAAACCCCTCACTTGGCAGCTGGTTAGAAACAAAATTTTTCATTAAGCGTTTTTGCAATAAAAACTTTCGGCATTTACAATTAGTACAGTTTTTAAATACACGATTATGTTGTTTTTGTTAGTGCCGAATTGCAATCATACGTGCAATTTTGTTCATAATTTCCACTTCGTCTATCTGGCCGCAACCGGGTATAACAGCCCGAAGGGCTTAAATATGATTCACCACAAGTGCAACTTGTGGTGAATCGGATAATAGCAATAAGCAACTCCAAAGGAGTTGAATTTGACGAAAAACTCTTATTATGATAGTTCAACCACTTTGTGGTTGCTAAAGGGTGTGGCGTTTGCTTGCCCCGAATTTCATTCGAGGTTAATCAAATTTAATCCCTTCGGGATTTATTGTTCAACTACAATAATTGTGCGGGTTTTTTTGAGTACTTTCTGGGGCAAGGGTTACCCCTTGGCTAAATGGTGACAAGTCGGCAGTAAGCTTTACCTTCGACCTGAAGAAAACCCATAGGATATCCTTCGATTTTGCAGAATAGAGGGGGGGCGCTTCTGCAAAAAAAAGGCGGGACGGCTCAAAGCCACCCCGCCTTTTAGTAATATTATGAACCACTTAGTTCTTTACAATGGTATAGGTTCCACCATCGGGTCTTGGGAAAAGCCTTATGGTGTAATTACCAGATTCTGCCAACGTAATATTCGGTCCTCCAAAGGTAAGGTTGCTCGTTGTTCCACCTAGATTAACACCCCAGTCGGCATTCGCCCTGAACTTGAATTCGCCTGCATTAAAATTGGCTGTTACCACCATAGCTTGATCTGCCGCGCTCCAGGTCAAAAAAGTGTCGTTATTCCATGCACCATTCACGCTACCAATTATAGACCACCGGTTTGCGCTGTATCTGTATTGGTGTGGAGTGCCCAAATCGAGAATAAAAAAGTAACTTCCTGCAACCAAATCAATGTTTGGACCGCCGTGCACCAAGTTGCCGCCTGTTCCACCATAATTATGCGCCCAGTCATGAGCCCTGAACTTAACCGACGGGTTGCCCGTTAAGGTTAAACCTCCCGACCAAACCCTCTGGGCTGGTTTGTAGCTAAGAGGTGTTTCCGAGCCCCAACCACCAGGAGTACCTTCGCCAATAACCCCCCAAACCAACGGAGTGGCAGTAAAGGTCAATGCGGTAGGATTAACAGTGAACCGATAAAAATGGGGACCGGGGAGCTGAATGTTCCCACCACCTTCGACCAAGATTCCAGGTCCTCCCGAGCCAAAATCACCCGTCCAGCTGGGCTGCCTCACAACTTTGAACTCGTTATTGGTCAATCCCATGTAGAAGTATCCTTCCATTAAATTGGGGTTTCCGGCCGCGTTTCTAATAAATGGTGATTGGGCAGGGTTCCAGTTTGCAAAAGTATGGCCCGGGTAACTTGCCTCCAGAAAGTTGCCGGCAAGAAACCAAGTACGAATAGAAACTAACGTGGTAAACTGTCTTTGCTCACCGTATGCAGTACCCACACTGTTGGTGGCGTAAGCTCTTACGAAATAGGTGGTGAGTCCTTGCAAGCCTGTTATTGAGCTAACGAAAGAACCAGATCCAGCTCCTCCCACTATCTTGGTATTTGCCAGGGTTGGATTTGCTGTGGTAGCGTAAACAATTCCGCGCTCTGTTACAGGTAAACCACCATTGTCAGTTACGTTTCCACCGCTTTGGGCAGTTGTTCCGGTAATTGCGCTAACGGCAGTGGTAGTTACGGTAGGTAAAACTCCCAAGGTTGTAAAGTCGAATTGCTTGCCATAAATCACACCACCGGCACCTATTGCGTATGCCCTAACGTAATATCTTGTTACTCTGGTCAAGCCGGTCAAGGTTACGTTAAATGAGGCCGAGGCAGTTGTGCCCTGGAAAACAACCTTAGGATTGTCAACTGTAGGGTTGGGGGCGGTGTGATAAACAACTCCCCTCTCCGTAAATCCGCCTCCCTCTGCCACCACAAATCCAACCACCTTGGCCGAGTTGGAAGTTAGTTCAAGTACTTCGGCAGTTTGTATCGTAGGTTCGAGCCTCACATTTTCGATGTCTTTGGTGCACCCAAAAATCATCAGAAAAGAAAGGACCAAGATGGATGAACCACTTTTCAAAGGATTCTTTTTCATTTTATCAATCTTTATGTTCATTAATTCCTAACTATAGTAGTTGTTGCACTTTGCTCGTCGGCAGCAATCCTGAGAGTAATGGTATAGTTACCCGCTTGGGTAATTTGAAAGTCATTACCAACACCACCGCGTTGCAAAGGAATATTAACCCAAGGGAGTGGACCGGTTGGTGCGTTAATAAATCCGAAGTTGAAGTCCCACCCGTCGTTTCTTCTAAACTTGAAAGCCCCTGCGACTAAGTTAAGGGTTCTGGTCCAAGTATTAGTTGCAAATACATAATCCATTTTTTCGTCCGGACCACCCCATCCATTTGGAGTTGCCGAACCAACAATCCCTATCATGTATGGCACAAACGAATATGTATTTGTGTTTAGGTTAACGGTCAAAACGTGCCAGCCTGCGGTGGCGGGAGGCGCGATTGCTGGCCCTCCTTGCTGCAATGTGCCGCCTGCACCTCCATAGCTCAAACCTGTGTCTGGGTTGGTAAGGGTAAACGGGTTAGCCGGGTTGGTTCTGACGAATCCCCTGAAAACACCGTCGCCAGCTGCAGATTGAATGAACTGTACCATTCCCGAACCTATGAGGTTAAGCCTTGGCAATCCAAACGGATTAACCACGGCGGTCCTCACCTCAGAGATAAAAACCATGGGGTTTGCTCCCGAACCGGGGGCTCCTTGTCCGGCGTCAACGTTTAGCACAGAGCGCAACCTTAGGTTGGCATTGGTGTTAACATCGGCATTAAACTTCTCGAGAAGCCTTCCGTTGAGGGTGGAGGTAAGTATCCTGATGGTATCGGCCTTGCGACCAGAATAAAGAACCAAAGGATTGGAAAAGTTGCTTCCGGCCAAGTCAATTTCTAGAAAATATTCGGCCGAAATTTGAAAACCGGGGTTAACAGGAGTAGCTATGAAGGTAACCATTTGATTGGCATTTAACCTTTGAAGGGCGAGGTTTGGGATTTGAACCAAGGCCGGAGGGGTTACGTTATCAGGCATTACAACCCTTTCACCTTCTTTTTCGCAAGCAGCCATAAGTATTACCAACCCCAACAATCCGACCATTAAAAATGAGAATCTTTTCATTGCTTTAGATTTTTTGTGGGTTAATAATTAGGATTTTGTACAAGCTCGGGATTGGCGGCAACTTCCTCGGCAGGTATAGGATAAACATTGAGGTGTGGGCTGGTAGCGACGCCGTTGGCTACCCCACCTTTCCATGCCCAAAGGTAATTGGCCGTTGTGAATTGTCCAAAGCGAACGAGGTCGGTGCGTCGGTGTGCTTCGTAGTAAAACTCCCTGGCACGCTCGTTAATAAACATTTGTGCGGTCATTTGGGCAAATGTAACATTCTGGGTAGTGTTGCCAAAGGCACGAGCCCTAACAGCATTGAGGTCGTCGGCAGCACTCGGGTTACCGAGCCTAAAACGTGCCTCTGCGCGCATCAATAGGGCATCGGAATACCTGAATATCGGAAAATCAGTGTTGGCAAAGGAGGAGCTGAAGGCTGATGGGAATGTGCCATCGGCTCTCCTGGCAGTAAACTTATATACACCTATGCCGAAATTACCGGAGGCAGTAGGACTCAAAATATTCGGGCTTTGCTTAACCCTCAGAAAAACCCTGCGGTCCTTGCTGGTGGTGAAAAAAGGATCTGTGGCCCAAGGAACTGGTGCTCCACCATAGGTTGCCAGGGTGTCAATCATTACGTTCAAGAAGTGCTTGGTGGCGCGATTGCCGTTCCAGTTTGTGTTGGTAGTAAGGCCATGAAAATCCTCAGACCTTAAGAAAGTGGCATCGCTACTAGACTGGATAATGAACGTTGTGCCAACCCATCCGTTGGTATTATGTCCATCCTGAGCAAATGCAAAGATCATTTCTGGATTGCCCTCGTTGTAACCGTTGTCGGCGCTGAAATTCTTGCGGTAATTCGGTGCGAGGGAATATTTCGCGCTGGTCTCAACTAGGTTAACGTAGGTAATAACCTCGGCCCACCTTTGAGTGCCGGTATAAATCTGGGCATTGAGGTAAAGCCTTGCAAGAAGCATCCAAGCAGCACCTTTGTCGGCATTTGGATACGAGAACCCGGGTTCGCCCAAGTCAGGAAGTATGGCCTTGAGTTCATCCTCAATATATTTGAACAATTTGCTCCGACCTGCGGCAAAATTTTTGTCAAGTTGCTTTGGGAAGAAAGCCCCTACGGGGTCATTTTCTGTGGTGTGAGGTGGATTTCCAAACAAGTCGAGGTGGTAATAATATGCCAATGCCCGCAGGAATCTTGCCTCCGCCCTGTACCTTTTCACCAATGGGGTGTCGAGGCCTGAAGTAATCCTCAAAAAGTCATTGGCAAAGGTAACTGTAAGGCCTAGCCTTTGAAACAATGCTGTGAGAAACGGGTTTGAAGAAGACCACTGCTGGAGGTTAAGATCGGCAATTCCGGTATCGCCCCAAGCACATATTGCTTCGTCAGTGGGAAGCTCCTGGAGGTTCCAAAGTGCCCTTATGGTGGTAAAGAAGTCTCTGTCGGGTGCGCTTATATCGGAGTCGCCACCCCCTTGACCTGCAATGAGAAAGCTTGCATAAATTTTTGCAAGTGCTCCCCTAAGCACCTGTGGATTACTACCAAGATCAGCAGCGGTAGTAATGTTGGGGTCTTTAGGCACAATGTCAAGGTCTTTCATGCAGGAGCCAAAGGCAAAAACAGAAAGAAGCAAAACAATTATTAGATTTTTTCTTTTCATTTCAACAAATTTTTTGGATTAAATTCCTAAACTGACGGCAAACATGAAAGTACGAGGCCTTGGGTAGAAGTTATTGTCAATACCACCCCTTACCTCCGGGTCGATTCCGGTATATTTGGTCCTGGTAAACACGTTTTGAACGGTAAAGCTCACTCGCGCGCCAACTCCCCTGTCGAACTGGGCAATCCTGTAGCCAAGGCTTATGAAGTCCATTTTGAGGAACGAAGCATTTTCTACGAAGTAGTCGCTCGAAAACTGTCGCTTGATGAAATTGGTATTTTTCAGAAGCCTCGTTTCGTTTCGCCAGTACCCAATTTGGTACATTTGGTCAATAGAGGCCCTACCTACCACGGCATTGTAAACGTAGTTGCCTACATTGGCCCTCAAACTGGTAGAAACATCAAAATTCTTCAAGTTGTATCTTGCTGAGAAGCCGAAAACATAGTCAGGAGTGGGGTTACGATAAAAATACCTGTTTGCCAGATTATTTGGCACGTCACCGCCCTGCCCCGAACGGTCGACATAAAGCCCTTCTATTGGCCTGCCTTGCGAGTTGAAAACCTGCTGGCTCACATAGAATGAAAATGCCGGGTGCCCGACCATAGTTGCCTGAATCTGGCCTGTGAAGGCATCACCGTAAAGGATTTTATAGTCAGGGTCATCGGCAAGTAGTAGTTTGGTTATCTTATTTTTGTTGTGCGAAAAGTTAAAACCAAGGTTCAATGATTCGTTTGCCTTTGAAATGGGGATAAGGTTGAGGCTAACTTCAATTCCCATATTCTCCAAACTTCCAACATTAGTAAACAATCTGTTGGAAAAGTTGCTGCCTGTGGGGATTGTAATGTTATTTAGCAGATCCTCGGTAAATCGTTGGTACAAATCAACATTCAGGGTTATCCTATCTGCGAAAAATCCAAGGTCAAGTCCCAGGTTTCGGGTTTCGGTTTCTTCCCATTTGATTTTGGAATCGTATGCATTGGGTCTAAGAGTAGAAACGTACGCGCCATCAACCATATAGTAGGCTCCCAAAATTGACTCCTGGTATGTAGCAAGATATGGGAAAAACGGACCAATGTCTTGTTGACCGGTAATACCCCAACCCACACGCAATTTCAATTCGCTTAGCGACCTTATGTTTTTGAAAAGGCCCTCTTCGTTAAGTTTCCAAGCAAATGCTAATGAGGGGAAAATACCGGATCTTACGTCTTTGTGAAAACGTGATGAGTGGTCGTTACGAACCGTAGCAGTTAGCAGGTATTTATTGGCCAAGGTATATTTCATCCGACCAAAAAATGAAATGAGCTGCAGCTCGTTAATGCCATAAGTTTCCACGTTTTGCTCGCCCGGTCTTGGGATTGCAAATCTGCTCAAGCTTTCGTTTTCGTAGCTAAAACGCTGCCAAGAGTAACCTGCCGTTAAATCAACGTTGCTCGATATTGACGGCACATCGGCAGAATAATTCAAAACAAAATCGAGCAGCTTGTTGGAATTGTTGGAATCGTAATCGGTTAGATGTCTTCTAAAATCACTTGCAGGAAGGCGCTCCGAAGTATAGTTGTAACCCTTGCCCCTAGAGAAGTCGCCGGCAAGGTTTAGGTTGGCCTTAAGGCCATCGATAAATGGAACGGCATAATCAACCTGAACATTACCCACGAACCTGGTAACATTTGATTTGTTATCTGCATAGAAAACCTGTGCTACCGGATTGTGTGTTCCCAAATTGGCTCCGTAGTTCATCCACTGGAAAAATCCACCCGCTTTGGCGTTTCCATCCATAATAGGGCTTGCAGGACTCATTCTCACTGCATTTCCAATTGCACCGGTGTTTCCAAAGTTGTGAGCGGTATGCATGGCACGGGCATTGATGCTCACCTTAAGCGAGTTGTTGAATAGAGAAGGGCTTAGGTTTATGGCACCTGTAAACCTGCTCAAATCCGTGTTCTTCAAAATACCCACATCGGAGGTGTACCCAACGGAAGCCCTGTAGGGAATATTTTTGTACGAACCGGTTAAATTAAAGCTATGGTCGTGTGAGGCTGCCACCCTAAATATCTCACTTTGCCAGTTTGTATTGTATGAACCAAGTTTGGGTAGTTCGTGGGCCGGGAACAAGCCTTCCTCAACGTACTTCATTGCAAGCTGACGGAGCTCGTCACCAGAAAACACATCGGTGTACCTGATAGCCGAAGACAAGGAACTTTTGAAGTCGTAGGAAAATCTGGGTGCCATACCTTCCTTACCACGTTTTGTGGTAATGATTATAACCCCGTTTGATGCCCTCGACCCGTAAATTGCCGTAGCAGAAGCATCCTTCAAAATTGTAAATGACTCGATGTCGTTGGGGTTTACAAACGACAGGAAGTTTGAGCTACCGCTTACATCACGGTTTTCGATAGGCACACCATCAATCACCAAGAGTGGTGAATTTGACGCCGATAGCGAAGAACCTCCCCTGATCCTAATTTCGGCACCACCGCCAGGAGCACCACCCGAAGTGGTAATAACAACCCCGGCGCTTTTACCCACGAGCAAGTCTTGGGCAGAGGTAATGGCACCCTGGTTGAAGTCCTTGGAACTAACCGTGGCTATAGAGCCCGTGGCGTCAGATTTCCTAACCACACCATAACCAATAAGCACAAACTCCGAGAGCAGCCCAATGTCCGTACCAAGCTCGAAGTTTAAAGAAATAGTTTGGCCAACTCCGAGAGTTACCAACCTCGTTACAGGTTGGTAGCCCACGAAACTTGCCACAACATTGTAGGTACCCGCAGGAGCCTGAAAGGAAAAACGACCGTCGAGGCCGGTTATCGAACCAGTGGTGGTACCCTCAATCACAACATTGGCACCGGGCAGGGTTTCTTTCATCTCCTTGTCGATCACAACCCCGGTAATGGTACCAGTTTGTCCGTAAAGGTCAAATGCACAACAAGACAGTATGACCAACGGAACCAGTAGCTTGAAAATTTTTACCATAAAAACAAAATTTAGGTTAGTACTTGATGAATTGAAAAACATTACGAGATTATTAAAGCAAAGTTAATTAATTATTAAACGAATAGATGAATTCCTTGGACTGATTTTCAATGTTTTGTATATAATTCCTGCAAACGTTTGCGGAAACTTTTGATATTAATGATTAATTGCATACATTTGGGAAAAATTGGATGTTGGTTTAGGTTTTTTTGACAAGGAACATGAGGAATTCATAAAAAAATTTGCAACCGGTTCTTGCGTATGTTTTTTGATAGAACGGCCTGATTATGAAGGATTTTCAGGGCCAAACCTCGCTAATATGCTTACATGTTGCTTTTTTTCCAAGTTTTAGGACCGACGTCCCTAAATCGGGGGCGCAGAAATCCCAAACATTGCCCTGGGTGAAGTAATTGGTAAAATAGGGGGGAGCAAGATAGGAAATGCAGAAAAAAAAAGGAATGTAACCCCTTAATTTAAAATAGTTCAATCTTCGAAAAATCCAAAATTATAAATATAATTGAAATACAGCCTTTTATGAAGTTTTTTTTAGGTTCGGTGGCTTCTTTGAGCTGTTGGTGCACCAATTATTATGCAATTACACAAAAGACCTAAAAGTTTAATACCAAGCCATACTGGGTAAAAACCTTTTTTATTACAGTACTCCTCAGCTAGTGTATTGTTATTAACATTCGAAAGGTGAATTAAAATTTATGTGTAAAGATTATTTCCCTAACTATTACTGTCCAGCACAAAGCTATCTATGAAACCACACATTGCATCAATTAGCGATATAGCTAGGGCTCTTGGGATCGCACCATCTACAGTTTCGCGGGCCCTTAACAACCATCCCGACGTAGGTGCAGACACCCGGGAAAAGATACAGTCGTACGCCAAGGCTGTTAACTACAGGCCAAACGCGCTAGCACTTAGCCTAAAAAACAAGCGATCGAGCACAATAGGCATCGTGGTGCCCGAAATTGTCCACCATTTCTTTTCGAGCATTATTAGCGGTATGGAAGACATTGCCTATGCTAAGGGATACAGGCTAATGATTTGCCAATCGAACGAGGAGTACGAGCGCGAAAAAATTAACATTCAGGGTTTGATTGACCACAGGGTTGCCGGCATAATGGTTTCGATGAGCAAAAACACCTTGGATTTCGATCATTTCAATGATGCGATTTCGCAAGGCATTCCAGTACTGTTTTTCGACAGAAGCTGCAAGCAAGTAAAAACCGACACTGTAATTACCGATGACTATGGAGGTGCCTTGCAAGTAACTAACCATCTCATTTCAAATGGCAAAAGGCGAATAATGCACCTCTCTGCACCTCAGCACTTGCTTATTGCAAGCGAAAGATTGCACGGCTACACCGAGGCATTGATAAACAACGGGATAGAACCCGACCCAAGCCTAATAATACATTGCGACACCCCTAAATTGGTTCACTTAAAAAAAGAAAAGATTTTTAGTTTGCTTCCTAATGTGGACGCCATATTTGCAGTAAACGACTTCACGGCAATCGCCGTTATGCAACTTTTACAGGAAGCCGGAATTGCTATTCCGGACAAGATATCGGTAGCAGGATTTGGCAACGATCCAATTTCTACAATTTCAAAACCAAAATTGACCACTGTTGAACAAAAAGGATACGATATGGGCTGCGAAGCATCCACTATACTTATAAATCGGATTGAAAATCCTAATTTGCCAATAGTACCACAAATTGTAAAATTCGAAGCCTCCCTCAAGGCTCGAGAATCAGGGTAAGATGGTGTGAATGTTGATTTGTGGTTGGTGATTGCCGAAAAAGGGAAGATCCAAAATTTTATGATCGCAATTGGCCAATTTGAACTTACAAATATGGATTCAACAGAGGTAATTTACCACTGATTCCTCCTGGCTGATTTAGGCCACAACGCTTGACTTTTGCCATTCACACCACAATTCCCACCAACTCACAGACCTATAAATTAGAAAGGACCACCCCAAGGGGCGGTCCTTTTTATAATTGATGGCATTCAACCAGTTATTTTACAATCTGAACTGTCCTGGTTTCAGTGCCGATTTCGGTTATTATCCTCAAAACGTACATTCCGTCCCTAAATCCGGCCACATTGATTTCGTGCCTTACACCAGCCTCCTCTGCTGTGTAAACCACCTGACCCAACATATTTACAACCTGAAGTTGCTTCATATTTTCGGGCGATGTAATATTGAGCACGGTACTAGCAGGTATCGGGTACACCTCGATGGCGGCTAGCGTTGGTTCTTCCACATTAGTGTTGTTTCTGGTTAGGGTAACTGGAACCGTCATATGTGGGAATCCAATCAACAACGCCCCGGAGGATGGGAAGAACGAGTTGTGGGAAACTTGGAACCGGTTAATTCCGTGTGGAACACCAAAGAAGGTTGCCCTACCCTGGGCATTGGTTTGCTTAACCTCGCCGTTGAATTGAACGGCGGCCCCTGGAACAGGTGCGTGGCTATTGTAACCAAGTTTTTCGTTAACCACGAAGGTAATGTTGGGTCCTGGCATATTGAAAGTAAGTGTAACAATTTGCGAAACCCCGGAGCTGTAAACGGCCTGAACCCCGGCAGTGTGCAAACCGGGAGGCACAAGATTGAACATATGGTTCAAGCCTTGCGTAAAGGCCACGGGCGTCGTCATATTGTTCAAGAACACGTTGTAGCCAAGGAAAGCCTTGTTGGCCTTAGCAAACACAAAATCGCTCATATCTGCTATTCTTGCATCGGCCGGTACGTTGGCAGGTGTGCTCTGTGCAAAGGTTCCAATGGGGTCTTTGCCACCGCTTCCAAACACAATGTTGTCAATTGAGTAAGTGGCCCCATCGTGTTGCACGTGGTTGAAAGCAATTAAGACACTTGAGCCAGCATACGCGCCAAGGGGTATGGTTGTTCGATACCATGTAAAGTTGGCAAAAACTCCGGCAGCATCCTCTGTCCACAGGGTAGTCCAGCTGGCCCCGTTGTTTGTGCTTATTCTCACGAACAAGCTACCGTTGTTGTTTGGTGAGACGTGCCAGTGGTAGCTTGTATTCCATGAGAAGCTTAAAGTAGATGTGGCAGTAACGGCCAGACGAGGCGAAATGATGTTGGTATTGATGTTGTAGCCCCACCCGCAGTGGCTAAACCTGGTTCCGTGAGGTGCAGCACCAGGTGCCGGTATGTGCCAGAATGGAATTTGTCCGGCTTCACCGGCGGTTCCGGCCCCTTGCACGTAGGTAGGCCAAGCATTGAAGTTGCCACTTTCGAAGCTGTCGGAAAATCCAGCCAAGCCATCAACATTGTTCCAGCTAAACAATGCCTGACCTCCTTCGAGGCCATCGGTGGTAACTCTCAAACCGAATGGATCCTTAATGTCGTCAACAAGGGCAACATTGACCGTAACATTTGAATTGACCACGCTGAAGGGCCGAGTGGCGGTAATGTATTGCTCCCTGCTAACCACGGCCGTGTAGTTGTTTGGAGTAAGCTGTAGGCTAGCCTGCCCTGCGGCATTGGTGGTTAGGGTAGGTTGGCCGGTAATGGCAATGGTAGCTCCCTGCAGTGCCAATCCCGTATGTGCATCGGTAACATTGAAGCTAACGGTGTAAAGGGGAGCAAACGACAGGTTAAGGGTAAAGGCGGTAAAGATTGGGTCTGGCCAAGTAGAAACTATGGCAAAATAGGTTCCTGGTTGAATTAGCACGTTGTTAAAGCTTCCGCCGGTTGAGCCAACACCGGTTGCAACGGTGGCCGCAGGGCTGGCAGCGTTAGGGCAACTTTGCATTACGAGCAGCCCGGTCCAACTACCTGCAACACTACCGGTGAGTAATCCGGGTTGGTTAACAGTGAACCGTATCACGAAGTCATTTCCATTTAGGTATGAGGTTGCGGGAGTAACCATTGTGCTGTTGTAGTCGTTGCCAAAAAGCTCGGTATTGCCTTGGTAGTTAACTATTGGTAAGGTCATCACCATTGGCGTAAAACAGGTAGAACCCGGAATTCTAATAACGCCTGTTCCGGTAATCGGTACGTTTGCAACCTTGGCAGAGCCATCGTTGTAACCAATTGCGATGTTGTCGGAAAAAGGTCCTGGTGCAGGAGCAGTGATGGTGGCGCTAAACGGTACGCTTTGGAATGGAGCAAGTGTTGCCGGGAAATGGGCAGGGTTAAAGCTTAGGCTTCCCAGTGCGCCAGTCACGGTTGGAGCATTTACTGAGAGGGTGCCTACCCCGCGGTTGGTAATGGTGAAGGTTCTTGGATTTGAAGTAGCACCAACCTCAACGTTGCCAAAGTTGTTAGTTGTGGGAGCAACAACAAACACAGGAGTGGTTGGGATTTCTTCGATTATTACGTTGTCAACAAAGAAGTCAATGTCAGGGGTAGTTCCCGTGGGTCTTTCGGCATAGAATCCGAACCTGACCAAGCCGGTTCGGCCGGTGAGATCAATTAATACCATCTGCCCTGTGTTGGAAATGGTGGAGTTCCTATCCCAGAAACGGAGCACGTTAGTATTTGACCACGTTTGACCATTGTCGGTACTTATTACCACAGCCACGAAGTCGTCAAGACCCAGGGATGCGGGATTGGTGTTGTTCCATCCCGTTAGGGCTATGTCGAATGTCATACGATAATTCTTGGAGCCATTACCAAGATCAATTGAAGGGGTCATCAGCCAGTGATCTCTGGTTCCGTAGATGTTAATAGCTGCCGAGTTTACTGCTGGGGCCGAGGCAATGTTGCCAAACCTCTTATGGGTCCATGCTGCACCTGCAACAATTTGGGTGTTTTGAGTCAGCACGCCCCTTTGCATTTGCCACTGGGGTGGTGGAAAAGGAGTTGTGTTGAAGTCTTGCGCAAACGGAGGTGCAAAGACGGTAGTGAAGGTAAATGGACCCACCCATGGGCTAAGGGAACTGCTTCCACAGTTGGCCCTTACGAAGAAATTGTAAGTGGTTCCGGGTTGCAAACCACTGATCACCAATGGATTGACAGTAGCTGCAATACCAGCACCGGTTGGGGTTGAAAGTGGGCTTACACCCACCACATATTCCCAAGCAGTCTCTGTACTTCCATTTGTCCATCCCATTGTGGCAGAGGTGGCGGTAATGTTTGCCACGGTAATTGCCGATGGGTTGGGGCAAGCCGGAATTGGCTCCACAACTACGTGGTCAACGAAGAAGTCTATGTCGGGTGAGGTTCCCGTAGGCCTTTCGGCATAGAATCCGAACCTTACCAAACCGGAGCGGCCTGTGAGATCAACCGATATATGCTGCCCTGTGTTGGGAATCGTGGAGTTCCTGTCCCAGAACCGGAGCACGTTGGCATTTGACCATGTTTGACCGTTGTCGGTGCTTATCACCACGGCAACGTAATCGTCAAGACCCAAAGATGCCGCATTGGTATTGCCCCATCCTGTAAGGGCAATGCTGAAGGTAAGCCTATGATTTACGCTGCCATCGCCAAGGTTAATTGAGGGGGTCGTAAGCCAGTGCCGCACAGTTCCGTAAATGTTGATAGACGCTGAATTGACCTCTGGTGCAGTAATGTTTCCGAACCTTTTGTGTATCCAACCAGTAGTAACAGGGAGGAGCGTGGTGGTCGGACCCAACAATCCGCTAAATCTTCCCCAGCCTAGCGGAGGGAATGGGGTGGTGTTAAAGTTTTGCGTGAAGGGAGTTACAAACGCGGTGGTGAATGTAAACGGACCTGCCCAGGTGCTAAGGTCGCCCGGACCACAGTTTGCCCTAACGTAAAAATTGTAGGTTGTTCCTGGCAGCAAGCCTGAGACCGTCACCGGATTAGTGGTGGCGGCAATGCCAGCTCCGGTTGGGGCAGCAAGCGGGCTTATACCAACCACATATTCCCAAGCGGTTTCGGCACCCCCGGCAGTCCACCCAAGGCGAGCCGAAGTGGTGGTAATTTGGGTTGCTGTCAAAGCCGTAGGTGCTGGGCAGGTAATTGGTGCCGCTACAGAGAAGTTATCGAAGGCCAGGAAGTAGTCTCCTGATATCCAATTTCCCACTATCCTAATTCTAACAACTTGACCTACATAGTCAGCCAAGCCAAAATTGAATGACTGCCAACCTGCTACACCATTGTTTGTAACGGTTTGAACAGGGGTGAAACTCACACCCGCATTGGTTGAGATAGAAACTATGAAGTTGCCAGAACCAACTGCAGGAGGAGCAAAAGGTGTACTGAAGTTGGCCAATGCATAGTTGAATGTTAGTCTCATTCCAGCCAAGACCGGGCCAATGTCAACTGTGGTAATGGTGCCAGTAGTAGCACTACTCCAAAGGTTGCGCCTAATGTAGTTGCCATCTATTGCGGGGATGGCGGTGGTTGTACCTATTGTCCAACCTGTTGTGGTCCACCCGGTTGGGGTGGTTGTGGTAGGAAAACCTTGGAAGTGCGGTGCCGTTACTGCCGACTTGGTGCTAACTTGGGAGGGTTCTGCTATGGCAGGCTCGTTAATAGTGGTTACACCATTAAAAGAAGTCATAGTCTTTTGGGCATTAGCACCCAAGCCCGATAACCATACAAGCGCCAGCAACAAAATGCCGGTTTTAATTAGTCGAAGTTTTTTCATAATGGTAAATTTGGTTAATAAAAGTGGGATTAAAAAAAGATTTTTTAATAAAAAAGTGGGTAAAATGAATGTGTTTCAAGGGAGGGAGTGTAAAACATTTTACCATAGGCAAGGTATTTTTGTTAAATGAAAAAAAAAAGCAAGCAATAATATCTGACAATCAACGGCTTGAAAAACCCTCGCAAAGCTTGTAATTAGTTCGCCAAATATAATATTTTTTATAACAATAACAAAGTTTAGTTTTTTTTGAAAAATTTTTCACCTTACCTTTGGTTTTTCAATCGGATGGAGAGAAGTTCAAAACTTGGAAGTTTATGGCAAAGAAAAGATTGGTTGTGCTTACCGGGGCGGGAGTAAGCGCCGAAAGCGGCATAAGTACATTTCGCGACAGCGGGGGGCTTTGGGAAAATCACGACATTATGGAGGTTGCCTCCCCCCAAGGCTGGCATAAAAATATGGAATTGGTGTTGGCGTTTTACAACCAAAGGCGCAAGCAACTTTACGAGGTGGAGCCCAACCGGGCCCATTATATTTTGGCGGAGTTGGAGGAGCACTTCGACGTGCGCGTGGTAACCCAAAACGTTGACGACCTTCACGAGCGGGCCGGCTCCACAAACGTGTTGCACCTGCACGGCGAGCTGAAGAAGGTTAGGAGCCAGGTTGACCCCGAAATGGTTTTCACCCTCCAAGGGTGGGAACTTAAAAAAGGCGACTTGTGCCCGAAGGGTTCGCAATTACGACCCCACATAGTGTGGTTTGGCGAGGCTGTGCCAATGATTTCGGAAGCTGCCAGGTTGTCCTCCACAGCCGATATATACCTTATAGTTGGGACATCGCTAAACGTTTATCCCGCCGCCGGCTTGGTTGGCTACACTCCACGCATGGCACCTGTTTTTCTTGTTGACCCAAACACCATACCAACAGCGCACTTGCCAAACCTGACCTTCATTCAAGAAAAAGCTACCACGGGAATGGAGAAGGTGAAGAATTTGTTGATCAAAGGGTTTGCTGATGTTGGTTTGTAAAGTTGCAACAATTGGTCAATGGCCCGATAAAGCGCTAGAAGAAAGGCATACAGAAATCAGGGATTATTATTTATACATCAAAAAGCCAAAACCCCAAGCCCGATACTATAAAACCCACTAGCTTGTAAAAAATGCGCAAACTTTCAATGGACGAACTGGGCAGGAAGTCTGCCGATGAATTTAAAGGCTCGGCCAAATTACCATTGATTTTGGTGCTGGACAACGTGAGGAGCATGATGAACACCGGTTCGTTGTTTCGCACGGCCGATGCCTTCTTGTTGGAGGCCATATACCTTTGCGGCATTACGGCCACCCCGCCTCACCGTGAGATTCAAAAAACCGCCCTTGGTTCAACTGAATCGGTAAATTGGTTGTACTTTGAGAGCACAGCTGATGCAACGAAGAAATTGAAGGAGGAAGGTTGGGAAATTATTGCCCTGGAGCAGACCACCGGGAGCATTAACTTGCAGGGTTTTGTTTTCGAAAGGGGAAAGAAATATGCCCTGGTGCTGGGCAACGAGGTAAAGGGTGTAAGCGCGGAGGCCCTCGAAAATTGCAGCGGTTGCATCGAAATACCTCAATTTGGCACCAAGCACTCGCTCAACGTCGCCGTGACGGGTGGTATGGTGGTTTGGGATTTTTTCTCGAAACTATCGAGAGAAATTTAAGCGGACTGATTTCTCTCAGTATTAAAAATTATTCGAAAAGGAATGAAACCATTATCGACCTGGAATTAAGGCGGTCGATTGAGTTGTAAAACACGGGGTTGGATTCGCCCGGTAGGGCTAGATTTTTCAATCCGAAGGAGCCCTTCAATTCGGCCGAGAACTTGAACCAGGTAAAGTAAACATCAAAACCGGCGCCAAGTTCGTACATATAGTCGTTTTTTGCGGTCCGCAAGTACAAGATTTCCCTATCGCTACCAGCCTCTTTGTTTTGGTTTGAAGCCAGGTCGAGGCTGTACTTGAATCCACCCAAGAGGTAAACCCTGAAGTTTGAATGAATTCTAACTGACTTGAACTTGAAGTGTAAGGGAAAATCAATGTTGGTGGTTTCGAGATCTTGCACCACTACACCACTTTGATTACCATTGACTCCAGATAACTTGTAATTGTACTCCACCATTCTACCACCAAAAACCAAAGTGGGCACGAACCTGAAGTCGAGCATTGAATTAATTTTCACGTTTCCTATTATTCCAATGTTGAAACCCCAGTCGGCCCTAGGCAAAACCGAATTAAGACCGTGGTTAAACCCGAAAGAAGGCTGAAATTCTTGATTTAGTAGATAAAATGACTCCACGGGTTCTAGGGCAAAGTACATTCTGTTGAACCCCAGCGAAAACCCAAAATTGTAAGGCCGATGGTCAAATTCGGGTAAATTTTCATATCCGGTAAATCCACTTCTTAATTGGGCTTGCCCGGCAATGGATAAGGCAAGGTAAAAGATAGGAAATACCAAAATGGATTTTATGACAAGCCTCACTTCAATGTAATTTCATTCATGATCTCTAACGGCGGTTGGGGAGGATTATTGTAAACTATGGCTCTAACCTATTAATTGACCATCCGCCGGGATTTTTGATGTAAGCTATTCGGTCGTGAAGGCGGTTAGTCCGCCCTTGCCAAAACTCTATGGTTTGGGGAATTAGCCTGAACCCTCCCCAATGCTCGGGGCAAGTAATATTGCCGCGAAATCTTTCCTCTGCTTCGATATATTTGTTTTCGAGCATCTTTCGGTCTCCAACAACCCTGCTTTGGTTCGATGCAATTGCTCCCAGTTGGCTTTCGCGGGGGCGAGAGTTGAAGTATTCTACCGATTCCAGGCGCGACACCTTTTCTGCTATTCCATCTATCCTTACTTGCCGTTGAAGTTCGAGCCACACGAAAACCAAACTCGCCCGCGGGTTTTCTAATAGGTCTTGGGCTTTCTTGCTTTGGTAATTGGTGTAAAAAACGAATCCAAGGTGGTCAAAACCTTTTAGCAGGACTATTCTAGCGGATGGTTTACCGGATTTGTCGGCCGTGGCAAGGGTCATGGCGTTTGGCTCCGGAACCTCAGCCTCACTGGCTTGGTTAAACCAAAGTTCAAATTGAATTATGGGATCGGGGTTGGCATCCCTCTTGCCGAAAGCCATAAGCAAGTAATCTTCCCTCAGTTCAGAGATTTTCTTCATCAAAACAAAAGATTAATGCAGATTGGCTAATGCTTCCTTAATTCGACTCACCGCCTTTACGAGTAGTTCGTTTGAGGTTGCATACGAAATCCTTATGCACTCGGGTGCACCAAACGCATCGCCGGGCACAATTGCCACGTGGGCTGTATTTATCAAGTACATGCAAAGATCTGGTGCGTTGGCAATTATGGTGTCTCCGTGTTTCTTCCCAAAGTAATAACTGGCATCGGGGAACAGGTAAAAAGCACCCTCTGGTTTGTTGGTAACAAGCCCCTGAACATCCTTTAGTAGTTCAAGCATCAAATCCCGGCGCTCCTTGAATTTTCCGAGCATCGGGGTTACGAATGATGCCTCCATCTCCATGGCAGTAATGGATGCTCTTTGTGCAATGGAGTTTGTACCTGAAGTAAACTGACCTTGCAGTTTGGTGCAAGCCTTGGCAATTTCTTTATCTGCAACCAAGTATCCAAGCCTCCAACCAGTCATCGCATATCCTTTCGAAACGCCGTTTACAATTATAACACGGTTGCGAATTGATTCGAATTGCGCTATGCTCTGGTGCCTTCCCTCAAAGTTTATGAATTCGTAAATCTCGTCTGAAAGTATGTAAACGTGTGGGTTTTTTTCGAAAACCTTGGCGAAGGCTTCAAGTTCTTCGCGGGTATAAAGCGATCCAGTGGGGTTTGATGGACTCGAGAACATAAACATCCTGGTATTTGGGGTAATTGCCTGCTCCAACTGTTGGGGAGTTATCTTGAAATCGCTTTCTATACCTGCCTTAACCATCACGGCCTTGCCCTCAGCAATCTGCACCATATCGCGATAGCTTACCCAGTAGGGGGCGGCAACCACGACCTCGTGGCCCGGGTTTATCATACAAAGCAAAACGTTAATGAGTGCCTGCTTGGCTCCGGTGGTAACCACCACTTGGTCGGGGGTGTAATACAGTTGGTTGTCCCTCCTTAATTTCTTGCAGATTGCCTCCCTTAATTCGAGGTATCCGTTAACCGGGGTGTAAAACGAGAAGTTTTGATCTATTGCCTTTTTAGCGGCCTCCTTTATTGGCTCGGGGGTGAAGAAATCGGGTTCGCCCAAACTTAGGTTTATCACGTCAATGCCTTGTGCTTTAAGCTCACGGCTCTTCTGAGCCATGGCAAGGGTTTCAGATTCCGAAAGTTGGATGATGCGATTTGAAAGTGATATCATAGGTGCTCTTTGTTTGATTGAAAGCGATTTATAGAGGCACAAAAGTATGAAATTTGAAGCGAGAAATTTGAAAGTTGAAGTAAAAAAGCTATTCCCTGCCTGCCCAGAAGATCTCTCAGTGGAAGTTGAGGTTTACGGGTTATGAAGTTACTGGGGCTTATATGGTTTAGGGAAAGAGGTTTTTCTTTCCCGAAGATATCGCTATAAGTGGAGAAAAAACAAGTTGGACATTTCAAGAAAAATCTGGAGAAATCTAGGTTGTCTGCTGGAAGATTCTTCTTGATTAACCTATTTTGAAACTATTTTCATCCATAAACCTTGCAACAAACCTGATAGGTTTTCGGAAACCCACCAGGTTTGTTGCCAATATCAAAGATGCGACAAGCTAATTAAGATTTTAAAAACATCCAATTTGTGATTTTTCAAAGCGCAAAATTTCATTAAATCAGATGGTTTTTTAAGTTCTAATCCTAAAAAACAAATGAACTAATTTAGCATCCGAATAATATGACGAATCAAATACGCGGTTAAAAACAATACTGCAACAACTTTTGTCCAGAAAGCTCTGCCGCTTCTTTCTTTGCTGTCAATCAATTCTCCCAATGGAATAACGACAACATAAATTAGCATACCCAATATTAGAAAATCCATGTTAAAAATTTTTAGGTTACCACCAATCCATACAACTACCAAAATCAATAATGGCAATAGTTACTCCAATCCACCCTGCGGTTCTGCTTGCTAACTTCCTTGCGGCTTTCAAAAGCGCTTTTCGTGTTAAAGTGCCTTCAGCCAAACCTACCAATAAGAGCTGCTGGAATCCCCAAAGCATCCAAAGCACAATCGATCAATTGAGATTTTTGAAAACCATAGTCTGAAAGATTCAAATATGCACCAGTTGAGTAACAAAAGCCTGTCTCAAGGTCAACAACCCAATTACCCGAGTTAGTTTCATCTACAATCCGGGTAACAGCAAGGGCGGTGCGGGCAATTTCGGGATGATCAAGACTGCCAAATTCTTCAATAATCATAGCATTTGTTATGCCTTGTGAATTTAGAACAACAATGCTGTTGTTAAGAAGAGCAAGTTTTTCATTTCAATACAAATTTAGAACAAACATTAACGAAGGATGGTTTTTTTTGCCACGGGCCGTTAATATCGCTTGGGCAAAGCAATACTCGAACCGGATATAGAACCGGTTGCCCTGTAAAACCCTGCTTTCCCCTTACCAACGGGCGCACTCAATGGCAAGGGACCAGGGGCTCAAGTTGGTTTTGCACAGTTTCCATACAAGATG
>CAZUWF010000021.1:0-39974 GCA_964624065.1 uncultured Bacteroidales bacterium
AACAACGCTGATATATATAAAATGACAAAATAAATAGATCCTTTTTGGCCAAAATATACCTCCAACAAATCCTCCACGATTGAGCCGAAACTAAACAAAACGAACATATTTACCAATAGGTGCATCCAATCGGCGTGCGCCAAACCGTAGGTCAAAAACTTGTAGTACTTGCGCCGGGTGCCTATCTCGCTTGCATTGAACTTCAACCGCTCGAACAAAAGCCTGTTTTCGAAAGCTAAATATGAGAATAATACCGTAATGGCAATTATGAGAAGTGTTATGCCCATTTCAATTATTTCTGCAAAAGTAAGGTAAATATGTTTAAAAAAATTCTGGATCCAAATGTGTTAATAACTTGTTATAAATTTTATTTATTTTTTTTTTTAATTTAATTGCATTTGAAAAAAATGTATTACTTTTGCGGCAAGTTTCGTTTTCTAACTTAAAAAACCAAAACAAAATGAAAAAATTATTTGCGTTGTTGACCGTTCTTGGAATGGTATTTTTCGCATCTTGTGGCGAAGCCAAACAAGAAGCTGAAGAAGTTGTTGAGCCAGTTGTTGAAGAAGTTGTTGAGCCCGTTGTTGAAGAAGTAGCTGAGCCTGCTGTTGAAGGTGAACAAAAAGCTAACTAAAACCAACCCAAAAAGGTATTTGGCTGCCCCGCAAGGGCAGCTTTTTTTTTACATATTAAGGTAATAATCTCTAGTAAGTTCGACGTATTCAGGAGAGTATGCATGTCTTCTATCTCCTTCAACAATCAAAATTTCTACCTTTTTCTCCTTTGATTTTTTGGTTATTTCAATGATTGACCTTTTGGGCTCAATCCCCTTGCGGGGTAAAATCCGAACTACCCTCTCATAGAACAATTCAACCTTTGAAGCTTCATTGTACCAAAGGGTTTCTTGGTCAAATGGGATTATTATTATCAACCTGCCTTCGTCCGAAATAATTCGGGAAACTCCCGAGAGCAAATCTGCTGGGCTAAGTGAATCCGAATGACGAGCCAAGTTTCGTTTGGAACTAGGAGCCAAATGGCTGTTATGGAAAAATGGGGGATTGCAAATTACCAGGTCGAATATTTGGGTTGATTGTGTGTTAAATTCCTGAAAAGATTGATTTAATACGGCAATACGCGATGACCAAGGACTGTTTTTAACATTCAATCTGGCAGTTTCGGCTGCCTGCCTGTCAATTTCGATTGCCGTTATTCTGGCTTCCGATTTCTGGGCGAGCATGAGGGCAATTAACCCACATCCTGTACCAACATCAAGGGTCTGGATTGATCTGTATTGGGCCGCAAAGGCACCAAGTAGCACCCCGTCGGTTCCGATTTTCATCCCACAGCCCTTGTCAGTTAAGGAGAATTGCTTGAACCTAAAAAGTCTTTCCCCTTTACGCATTGGGCTATTCGTCAATATAAATATCAATCAACCCTTCTGGTGCGGTAATGTGAATGGTTCTTCCAACCCTGTCTATATTGTTTATAATATCTTTGGTGGCCGGGACCAAGACCTCTTTTTTGCCCTTGAATATCTGAAAAATTGGATTTGAAGGGTATTCAATTACTTGCATTATTTTGCCTATGCTTCCCTTATTGCTGTCAATTACCTCGAAATCGATTACCTCGTGAAAATAAAAGGACTTTCCCTTTAGGGCAGGGAGGTGGGAGATGGGCAGGTAAAGTTCGATGTTTGTTAGGCGCAGGGCCTCGTCTTTGGTGTTGGTACCACTAAATTTGACTACCGCTTCGTTGCTATTTGGCTTTATCTTGACTTTTTCAATGAAAAAAGGAACCAGTTTTTTGTTTAACCACAAAAAAACTGATTCCATCCTATGATATGCACCCGGATTATCAACATCGAGGTAGATAACCACCTCTCCTTCGTAACCGAAGCACTTCGTAATTTTTCCCAGGTAAAAGCAATCATCCAAGTTCATACTCTACAAGCCTGGTAATATGTTTTGTAATTCAATTAGCCTTGACCCTCTTGGAAATTTGGCCAACCCCTTATTCTTCTGCTGGCTCCTCCGTTGGTTCTTCAGCTTTTTCGGCTCCGGATACCTTTAATTTGGCAGCTGCCCTTTTATTGGCAAGCTCGTTTTCGCGTTCTTCGTTTATTTTTTTCTCGCGTTCAAGGCTCTCCTTGCTCTTTTCTTTTTTTGCAACGGCCTTGTCCTTGACAAGCTGCTCCAATTTGGATTTTTTTTCCTCCACCCACGTGATAAACCGCTCCTCAACTTGTTCTTGGGTTAAAGCTCCCTTGGCAATGCCCTTTATGAGGTGATGCTTAAGCATAACACCCTGATTGCGCAAAATACTTGCAGCGGTGTCGCTGGGTTGAGCTCCCACCTGCACCCAGTATAGGGCACGGTCAAAATTAATTTCGATCGTAGCGGGATGTGTCATTGGGTTGTACGTGCCAAGTTTCTCGATAAACTTTCCATCACGTGGTGCACGACCATCCGCAACTACAAGGTGATAAAAGGGCTGGCCCTTCTTACCTTTTCTCTGTAGTCTGATTCTTGTTGGCATTTTAAATAATTAAGTTTGTGAAAAAAGTCCTGAAATTCAGGGCTGCAAAGGTCGGAATTTTTTTTGAATCTGCAAGGGGGTATTTTAAAAAGTTTTTTGTGGCGTTTCCGAAGTGAATAATCTTGCTTTCGGCGCATTAGAAATTATTTTTTGGGGATTTATCCTTTTCCAACAAGTTGAAACCGGCCAAAAAAAACATAATCCGGATTGGACTTTATTTTGAAAAAGTAAGATTTAATTATGGTTGTAAATTCAAAAGAAAAAAAATTTCATTTTTAAACCAATGAAAATCAACAAGAAAGTATATATTTTTAATTAAAATCAAAAAAATTGCAAAAAAAGTTGGCTTCAATTAAAAAAAAGCACTTACATTTGCAGTGCACTAATTTAGTAGTACACTAAAACAACAAAAAAATGATTCAGATCGAAAACGTCGATTTTGCCTACAAGCGCAAAGTTCCGGTTTTTGAAGGATTGAGCCTGGAGCTTAAAAATGGCAATATTTATGGTTTGCTAGGTCGCAACGGGGTAGGCAAAACCACCTTTCTAAAAATTATTGGAGGGCTTTTGTTCCCAATTTCTGGAACCTGCGCTGTAAATGGCTACAACTCGGCCCTTCGTATTCCCGAGGCTTTGGAAGACATATTTTTCTTGCCTGAGGAGTTTGTGCTGCCTCCCATCAAAATTAATAGGTACATTCACTTGAATGCTCCCTTTTACTCTCGCTTCGACCATACGATGTTCCAAGGTCTGGTAAGGGAGTTTGAACTCGATTTGAACAAAAAAATCAGTCAGTTCTCTTACGGCCAAAAGAAAAAGTTCCTGATTGCCTTTGGGCTTTCAACAAAGGCCAGAATATTGTTGATGGACGAGCCCACCAACGGACTTGACATTTCGTCAAAGAGCCAATTCAGGAAAGTGATGGCTTCCTCTATGCAGGACGAACAAGTAATTGTAATCTCAACACATCAGGTTAGAGACTTACAGAGCCTCATAGATCCCATTATAATAATGGACCAGGGAAAGATAATATTCAATCAATCAACCGAATCAATTACCTCGAACTTGGTTTTCGAAACATTGCATCAAAGGCCTGATGCGTCGGAACTGATTTATTCAGAAGAGGTTATTGGAGGTTTGTCAACTATCTTGCGCAACACTTCAGGAAAGCAGACCAAGATTGACGTGGAACTTCTTTTTAATGCAGTGGTTACCAATCGACAGGCATTTAACGAAATATTTAATTCACGCTAAGCTATGAAAAGCAACATTTTTTGTATAAAGAGACTGTACTACCTCTTGCGTAGGCAAATTTTTGGAAACAATAAAAAGTACTTTTTGGGCCTTGGTTCCATTATCGGAACCCTGCTTTTGATCACACTTCTTTCGGGGATTGGAAGCACAAATTTTCACATCTCGGTAATGTTTAGTTTTTATATTGTGACATTCTTGTTTGGAGGGTATGTATTTACCTCTTCAGTTTTTTCGGAACTAAATTCGCCCGGCAGGAGCGTGGCAGCACTTACCTTGCCGGTTTCTAACCTCGAAAGACTGGCCGGTGCTTGGTTAATAAGTGCGGTAGTTTACCCGATAATTGCGGTTGTTGGCATTCTTCTCATTTCACTTGGTACGGGTTTGGTTCACGGTCAGCTATCTGTCAGCAACATCATCTTTGTCATTCTTTCAAAAAGTACCTTTTCTTTGATTGGCATTTACATTATAACCCAATCAGTATTTTTGTTTGGGGCAATATACTTTCGAAAGCATAATTTTTTCAAAACCATTGGAGCTACACTACTGGTATCATTTTTTCTCCTCGGAGTGTTTATCCTTATTGTTTACGCACTGTTTGGCGGGGAGGGTATAGTAGGTGGAGGGGAAACAACCCTCCGCCCCAATTTTGAAAGGTTTCTTTCGACTATTATGATTGAGTTTACAAAGTTTGCATTCTGCTACCTTTTGGCACCATACTTTTGGTTATTGACCTGGCTTGGCATTAAAGAAAGGGAGGTTTAATTATGGAATTCAACGAAAATCAAGCAATTTACTTGCAAATTGCTGATTTCTTTTGCGAAAACATCTTGCAAAAGAAGTGGCTACCCGACGAGAAAATCCCGTCGATAAGGGATATTGCGGTGCAGGTGGAGGTTAATCCAAATACTGCAATGCGAACATTCAGTTACTTGCAGGATAAGGGAATTATATTCAATAAAAGGGGTATAGGATATTTTGTGGCCAACGATGGCTTCGAAAAAACCCTTGAATTGAAACGCGAAGAGTTCATCCAGCAGGAGTTACCAAAGGTTTTCCGAAAAATGGAATTGGTTAAAATGAATTTCGAGGAGCTTGGTGAGCTTTTTGTCGTTTATAAATCTAAGAGCAATTATTTTTTTAACAATTTACCACCAAATAATGAAAGCAACAAACAAGATTTTGATAATAACGCTTAGCCTTTTGTTGGGCTTTATTGTAATAATGGCCGTTTTGATGAAAATTAACACGGTAGTTCTACTTCCCATTGCAGGTAGCGGAAATGTTGTAGTAAAAGAGTTACAAGTTGAGGATTTTAATGCATTGACCATAGATGGAAACCCTAAAGTAACTATTTTGCAAGGCGACTCAGTAAGTTTGACCATCAAAGCCGATGATAACCTTTATGACATTTATGAAATTATCGAAAAAAACAACAAACTAAGCTTCCACCAGTTCAGAAGTATCAGTAAGGGTTCAACCCTTGAGTTACACTTTACGGTGGTTGATTTGAAATCCTTGAAAGTTTCAAGGGGAAGCAGGGTATTTAGCTCAGGCGGCTTAAGTTTAGATTCAATTGACCTCGAGGTTTCTTCTGGGGCAAATGTTAACCTTACAATGGATAGCAAATGGACGAGGGTAAACGCAAGCTCCGGCAGCCAGGCCTCCATTTCGGGAAGCACTTTAGATTTAGAGGTTAAGACTAGCAGCGGGGCCTCTGTTTGTGGCTCAGACCTTGAAGCTCAAAATGTTTCGGTCAAAACCTCCTCGGGAGCGAGCAACAAAGTATGGGCAACAAGTACTCTTATGGTGGAGGCCAGCAGCGGGTCATCGGTTATTTACTCGGGCAATCCTTCCACAAAGGTTGAACGAACGAGTTCGGGTGCAAGCATTAGATCAAGAAATTAAATCAGTTAAAATTTTCAATACCAGAACACTATGAAAACCTTTCTTTTCTCCCTTACCCTTGTTTTAATCAGTATAAGTCAAGTAAATGGTAGGGAAATAATCAAAAAGTCGCATCGGGCAACGGTTATATCCGGGGTGGCCCCCATAATCGATGGAAAACTCGATGATATTGCGTGGAAATCTGGTGTTTGGGAAACCGTCTTTACCCAGTTCGAACCCCGTAACGGTTTAGAACCAACCCATCAAACCGGGTTTAAGATTATTTTTGATGATTCCAACTTGTATGTGGGAATAAGGGCCTTTGATTCTAGTCCCGACAGCATTGTTGTTAGACAAACCCGTCGCGATACACAAGATGGGGATATGATTCAGATAGGATTTGACAGCTACAACGACGGGCGCACGGCATTTGCATTTGGGGTTACTACGGGTGGCTCAAAAATTGATTTCATCATTACCAATGATGGCGAGGGTCAGGACTATTCATGGGACCCAAACTGGTGGGTTGGCACCAGTGTTGACCATGAGGGCTGGATTGCAGAAATGCGAATTCCGCTTAGTCAGCTCAGGTTCGACAAGAAAAAGGGTGGCGTTTGGGGTCTGCAGCTTTTGCGCTCGGTGTTCAGAACAGGTGAAGTTAGCTTGTGGAATCACCAAGAACAGGGTGAACCTGGCCTTGTAAGGCATTTTGGTTTGGTTAAAGGCCTGGAGGGTCTTAAGCCAGGGACGGTCTTTGATGTTACGCCATACGCAGTTAGTTCATTTTCAAGTTTCCCGGCACAGGCTGGCAATCCGTTCCGCACCGGAACCGACCTGTCGGGAAAGTTTGGCCTCGATACAAAGATCGGCCTTACCAATAACTTTACATTAGATATCACTGTTTTGCCAGACTTTGGACAGGTTGAGGCCGACCCCTCGGAAGTCAACCTATCAGCTTACGAAACTTTTTTAACTGAAAAGAGGCCTTTTTTCGTGGAAGGCCGCAATATTTCGAATTTTGCGCTTGGTATTGGTGACGGTGGTCTTGGCAATGATAATCTGTTCTATTCTCGCCGTATTGGAAGGAAGCCGAGCGGAACCATACCAATTCAAAACGGGGCTTTTTACGATAGGCCAGAATTTACCAGAATACTTGGCGCTGCAAAGATAACAGGAAGAAACGACAGGGGTTTGTCTTTGTCGATTATAGAGACCATAACGGCGGAAGAAAAGTCAGAAATGGACCTTAACGGCACCCGTTCGTTCCAAACCATAGAACCTTTAACAAACTTCCTTGTTGGCAGGATAACTCAAGAGCTTAAGGGGGGCAATACTATTGTTGGCGCCATGCTTACCAACGTGAGGAGGAAGTTGAACGATAACCTGGCAATCCAGATGCATGGTACTGCATATTCCGGTGGTATTGACCTTACTCAATATTTCAAAAATCGTTCGCTACAGCTAAACATTAATGCTGCTTTGAGCCACGTTCGTGGTAGCGAAGCTGCAATTCAGCGCACCCAGAGATCATCGGCAAGGTATTTTCAGAGGCCCGATGCAGACCACATTGAATTTGACCCAACCAGAACGTCGCTTACCGGTACTGGTGGTAGGGTTCAATTTGGAAACTTCGGAAGTGGACACTGGAACTTTATGGCGGCGGTAACTTGGAAATCGCCAGGCTTTGAAATAAATGACATTGGGTACATGCGTGAGGCCGACCAAATTGTTTCCGTACTGTGGGGAGGATACAGGCAATGGAAACCAAAGGGTATTTACCGAGACTTCGATTTTGGGGCCAGCCTGTACCAAGTAAACAACTTTGCAGGAAAACTCATAGGTAATGGTGCCAACGTAAACGGAAGTATTCAATTCTCAAACTTTTGGAATTTCTGGTCAGGTGTTGAGACTAATTTCAACATAACAGCAATGACCCACTTGAGGGGAGGCCCATCCATTAAACTACCATCGGTGGTTAGAGGTCGGGTTGGTTTTAGTACCAATCGACGCAAAAAGTTTTGGGGCCAGTTGTCTTCCAATATCGGCCTTGGGGTAGATAACTATCAGAAAATCTTCAATTTATCTCCAAGCATAACATATAAACCTGCCGACAACATTAATTTTTCATTCAATCCTTCATATATGAAGCGCTTCGAGCAGTTGCAATGGGTTAGGCAAGCAAGTTTCAATGGAGAACCAAGATATATAATGGGTACAATTGATCAGGAGGTAGTTAGGTTTTCGTTCAGGATGAACTACACCGTGGTTCCCGATCTTACCATACAACTTTGGGCCCAACCATTTGTGGCATCCGGTCAGTACAAAGACTTCAAATACATCACCAACCCTCACGCCTCAGTGTTTACCGAAAGGTTCCATAAATACAATACTGGCCAGTTGTCGAGTCAAGAAGGCCTATTCTACATTGACGAAAATCAAAACGGCACCACCGACTATACTTTCGCCAATCCCAACTTCAGGTTCAAGGAGTTCTTGTCAAACATTGTTGTTCGGTGGGAATTTAGGCCAGGGTCCTCGCTTTACTTTGTTTGGAGCCAGAATCGCGATGATGTCGAACAAAATGGCTCAATTGATTTCATTGATGATATCGGAGGCCTATTCAAAAATAAAGGAAACGATATTTTCTTGGTCAAATTTAGCTACCGGATAGGGGTGAGGTAAAAGTGATAATTTAAAGGTCAGGATTGAGGATTAGTGATTTTAGGGTAGTGCCATACGTACGGTTTAACAGGCAAAGATCCGTAGCAAAACTCAATTCAATTTTTGTTCTCTAATTTCATTAATCCTCACTTTTCATCCTTCACTACCTCACCTTAGTTCCGTACCTTTTCTTTCGCCACCAAACTCGAACCAGGCCAAACACTAGTATGGCGATTATTGGAATAATATTGTTTGCAAGTTGTATGACTGTTTTTCCAAGGTTGGCTTTTTCCTTGTCGAGGAGCCTTATTCGGTAATCTTTTGCTCGAGTTTGTAGGATTCCCGAATCATCGGTCAGGTAGTTAAGACAATTGACAATGAAATCAAGGTTACCGTATGTGGTACGAGTATTGGGGTCGAATCCTAACTGAAGTGGCTCGCCTCTTGCCCCCACGCCATTCTTGATCAGGTCTCCATCTGCAGCCACAATCATGGCGGTTTTTAGGCTCTTGTTCCGGATTTCAATATTTAATGGCACTTGCGCGCCCGGATTTTGCCTATTTCGAAAAACCGATTCAAAACGGCCCTCCATCAAATATGCCACTACTTTTTCGCCATAGTTGAAAAGGTCCTTGTTTAATGGTTCCTTCAAGAAATCGAACGATATTGTGGCTGGCGAGTTAATGAGTCTTGTGTATGGTGAGGTTTTTAGTAACGGGATCTTTTTTATTTCTGATGCTTGCACTGTGTCTATTGTGCTTGCAAAATGGCCTGCCACTAGGTTGATGTTCTTAACTATTTCGTGTTCTGAAGCAGCATCAAGCAAAGGAAAAAAAGGCCATGGAACCAAGGAGTAATTTGGGTTGTTGCCAACCATTCCGGTAATCATAGGGATGGCCACCGAATTCAAATCTTTCACAAGAATACTGTTTAGCCTTACCCCATATCTAAAAAGCATATCGTCAAGGTTAACCGGGTTTGGCATTCCTATGGTTTGGGTTGCCGGTGGCCTAAGGCTATCCATACTGGCAAAAACGGGATCAATAAGCCAAAGGACCTTTCCGCCATGCATAATGAATTGATCTAGAACAAACTTTTGCTTTTCGCTGAAAGGGTTAACCGGTTTGGCAATTACCAGTGTATTAAATTTTAGGATTTCCTCAAGGTTGTCATCGACATCCACCCTAGAAATATCGTAAAATTTGGAAAGATTACCGGCAATGCTTGCCATTTGAATGTTGCTCAATTCACCTTGACCTTCGACAAACCCAATGGATTTTCTTTTTTCTTCGATCAGTTCCCTTACGGCGCTTGCCAGGTTGAATTCTAGAGCCTGAACTGAATTGTTTAGCACTTCTTCATAATGTTGCATAACCCCTTGCGAAACAAGCAGGTTTACAGGTACTTCCATATTGCGGTATGTAACAATTGCTCCTGGAAAAACAACTTGTTGCGAGGTTGCATCCTCGGCCTTGCGCTGTACCTGGGTTGGCTGAATGCCGCTTTGCGCCAGAATTTCCATAAGCCCTTCTGGATCAGGGGCTTGCATTGGGTTTATGATATCATAAACAACGTTTCTTGAATGAGCACCAAACTCATCGAGCATTTCTCTTATCTGGTTGCGAAACCGTTTCAGGCCTGTTGGAAGATTACCATCGAGGTAAACCTTGAAATAAACGTAGTCGTCCAAATTTTCTAACATCTTCAAGGTTGCCGGGTTGAGGGTGTACCGCTTCTCTGTTGTAAGGTCAAACCTCTTGAATATGGTCGATGAAATTGCATTTACAAGAATGATAACAACAAATGCTACCAAAACAGAAAAAAGGCTTTTCTTAAGATTGGCCGAATTTTTAAAGCCTTTTATTATAAAACTCTTGAGCATACCCTTGGATGAAATTAAAAACACACGCTGCGATTACCACCTCCTGCTTTCAAGCCTTACCTTCGAAAGAATGACAAAAATTGCGATTAAGCTTAAAAAATATATTACATCCCTGGTATCTATCACCCCCCTGCTCAATGATGTGTAGTGAGAGTACATCCCCAGATTTCGGACGAAAAGGTCTGCCGCGCCTAAAAGTTCCAGAGAATGAATTAGTTCGAAGCCAAAGAAGATAAAGGAACTGGCAAATACCGCAAGCACAAAAGAAACCACCTGGTTGTTGGTAATGGTTGAGCAGAACAAGCCCACTGCCACGAAGGCAATGCCAACAAGCAATAGGCCAACGTATGACCCCCAGGTGGCTCCAAGGTCAATGTTTCCGGCCGGGAGTCCTAATTTATAAACCGTAACCACGTAAACAAGGGTTGGAAGTATCGACAAGATTAGGAGAAGGGAACCTGCCATAAACTTGGAAAGAATTACCTGAAGGTCCGATACTGGCTTGGTAAAAAGAACCTCGATAGTTCCTGAACGCAATTCATCAGAAAAAAATCTCATCGTAATTGCCGGTACAAGGAAAAGCAACACGAATGGTCCCAACACAAACAAACCGTCGAGGTTTGAATACCCTGTTTGAATAATGTTGAAATCTGTGGGAAAAACCCAAAGGAACAATCCAATCACCAGCAAAAAAACCGAAATTACAACGTATGCCAAAATATTGTTAAAGAAGGAATTAATCTCCTTTTTTAATAGTGCAAGCATAACGAAATTTATTACTATTCTAAAAAGCTAATTGTTACTTGGTCGTTGACCTTGAATCCGAGCAGCCCCGAGGCCTTGCCTTTGTTTACGGCTATTTCGAGAAAGCCAGTAGCGCTAAACAAAGCCAAAACCTCACCTTCGGCCACATCGCCATAAGATTCTTGAAACCTATCGAGTTTGAGTCCGTGAGACCTTAGGTCAATACTAAACTTTCGACCTTTTGAGGCTCCCTTGAATGTTTCTTGGTCAATGTTAACGAAGAAGTTCTGGTAATTGTCCACAAAAATTACCCTCCCAACTATTCTGTCTTCATGAACCACGGGTTTTAATAGGTAATTAACCTTAAGCGAATTATATGGAAGGCCAATATCTTCCAACTTCTCGCCTTTGGCAATTCTTGCAGCAATCTTTACGAACAAGTCTCTGGTGGGAAAAGTAAGATAGTTACTATCCTGAAAAGTGTCTATCTCCACAATATCAGATGGTTTTTCGTCAAACAATATGGAAAAGATACCATTGTCCGCACCAATAAAGTAATGCCCTTGGTGCTTTACCACCAGGTGTGGGGTTTCGGTCCCCGCCTCGGTGTTGAGTGCAATGAGATGTATGGTTCCCTTGGGGAAATGATGGTAAGCATTTCGCAAAATGAAGCAACCCTTTTCCAGGTCAAAGCAAGGCACTTCATGGCTGATATCAACAATCGTAACCTCGGGAATTTGTTGCAACAAGGTACCTTTGACCGTTGCCACGTAATGGTTGCCCAGTCCCCAATCGCTGATAATTGTTACAATTGTCATTTAAAAATAAAAAATGAAAGATTGGTGAATCATGCAAAAATAATTCTAAAATTCCTTCTATGTCGAGGTTACCTAAATTAATTTTTCCGGTTCCAGGCACTAAGTAGTATCTTCCTTAAATGATTTTGAGCCTGGCAAATCTCAGCAACAATTGTTTCTTACCAAGTCCATCGAAAACTACTGTTGCCTTCGCCTCGGACCCAGTTCCTTCCACATCCAACACAATTCCATTGCCAAATTTCTGGTGGTTTACCTTCAACCCCGGGTTCAATTGAGAACCCGTCAAAATTGAAAAGCCCTCATCGTTCGAGTGGGTAATGTATGGTGGCTGGGTTTTCGCAGGGCTCACCTTTTGGAAATTCTTGAAACTTTCAGTATAATTTTCCTTTGGCTTACTTGCCTGCATTTTTGACTCACTGCCAAAAACGAAATGTATGTGATCCTCTTCTAGCTCTCCAATAAACCTGCTCATTTCGCAAAAATTGAAACTTCCGAACCTGAACCTTGTTTTTGCCCAGCTTAGAGTGGCCTTTTTCATTGCCCTAGTTATGGCAACGTAAAAAAGACGGCGTTCCTCTTCCAATTCTGCCCTGCTTCCTATTGACAATTGCGATGGAAAAAGGTTTTCCTCGACCCCGGTCACGAAAACATAAGGAAATTCAAGGCCTTTCGCCGCATGAATTGTCATAAGCGACACAGAGTTTTTCAAGTTTGGATCGTCGGTCTTTGTGTCGGCATCGGTAATCAGTGATACGTCTTGCATAAATTCGTCGAGGGTTCGAAAATCGTCCTTGCCCTCGGCTTCTGGTGGCCCTTCAACAAAATCCTTCAACCCCGATAGCATCTCTTCTATGTTTTCCTTTCGGTTAACGCTTTCGGGCGAATCGTCCTCGAAGTAGAATTTCCTTATTCCTGATTTATTCAATACCAACTCACCCATTTCGTAGGCATTTTTCTTGAAAAGTTGAACAGAAAAACTCCTGATCATTGTGGTGAACTCATCGAGCCTGTTAATAACACTTTGGTTGAGCCCGGCATTAAGTCTTGAGGTATTGCAGGCTGCATCCCATAGCGATATTTTGTTTTGGTTGGCCGCCACTATCAGCTTGTCAACCGACGAGTCGCCAATGCCCCTTTGAGGGAAGTTCACCACCCGCAAAAAAGCATCTTCATCGTTTGGGTTAATGATTAACCTGAAGTAGGCGAGCACGTCCTTGATTTCCTTGCGCTGGTAAAATGAAATACCTCCGAAAATTCGGTAAGGAATGTTCATCTTGCGAAGCGATTCTTCCAGCGACCTCGACTGGGCATTGGTTCGGTAAAGTATTGCAAAGTCGCTATTGGGCAGTTGGAATTGCATCCGCCACTCAAAAATGCGCGAAGCTATCCAGGAAGCCTCTTCGGACTCAGAGGCCGCGCCGTAAACGTTTACCTTTTCGCCAACGGGATTGGCTGTCCATATTTCCTTAAATATCTGATCCTTGTTATGCTTAATAACGCTATTGGCTGCCTTTACTATGTTTTGCGACGATCGGTAGTTTTGCTCCAGCTTGAAAATTTTGTAATCGGGGTAGTCGCTCTTGAAATTTAGGAGGTTGGCAAGGTTGGCACCCCTAAATGCATATATACTTTGGGCATCATCGCCCACAACGCAAATATTTTCGTTGTTGGCGGCCAACTTCTTTACAATGTTGTATTGAGAAAAGTTCGTGTCCTGGTATTCGTCCACGAGAATGTAATGAAACTTATTCTGGTACTTGTAGAGAACATCGGTAAAATCGCGCAAAAGCACGTTGGTGTAAAACAGCAAATCGTCAAAATCCATAGCCGAGGCTCTCCTCAGCCGCTCCTGGTAAAGGCTGTAAAGGAGTCCTAATTTGGGTTTGCGAGCCTGAATGTCGGCATTTTGTATTTCGAAATCCTCGCTGTAATCAATTGTGCTGATTAGGTTGTTTTTGGCCCCCGATATCCGCCCGAGAACGTAACCCGGATTGTATGTTTTGTCATCGAGGTTTTGCTCTTTCACAATTTTCTTCAAAAGTCTCTTGCTATCATCGGAATCATATATTGTAAAATTGCTTGGATATCCTAGTTTATCGGATTCCACTCGCAGTATTCGGGCAAAAATGCTGTGAAAAGTACCCATCCAGAGGCTTTTTGCCTTTGATTCGCCAACGAGCTTGCCAATGCGCTCCTTCATTTCTCGGGCCGCCTTGTTGGTAAAAGTAAGTGCCAGAATGTTGTATGGTTCTATTCCCAAGCTTAGCAAGTATGCAATGCGGTAGGTGAGCACCCTGGTTTTTCCGCTTCCTGCACCGGCAATTACCATCACCGGGCCTTCAACTTCCTTAACTGCCTTTTGTTGGGGTTCGTTTAGATCATTAATGAAATCGGCCATCAAACAAAAATTATTTTATTAAAAAACATTGGCAAAGTTACCATTTAGGCTTCATTATTCTAATTTTGTGAATAACTTAATAGTGCGGGTTAGATAAGAAGTCGAAGTTTTTGTCAATCATTGATTACCATTCACTTATTAAAATTTGAGTCTCTTAGAAATAAGAAATATCAAAAAATCCTACGGCCAGAGGATTTTGTTCGAGGATATTACCTTTGCAATTGCCCAAGGGCAAAAGGTAGGCCTTGTGGCTCGTAACGGTGCTGGAAAAACCTCCCTGTTGGATATAGTTGCAGGTGTTGAGGCTCCCGATTCGGGCACGGTTCTGGTACACAAGGGATTCAAGGTTGCCTACCTGAAGCAGCACCACGACTTCAAGGAGGGATTATCGGTATTGGATACTTTGCTGGAAGGTAAATCGGAAGTTTTCGAAACCGTGAGGCGGTACGAGAATCTCCTTTTGCTAGTAAACAGCGATCCATCACCACAAAACCTGGCAAAGTTAAACGAGGCCACTATTAAGATGGATTCCCTTCATGCGTGGGATCACGAAACCCGCCTGAAACAACTGGTTTCGTTGCTGCAGGTTGGTTCGCTAGATGCCATGGTGGAAACGCTTTCAGGGGGCCAGCAGAAAAGGTTGGCGCTTGCAGCCTTGCTTTTTGAAGAACCCGATTTCCTTTTACTGGATGAACCCACCAATCACCTTGACCTTCAAATGGTTGAATGGTTGGAGGATTACCTTTCCAGGCTAAAAATTACTATTCTTTTGGCCACCCACGACCGGTATTTCTTGGATGCTGTATGCAATGAGATAATTGAACTTGAAAGGGGTGAAATGTTTTTTTACAAGGGCAATTACTCCTATTACATTTCCAAAAAGCAAGAAAGGCTCGAGGCCGAGGCCAAAATGACCGAACGTGCCCGCAACCTATTGCGAAAGGAAACCGAATGGATGAGAAGGTCACCACAGGCCCGAACCACAAAATCAAAAGCCAGGATCGAATCATTTTACCAACTCGAAGAGCAGGCTGAAACAAGCGGATACCCTGCAGCACGAAAAATTTCGATGGAAATGACTCATCTTGGCAAGAAAATACTCGAGGCCCACAATATTGTCAAGAGTTTCGGGGGACAAGTTGTGATTAATAATTTTTCGTACGTGTTCAAAAGGGGAGAGCGGGTCGGAATAATCGGACCTAATGGCAGCGGAAAGAGTACCTTGCTTAATATAATTACTGCCAACCTAAAGCCTGATACCGGAAAAATAATCGCCGGCGAAACACTAAATTTTGGCTACTTTAGGCAGGATGGTATTAAGGTTGACGATTCGAAAAGGGTAATCGAGGTGATAACCGACATAAGCGAATCAATTAAAATGGGCAAGGACAAGAGCTTCACGGCATCGCAGTTCTTGCATTTTTTTGGGTTTGAAAGGCACGTGCACCACGATTTGGTTTCAAAGTTGAGCGGTGGCGAAAAAAGACGGCTATACCTCATAACCATTTTGATGCACAACCCCAACTTTTTGATACTCGACGAGCCTACCAACGACCTTGACATTCATACCCTGAACCTCCTCGAGGAATTCTTGGATGGATTCGATGGCTGCCTCCTTTTGGTTTCGCACGATAGATACTTTGTGGATAGATTGGTGGATCACCTTTTTGTTTTTGAAGAAAATGGTATTATAAAGGATTTTCCGGGAAATTACACCCAGTTTCGGCTCAGCCATCAGCAAAAAAGTGGCACCTACTCGAGTCAAGGTACGGTTGAGCCTACCAAGGGTACCCGTACGGCCCGCCAAAAGTCGGGTCTCTCATACAAGGAGCAACAAGAATTGGCCCATCTTGAGGTTGAAATTGAGAGGATGGAACGCGAAAAATCCGATTTGTTGAAAAAAATGAATTCTGGAATATTGCAGGGGGTTGAAATAGTCAATGCCTCCTTGGAGTTTGAATCAATGGAAAAAAAATTGACCATGAAATCTGATAGGTGGTTGGAGCTATCAGAAAAGGTTTGAAAAAAAAGACTCGACCCAAGTGTTGGATCGAGCCAAAAATGTATCCTTGCAATTATTAGTAGTTCAACATAACTGGCATTACCAGCATCAGAATGTTTTCCTCCTCGATGGTACCTTGAACCGGGGTAATCAATCCGGCCCTGTTGGGCTCAGACATTTCAAGGCGGATTTGGTCGGTATCTAAATTTTGAAGCATCTCAACCAAAAACTTGCTGTTAAAGCCTATAACCATATCCTCCCCTTGGTAGTCGCACTCGAGCCTATCCTTGGCCTCATTGTTATATTCCAAGTCTTCAGCCGAAAGGATTAGTTCCCTGCCTGCAATTTCGAGCTTAACCTCGTAGGTGGTTTTGTTCGAGAAAATCGAAACCCTCCTGAGGCTGTTTAGGAGCTGGAGCCTGTCCACAACCATTTTATTTGGGTTGTCCGATGGTATCACCGCAGAATAATTAGGAAATTTGCCCTCCACCATCCTGCAAATCATAACCACGTTTTGAAAGCTAACTCTGGCGTTTTTGTCGCCAATTTCCACCTTTACAGACTCATCGGCAGAGCCAAGGATGTGTTTGAGTAGGTTAAGCGGTTTTTTGGGCAAGATGAATCCAGATTCGGTTTCAACGCTAAGATCGCTTCTCTGGTACCTTACAAGTTTATGGGCGTCAGTTGCAACAAACGTAACACCCTCAGGGGTAATGTTACAGAAAACACCCGTCATTACCGGCCGCAAATCATCGTTGCTAGTTGCAAAAAGGGTTTTGTTGATGGCCCTTAAGAACACGTCTGATTCAATTTTGAAGCTCGAAGTAACCTCCAGCTCCCCAGGCCTTGGAAAATCATTGCCATCCTGTCCTGCAAGTTTGTACTTTCCCTCTCCGGCCGTGATTTTTATCCCGAAAGTGTTCTCGTCAACATCTATGGTAACAGGCACATCGGCAAAAGTTTTCAACGTGTCTAGCAATATTTTCGCAGGTATGGCAATGTAACCCTCCCCTTCAGCCAAATCGACGCTTATCCTGGTGGTCATAGTTGTTTCGAGGTCCGAGGCCGAAATCTTAACCTGAGAATCGGTCAACTCGAACAAAAAGTTGTCGAGTATCGGTAAGGTGCTATTGGTGCTTAAGGCTCCACTAATTGCCTGTAACTGCTTTAATAGCAACGAACTGGAAATTATGAATCTCATTTCGATGTGATTTAAATTTATTTAGATTAAATTCCTTGTATTTCTGTTCGGTAAAAGTAATAAACTTTTTTAAATGCCCCGTGCAACTGATTTACAAACCAAGATTTTTTTTGTGGTTGGCAACCTTCAGAAGGGGACTATGATAAACCATTTATTCTTCAAAAGCAAAAAATAGTTTTGTATGAATTTTTACCTCAAAAAGTAACTGTTTGGTTTCATTATCCTATTGAAAACGAAAAATCGCGCGGTTGCAAGTTTTTTATTGTTAACCACTACGAAAAAAAGGTCGGGGTTAGTCTTGCCTTCTACCGTTTCCATGTAGTAGAAATCAATGGTGGTAATTTTTCCCGATTTGGCACCAACGATTATTTGCTTGAATTTTGGCCTTACCATCCTTTCAGCAAATTGTAGTGAATCTTGCCCCATCAAAAGCCTTTCGAAGTACAATTCTTTGAATGAATTCAAGAATTTATCAAGGCTAAACGAAGAAATCCTAGTTGGATCCACCCTTTGCTGGTTTGCAATTACTTCCCAGGTCTCGTTTCTAATTTCGATTTTCAAGGATTCCTTTTCGGGCAATAAGGATTGAATCTCAACCTTTTCAATATCCCCGGCCTTTAAGTCAACAATAACCGGATCGAACCAGTATGTAAGTTCGGGTGAAAAAAAACTGGATAAAGGCACTTCGCTTCCGGGCACGTGGATCAGGTAGGGCTCTTCCGAACCAACTTTCCTGGCGTAGGCCCCCGATCCTTGAAATGCAGCTCGGCCTATTTCGAATTTTAGTGCCTTACGATGAATTGGGAAAAGTATTATGGAATTGAAAAGATTTACAAGCGATTTTTTTTCAACCACAGTAACCGTTATCCCTTCGGCGTCAAGGTTTTGGTTGACTTGATCAACATTTGATCTTGAAACCGGTTGTCTGGTTGTCAAAAGGTTGAGGGTTTGAAATAAATCCCTCAGCGAAATCTCATTTACCCCGTGTTCGTGGTTCAATGTCCAAGATCCATTATTGCGACACTCAAGCTTGATGGGTTCTGAACCAATTGGTGACAATATAACCTTTACGATCTCACTATCCGATGAAACCCTAAAATCGTTCTTCTTTCTTGGATTGTTGAACCAATCGAAGATGAAAACGAATAAAAGCAAAAGGACGGCCGATCCAAGCAAAAGAACTTGTCTAGGTAGTTTTATCCTATCCATCGTAAATATCGTTGTTGACAAGAAAAACTTATTGCCGGTCCTTCACTATTCCTTTTTTCCCCTAAATTGGTAATTTTTTCCTTGGCTGCCCTTGGGTTGGAACTTCCGTTTCTTTGGCCTAGGATTCAACGGTTTTACCTCGTGGTGCGAAAGTTTAAACCCCTCCTCAAGGTTTAACTTGCCATTGGACAGGTGCATTAGATGCGAGGCAATTTCCTCGTCGGTAACCGAGTCGCGGCTCCAGGTTAGGTATGATTTTTTCAAATGGTTGGCAATAAGCTTGATAAGGTATGTTTTTTCCTCACCGTCTTCCATTTTACATGCAACCTCGATTATTTTTTCAATATTTCTGCCATAATGCTTGAACATAATGTGGTTCTCGGCGTAGCCAAGCTTTTCGGGCTTACGCTCCAGGGTTTCGGCCGAAGGGATAGGATATGGTGAGTCCACATCGAGCTTGAAATCGGACATGATGAAAAGGTGATCCCATAGCTTGTGCTTGAAATCATTTACATCACGCAAGTGGGGGTTCAATTGACCCATAACCTGGATTATGGCACGTGCTTGTTGATTCCTTTTTTCGCGATCTTCGATGATCAAAAGGCTTTCAATCATTTTCTGAATGTTCCTTCCGTATTCAGAAATGCTCATCTTGGAGCGTTGGGTGTTGTACTCCATCTATTAAAAGTGTTTAACAAAAGAAGATTTGACCTTCAAATTGAGGTGGTAAATAAAAAACTAAAACAATTAGTTTGAAAAATGTATAAACGTTGCAACTATTGCAATTTTATGTGGCCGGTAAAAGCATTTGGAGGTATGACCATTTATTCTTTGCAAAAGTAGTGTTTTTTTCGATGCTGACACAAAAAACAAAATTCGAGGATTTTTTATCAAGCCGGGGGCTAATAGGTAAACTCAAGGATAGAAGTTTGCAAAAAACTGTTGGCTAGGGTAGGGGCTTACTTGTTCCGGTTCGGTTAAGGTTTAGGTGCGGGTTGCCCAAATCAAGGTACCAATCAAACCAAACTTTCAATTGTTGTTTTCAAAACCTAAGAATCCCATTCGAGGTAAAACCAGATCAACCAAACCGGTTACAGGTCTGTAAGTCAGGCTTTCGGTACTAATTTTTTCTGGCACGACATTGATTCCTGTGGCAGAAAGCAAAAGCAATGCAACGCCTGTAATTAGGGCAAATTTTAATCCACCCAAAATAAGGCCGCCAATTTTGTTTATGAAGTTCATCAGCAAAATCCTTAAAACCTTTTCCATCAGGGTGGCCAATAACTTGAATAAGAAGCTAACAATGACAAAAACCAAAACAAACACAATAATTTGAAAAGGCAATGGATTCCAATCAACCAAACCTTTTACCACCAGGCCAGCAACATCCGAAGCAATAATTGCAAGAAAAATTCCCAAAACCAATCCTATCAATGTAGCTACTTCTTTCAATAGCCCGTTTTTGAATCCCTTGTAGGCCCCGTAGGCAACCATTGCAATTATAAATATATCGAGATGGTTCATTTGCTTATTTTTTTTGAATCCTCATTTTTGTTTGGTATTTCCCATCCCAACAATGGTGTCGAACTCATTTCGGGTCAACGGCATTACCGAAAGCCTCGATTGTTTAACAAGGGCAATGTTTTGTAACTTGCAGTTAGTTTTAATGGCCTCCAGCGAAACAGGTTTTCCAAGATTGGATTCGGCCACCAATTCCACTGCCAACCAGCGTTGATCTTCGGTTGTGGGGTCGGGAAAGTGCTCCTTTGAAACCCTACAAATGCCCATCACCTTTTTTTGAGAAACACTGTGATACATCAGCACCGTATCGCCAAGCTTCATTAATCTGAGATTGTTTCTCGCTTGGTAGTTCCTAACGCCATCCCAATTGGTCTTTCCAGTTATTAGCAAATCTTGCCATGAAAACTCCTGGGGTTCTGTTTTTACAAGCCAGAAGTTCATGTTGAAAGTTTTTTGGCAAAACTACCCAATTTTTTTACAATTTATTAAGTATCTTGAAGACTAACTCCAACAACAACTCACCGTGGTCGGTTGAGGCTACTCCAACGCCCTTTGATTTGAGATCGCATTGGAGCAGGTGTAAAATAACCTTTTCAATTCTTTCAGGTGGAAAGTTTCTTGCACACGGATGGTAATCCTTTAGCAGGAAAGGATGCACCCCTAGTGCGGCTGCAAGCCCCTTTTCGCTCCTATCGGGCGAGTAATGGTAGATCATCAGTTTGGTAAAATATTGATGAAGCAAAGAAATGGTCATTACCAAAGGGTTTGCCTTTTGGTTTGCCCCGAAATATTTGGCTATTCTAAAAGCTTTTGCGTGATCGAGCAAGCCAAGGGCTTTCTGAAGTTCAAAAACGTTGAAATCCTTGCTAATGCCTATCCTATCCTCAATAATTTGTGGCGTAATTTCTTGCCCCTTTTCTATATCGATGAATATTTTCTGAATCTCGTTGGTAACCTTGGCAAGATCCGTTCCAAGGTAATCGGCCAGTATCCTGGCCGCCATCTGATTTATGGTGTAGCCTTTACCCTTTACATACCTTTCTATCCAATCCGGAAGTTTGTCTTCGTAAACCCGTTTGCTCTCAAAAATAACTCCATTTTCGGATATGAGTTTTGCAAGCTTCTTTCTTCCATCTATTGTTTTGTACTTGTGTGCAAAAACAAGAATTGTGGTATTTAGTGGTTTTTCAATATACCTTATCAAGGCTTCGTACTCTGCGTTAAAAGTTTCTTCATCTCCTCGAGGCGAAAGATTCCTGAGGTGCTGAGCCTCTCTTACCACCACCAAATTGTATCGAGCCATCATAGGAAACCTTTTTGCAGCCGAAACTATTTCGAGCAAAGAGGCATCCCTACCGTAGAAAACACTGAAATTGAATTCGCGTTCATCATCTGTTAGAACCTTGCTTTCCAGAAAATTACATACAACATCAATGAAAAATGGCTCTTCGCCCATCAAAAAATAAATCGGGCTAAACTTGCCCTCCCTCATATCTTGAATCAGCCTTTCGAAAGTTACCGTCATAGTTTAAGAAATAGTGAAGCTCGATCAATCGTAATCAAACCTCAAGTGCTTTACCGTCAATCCATTATTTATAAGTTCCTTGAGGGAGTCTATTCCAATTTCCAGGTGTTTTTCAACGAATCTCTTTGACACCACTTTGTCGCTTTCTTCAGTTTTTACACCCGCCGAGATCATAGGTTGGTCAGAAACCAGCAACAACGCCCCGGTTGGAATGCTATTGTAAAATCCAACAGAAAAAATTGTGGCGGTTTCCATATCTATTCCCATTACCCTAATTTGTCTTAAATACTCCTTGAATCTTTCGTCGTGCTCCCAAACCCTACGATTGGTAGTGTATATCGTCCCAGTCCAATAATCCAGGTTATGATTCCTGATGTTTGTGGAAACTGCCTTCTGCAAGTTGAATGACGGCAGGGCAGGAACTTCCACCGGAAAATAATCATTTGATGTGCCCTCACCCCTTATTGCAGCTATTGGAAGAATCAAATCACCAAGTTGGTTGATTTTCTTCAGCCCTCCGCACTTGCCCAAAAACAGAACCGCCTTGGGCTTCACGCTGCTCAAAAGATCCATTATGGTGGCAGCATTGGCACTGCCCATACCGAAATTTATGATGGTCATTTGGTTGTGGGTAGCCGTGGGCATAATCCTGTCAAAACCGGTAATCTCAACCCCAAACCGCTCGGCAAATAATCTAACATACTGATTAAAATTTGTAAGCAATATATACTTGCCTATTTTTTCGGCCGGAGTACCGGTGTAGCGATTAATCCAATTCTCAACAATTTCTTCACGAGTTTTCATGGCAAATAGCTGATAATGAAAAATTGAAACTTAATTTAGAATATGAAATCAAAAATTGACGGTAAGGGTCGGAAGTCTAAAAATGAATCATAAAAATCGAAAATCCTAAATAACCAATTGCTACACCGGGGCTCAAGAACCAGGTTGAAAGTCGGCTAAAATTATCCTAAATTTTTTGGCAAGTCTCATAATTTTAATGTCCTCCAATTATCTGTGGTGCTCGTGAAACTTTCTCAACCGGTATTCTAGCGCCATAAATTGCACTGGATAAACCAGCGAAACGCACACCCTTATTCCTTCGGTTCTCTCGCTGCCCGTTGTGGACAGAGAAATAGCACTTATTCCGTAGTAAACTAGTTTTTCCACGAGCTGGCTGCCAGTAAACCCCGGGTACGAAACGGTAAAGAAAAATCCATCTGCCAGTGGCTGGTCTTCGTCCTTGTCATAAACTAGCCTGAACCCATTCTTAAGAAACATTTCCTTTATGACCTTGGCCTTCCGGGCATATTCCTTGTTGGGCTCAATAAAGTTGAAGGTGCCATCGTTGGCAGCCTTCAGCATTGCGTGCAAAGCGTATTGAGCCGAATGGGAAGTTCCAGAACTTAGGGCATAAATGGTGCCGTAAACCATTGAGTGCCCGAAATTGTCTGAATTGTAAAACCTTTTCAAGCCCTCTGCCTTGCTATTGAAAAGCTTGTTGGAGATTGCCATCATCCCAATCCGTTGACCTGCGTAACTAAATGCCTTTGAGCTGGATATGAACAAAATGTAATTTTCGGTGTAGTTTGCCACCGTGGGTTGGTACGGTGGGATTCCTGGCTTAGAAAAGTCTTTTCGAAAATCCATTCCGAAATAGGCAAGGTCTTCAAGGCAAATCACATTGTATTTTTGAGAAAGTTCGCCAATTGTCCTGAGTTCTTTTTCGGTAAAGCAAATCCAAGAAGGATTGTTCGGATTGGAATACAATAAGGCTGCAATTTTTCCATTTGAAAGCTTTTCTTCAAGCTTTTCCCTTAATTTATCCCCACGGTAATCGTAAACATCAAAACTATCGAAAGGAATCCCTTGCACCATGCACTGCTGCTTGTGTACTGGAAACCCGGGGTCTATAAACAAGATCCTATTTTTTTCGGGATACATCCTGGTAACAGTGGTAAAAGCAGCAAAGCTTCCCTGCATTGACCCAACAGTGGGGATGCATGCCTCGGGGCTAACTTCAACCCCCATGAAAAGCTCCAGAAACCTGGAAATTTCGTTTTTTAGTGGCGTGATCCCCGAAATGTTTGGATAGATGGCGGCAATTCCGCCTTTAAGGGCCTCGATCTCGGCATTTACCCCTATTTGAGCAGGCGGAAGACCAGGAATCCCCATTTCCATCCTAATGTACTTTATGCCGGTATCTGCCTCAACATTGTCAACTAATTTCTTGATTTCGCGGATGCTGGCATTTCCAACGCTTGATAATCCGAGAAGCCTTATTTGCTCCTCAACCCTCTCAAACGGAACCGGTGTGTCATTCATGGTGTGGCTGTGGTTTGTTTCGAAATAAATTGAAAAACTGGGTTGTTAAAATTGCTCGTAAATTATGAAATATTGCAAAAGCCAATAAAATACATATAAAAAGCTCAATAGGTTATTCTTTTCCTTGGGTTGTCGTCACTAAGGTTACTTAGCCTATTAACAGCTATAACGCAAACATTGTACCTTGCCCTTTCATTCTTGGGCCTCTTTGGCAATTCGAAAAAGTCTTGCCCGGTAACGAAAATGATCCGTCCACCAGCCTTGGCTTTTCTGCTTCCAGGCTCCAAAATTACCAAATATTTATTGGCATCTGTGCCAATATTATCAGTGTGTTGGCCTTGCCAGCTAATTAAATTATTAACTATTTCTAGATTTTTCACAGGCAAGGGTCGTTGCTGCCCAAGCCATGGCATTGGCGGGGGCAATGCAGGAACTCGGTACAATTTGCCTGACAGGCTATCTTGGAGTCCAAACAAATCACTTCTGTCTAGATGGACCATGCTGAAAAAAACGCTTCCCCTAACATTTTTCCTCTGCCTGGCAGTTTTTATTTGGTCGGACATTTCACCCGGATTTTCCCAAGTTTTGTTACTTGCATTAATCTTGTACAATGCGTGGCCTATATAAAGGTGCCTGTTTAATGTTACGGTGTTCCACCAATCTAAAAGTGTAATGTAATTTGCTGGCAGCTCTCGGGTTGACCAATATATTTGAGGAATTATATAATCAATCCAACCCTCCCTCTCCCATAGTAGGATATCGGCGTTCAGGTCGTCGTAGCATTGCACACCGGCACGTGTATCCGAGCCTCTAGGGTCATTTGACTTATTTCGCCATACCCCGAACGGACTAACTCCAAACTTCACCCAGGGTTTAAGGTTTTTTATCGTTTCGTTAAGCCCCCTTATCACCAAATCCACATTTTGCCTCCTCCACTGTTTAAGTTCCATACCTGCGCCGTACAAACCAAAAGATTTAGAATCGATAAAAACCTCATCTTTGATTGGATAGGGATAAAAGTAATCATCAATGTGGATTCCATTAATATCGTACCTACTTACCAGGTCCGAAACCACCTCGAAAAGGTATTGGCGCACCTGCGGGAGGCCGGGATCAAAATAATGCCTTTCGCCATACCTAACAAGCCAATCCGGATGCTTGACCACTGCATTTGATGGATTTTTTTCTCTATTACTACCAAGGCTAGCCCTGAAAGGATTGATCCATGCATGAAGCTCGAGTCCGCGCCTATGTGCCTGCTCGATCCAAAATTGCAGTGGATCGTACATTGGTTTTGGCCCCATACCTTCCTTGCCCGACAGAAAGGCAGACCAGGGTTCTAACACGCTTGGATAAATGGCATCGGCCACGGGCCTTACCTGCAAAAAGATTGCATTAAAGCCCATAGATTTTGCTTTATCCAAAATGGTGATCGCTTCTTGCCGCTGGATCCCAGGATCGAGTCCGGGCTTTGAAGGCCAATCGATATTCATCACCGTGGCTACCCAAGCACCTCTCATTTCGAAATTAATTTGTGCCTGGGTAAGGTTTAATGTAAAAAAAGTGAGGGAAACAACAAATGTAAGCCGCCAAGAAATTGCTTTTGAAATGGTTTTTGTGCATAAGCACTGAAAATCAAGAGGCATACTAGTAAATTTATTAACTCAAAACCAAACACAATGTTACAAAATATTGACACACTAATGGGGCAATTTTTTTATAAAGAATTCAATAATTAAAATTACCTTTGCACCCCACTTAAATGCGAGCTGGTTCCGTAGCTCAGTTGGATAGAGCAACAGCCTTCTAAGCTGTGGGTCCCAGGTTCGAATCCTGGCGGAATCACACCTAAATTTCAGTCTTCAACCACTTGCTTCAGGGTAGGTGGTTTTTTTAAAAATTTCCGACCCCGAGGCACAAACAAACAGCACCTCAAACTTTTTTTATTAAGTTTGTGGCAAAATATTTATCAAAAAAACCTAAACCATAAATGAATAAACTCAATTTGCTTGTTGTTGACGATGAACCCGGAATAAGGTCGGGCGTGGCAAGGTCCTTAAGGAACTTCTCGGTAAACTATCCTTTTATGGAGGAGGATATTTCATACCATATACTTGAGGCCGAAAGTGGCGAACAGGCTTTGGAAATAATTGAAAACTCACAGGTTGACATAGTTTTGCTTGACAACAAGCTGCCTGGAATTGAAGGTATTGAAGTTTTGGAACATATCAAATCCAAGAACCTCGATATGGCGGTTACGATGATAACATCCTATGCTTCGCTTGACCTGGCTATAAAAGCTACAAATCACGGAGCTTTCAGTTTCGTTCCCAAACCATTTACTCCCCAAGAATTAAAAACTGCCATAGAAAGCCTTACAAAACACCTCTACTTGCGCCGTATGACCAAGCAGCTCAAAGAAGAAGGAAAGGAGGTAAGGTTTCAGTTCCTATCGGTTCTTTCGCACGAGCTAAAATCTCCAATTAATGCCGTTGAAGGGTACCTGAAAATAATGAAAGACAAGCAAGTAGGAGACAATATCGACGCCTACAAAGAAATGATCGACCGTTCAATAGAAAGATTAAGAGGCATGAGGGGGCTAATCCTTGACCTCCTCGATTTATCTCGCGCCGAATCGGGCACCAAAAGCCGCGACATAAGGCAACTTGACCTGTACCAAATTATAAGGGGAGTTGCCGATGCTATTGAACCCTTGGCCATTCAAAAGAACAACAAAGTGACTCTGGCCGGTGATGAGGATATAATGGTAAATGCAGATAAAAATGAATTGGAAATCATTTTCAACAACTTGGTTTCAAACGCGGTGAAATACAATAGGGAAAATGGAAAAGTTTTCATTAATGTCCAAAAGAACCCAAATTCCGTTGTAGTAAAGGTTGAGGATACCGGAATTGGGATGTCTGCCGAGGAAATGTCATTGCTTTTCAAGGATTTTCAAAGAATCAAGAATGAAAAAACCAAGTACATAACCGGAAGTGGATTAGGACTTTCCATTGCCAAGAAAATGATTGAAATGTACAACGGCACCATTGAGGTTCATAGTACGCCAGATGTTGGCAGTACTTTCACCGTTACCCTCCCTTTGTAAAAATTTTTCGTCATAAACTTTCTACTCCTTTTCCTTTCAAGTTGCTTAAAACCAATTCAATATTGGTTAATGGAAATTCTTGTTTATATTGTGAATAAATTAACAACTCCTATTTGTTATTCAAAATAATGTTGTTAATTTTGCACCGAAATTTCGAATACCCGTTTTTGATTACTAAGCCACTTCCGTATTTCAAAAGGAAAATTAATGACTGTTTCAGAAATAGCAAGATTGATTGACGGCATAGTGGTTTGCGGACACCACAATATTCATCACCAGGTTGAGTATGCCTGTGCTTCCGATCTTATGAGCGATGTCCTAACCTTGCACACCACCAATTCGCTTTTGGTAACCGGGTTGTGCAACCTGCAAACAGTGCGCACCGCAGAGTTTTCGGATATAAATTGTGTGGTTATTGCCCGAAACAAGAAAGTCTCGCAGGAAATGATAGATCTGGCCAACGAAAACGGATTGGTGATAATAGAGTGCAGGTATTCGGTTTTCAAGACCAGTGGCATACTATACACCGCAGGTATTAAACCAGAGTATTGAAAAGATGAGCATCCAATATTATTCAATGCAATTTAAGTACGATGTTGAAGGGGGTAATTTTACCCACGCTGGGCATGCATCCAGTGATATCAAGAAAATACTAAAGCAGCTAAACGTTGACCATAGCATTATTAAGAGGACCATTGTTGCTTGTTACGAAGCGGAGGTAAATATAGTAGCTCACGCGCTCAGGGGTGTAATTGTGGCAAGCATCAACGAAAAAGGTATTGTAATCGAATTGGAGGACCAAGGACCAGGAATCGCGGATATTGGTTTGGCAATGCAGGAAGGTTTCACAACTGCCAGCAAGTCTGTACGCGAAATGGGCTTCGGGGCCGGAATGGGTCTTCCAAATATGAAAAGGAGTGCCGATAAACTCGAAGTTTTTAGCGAAGTAAATAAAGGCACCAGAGTTGTAATAACAATGTTCTTCAACTAGAAGGCTGTAAAGAATGGCAGTAAAGTATTTCCATCACGCTCTTAAGTTCCGCAAGGAGGTTTGCATTGGATGCTCACATTGCATGAATGTTTGCCCAACCCATGCCATTAGGATTCATGGCGGGAAGGCAGACCTAACCGACAATAGATGCGTTGATTGCGGAAAATGCTACCAGGCTTGTCCGGTTGGCGCAATCATTGTCGAACAGGATGATTTCAGCCAAATTTTTTCCTACAGTCAGCGTGTTGCATTGATCCCGAGTGTTTTATTGGGGCAGTTCCCGGCTGAGGTAAAACTAACTAAGATTTACGAAGTTCTTCATAAACTCGGTTTCACCCACGTGGTCCATGTTGAGTACGGTGTTAGGATTTTGAAAAATGCCATCAAGGAATACCTTGAAAGCAAAAAGGAGACAAAACCTCTCATTTCAACCTTTTGCCCCGCCATAGTTAGATTAATCCAAGTACAATTCCCTGCACTAACCGAAAATCTCATATTGCTCAATGCCCCACTTGATGTAACTGCAAATTACATCAAAAAAAGCCTAGTTGATGAAGGCGCCAACCCCAAGGACGTGGGAATTTTCTACATTACCCCGTGCGCGGCCAAAATTGCAGCGGTTAAGAGTCCCGTTGGGAGGGAGCAATCGGATATTACAGGGGTAATAAATATGGATTTTATCTTCAACAAGGTCTTCACCAACGTAAAACGGGTCGGTCTAGAGGAAAACCTAGAAATCCACCTGTCAACCACACGTTTAAAATCAGACGAGATTGTTTGGAGCCTAACCGAGGGCGAATCCTCCCAAATGCCAGGTAGGGCACTTGCCATAGACGAAATTGGCAATGTGATTGAATTTTTGGAAAACCTCGAGAACAAGGAAAAACCCGAAATCGATTTTCTCGAATTGAGGGCTTGTGATCAAAGCTGCGCCGGAGGGATACTTACCAGCGGAAACAGATTTTACACCGTTGAGCGCCTACGCAAAATCGCAGCACAACTAAAAGAAGAAGAAACCCACGAACCCAAGGGAAATTTTGCCATTGAGAACCACCAAGAATATTTGCTGCAAAACATCACACTAAAAAAGGTATTGCCACGCTCCATGAGCAAGCTCGATGATGATACCAAGCAGGCAATGCTCAAAATGCAAATGGTGAGAGAAATAATGAAATCATTGCCATACGTTGATTGCGGTTTGTGCGGGTCGCCAACGTGCAAATCGCTTGCCGAGGACATTGTGCAGGGTAGGGCAGAAGTAACCAACTGCATTTTCGTGCAAAAGAAATACGAGAAAAATCAGTGGATTACCTATGCCGACTCAATGGAAATAATGAAGGAAATCTGGGGTAAGGATAAGTTTGAAGACTAAAAGAACAAGATCAATATGAAAGTATCAGAAATAGTTAGGGAATTAGGTTTGACCGTACTTGCAGGCAGCGAGGGTTTAGATCGCCAAGTAAAGGGTGGATATGTGTCTGACCTTTTGAGCGATGTTATGGGCAATGCCGACGAGGGATTAGTTTGGATTACCCTCCAAACACACAAAAATGTTATGGCCATTGCTTCGTTGAAAGATCTTGCAGCCATTATCCTGGTATCTGGCCATCAGCCCGATACAGATATGGCCCAACAAGCAGAGGAGGAGGGAATCCCGGTTTTGGCAACAAGCCTGCCAACATTTGAGGTAGCAGGAAGGCTTTATTGCATCTGGAAGTAATGAATCAATACACGGCCGACCTACACATACACACCCTTCTGTCGCCTTGCGGATCGTTGGAAATGAGTCCGGCTACAATAGTCGAAATTGCCCGTGCCAGGAATATCGACATTATCGGTATTGCCGATCATAACTCCACAAGGCACGGCCCGTTGGTTAGCAAGTTGGCCGCCGAGAAAAACATTTTCGTATTATGCGGAGCTGAGGTTACCACCAAGGAGGAAGTTCACTGCTTGGCATTTTTCAAAAACTTTGAATCATTATCAAGGTTTCAGGTTTACCTTGACGCTCATTTGCCCAGCATTAAGAACAACCCAAAGTATTTTGGGCACCAAGTGGTTGTTGACCAAGACGAAATGATTGTGGAGGAGGTAGAGAGGTTGTTGATTTCGGCAATATCGCAAAACATACACCAAGTTGAAGAAAAGGTTCATGAACTCGAAGGTTTGTTCATTCCGGCCCACATCGACAGGCACAAGAATAGCCTTATGAGCCAATTGGGATTCGCGCCGGCTGGTCTAATTGCCGATGCATTCGAGATAACCCCATTTTCCACACCCCAAAGCCTTGGAAGGGCACTAAAAGGTGCTTCAACTCAAACCTTCATCAGGTGTTCTGATGCTCACCAGCCAAAAGACATAGGCTCAAGCACCACTACTTTCGAAATGGAGGAAATAAGCTTCGATGAAATTTCGATGGCTCTTAAAAATTCGGGAAACCGCAAAACCATTATAGTCAATTATTGATTAATGAAGGATCTTTCGTTACATATTTTGGATATTGTACAGAACAGCACTGCGGCGGGGGCGAGCGAGGTTAGCATTATCGTTGACCAAAATTTATCTGCAAATCTGCTTTCAATTTCCATTATTGACAACGGACGTGGAATGTCGGCCGAGACCTTGCAAAAGGTTGCGGACCCTTTCTATACCACCCGAACCACTCGCAAGGTTGGAATGGGAGTTTCACTTCTCAAACAAAATGCCGAGCAAACCGGAGGTTGGCTGAAAATTGAATCAACGCAAGGAATGGGTACTAAACTAACCGCCACTTTCAATCTCGATCATATTGACAGACCTCCCATCGGAGATATTTCAGGAGTGATGGCTTTGATTATTGGCGGAAATCCTGAAGTTAGGTTTAAATACAACCACTTTGTAGAGGGCGGTCAATATGTTTTAGACACCCTCGAGGTAAACGAAGCCCTCGAAGGTACGCCAATCAACGATCCATTAATCATAAGGTTTTTGAAAGAAATGTTGAATGAAAACCTAACTTCGATAAATGCAATTTAATTATTTTTTAATTTTAACAAATAATCGTTACACAAAAAACAAAAGGGAGTAAGACTATGACAAAAATCAAATCTTTGGCCGATTTAAAAGCGATGAAGGCCGAGCTTCAATCAAAAATTGCCTTGCGCGAAAAAAGCGAAAATCCTGAAGGAAGGGTTTTAATTAGGGTAGGTATGGGCACGAGCGGCATTGCTTCTGGTGCCAAGCAAGTTATGGAATTTTTGATAGACGAATGCGAAAAAAGAAATGTTGACGCAATTGTAAATCAAGTTGGCGATATGGGTTACAGTTATGCCGAACCTACGGTGGAAGTAAAGCTTCCCGGTAAGGATCCTTTGGTGTTTGGCGATGTTGATACCAAAAAGGCCGATGATATTATTGAAAAATATATCAAAAACGGCGAGCTTCTCGACGGTATCATTCCGGTGAATTATGAAACCATTGACAATAATACAAAATAAGGAAAAAAGAGATGGCAAAGTACAATATGCACCTACTTGTTTGCGGAGGCACCGGCTGCCGAGCTTCTGCCAGCGATATTCTCCACGACAACCTTAAGAAGGAAGTACTTGAAAATGGCCTTGAAGGCAGCGTTCAGGTGGTAACAACTGGTTGTTTTGGTTTTTGCGAGCAAGGCCCAATTGTGAAGGTTATTCCTGATAATACTTTTTACGTTGGGGTTGAGCCAAAAGATGCTGCCGAAATAGTTGCAGAACACGCATTAAAAGGCCGCAAGGTTGAACGCCTTTTGTTTAAAGATCCGGTTAGGAAGGAAAGGGTAGCTGATTCGAAGCAAATGGGCTTTTACAAGAAGCAAATAAGAATTGCCCTTCGTAATTGTGGTTTCATCGACCCAGAAAACATCAACGAATACCTTGCTGCTGATGGTTACGAAGCCCTTGCAAAGGTTTTGGGCGAGATGACTCCCGAGCAAGCCATCAAGGAAGTTATCGACTCTGGACTTCGTGGTAGGGGTGGAGGTGGATTCCCCACAGGATTAAAGTGGCAATTTGCAAAAAACTCACCAGGCGACCAAAAATACGTTGTTTGTAATGCCGACGAAGGCGACCCGGGCGCCTTCATGGATAGGTCAATTCTTGAAGGCGATCCTCACAGTGTTATCGAATCGATGATTATCAATGGCTATTGCATAGGTGCCACAAAAGGTTTGATATACATCCGTGCAGAGTACCCATTAGCTATACACAGGCTCAAGATCGCCATTAACCAGGCAAGGGAATATGGGCTCCTGGGCGAAGATATTTTGGCAAGCGGATTCAGCTTTGATATTGAATTGCGCTACGGTGCAGGTGCATTTGTTTGCGGAGAGGAAACAGCCCTAATTCACTCGATGGAAGGACACCGTGGCGAGCCAACCTTCAAGCCACCATTCCCAGCCGAAAGTGGATACCTCGGCAAGCCTACAAACGTTAACAACGTTGAAACCTATGCCAACATTCCTGCTATTTTCAACAAGGGTGCGAAATGGTTTGCGAGCATCGGGACTGAAAAATCAAAAGGAACCAAAGTATTTGCCCTCGCCGGAAAAATCAATAACGTGGGACTAATTGAAGTTCCGATGGGCATTACCCTTCGTGAAGTAATATTTGAAATTGGTGGAGGCATCAAGGATGGAAAGAAATTCAAGGCGGTTCAAACCGGAGGTCCCTCCGGCGGTTGCCTTACGGACAAGCACCTCGATACTCCAATTGATTTCGACAACCTCCTTGCTGCAGGCTCCATGATGGGCTCCGGCGGTATGATTGTAATGGACGAGGACGATTGTATGGTTTCCGTTGCCAAGTTTTATCTTGATTTCACCGTTGAGGAATCTTGCGGAAAATGCTCTCCCTGCCGTGTCGGAAACAAGCGCCTGTACGAGCTACTCGACAAGATTACCAAGGGCCATGGTACAATGGAAGACCTTGACAAGCTAAGGAACTTGAGCAATGTAATCAAAGATACTTCGCTTTGCGGATTGGGACAAACTTCGCCAAACCCTGTGCTTTCAACTCTTGACAATTTCTACGATGAATACGTTGCTCACGTAACACAGGAGAAATGCTTCGCCGGGCAGTGCAAGGATCTAATAAAGTACTTGGTTATTCCTGAAAATTGCGTTGGTTGTACCGCCTGCGCCCGTAATTGCCCTGTTAATTGCATCTCGGGCGAAAGAAAGCAGGTTCACCTCATTGACCAGTCGTTGTGCATCAAATGTGGTGCCTGCCTGGAAAAATGCAAGTTCAACGCAATTACAATAATCTAATAATCAACGATAAAAATAATGGAACTAATAAAATTAACAATTGACAAGACGCCGGTTGAGGTTGAAAAGGGCACAACGATTTACCATGCCGCCAAGAATTTGGGAATCCATATCCCGACACTCTGTTACATGAACCTGGCCGATTTGAAAATAGAACACAAACCCGGAGGTTGCCGTGTTTGTGTGGTGGAAGTGGAGGGGCGCAGGAACCTAGCTCCAGCTTGTGCAACCGAGTGTTGCGAAGGAATGGTTGTTAGAACTAACAGTATGAGGGTTTTAAATTCCCGTCGCACGGTTCTTGAGCTAATCCTTTCTGACCATCCGTTCGACTGCCTTATCTGCGCCAAAAGCGGTAATTGCGACTTGCAAAGTATGGCAATAAAAATGGGTGTCAGGAGCATTCCTTACGAGGGGGAGAAATCGACCTACAAGAAAGACCTATCGCCAGCAATAATTCGGGATGTAGATAAGTGCATTATGTGTCGAAGGTGTGAAACTATGTGCAATGATTTTCAAACAGTTGGAGTACTTTCGGCAATTCATCGTGGTTTCGAAGCTGTTGTGGCTCCTGCATTTGAACGCGATATTGACCATAGTGAATGTACCTATTGCGGACAATGCGTTGCAGTGTGCCCAACCGCAGCTCTAACCGAGGTGGATCACACCCCTCAGGTTATAAGGGCATTGGCCGACCCAACAAAAACAGTGGTAGTTCAAACCGCGCCGGCAGTCAGGGCTGCTCTGGGAGAAGAGTTTGGCCTTGAGCCAGGTACATTGGTAACAGGCAAATTGGCAGCCGCATTGCGTAGGCTTGGATTCGATTATGTATTTGACACCGACTTTGCTGCTGACCTCACGATTATGGAAGAAGGAAGCGAACTGCTAGATAGGTTGGGTCGCTTCCTTGGTGGCGATAAATCCGTAAAATTGCCAATGCTCACATCGTGCTGCCCGGGTTGGGTAAACTTTTTCGAGTATTACTTCCCCGATATGCTAGATATCCCTTCAACCGCCCGTTCGCCTCAGCAAATGTTCGGCTCGATTGCCAAAACCTACTTTGCAGACAAGATTAAAGTTAACCGCAAGGATATGGTTGTTGTTTCGGTAATGCCCTGTGTAGCAAAGAAATATGAGGCCTCGCGCGAAGAATTCAAGGTTGACGGAAACCCTGATGTGGATTTCTCCATATCTACAAGGGAGCTTGCTGCACTCATAAAAGGTGCCAACATTGATTTCAACGGCTTGCCCGATGAAGACTTTGACAAACCTTTGGGTGAGTCCACAGGAGCAGCAGTAATTTTCGGTACAACCGGAGGTGTGATAGAGGCTGCAGTGCGAACCGCCTACGAGCTACACACCAAGCAAACCCTCCAAAAGGTAGATTTCGAACAACTAAGGGGATTGGACGGTATCCGGGCCGCTACAATTGATTTTGGTGGAGTTCCGATCAAGATTGGAATCGCCCATGGCCTTGGTAATGCCCGCAAACTTCTTGAGGAAATTAAGGCAGGAAAAAGTGAGTTCCATGCCATTGAGATAATGGCTTGTCCGGGTGGTTGTATTGGGGGTGGAGGCCAACCATTGCACCATGGTAATTCGGAAGTAATCAAGGCACGGCACAAGGCCATTTACACCGAGGACGAATTGAAAACCCTTCGCAAATCGCACGAGAATCCTTACATTATCAAGCTTTATGAAGAGTTTTTGGGAAAACCCATGAGTCACAAGGCTCACGAGCTATTGCACACGCAATACTTTGAAAAGAAAATTCGCCATATTGACATTGATTAGGTGATATTTAATTAACTTGTGATTAATCGAAAAAAACAATATAAATGACTTCAGTAAAATTAAAACTCAAGGAAAACGACGTGCAGAAAATCAAGGAAATTTGCGCTTCTTTCAATAACGAGGCAGGCGAGCTGATCAATGTTCTGCACAAAACCCAGGAGCACTTCGGTTACCTTCCAGCGGAAGTTCAGGAAGAGGTTGCGTTGGGATTGAATATCTCCGTTGCAAAAGTTTACGGCGTTGTAACTTTTTATTCCTTTTTCACTATGCTACCCAAGGGCAAGTACCCTATAAGCATTTGCACTGGCACTGCTTGTTACGTTAGGGGTGCCGAAAAGGTGCTCGACGAGTTCAAGCGAATTTTGAAGGTACCGGTGGGCGAAACTACCCCCGATGGCAAGTTCTCAATCACATGCCTTCGCTGTGTAGGGGCCTGCGGACTCGCTCCGGTGGTTATGGTGGGAGACAAAACCTACGGTAGGGTAACTACCGACGGGGTAAAAGGAATATTGAAAGAATACGAGAACCTTTAGGGCTTTTAGTGACATTGAAATAGGGAGGCCACCATTGGGAAGGGTGGCCTCCTTTTATTTTGGATCTTGTACCTTTAAAATATTCAATTGAACGCGTGGCCATTTTTCTTGTGGAGGCCAAAAAGTAAACTGTAATGCTATTCGTTGGTTATTGCATAAGATTTTGTGGGAAACTGTGGTAGAATTTAGGCCAGTGGTTTTTGGGGAGCCAAAACTCATTTTTCACAATTGCTAGTTAAGATCAAAAAGGTCAATAAAGGTGTCATACACACCCTCCAAGCCCTAAGTTAGACCAATTTGCAAGTCAGCTTCGAAAGTTCTGCAACAATTTTGGTTGCAGAAGTCAATGAGAGAAAAAATTTGTCCCAATTTAGTGGTACGCAAAATTCTGTAATATTAATCTGGGCAGCTGATAAGCTTTCTAATGTTATGGGTGAAATTACCGGAGCAATTCCAATAGGAGGCGGGTGCACTTTGATCCCAAAATTGGACCCAGTACCTTGGTCGAAGGGTTGAATTACCCAAACACCATCTAATGCAGTGTAGTTCCCAATCATGCCTTATCAGGTTGATCCTTCAAACCTAACAAAACATTCAAAAAATTGTAATTTTTAATGAAATTTGCAGCGAAGTTTTTGCAATTTTCTCCAAATATTCCAGTAAAAAATTCCGTTCGGTGGCCTTGTCTTGGATGCTTACTTCATTTAAGCATTGATAACCAATAAAATAAAAGATTCATAGGAGCCAGAATCAGTTTTTAAAAAAAAACCTTACAATTGACTTTTGTTTATTTTTTTGCCTATTTTTGTTTTACTAAATTAGAACCAATAAATATCATCAACCTAAACCTAAATTTATGAAAAAAACCATTTTACTTCTTTTAGCTGTAGCTATGACAATGGGTACCGTAGGAGCCCAAAGTGAAAATCGGCCGGTAGGTGTTAACCTCTTGGCTGGAATCAATGAATACTCAGGCGATCTTGGGAGCGGACTTTTTAAGTTTTCTACGCCGCTCGACAAGTATGGTTTTATTGGCGGGGGTCTTGACTTTCACCTCAATAGGTCACTGAACCTCGGTTTCGGCCTTGGCTTGGGAAGTGTTGGATATGGGAAGAAAAACGATCAAGGGGTATTCAACGAACTGCTAATGGGCAAGAAGTTTGATTTCAACTTCAGGCTGATTTACAAGCTCTACAACGGTTATTTCTTGCCAGAGGACAGTTGGTTTGCCCCGGCACTTTTCGGTGGCTTCGGCATGTCGGCATACAACTTGAAAGATGGGTTCCCAAGAATGATCAATACTGGCAACGACCTTACCGCTCCTCTAGGATTAATGACAGATTTCAGGCTTAACGATTGGTTCGCCTTTAGGCTTCAAAGTACTCTATTCTTGACCTTCGATGATTCAAGAGATTTCAAGGTTAGCGACCGCAATGATCTGTATATGGCTCATTCGGCAGGGGTGGTTTTTAGCATTGGTAAGTCCAAACCCAAGGATACCCCGGTCATTACACCACCACCGCCCAAGCCAGAGCCCAAACCAGAGCCCAAGCCAGAGCCCAAGCCAGAGCCCAAGCCAGAGCCCAAGCCAGAACCTCCAAAGGTTGTGGAATTCCCAAGGACCATAGTTTACTTTGATTTTGATCGCGCATTCGTTAGACCTGAGTTCTTCAAGAGCCTTGACGATGTTGTTAGGTATATGCTCGATCATCCAGGAGCAAAACTAAAATTGGATGGCCACACATGCACCACCGGTGCTGAAAAATACAACAAAACCCTTTCGATGGACAGGGCTACTTCTGTAGCAAGGTACTTGGAAAACAAGGGTATTTCAAGAGATAGGTTGGTATTGGAAGGGTTTGGTTACTCAAAACCAGCCATGCCCAATACAACCAAAGCAAACCGCGAGAAAAACCGTAGGACCGAAGTCAATCTGATCAAGTAAGTTTTTCTTTACCAATTTAACTACTCCTTGGCTTTTTTGTCGGGGAGTAGTTTTTTTTTGGCCGTACCAAATTAACCCCTATATGGCATTCGAGACACTTTCGCTGGCTGCAATAGAATTTGTATAGCTCCAATAAGGCCTGTGATTCGGAGGCATTAAATGGGCTTACCCCAACCGATGACCACCTCTCAATAATTGAGTTAACCTCTGCAGGAGTTGCCACCAAGAATTCGATGGCCTTGTGGCTCGTCCTTTCATTGTTGGCTTGCCTGCCGTAAACGAATAGAACCGGTGCTACAGTGTTGATTATAATATTTTGGATCGATGAAGCCCCAAGGCCCTTTGATCGCCTCGTCGATTCTTTATCAAAGGTGTAATGGGTTTCCCAATAATCAGAAACCTTGGCGGAGAAAAGGCTGTGTATTTCTTCTATTGTTTGGGCCTCAACCACATTTCTAAAAAAATGTCTTGTCCGGTGGAGTAGGGCCGCAAGTTGAGAAATTCTAATGGTAGGAAAATTTGCAGGCCTTAGCTTGGAAAATTTCCAAAGGCTCCCAGGTATGGGTTCAAGGCCGTACTTCCCCAATTGGTATTTGTACTCCTTGTTAAGAATGCGAGCGTAACTATCATTGTGATTTTCCGAAAGCAATCCGGCTTGGCCCAAAAGAATGGCTTCCAATTTCTGCAAATCGTCACTATTTTTTTTAAGTAAAAGGTATGGTGTTCTCTGAGCTAAAATGCCAAATGGCGCAGAATTAACCCTGAATCCCAAGTTTTTGGCCAAAAAGTAGAAGAAGGTTTGCTCCCAGTCATTTTTGAAGAATGCAAGGTAATCGGAAACCTCCCGAGATTTGCCTTCAAGCCTTTCAACCATAAGTCTTTCCAACCAATTTCGCACCAAAAAATCATCAACCCCATTAATTTGGTTTTGGCAGGGAATCCAACTTTTGGCTTTCACAAGGACCTCGTACCGCTCAAAAAGAGATTTATCGTAATAATCCTTGATCTCAAGAACATTAATGTTTTTCTGCTTGATTTCTTCCAAATGGCAATCATTATCGTGGACAAGGTGAAGAATAATGTTGTGGTATTGCTCGTTAAGGTGGTGCTTGTGTTGCAACCATGCTGAACTCTTTAAATGTATTTCAACATTGCCGACCCATATCGTGCCGCCAATCTTAATTTTGGCCGAAAAAAAGTCGGGACCCGCATCAAGATTTTCAGTTCCGGGATGCAGTACTTCTACAGGTTCACCACTAGCCAAAACCAAATTCTCGTGATTAATTAGCCTATTTTTCCACAAAAATGTCAAAAAATCTTCCTTCATTTCCTTTGCGGTAAGGTGGAGGTAAAGAAAAACCTTTTCAAAAATAATTACTTTTTGCTCTAATTTGCCCGATTTTTTTAAACTAGATTAAAATAGGATAATTTTTCCTTTTTTTCTAACAAAACCGAGAAAAATGTCCTAAATTTGTAAAAATCTTTTGTAAAAGCAAAATGGAGGAGCTTTCTCTGACCATTCAAGGAATCAAGATCAAGGTTCAAAAACTTGCTCTTAGCAACTTGAGGTTGCAGGAGCGGATTGAAAAGCTTGAAGATCAAAACCGGATGTTGGAGGCCGCCATTGTAAGAGAAAGAGAGAATAAGGTATTGGTTGAGCAAGAATTGGTCAATAATGTTTTTTCTCAAACTTTTGATAAGGTTCACTCCAAGCAGGCAAAGCAAAAGATCAATGAAATGTTGCGGGAAATTGACAAGTGTTACGCGCTTTTGAATAGATAGTTTTTCATTCTTGGATGAGGGAGCAAGTTATTTCGATAGTTATTGCCGAACGGCCTTACAGGCTCAAGGTTAGAAGCACCCAAGAGGAGTTTTTCCTTCGGGAGGCCGGAAAAATGTTAAAGGAAAAGATGGCTCAGTACGCCTCGGCCCACGCCTTCAAGGACAGCCAGGATCTGTTGGCAATGGTTTCATTGTTTTTTGCCACCGAGAACCTGAACAATAAGGACAAGGCCGAAAAATTGGCGGAAGTTCAAACGGAACTTGCTCAACTGGATGAAGTACTCGACAATTGTCTTGAAAAATTCTAAAGTTCTTTGAAAAAAAATTGATTTACCCGCAGTAATTCAGGAATACGTTTTTGAAACTTAACATCATTTCAAACAACTGGGAGTAGTTTGGTGTTTTAAGAACAGGCCTTGCCACTTTTAGTGGCCCGTTTACGGGCATTGGAAGTTCGCGAAGCGCCAACGCCCAAAACTTGTATTCTTGGGGTTTCCATTAACCCTTCCTGAATTCTGTGGGTTTTTTTTAATTTAATCTTACAGTAATATAATGGTAATAACAATTTTGATCGCCGCTTTTT
>CAZUWF010000022.1:0-37623 GCA_964624065.1 uncultured Bacteroidales bacterium
TAAATAAACATCAAAAAAAACAAGATGCACAATAAGGAGTTATAGTTTCAATACCTGTTTTAAGCCTTCTACGACTTTATGTACGGGCAAGCCCATAACGTTTGCGTAGGTTCCTACCATACGTGTTATGCCTACCACGCCCATCCACTCCTGAACTCCGTACGAGCCTGCCTTGTCGTATGGCTGGTATTGCTTAATGTAGTAATCTAGCTCTCGGTCAGAAAAGTTCTTGAACGAAACAAGTGCATGGTCTTCGATGTTTAACCTTTGGCCAAGGTGCCCAATACAAACACCAGTAACCACCTCGTGGGTGCGGCCCGATAGCATCCTGAGCATTCTCCTGGCATCTTCAAAATTGGCAGGTTTGTTAATGATGTTTCCATCGAACACCACAATTGTATCGGCAGTAATGACAACGAATTTGTACTCCTCAATCTCCTTGGCAAAAGCATCCATTTTTTGGTTGCACAGGTATCGTACCACTTCCGCTGGTTGGAGCCCTTGCGGGAATGACTCGTCCGTAGGCCTGACTTCAACCCGAAACTCAATATCGGCTAGTGCAAGAAGCTCACGTCGACGTGGCGACTGGGAGGCAAGAATTATTTCGTAATTGCTTAATTTCTCTGAAAAAATCATCAAATTATGTAAAAATATTGAACAACCATTGATAAAACTATGAAAACGAAAATGACTTTCAAAAGGCTTTGCGATTTTTTAGGCTCCCATTCTTCAATTGGTTTGAGGGTTTGGAATATTGTAATGCCAAGTGGAACGACCACCAATAGTAGAAAAAACGCCACGCTTACAAGGTGGAAGTTTTTTGAAAGCCAAAAAACGTAAATGCCTGCAATTTGTATCGAAGCAATCAGAAGACCCAAGAAGACGTTTCGGGCCATCGGGATACCAAGCACCACCGGGATTGACCTGACACCGGTTTTTCTGTCTCCCCCATAATCGAAAAAATCCTTGAACACCTCTAGTGCAAGGAACATGAAAAACAATAAACCGCCATACATCATTGTGTAGAACCTGCTTTGCGTTACAACTGCGTTTGGCAACTCCAGCCATTTTGCCGCTGCCAACTCAACGGCGCAAACAAGGTAAACTATCAATGCCGACAAAGCCGAAATGAAAAGGTTTCCAAAAACAAACCATCTTTTTATTGCAAACCCGTAGAGCCATAATAGAAAGGGTACCAAGAAAAATACTACTGCAAGAGGGAAAAACTTGACATACCACGAAATGAAAATCCCTATAATACCCCCGGCAGTGTTCAAAACCCATTGCCACAAAATCACCGACCGTCTTGGAATCAACCGACCCACTACTATCGTATCGGGCTGGTTTATCCTATCCTTGCGCAGATCAAAGTAATCGTTGATAGCATATCCCCCCGCACCAATCATTAGCGTTGCCAAAACCATCAAGAAAAAGTTTAAGGCCGATAATTGTGGCTCCACCAGGTTTGCTTCGAAAATCGGAATCAAAATAAACTGCCTGAAAAAAAACATTAACCCGGCAATAAACAAAAGGTTATGCCACCTGAAAAGCTTCAAATACGCCAACAAGTTTTTCATAATAGTTTGATTTTATTCAGAATCCTTCAGAAACAATTCAACATTTCAAAACTGCGTCAAGCAAGAAGCGATAAATTGCATCCCCACATTGTTCTCCATTTAATCATAATTCTTCACTCAAAGCTAACTATCCCATTCTTGATGGCATATGGAACCAGTTCGATGTTGTTGTTAATTCCCAATTTTTCAAATATTTTGGCCCGATGCCATTCCACTGTGCGCTTGCTTATGAAGAGGTGTTGGGCTATCTCTCGTGCCTTGAGTCCTTTGGCGCAAAGTAATATGATTTCGAGCTCGCGGTCTGAAAATAAATTGCTTGTTTTTACCTGATTTTTATTGTCCAAAACCCTTTCGGCAACCAAAACGGCACACATCAAATCAGAAATCCCTTTCCCGTAAAACTTTCCGCCCTAGTAAATTGTGCCAATAGCCTTTGGCAAATCACCGCCGATGTATAACTTGCTCAAAAAGCTATCAACACCAATATTTATCGCTTCGGCAATAACCTCATCGCTATTTTATTTCTTGCTTCTGATTATTACATTATACAGCTATTTCAGCACCTCCGGCTTTACCTCCAGCCTACATTCTCTCCGGTACGTCAATTCCCAAAAGCCACATTGCGTTTTTTATAGTGGTGGCAGTAATTTTCGAAAGAGCCACGCGGAATTTGCTAATATCGGGGTCCGGTTCGTTTAAAACACTGTGGTCGTGGTAAAACTGGTTGTATTCCTTGGCAATATCGTAAGCGTAGTTTGCCAGCGTGGCGGGGTTGAGTTCGGCGGCTGCTTCGGTTATTACTGCCGGAAACTGGTATATGCTCCTAAGCAGGGCTCTTTCTTTTTGGCTTACCATTTCGGGAGGCATGGTGTTTACAAAATCAAAGTTATCAGAACTGCAGCCGGCACTGCGGAGCAGGGAGCGTATTCGAGCGTGGGTGTATTGAATGAATGGCCCTGTATGTCCGTTGAAATCTATTGACTCTTCCGGGTTGAAAAGCATATTCTTCTTTGGGTCAACCTTTAGCATGAAGTATTTCAAAGCACCTAGTCCCACAGTTTTGTAAAGTTCATTCAACTCGGGTTCTGATAAATCCTGTACCTTTCCCAGTTCTTCGGTGGTTTGTTTGGCAGTTTTTTCCATTTCGTCCATCAGGTCGTCAGCATCAACAACCGTTCCTTCCCTCGATTTCATTTTGCCTTCTGGTAGTTCCACCATTCCGTAGCTCAGGTGATATATGCCATTGGCGTAAGGTTTGCAAAGCTTTTTCAAGATTTTTTTGAGCACGTCGAAATGGTAGTTTTGTTCGTTTCCAACTACGTAAACCATTTTTTCGGGGTCGAAATCAACGTACCTAAGCTGTGCTGTACCCAGGTCTTGAGTTATGTAAACCGAGGTTCCATCGGAGCGCAAAAGAAGCTTTTCATCAAGGCCTTCATCGGTAAGGTCAACCCACACCGAGCCATCATCACGTCTTTCAAAAACACCAAGTTCTAGCCCTACTTCAATCAATTTCTTTCCCAAGAGGTATGTGTCGGATTCGTAGTAAACCTTGTCGAAAGAAACACCCAACCGCTTGTATGTGGCTTCAAAACCCTCGTAAACCCACGAATTCATGGTTTTCCAAACCCCAATGGTCTCGTGGTGCCCTTCTTCCCATTTTTGAAGCATTTCTTGCGCCTCCTTCATAAGAGGGGCAGTTTTGCGGGCATCCTCTTCCGAAATATTTGATCCTTCCATCAATAATTTTGCCTGCTTCCTCAACTCTGATTCGAACTTCACATAATAATCTCCCACAAACTTATCGCCCTTTTTCCCACCCAATGCAGGAGTTTCGCCCTTGCCAAACTTTTTCCAGGCAATCATACTCTTGCAAATGTGAATTCCGCGGTCGTTAACGAGGTTTACCTTGGCAACTTTATGGCCGGCAGCTTCCAATATGCGCGAAACAGAATAACCCAGCAGGTTGTTACGAACGTGCCCGAGGTGAAGTGGTTTGTTGGTATTTGGCGAAGAAAACTCCAATACCACTGCCTTCCCTTCCCTTTTGGGGATGTAGCCGTAACTGCTATTTGTTGCTTCTCCTTCCAAAAAGTCAACCCAAACCGAAGGTTCCAAAACAATGTTAAGGAAACCTTTAAGGACGTTAAAAGTCTTGACAACAGGCTCCTTTTCCACTAATAGGTTGCCAACCTTTGCAGCTAACTGGTCGGGAGCCATCCTTGCAGCCTTAACAAATGGGAACACAACCAATGTGAAGTCACCATCAAACTCCTTGCGAGTTTTTTGCAACAAGACTCCAGATCCATCAAAATCGGAACCCAATAATAGGGCAAGGATTTCCTTGAGCCTAATTGTCAAAGCAGTTTCTATCATATCCAAGTATTTTCAAGGCACAAAATTATGAAATCGTCAGGAAAATTGTCAATTGATAATCGATAATTGACAATAATGTAGTTGCTAGAAAGTTTTTCTATCTTTGCTCCCATCAAATCATCAACACTTTAATTATGGAAAAAATACTCGTTATTGGCTGTGCAGGCCAGATCGGCTCTGAACTCACCCTCGAACTTCGCAAGATTTATGGTGATAGCAATGTGGTTGCAACCGACATTAAACCTGCCGCTCCCGAGATTACTGATGGTGGACCATTTGAAATTTTGGATGTTCTCGACACTCACAGGCTTTTTGGCACCGTAAGCCGCAACAAGATTACCCAAATCTACCACCTGGCTGCAATTCTTTCGGGCAATGCCGAAAAAAAGCCAATAGCCAGTTGGCACATTAATATGGAGAGCCTACTCAACGTGCTTGAGTTGGCGAGGGAGCTTGACCTAAAAAAGATTTTCTGGCCCAGTTCAATTGCGGTTTTTGGACCAACAACACCACGGGTTGAAACGCCCCAATTCACCGTAATGGAGCCAAACACCGTTTACGGTATCAGCAAACTAGCCGGCGAAAGATGGCTGGAGTATTATTTCAACAAGTTTGGTATTGACAGCCGTAGTCTGCGTTATCCCGGGCTAATTAGCTACCAAACCGAGGCAGGTGGAGGCACTACCGACTATGCAGTAGAAATTTACTACGAGGCAATAAGAACAGGGAATTACGAATGCTTCTTGTCAGAAAACACCTACCTGCCTATGATGTACATGGAAGATGCAATAAAAGCAACCATTGACATTATGGAGGCCGATGCCTCAAAAATAAAAACGCGATCAAGCTACAATGTGGCTGGAATTAGCTTTAGTCCTAAGGAGGTTGCTGCCGAAATCAAGAAACATCTTCCAAGGTTCGAGATTTCTTACAACCCAGATTTCAGGCAAGCCATTGCCAATAGCTGGCCACAAAGCATTGACGACAGCGTGGCAAAGCGCGACTGGGGCCTCAAAAGCACCTACGACCTCAAACGGATGACCAATGTTATGCTTGCCGGTGTAAAGAAAAAGTTTGGAAAGTAGGGTTCAATAGATTAAAAGGCGATGAGATTATCGGCAATTTAATGGTATGAGCAATTGCCGACGGAGAATTTGCATATTTAAATTTTTATTCTCCACCATTACTTTGCATTTCTGTCACTTTATCGGTGAAAATAGTAGTTCGTTTCGCTTTGTTTGGCGCAAGGAGGTAGCGGGTCTAGAGCTTTAGAAAGGTATGGTTGGTGAAATTGTTTATTTTTTCCCGGGCAATTTTGCCTCCCTTCGCTCAACTTTCAATACCTATTTTTCCGTTTTCTCGCTTTCATAATCACCCTAACCCTTTAGCCTCAGATGCAACTCGTCGATTTGCATCGGGTCAACTGTGCTGGGGCTGTCAATCATAACATCGCGTGCGGCATTGTTTTTCGGAAAGGCGATGAAATCGCGTATTGAATCTTGGCCGCCAAAGAGTGCGCACCATCGGTCGAAACCAAATGCTACCCCGCCGTGTGGCGGCGCACCATAGCGGAAAGCGTCGAGCAGGAATCCGAACTGTTCCCTGGCTTCTTGTGAAGTAAATCCCAAAACCTCGAACATTCGTTCTTGCAACACCCGATCGTAAATCCTTATGGAGCCACCGCCAATTTCCACACCGTTAATTACCATATCGTAAGCATCGGCGCGCGCCCTGCCGGGGGCACTGCGGAGTAGGTCAATATCTTCTTTTAGTGGCGATGTAAAAGGGTGGTGCATGGCGAAAAACCTTTGCGATTCTTCGTTCCACTCCAGCAGAGGAAAGTCAACCACCCATAGGCAGGCAAACTTCTTTGGATCGCGAAGTCCTAGCCTTTTGCCCATTTCGAGCCTCAACTCCCCAAGAGCCTTGCGGGTGTGGTTTTCTTCGCCGGCTAGGATCAAAAGCAAATCACCGGGCTTTGCATTGCTGGCATCCAGCCATTCTTTGAGTTGATCTACGGTGTAAAACTTGTCAACAGAGGACTTGATGGAACCATCCTGGCCGTAACGCACGTAGGCCAAACCCTTGGCGCCAATTTGTGGACGACGCACCCACTCTGTAAGTTCATCAACTTGTTTGCGGGTATATTCGGCACACCCCTCTGCATTTATGGCTACAACCAACTCAGCATCGTCAAATGCTTTAAAGCCTTTGTTTTTGGCGAGGTTGTCGAGTTCCACAATGCGCATATCGAAGCGGGTGTCGGGCTTGTCGCTGCCATAATATTTTATGGCATCGGCGTAGGTCATACGGCCAAAAGATACATCGCCTATGCCTTTAATTGATTTGAAAAGATGCCTTGCAAGCCCTTCGAAGGTTTTCAAGATGTCCTCGCGGGTTACGAACGACATTTCACAGTCTATTTGGGTGAACTCGGGCTGGCGGTCGGCCCGCAGGTCTTCGTCGCGAAAGCACTTTACTATCTGAAAATACCTGTCAAAACCCGAAACCATCAGTAATTGCTTGAATGTTTGGGGCGATTGGGGTAGGGCGTAAAATTGCCCGGCGTGAACCCTTGAAGGCACCAGAAAATCACGCGCTCCTTCGGGGGTTGACTTGATCAAAACAGGAGTTTCTACTTCAAGAAATCCTTGCTCGCTCAAATACTTTCGGGTTTCAATGGCCATATTATGCCTCAACTCCATGTTTTCACGTACAGAGGTGCGGCGCAAGTCTAGGTAGCGGTACTTCATGCGGAGCTCGTCGCCACCATCGGTTTTCTCCTCTATTGTAAAAGGAGGGGTTTCGGCCTCGTTGAGGATTTCGAAATCAGAGACAATTATTTCGATCTCCCCAGTAGGCATTTTGAGGTTCTTGCTGCTACGCTCGGCCGTTTTGCCCGAAACCTTCAAAACGTACTCCCTTCCCAATTGGCGAGCCTTGAGGCAAAGGTCAGGGTTTGTTTCCATGTTGAACGCAAGCTGTGTTAGGCCGTACCTATCGCGCAGGTCAACAAAGGTCATCCCGCCTAGGTCGCGCGAGCGCTGCACCCAACCACAAAGGGTCACAATGGTGCCTTCATCTTCTAATCTGAGTTCGCCGCAAGTATGTGTTCGTAGCATTGTGAATGGTATTTTGAGGATTATTTAATTAGGGGATGCCCTATTTGACAATTTGCCTAGAAAAAAAATTCAAGGTGTTTCTAACCTCACCACATATCAAATTGTCAATATCAACAAAACTGCAATTCCTAATTCGGGTGCAAAGATAACGTTTTAGGTGCAAATGAAACTTGACAATGTGTTTGCAGGTGAATTTTGGACTGTAATTATTACCTTTGACCAAAATTTTTTTCAGAAAGCACCTTAGGATGGATTTCAGGATTGAAAAGTATGACCCTGGTACTAGTGCCCGCACTGGGACTATCACAACAGATCATGGCGAGATAAAGACTCCCATATTTATGCCAGTAGGTACAGTGGGCAGTGTAAAGGGGGTTACTACCAAGGAACTTGAAGATTCAATCAAGGCCCAGGTTATCTTGGGCAACACCTATCACCTATACTTGAGGCCGGGCATCGAAATCCTGCAAAGCGCGGGTGGGCTGCACAAATTTATGGGATGGAGCAAACCCATTCTGACCGATAGTGGGGGATATCAAGTGTACTCTCTCGCCCATAGGCGCAAGCTTACCCACGAGGGCGTTACGTTTCAGTCGCACATTGACGGATCGCGCCACTTTTTTAGCCCCGAAAGGGTTATGGACATTCAACGTGCAATAGGTGCCGACATAATAATGGCCTTCGACGAGTGTACTCCCCATCCATGCGGTTACCAGTATGCAAAGAATTCGATGCAGCTAACACATGGATGGCTGGAGCGGTGCTGCAACCATTTTGATGCCAACCAGGGTTTGTACGAGCATTCCCAAACGTTATTTCCAATAGTTCAAGGCAGCACCTACCGTGATTTGAGGATGGATTCGGCCAAGTTTATTTCTGATATGAACCGCCAGGGTAATGCCATTGGTGGTCTATCGGTGGGCGAACCTGCCGAGGAAATGTACCAAATGACTGAATTGGTTTGCGGCATTTTGCCAAAGGACAAGCCCAGGTACCTGATGGGGGTTGGCACTCCCGAAAACATAATCGAAAGCATAGCCTTGGGCGTCGATATGTTTGATTGCGTGATGCCTACCCGTAATGGCCGCAACGGGATGTTGTTTACCAGCGAAGGAATCATAAACATCAGAAACAAGAAGTGGCACAACGATTTTGGCCCCATAGATCCAAACGGCACATCGTTTGTAGATACAATGCATTCGAGGGCTTACTTGAGGCATTTGTTTGTGGCAAATGAGATGCTTGGGCCTATCCTGGCCTCCTTCCACAACCTCTCGTTTTATTTGTGGTTGGTAGGGCAAGCAAGGCTCAAGATTGAGTTAGGAGAGTTTGCACGGTGGAAGGACCAAATGGTTCCAAAGTTAAAAACAAGGCTTTAGATTACATTTTTGCAAATCTCGTGTGGTTAAGTAAACTGCTTGGTGTGAAAATATTAGACAGGTACATTGTTCGCAAATACTTTGCAGCCTTCCTCCTTGCCATAGTCTTGGTGGTTTTGGTAGTGATCATTATCGATTTGTCCGAAAAGGTTGACAAGATTATCGACAACAAGGTCTCTTTGGGCGAGTTGGTGGTAGATTATTACGTACACTTCATACCTTTCGTAATAAATTTACTCAGCCCGCTTTTTATCTTTATCGCTGTAATATTTTTCACTTCCAGATTGGCATTCAATACCGAAATTGTTGCGATGCTAAATTCGGGAATGAGTTTCAGAAGGCTTATCTTGCCTTACTTTTTTTCGGCTTTGTTAATTAGCTTGGGCTTGTTTGTAGTGGCAAATTTCATCTTACCGCCAGCCAACAAAAAAAGGATTGACTTTGAAGAAAAGTATTTTTACGACGATAGTGTTGTGAAAACTCGCAACATTCACATGCAATTGCGCCCAGGAATTTTTGTTTTTATGGAAAATTACAATGACAGGGTAGAAACCGGCTGGAATTTTACCCTTGAAAGGGTGGAGCAGGGAAAGCTGGTTTACAAGCTGAAGGCCGAGGATGCCAAATGGAACCAGGCAACAGGTGCTTGGACCCTTGGCAAGCACACCATCAGGACTATCGACGGATTGACCGAAACGTTGGAGTTCGGAACCACGATGGATACAATTTTGCCGTTGCATCCCGATGATTTTGTTGAAAATGTTAAAGAAAAGGAGGCAATGACCTACGCTGAGCTAAGGGAGTTTATAGATAAACAGAGGCTAAGGGGGGCGCCAACGGTAAAGTTTTACGAAATTGAGAAGCACAAGCGGATTGCCTACCCTTTTTCCACAATTATCCTAACCCTAATTGGCGTTTCTCTTTCGAGCAGGAAACTTAAGGGAGGAATTGGCCTTCACATAGGTATAGGGTTTGGGCTGAGTAGTTTTTTCATACTCTTCTTACAATTTTCCACAACTTTTGCCACCAAAGGCAACCTTCCTCCCGTGGTTGCCGTGTGGATTCCGTTGGTCATTTTTGGCCTTGTTGCAACATATCTATACAATAGGGCCCCAAAATAAACGTCACACCTGACTCTTCGGCTTTTCGAACACACCGGGAAGAAGGAAACCAATCATACCTCCCCACAATATGCTCAAGTAGGGGCTCGAGGTAATGGTGCAGCCTCGGTTGCAACCCACCAAACTATAGTACGTGTATCCAGCCACTATTCCAATAACGGTAAACGCAAAGTGAATAATTACCCTTTTGAATTTCAATTTTGCCAACAAACCTTTCGAGCCTTCTGTTTTGGCGTTTGGGCAGTTTTTGTTTTCTTCCATATCTTAAGAATAAAATGTCGGGTGGTGCTATACCACCCGACAAAATCTAGATTATTAGTTGTTCGTTACTTTTCCACCGAAAGTATTTCCTTGAATGCTTGCTCGAAGGCATTTTTTGGCAACGCCCCGGCGGCCATTTGTGGCTCGCTATTCTTGGGCACGAACAAGATACTTGGAATGCTCCTAATGTTGAACATAGCCGCAAGTTGTTGTTCCTTTTCGGTGTCAACCTTGTAAATGTCAAGCTTTCCCTCGTATTCTTTGGAGAGCTCTTCCAAAACCGGGGCAACCATACGGCAAGGTCCACACCAGTCGGCATAAAAATCTATAACGCAAGGCTTGTCGCCTTCAAACTTCCAATCTTTGTTGTTTTCAAAATCAAAAACCTTTGTCTTGAAAGTTTCTAAAGTCAAGTGTTCCATTTGGGTATATAAAATTTAGGGTTTACTTTAATTCGTTGATGGCTGCCATCAAGACATTCTTTTGGGTTACGCCCATAAAAGTCCTTACTACCTTGCCATCTTTAAACAACAACAGGGTTGGAATACTCCTGATATTGAATTGTTGTGCAATAGATCTGTTTTTGTCAACATCCAGTTTTGTAATCACAGCCTTATTTCCAATCTCTCGAGCCAACTCATCTAGGATAGGTATTTGAACACGGCATGGCCCGCACCAAGTTGCCCAGAAGTCAACCAATACGATCCCTTTTTCAATAGTTTTCGAAAAATTGGATCCATCGAGGTCCAAAACCTTGTTTGTACCCGACGATTCCGATGCTTCGGCTAAAATACCTGCCGAGGCTATATGGACCGACGAGCCCGAACCGCCTATAACCTTGATGGACAAAGTGCCAAAAATGACACCCAATGCAACAAGAACTGGAATTGCTGATAATCTGATGTTCTTTGCTTTCATTTTACAATGTATTAAAGTTAGAGTTTTTTGTTTCAAACCAAACAACATATGGTGGCTATTGTTCAACCACTACAAAGGTAATCCTTTATTCTGCAAGGGTTTCGTACTATGATATAAAACATGAAAATTGTGCTTCGGTTTAAAAATTCATGGAATAATTGGATTTCCGGGTAGTCTGCGGATATGTTGGCTTTGGTGCAAACTTGGTGGCGTGTTGTTGACAATCATTTCCCGGCTCAATGAATTACTACCAGTTATTATTCAATACATCCCATTTCCTGCTACCTGCTGATCACCGCCGACTGCCTACCGCCTACTTTATTCTTATTTCCCAATCTGGCCATTTTTTTGTTTCAATAGTTTGGAAATGTTGTTTTGGCCGGGAAAAGAATTATGGATCACAACCCGTACGCGGTTGCTAATCAATTTTGTAACAAAGGGCTTGCTTTTCCAACGGCTGAAAAAATAAAAAATAACCATTCAAAATTATCAGGTAAGTTTTAAAAGCCTTGTCATTACCGTTAATAAGACTACTTGAAAATAAATGCGGTGCATTTAAAAACATCCTTACCCTTTTTTATGAAGGAGAGGTGTGTGACGTTTGAATTGAGTAAATCCTAAATGGGGGTTTATAGCCAATTGGATTTTGCAAATGTGCTGGGCCAAAAGGATAATTGCTCGACAATCCGCCGCATTAAGGAATCTTGAAAACCAAATCGAAAAAAACAATTAGTTGGTTAGTGCCATCATACACCTGAGGTTAATCACGACAGATGCCAAAAAGAAAAATGCCAACACCATGGAAAGCTGTGGTATTATTGAGGTTTATGAAATTTTTCTCAACAATTGAGTCGCAAAGTTATAGAATAGTTCTTGATGTAAAAATACTAGCAATAAAGATCAATTCAAGAAGAACGCCTCCGACCTTTTTGTAAGCAACATGATAAACAAGTTTGAAGGTGGTACCTTTAAGAATTGCAATAAATTACAATTCTACCCTTATTGAGATTTGTGCTTTTTTGCCTGTAAAATCAGGGAAAATTTTTTGCAGGGAGACATTCCTTCGTGCGCCTACTGCCGTTAAAATTCAAATTGCAATATTTTGATCTAACGCAACCTTAACCCCCGAATGAGATAATATCAAAGCCTGATGAAAAGAACAATGGGGTTACTTATAGATTAAAGGAAACTGGAAAAGCACAAGAATTATATGGGATAGGGTACTCAAATAACTATTGTAAAAAAATGCGTGGATTGGAGTATAATATTTATAGCGAACCTTTTGACCGCCATTGTAGTTAACACAGTGTATGGCAGCGAGTTATTGCAACTAATTAGAAAATGCCTCAACCAAATAATTAAAGAAAGGGAAATGTGTTCGAAATGTTTTGAATGCTACCTATAGTGCTCAGAAAAAAAGTATAAATCCCTATTGTTGAATTCCAAAAGCGAACCAGCCGGAAAAAAGGTTGATACGCAATTATTAAATGGCCAGATTAGGCAGAAAAGGTTACCCTTAGTTACTTAATCAAAGGTGGACTTCGTGAAGTAAAGTGCATAATTTCCAATCGCTTGTCGATCTTACCTTTTGGGATTTGCTGGCACTGGCAACTACTTATCAGCAAATCGTGCCGAAAAATTGACTACCTTTGACGGTTCAAAAAATTTGAAACAATGGAAACTGGTATGCCCATAGGGGTTTATTCAGAAATTGGTGAGCTTGAAGGGGTTGTTGTACACACTCCGGGTGTTGAAGTGGAGAATATGACTCCCGAAAATGCCGAGAGGGCTTTGTATAGCGATATCCTCAATCTTGGGGTTGTAAGCCGCGAACACCAGCAGTTTAAAAAAGTGCTGGAGCATCATACCAAGGTTTTCGAGGTTAAGGACTTGTTGAGGGATATCCTCAAAAACGAAAAGGTTAAAGAAAGCTTGGTAAAAAGAATTTGCCGCAACGAGGAGATGGCCACCATAAGTGACCATATGTTTGCAATGGCCGAGGACAACCTTTCCTCCGCACTAATCGAAGGGGTTCCTTTGATTTACGATAGTCTCACCAAATTCCTGAGCAAGGAGCGTTTCTCTGTTCCACCGCTGCATAATTTCTTTTTTACCCGCGATGCGGCGGTAGCCCTCTACGATACCTTGTTGGTGGGCAATATGGCCTCGGCAATTAGGCTAAGGGAGTCACTTATCATGGAGGCCATTTTTGATTTTCACCCTGGTTTTAGCACCAAAACAATAAATGCCCGAAACCGTCAGCAGCCTGACGTTGTGATCGAAGGTGGAGATTTACTCATTGCACGCAACGACATTTTGCTTTGCGGAATAGGTCCCCGCACCACGAGCCAAGGGGTTGACTTCATAGTGGACCACCTGCGAAACAAGAAAGACCACCACCATATCATAGTCCAGGAGCTGCCCTCCAAGCCCGAGTCCTTTATTCACCTCGATATGGTTTTCACGTTTTTAGACAGGGGCACTTGCATGATTTACGAACCCGTTATCATGAAGATGAACAAGTACCAAACTGTCCACATTTATCTGGAGGGGGGCAAGGTAAGGACTATCCGCGAAATGGAAAACTTGCCGGCGGCCTTGAAACATTTAGGTATGGACCTTGAACCACTGCCATGCGGTGGTGCTGAAGATCGTTGGCAGCAAGAGAGGGAGCAATGGCACAGTGGTGCAAATTTCTTTGCCGCTGCCCCCGGAAAGGTAATAGGCTACGAGCGCAACAACAAAACCCTCGAAACTTTAAATAACCACGGTTTCGAAGTCTTACGAGCTCGGGATGTAATAGAGCATAAGGTAAACCTTGCCGACTACCAAAAGTACGTTGTCGCCCTCGAAGGCTCCGAATTGCCGCGCGGCGGCGGCGGGGCACGATGCATGACAATGCCAGTTAGCAGGAAACCGGTAAATTGGTAGGATGGCATAAATTGTGAAACGGAAATAAGGTACCAATGCCATTTGTCATATTTAAAACCTTTAATCTTTTCAAACTACTCTTAACTCTTTGTGTTTAACTAACATTTCAAACTTCAAAACCTTAAAACCTACTAACCCATCAACCTACCTTGTCCTCAAACTACCCACATGATTCCGACGTCCTCGAGGTTTTAGGTGCGCGAGAGCACAACCTCAAGAACATTGACGTTACCCTGCCAAGAAACAAACTTGTTGTTGTAACAGGTCTTAGTGGAAGTGGCAAGTCCTCGTTGGCCTTTGACACCATTTATGCCGAGGGGCAAAGGAGGTATGTTGAGACTTTTTCTGCCTATGCCCGCCAATTCCTTGGTTCGTTAGAAAGACCCGATGTTGACAAGATAACGGGGCTAAGCCCTGTTATAAGCATTGAACAAAAAAGCACCAACCGAAACCCGCGCTCAACTGTTGGCACCATCACCGAGATCTACGATTTCTTAAGGCTCCTGTTTGCAAGGGTAGGGGAGGCACGCTCCCACGTTACCAGCGAAAAAATGGTGCGCTATACCGACGAGCAACTTCTAGAACTGATGCTCGAGAAGTTCTCGGGTCAGGAGGTACTGCTTCTATCACCATTGGTTAAAGGCAGGAAGGGGCATTACCGCGAGTTATTCGAGCAAGTGCGCCGGCAGGGATTCCTGAAGGTCCGTGTAGATGGCGAAATCATTGACGCAAAGCCCGGCCTCAAGCTCGACAGGTACAAGATTCACGATATAGAGGTGGTGATTGACAAGCTCAAGGTTACCGCCAACGAGTCAAGACGACTCGCATTTTCTCTCCAAACAGCAATGAAAAATGGCAAGGGGATAGTTTTGGTACACAACGAAACCGATTCGAGCAACTATTATTTCAGCCGGCACCTGATGTGCCCCACCACAGGAATTTCCTATTCCGACCCCGACCCTAACTCCTTCTCGTTTAATTCTCCCTACGGCGCTTGCCCCCATTGCAATGGTTTGGGTACCGTTAGCGAAATTGACATTGACAAGATTTTTCCCGACACGGAACTCACCATAAAGCGGGGCGGTATTGCCCCAATAGCCAATAGCAAGAGCGTTTGGATTTTCAACCAGCTTGAAACCATTGGCCTACGGTATGGATTCACCCTCGACACCCCCATTAAGGACATTCCCGAGGATGCCATAAATACCATCCTATATGGCTCCAACGAAATTTTCAAGGTAAAGAAAGAGACTTTGGGCGTTTCGCACACGTACAGTGTTAACTTCGAGGGGATTGTTAACTTCATCAACAATCAATTTCTCGAAAGCCCTTCGGAGTCAATAAAACGATGGGCAGCGGCATTCATGCAGCGCAAAACCTGCCCCCAATGCAAGGGTTCGAGATTGAAAGAGGAATCGCTCAACTTTTTTGTTGGCGAAAAGGATATCTTCTATTATTCGAGCCTTGACCTTGGTGGGCTCAGAACAGAGATGGAAGGATTGGCTTCAACCCTCGACGATCGCGAAAAAAGAATTGCAGCAGAAATTCTCAGGGAGATAACTACTCGGTTGGGATTCCTGCTCGATGTTGGTTTGGACTACCTTTCGCTCCACAGGCCTGCCGGAAGCCTTTCGGGCGGTGAGAGCCAACGTATAAGGCTGGCCACCCAGGTGGGTGCCAAACTTACCGGAGTCCTCTATATTTTGGATGAACCCAGCATAGGTCTGCACCCGAGAGATAACCTCAGGCTTATTGGTGCACTTAAAGAATTAAGAGACATAGGCAACTCTGTGGTGGTGGTTGAGCACGACGAAGAAATGATTCTATCTGCCGATCACGTGATTGACATTGGCCCGGGTGCTGGTGTAAACGGAGGAAGAATAGTGGCCGTAGGAACCCCCGATCAAGTAAAACTGAAGCAGACCATTACTGCCGATTACCTAAGCGGAAGGCTTAAGATTGTTGTACCCAAAAACAGACGGCACGGCAACGGAAAGCAATTGTCGCTCAAAGGCGCCACAGGCCATAACCTCCAAAATGTAAATTTGGAGATCCCACTAGGCAAGCTTATTTGCATCACGGGAGTTTCGGGCAGCGGCAAGTCATCGTTGATAAACGAAACCCTTTATCCGGTTCTAAGTCGCCATTTTTATCGCAGCGAGAGTGAGCCACTGCCCTACAAAACCCTCGAAGGGCTACAAAATATTGACAAGGTTATTGAAATAGACCAAAGTCCAATCGGGCGAACCCCACGGTCAAACCCTGCCACGTACTCCAAGGTCTTCGACGAGATTAGGAAGCTATTTGCCTCGTTGCCCGAATCGCACGTTAGGGGTTATCTTCCAGGAAGGTTCTCGTTCAATGTAAATGGAGGTCGCTGCGAAACCTGCCAAGGCAGCGGGGTAAGAATAATAGAAATGAACTTCCTACCTGAAGTTTACGTGGAGTGTGAATCGTGCCAAGGCAAAAGGTACAATCGCGAAACCCTCGAAATAAGGTACAAGGGCAAGAACATCAACGACGTTTTGAATCTTACCATGAACCAAGCCATTGAATTCTTCGAAAATATTCCTTCAATAAGTCAAAAAATCAGAGCCCTGAAGGAAGTTGGTTTGGGATACATTACCTTGGGGCAGCGGAGCACAACATTGTCGGGTGGCGAGGCTCAGAGGGTTAAGCTTGCCGCGGAACTTGCCAGACGCGATACGGGCCAAACCCTTTACATACTCGACGAACCCACAACAGGCCTTCATTTCGAAGACGTTAGGGTACTTATGGATGTTCTGGATAGGCTTGTGGCCAGGGGCAATACGGTTTTGATAATTGAACACAACATTGACGTGGTGAAGCTTGCCGATCATATCATTGACCTGGGTCCAGAAGGCGGCACCAGAGGAGGGCAAATAATTGCAATAGGTACTCCCGAAGAAATCGCTGAAAACGGAATTGGCTTCACGGCGCAATTTCTAAAAAAGGCCCTCAAGCAGTAATTGGAGTTGTCATTGGTATTTGGAGGTTTTTATCCTTTGCAGGGAGGATTGTACCGATTGAACGGATTGGCGCGCCCATTTACAAACTCTGTATCGTACCTGACCCATTTTCGGTAAAACGTTTCTCTTAGGCAATTCATACCACAAATTATTCAATATTAATGCATTAGGAGTCATTATGGTTTTCTAAAGTTTTCAAGCGGGCACTACTTTGGGTAAGACAGATTCGCGGTTTGATTTATTACCAAGCTCATTATTTAAAACCATTATAAATTAGAGAAATGCTCAACAAATAGCCCCTTTTTTTGTTTTGAAAGTAAACTAACAGAGGAGATGTGATTCCAAATAATATTTAATTAAAAACTAATACTATGTTATCAAAAAAAATGCAAGAAGCACTAAACTTGCAAGTTGAAAAAGAGGCTTATGCCTCAGCTTTGTATTTGGCTATGGCCAGTTGGGCCGAGACCAACGGTTTTGACGGCATTACCCAATGGTTCTACGCACAATCAGAAGAAGAGCGTGGGCACCAGCTCAAGTTCATGCAATACATTAATGAGCGAGGCGGTCATGGAGTTGTTCCGGCAGTTGCTCAGCCACCAAAGGATTTTGCCGATATCAAGTCAATTTTTGAAGCTGCCCTCGATCACGAAAGGGGGGTTACCAAGTCCATTAACAATATTGTTGGCTTGGCGTTGGAAGAAAAAGATTTCAGCACCCACCACTGGCTACAGTGGTTTGTTGAAGAGCAGCTAGAAGAAGAAGCCTCGGGTCAAAAAATCCTTGACAAGATAAACCTACTCGGCCCCAATAACCTTTACCTATTGGATCGCGACATTATGTCAATGCGTGGGGAAGGTGGCGAGGCCGGCGAATAAAATTTTAAAAATTATTAAAGGGGAACACACAGAGTTCCCCTTTTTGTTTTCCCCTTGTTAATAATTTGACTTTAGCGGTTCTTTGGCAAAACAAGCACCGTAAGTGTTTTAACCTTTACCTTCAAGTGCCTGAAATAATTATTCGAAAAGCCATTATTGAGGATTCGCCACGGGTCTCCTACTTATTATCATTGGCCATGCAAGAGGTTATTTTTGGATTCATTGGCAGAAAATCAGTGAAGGACGCAAGTAAATTTATGATTCATTTGGTGTCAGGAATTGATAACCAGTACTCTTACAATAACTGCTGGGTTCTTGAGGTAAACAAGGAAGTTATTGCAACCGTTTGCATTTACGACGGGGCCAAGCTTCACGAATTGAGAAGGCCGGTGGTTTCCAAAATCAAAGAGATGTTCAACAGGGATTTTGTGCCTGAAGACGAAACCCAACACGGGGAGTATTACATTGATTCAATCGGGGTTGACCCCAGGTTTCAAGGCCAAGGATTTGGCACGAAAATTTTGGAGTTCCTTATCGGCAATTACTCCATTGCTGCCAATCAAACTCTTGGTTTGCTGGTTGAAAAAGAAAACACTGCGGCAAAAAAACTATACCAAAGGCTTGGGTTTAAATTTGTAGGGGGGAAAAATTTGGTTGGAAAACCAATGGAGCATTTCCAGTATTCCTTGTAGCCGTTGAAATTTTAGCAACAAAGAAGGCGGGGTGACTTTGAGCACCCCGCCTTCTTTGCTTTTCGGTTGCCATTACCCTTTTATGCAGATTAACCCTTCGGCAATTTTCTTGTAGTGGTCAAGGGTGTACGAATCGGGGCGTTCTATTGGCATTCCCAACATCCTGTCAAGGATAAGTTGGGCCAATACTCCCAAGGATCTCGACACGCCAAACATAACGGTGTAAAAATTATGTTCGGTAATACCATAGTGATTAAGCAACGCTCCGCTAATGGCATCAACGTTGGGATAGGGGTTTCTTACCTTGCCCGTGGCTTGCAATACTGGAGGAGCAACCCTATATACAGCGTTAACCAAATTGATTAACTTATCATTTGCAATGTACTTCTCGGCAAATTTTTGCTGGATGGTAAATCTGGGATCCGTTACCCTCAAAACTGCATGGCCATAACCCGGTACAACCCTACCTTCGTCCATAGTTTTCTTTATGTAGGTTTCAATTTGTTGGTCGGTTGGTTCATCGGTACCTATTTCCTTGGTCAAATCATTTAACCAGTTTAAAACCTCCTGATTGGCAAACCCGTGAAGTGGTCCGGCCAGGCCGTTCATTCCAGCCGACAGTGCATAGTACGCGTTGCTAATTGCCGATCCTACCAGGTGAACGGTATGAGCAGTAACGTTGCCGCCCTCGTGGTCGGCATGTACTACCATATAAAGGCGCATAAGGCGCATGACCTCGTAAATGTCGTAGCCCATCATGTAGGCAAAGTTTCCTGCCCAGTCCAGCTTTGGATTTGGTTCAATGTGATGACCGTTGTGATACAGTTTCCGGTAAATGTAGGCTGCTATGCGAGGTAAGCGTGCAATGAGGTTCATTGCATCCTCGTACATAAAATCCCAATAAAACTTTTTGTGAACCCCGGCCCTATATGCCTTTTGGAATACCGACTCGGTGGCCATAGACAAAATGGCGGTGCTGAAAAAAGTCATAGGCCTGGCGGTTTTTGGCAAGGCGTCGAGTACGTCGAAGGTATGTTGCGGAACGTAGGAGCGCGTAACCCAATCTCGCGAGAGGTTCATTACATCTTCAAAGGATGGTATTTCGCCAATAAGCATAAGGTAAAATGCGCCTTCTGGTAGCGGTTCTCCTTGCGGGACCAGCCTGGGGAGTTTTTGTTGCAATTCGGGTAGCGAATAACCTCTTATGCGAACTCCATCTATAGGGTCGAGATCCGATGTGTCGCATATCAGGGCAGGGATGCCCTTCTGACCAGAAAGTATCTGACCCAGGGTCAATTGAGTAACTACCTTGTTGCCGTGGTCTTTCTTTAGTTTCTGATATTCTTCGGCGTACTGAATACCTTTTTCGTAGAAGCGGTTTTTGATGTATTCCATTTGTTGTGGGAGTTGATGGTTATTTAACTTAGAGTTAAGAAAGGGCGTGTTTTAGATTGTGGCCAATTGCCTCCAAAAATTTCTCGGTGGTAAGGTAATGCTCTCCTTTCAAATCGTCGCCGTAAACAATCAAAGCGAGGTCTTTGGTCATTTTACCGGTTTCTACGGTGGTAATACAAACCTGCTCCAAGGTTTTGGCAAAGTTAATCAATTCTTGGTTGTCATCGAGTTTGCCCCTGAAGGCCAATCCTCTGGTCCAGGCAAAGATTGATGCTATGGGGTTTGTTGATGTTGGTTTACCTTGCTGGTGCAGGCGGTAATGGCGGGTTACGGTTCCGTGGGCCGCCTCGGCTTCCATAGTCTTACCATCAGGGGTAACCAGGGTTGAAGTCATTAATCCAAGAGATCCGAAACCTTGGGCCACGGTGTCGCTTTGCACGTCGCCATCGTAATTCTTGCAGGCCCATACAAAGCCACCCTCCCATTTAAGTGCGGCCGCTACCATATCGTCTATCAGCCTGTGTTCGTAAGTAATACCTGCCTCCTTGAATTTATCTGCAAACTCCTTAATAAAGGTTTCTTCGAAGATTTCCTTGAACCGTCCATCGTACTTTTTCAAGATGGTATTTTTGGTTGAAAAATAAAGCGGCCATCGCTTGTCCAAGGCTTGGTTCATACAGGCTCTGGCAAAACCACGAACGGAATCGTCGAGGTTGAACATTGCCATAGCAACGCCATCGGATTTGAAATGAAAAACCTCGTGGGTGATGGGCTCGCCACCATCGTCGGGGGTGAAGGTTATGGTTAATTTTCCTTTTCCATTGGTTACAAAATCAGTAGCCCGGTACTGATCGCCAAATGCATGACGGCCAATGCAAATCGGTTGTTTCCAACCGGGAACCAGCCGGGGTATGTTTTTTATTAAAATTGGCTCGCGAAATACGGTGCCATCAAGGATGTTTCTTATTGTTCCGTTAGGCGAACGCCACATCTGTTTCAATCCAAACTCCTCAACCCTTGCCTCGTCAGGGGTAATTGTGGCACACTTAACACCAACGCCGTATTGCTTTATGGCATTGGCTGCGTCTATGGTTACCTGATCGTAGGTTTGATCGCGGTTTTCTATTCCAAGGTCGAAGTATTTTAATTCGATATCCAAGTAAGGAAGAATCAATTTCTCCTTAATGAATTTCCAAATAACCCGTGTCATTTCATCCCCGTCAATCTCAACAACTGGATTGAAAACTTTAATTTTTCTCATTCTTTGTCTTTGTTTTTGGTCTTGGTACTGGTCAACCTACAACACCAGGAAAAGATAAATAATCAATAGGTTATGTTTGTCACAATTACCTTTTTGCACTTATAAGATTCAAAGCCGAGCCGGCCCTGTACCATTCAATTTGCTGTTGATTATAAGTATGGTTGGCACAAATGGTTTCTTTTGACCCATCTAAATGCACAATTTCAATAGTCAAGGACTTGCCGGTAGAAAAGCTTTCTAAGTCAACAAAGTTAAACACATCAGCTTCCTTAATCTTCTCGTAATCGTTCTCGTTGGCAAAGGTAAGGGCAAGCATTCCCTGCTTTTTCAGGTTGGTCTCATGAATACGGGCAAAGGATTTCACAAGAATTGCCTTTACGCCCAGGTGCCTGGGTTCCATTGCAGCATGTTCGCGCGACGAACCCTCTCCGTAATTATGATCTCCCACAACTATGGTCGGAACCCCTGACGCCTTGTAATGCCTCTGAACAGCAGGCACCTCGTCATAATCTCCAGTAAGGTGGTTCTTTACCTTGTTGGTTTCATTGTTGAAGGCATTAACTGCACCTATCAGCATATTATTGGAAATATTATCGAGATGCCCCCTAAATTTCAACCACTTCCCAGCCATCGAAATGTGGTCGGTGGTGCATTTTCCCGAGGCTTTTATCAGCAATCTTGCCCCCACAATGTTCTTTCCATCCCAAGCATCAAATGGCTTTAACAACTGAAGCCTATGTGAATCAGGGTTAATAACTACTTTCACAGTTGAAGAATCTTCTCCCGGCGCTTGGTAACCAGAATCCTTTATCTCGAAACCTCTTGGTGGGAGTTCGAAACCCTCAGGCTTCCGTAGCTTGATTTCTTGGCCCAAATGGTTTTCCAAAGTGTCGGTCAAGGGATTGAAATCGAGCCTTCCGGCAAGAGCCAAGGCCATTACCACTTCTGGCGATGCTACAAAAGCGTGGGTATTTGGATTGCCATCATTCCGTTTGGCAAAATTCCTGTTAAAGGAGTGGATTATAGAATTCCTCTCATCCGGCTTCAAGTTTGGCCTTGCCCACTGGCCGATGCAAGGGCCGCAGGCATTGGCAAAAACCTTGCCTCCGATCTTCTCGAAAATATCTATGAAGCCATCCCTTTCGATGGTTTGCCTAACCTGTTCCGAACCAGGGGTGATGGTAAACTCCGATTTTACCTTGAGACCTCTTTCTAAGGCATGCTTGGCAATTGATGCCGCCCTTGAAATATCCTCGTAAGATGAGTTGGTGCAGCTGCCAATTAGGCCTACCGAAAGCTCTTTTGGCCAGCCATATTCTTTCACTACCTTTCCCAGTTGCGAAATGGGAGTGGCCCTATCGGGAGTAAACGGACCGTTTACGTGTGGTTCAAGTGTTGACAAGTCAATTTCTATAACCTTGTCGAAATACCGAGAAGGATTTTCGTAAACGCCCGGGTCAGCAGAAAGTTCAGCCTTTATTGGCTGTGCGGCTTCAACCACTTTTTGACGTCCGGTGGCCTCAAGGTACCGTTCCATAGATTCATCGTAGGCAAAAAGAGAGGTTGTGGCACCCACTTCGGCACCCATATTGCAAATAGTTCCTTTACCTGTGGCCGACATAGACCTTGCACCTTCGCCAAAATACTCAATTATGCATCCGGTACCGCCCTTTACCGATAGGATGCCAGCCACCTTCAAAATAACATCTTTGGGCGAAGTCCACTCGTTTAGCCGCCCCGAAAGTTTAACCCCAATAAGCATTGGCATTTTCAGCTCCCAAGGCATACCCGCCATAACATCAACGGCATCTGCACCACCCACCCCTATGGCCACCATACCGAGTCCTCCTGCATTGGGGGTGTGTGAGTCGGTTCCTATCATCATACCTCCCGGAAAGGCGTAGTTTTCGATCACAACCTGATGAATTATGCCAGCACCAGGCTTCCAGAACCCTATACCGTACCTGGTACTTACAGATTGTAGGAACCCGAAAACCTCACTGTTGGTTTGAAGGGAGTTTGCCAGGTCGGCAATTCCGTGCACCTGTGCCTGTATTAGGTGGTCGCAGTGTACTGTGGTCGGCACCGATGTTGTTTCCTTTCCGGCGTTCATAAATTGCAGCAGTGCCATTTGTGCGGTGGCATCTTGCATGGCAACCCTATCGGGTGCAAAATCAACGTAATCTTTTCCACGTTTATAATCTTCAACTGAATTGTTATCGTACAAGTGAGAGTACAAAATCTTCTCGGTATAAGTCAATGGCCGGCCAAGGGATTTCCTTGCATTTGCAACCCTTTCGGGGAATTGGTTGTAGGTTTTGCGTATGATATCAAGATCAAACATAAGGTTTTTGCATTTTAATTTACACGATAGTCAAAATTACAACAAATCCTTTAAGGCTTTGTTGAAAAATTGGCAAAAAAGAACTTAAAAGGCTATTTGCGGCCGTTAATGAAATTTCACTACAAATTGTTGCTTATGTGGTTTCTTCAAAAATATTCAAAAAAACTGATTTTAAGTTGGTTAATTCCAAAAAATTATCTACTTTTGCGCTCCCTTTTCAGGGAGTGTAAATAAATCAATGTCTAACCAGAATCAGGCTGTTTACCAAGTGTTTATGGCACGATTCACAGAACAAAAAACCTTCTAATGTCAGAAGAAAACAAAAATCTAACCCCCGACGAGCAGCTAGAGAACCGAATCCTAGAAAGCCAAACCGAACCCGAAGCCGAAATTTCAGAAGAGGTCGACAAGAAAGTTGATACAGAAGAAATAGCAGAACTAGCAGTTGAAGAAACCCCAGAAGTTGTTGTTGAAGAAACACCCGCTTCAGAAGAGGTTATAGAGCCTCCACTGTTTGAGGAGAAAGAAGAGATATTGTTTGCGGCAAAGAAAAGTGCCGCTGTTGTTGCACCTCCTGCCGATTTCGATTGGAATGCAATTGGCAAGAAGCAGGATGCCTATTCTGCTTCTGAACGTGAGCGTTTGGAGGCTATTTACGATGAAACCCTCAAATCAATTGGTGAAGGTGAGGTTATCGATGGAACTGTTGTTTCGATGAACAACCGCGAGGTTGTTGTGAACATAGGGTTCAAGTCAGACGGGGTTATTCCTGTTTCAGAAGTAAGGTACAATCCTGCCATAAAACCCGGTAGTCCGATTGAAGTTTACGTTGAAAGTCAAGAGGATACCACAGGCCAGCTGGTGTTATCGCACAAGAAGGCCCGCACTCTCAGGTCATGGGAGCGCATTAACCAAGCATTGGAAAACGACGAAATCATTACGGGTTATACCAAGTGTCGCACCAAAGGTGGTCTTATTGTTGACGTGTTCGGAATAGAGGCCTTTTTGCCAGGTTCACAAATCGATGTTAAACCAATCAGGGATTACGATATATTCGTGGGTAAGACAATGGAGTTCAAGGTTGTTAAAATAAACCAAGAATACAAGAACGTTGTGGTTTCGCACAAGGCTCTCATCGAAGCCGAGCTTGAACTTCAAAAAGTTGAAATTATTTCGAAGCTTGAAAAAGGTCAAATCTTGGAAGGAACCATCAAGAACATTACCTCTTACGGTGTATTCGTTGACCTTGGAGGTATTGATGGTCTTATTCACATTACCGACCTTTCGTGGAGCCGCATAAACCACCCTGAAGAAATTGTCACCCTTGACCAGAAAATCAACGTTGTTATTCTTGATTTTGACGAGAACAAGAAACGCATTGCCCTTGGCCTCAAGCAACTAAGTGCCCATCCCTGGGAAACCCTCGATCAAAATATCAAGGTGGGCGACAAGGTTAAGGGAAAAGTTGTGGTTATTGCCGATTACGGTGCATTCATAGAGATTGCCCCAGGCATCGAAGGTCTTATCCACGTTTCAGAAATGTCATGGTCGCAACACTTGCGCACTGCCCAAGATTTCCTTAAGGTAGGCGATGAGGTTGATGCAGTTATACTTATCCTTGACCGCGAAGAAAGGAAAATGTCTCTTGGAATCAAGCAGCTTATTCCTGATCCATGGGAAAACATTATTGAAAAGTACAAGGTTGACACAAAGCACACAGCAACAGTGCGCAACTTTACCAACTTTGGCATTTTTGTCGAGCTCGAAGAGGGTGTTGACGGTTTGATCCACATCAGCGATCTTTCTTGGAGCAAGAAGATTAAGCACCCTGCCGAATTCACTAAGATCGGTGAAAAAATAGAGGTTTTAGTTTTGGGCGTTGACAAAGAAAACCGTCGCTTGAGTTTAGGTCACAAGCAGCTCGAAGAAAATCCATGGGAGGTGTTCGAAAGCGTATTCAAGGTTGATTCAATCCACCAAGGTACCATAGTGGGCACTAGTGATAAAGGGGTGATCGTCTTGTTGCCTTACGGCGTTGAAGGGTTTGCTCCAACAAGGCACGTGGTAAAGGAGGATGGAACACCTGCTAAGATAGATGAGGCCATCGACTTCAAAGTTCTTGAATTTAACAAAGAAAGTAAAAAAATCGTTGTTTCTCATTCAAAGGTTTACCAAGATGCCAAAATATCTGAGAAGCAGTCAGTTGCCGCCGAGGCCGAAAAGGCTGAGAAGAAAACCAAGGTCGCAGTGAAGCAGGTAAAAGACAACATTGAAAAAACAACCCTTGGCGACCTTTCGGTTCTTGCCGACCTGAGAACAGAAATCCACAAGTCCGAGCAGGCCGAATTGATGGAAAAACTCGCCATTCTGGATGCAAAGGAAACTGCCAAGAAGGTCACGGCACCCAGGGTTGAGAAACCCAAGAAAGTAGAGAAGCCCGAAGAAAAGGTAGAATCTGCAGCAACCCAAGGGGTCCAAGCCGAAAAACCAGTGGAAATTCAAGGAACCAAACCTGCCAATTTGCTTAAAGAGGCAAGGAGTGGTAAGGCTGATGACCTGAAGTTGATTTCGGGCGTGGGTCCCAAACTTGAGGAGTTGTTGAACAAAAACGGGGTTTTCCACTTCGATCAAATTGCGGCCTGGACAGTCGAAGAAGTTGCATACATGGACGACCAACTCTCTTCCAAAGGGCGTATTGAGCGGGACAACTGGATCGAGCAAGCAATTAAACTTGCCGCCGAATAGTAATCCAGCGCGCCAAAATAGTTGAAGGGTATCTCATTATGAGATGCCCTTTCTTGTTTTGTATTAATGCAACTTTTTTATCATTTTGTTTGATTTTTTTCAACAATCCGATGAACCAAAAGAAAATTGTTGTTATTTTGCCGCTCGATAACGGTGCTAATTTTGTTAATCAAAACTAAAAAAAATGAAAAATGCTGGTAGAACAACAGTCGGAAAACTTGCAATAGTAATTGGTTTCGTTACCCTGATGTCAAGTTTTTGCCTTCAGGCAGAGACAGGAACACCAAAAACTGGCTGGAAACTGGGAGGGTTGCTTCCTACAATAACATTCGATAGTGACCTTGGTTTTCAATATGGTGGATTAGTCAACCTTTTCAATTACGGCGACGGCTCAAACCATCCCAATTACACCCACTCGCTTTACTTCGAAATATCTCGATTTACAAAGGGAAGCGGCGTTAATAGGTTCTTTTTCGATTCAGACCAAGTAATCAAGGGAATTCGGACAACCTTTGACCTTAGCTACATTACCAATCCCCTAAATAGTTTTTATGGTTTCAACGGTTACCAATCTAAGTACAACCCTGATTTCATCGACCCGGATAGTCCTGCCTACCTCACCAGGGCATTTTATGCCCACGAAAACAATATGTTCAGGTCAAAGCTTGACCTGCAGGGAAAAATTGGTGATGGAAATTTCAGGTGGGTTTCGGGCTTTGAGCTTTACAATTTTAAGACCGGCCCCGTGGATATTGCAAAACTTAACCAAGGCAAGGAGGAAGATCTTCTTCCAAACGTTCCAGGCCTATATGATAGATATGTTGGTTATGGTTTTATCTCCAATAACGAGAAAAATGGTGGTTGGGTTAATTATTTCAAAGCCGGAATCTCCTTTGACTCCAGAGACAACGAGGCCAATCCAATGAAAGGTCTATGGACTGAGGCGGTGGTTATGGCCGCCCCTGGTTTCCTAACCACCGGCAATTTGGGACACGCAAGGGTTTCGTTTACACACAGACAGTACTTTACCCTAGTGCCCGAAAACCTTTCATTTGCTTACAGGATAAACCTGCAGCAAAACATACTGGGAAAAACCCCGTTTTACTTGCAACCACTGATAATTACTTCGTTTCTGAGAAGCAGATCTTCGGAAGGTTTGGGTGGTGGACGCACACTGAGGGGAATCCTGTTAAACAGGGTTGTGGGCGAAGGATTTGCCCTGGGTAATGCAGAGCTCAGGTGGAAATTCATACATTTCGATATTGGCAGTACCAACGTTTATCTTGGACTAAATGGCTTTGTGGATGCCGGAATGGTTACCAGTAAGGTCGACCTGGACTTGTCGCTTATGACCCCGGCCGATAGAGCCAATTTCTTTAGCAATGTTGACGAAAAGCCCCACATTTCGGCCGGTCTTGGCCTTAGAATTGCCATTAATCGTAATTTCATTGTGGCGGTTGATTACGGAAAAGCTTTCGACAAACGTGATGGAAACAGCGGAATGTACATCGGTTTGAATTATTTGTTTTAGAATTTGGTAAAGTATTGCCAAATCACCATTAATTCCATACCATAATCCAAAACCATTTTCCATTAAATGAACGATAAATCAAAGGATTTGATTGATTTTACGGGATTGGGGTCAGAACATGGTGAGGGGTTAAACGAGCGGACAATCGAGCTTGATATTTCCGATAATGAGCAAAAAATGCCGGAAGAGATAGCCCCGGATGCACAAACCCTCCGAAGGCCTAGGAAAAGTAGGTGGATTGGGTTGCTTCTATTTACTTTGGTGGTTATTGGAAGTAGCACTGTTTCCATTTTTTTTCTAACTTCCCATTTCAACGGCGATTTTCTAATGAAAACTCAGCCAGGACCAACGGAAATGGATGATGTGAATGAAGGTGTAGAAGGTGCCGAGGATCAACCCATTGATGGCAAAATCCCTAATGAAAATAGTAGGGATGCAGGCCTCGCTCCAGACTCCGTATTGCAAGTGCTCGAAATTATCCCTGAGGTAAACACCTATGGTAAACGAGCACCCCACTCGCTTCACGGCATACAGTACGATGTCCGATTTAGGGAAATCCCATTTGCCAAATCTAATGGGTTTCAAAAACCTTCATTCCAAAACGCCCCAGTGGAGCCTGAGCCCCAGAGGAAGACTCCATGAGAGTAATCGGGCCGGTGGATCTTTAGCTTTTGGGAGATTTGGGCTGCAACTCATTTATTGTAAGGATCGATTTAATTAAAATTGAAAATCATTTGTTGATAAAAGCAAAAAACATTCACAAATCCTATGGTACATTGGAGGTACTTAAAGGAATTGACCTTGATATTTCATCAGGCGAAATTGTCTCTATTGTTGGGGCTTCGGGGGCCGGAAAAACAACCCTGCTCCACATTATTGGAACCCTGGACCGATTTGATTCCGGTGAGGTTTTTCTCAACGGGCAACAGGTATCTGGCCTGAACGACCGTAAGCTTTCGGAGTTCCGCAACCTCAATATTGGTTTCGTATTTCAGTTCCATCATCTTTTGCCAGAGTTCACGGCCCTTGAGAACGTATGCATACCTGCCTACATTGCACGCAGGGGCAGGGTCGAAGCCGAAAAATCAGCCCTAAATCTCCTCCAGATGCTAGGCCTTGGTGGTAGGATAAACCACAAGCCCTCAGAACTTTCGGGAGGGGAGCAGCAACGGGTGGCGGTTGCGAGGGCGTTGGTTAATAACCCAACCGTTATTTTGGCAGATGAACCCAGCGGAAACCTTGACTCCAAATCGGCAAACGAACTGCACGACCTTTTCTTTGCCCTACGTAAAGATCTCGGTCAAACATTCGTGATTGTAACCCACAACAACGAGCTTGCAGGTATGGCAGACCGGAAACTGGTAATAAAGGACGGGGTGATAATTTAGGGTTTAGTTTGAATAAAACCTTCCTGCAACTTCTTAGCCTGGGAGCGAATTGCGCACCATTACGAGACGCAATGACTTGGGGATAGGCAACTAGTTATTGGACTTAATAATTAGGTTCATTTTTAATTACGTTTATCTTGTAACAATGGATTAGAATAAGCGTTATCATAGCACACGTGAGTATCAGTACCTGGCCTCTTCAATACCGCCAATCAAGATGCACGATTTTTCCATAACCTTTTTGTGGATTGCAATAATACTGGTTGCAGCCAAGATCTCAAGTTTATTGGAACGCATTGGCCAACCTTCGGTTTTGGGAGAGCTCTTGATTGGTATGGCACTAGGCAATTTGGTTTTGGTGGGAATTGACATTTTGGAGCCAATTAAGACAGACCGAATTATTGAGTTCCTTGCCGAATTTGGGGTGGTGGTTCTTTTGTTTCAGATAGGCCTCGAATCAAACGTAAGGGAGTTTACCAAGGCCGGCAAAAATGCGGTATTAGTTGCTGTAGCCGGGGTGATTGCACCCTTTTTGCTTGGAACTTTCGTTGTAGGCCCGTTGTTACTTCCGAAGCTTTGCTTCACAAATCACATGTTCATAGGTGCCACCCTCACTGCCACCTCAGTTGGGATAACCGCAAGGGTTTTCAAAGACCTTAAAAGACTGCAATGTTATGAATCAAAGGTTGTTTTGGGTGCGGCTGTCATTGATGACATTCTGGGTTTGATTATTCTTGCCTTGGTTACCGCTGTTGCCACCACGGGCGATGTTAGTTTAGCCAAGGTAGGTTTTATAGCCTTTAAGTCAGTTGCTTTCCTTTTGGGCGTAATAGTACTTGGAAGGTTTCTTGCACCAAAAATCAGCAAGCTATTTTCTATAATCAGCAACAGGGTGGGGATGGAGTTTACTTTGGCAATCAGTTTCTGCCTGACCTTTGCTTACTTAGCGAGCATTATTGGTTTGGCTCCAATCATCGGGGCTTTTGCCGGAGGGCTAATACTCGATTCAAGCCATTTCAAATACTTCAAGGAATTTAGATTAATTAGGCAACTTCGACAAACGGTAAAGAACATCAGAAATGGAAATAACAAAAAACTTTTAGAAGTAGTAAACAATAATTCAAAACATCAAATTGAGGACTTAATTTCCCCGATTGGCTTTTTCTTCGTCCCCATTTTTTTCGTTTATACAGGTATGAACGTTGAATTAGAAACACTTACCCACCCTTCAGTTTTGTTGATGGGATTGGGTATAACCATCGCAGCAATTGTAGGGAAGGTGTTTGCGGGCCTTTTTGCAGGTAAAGGCAACAAGTTAATCGTTGGCTTCGGTATGGTTCCTAGGGGTGAAGTTGGTTTGATATTTGCTTCCGTGGGCAAAGAAATTCATGTAATAAGTGATGAGGTCTATTCTATAATTGTCATAATGGTCATTCTTACTACTTTGATTTCTCCGCCAGTATTATCATTGCTGATAAAAAAACTCCAACCCGAAAAAACCGGCCACGGAGTGCAATAACAAAATAATGCCTGCTGCCAAATATACCTTTTTACCCTTAAACCAAAAACCCAAAACCAATGAAAAGAAATGTTCTCCTCATCTTGATGAGTTCGCGCCAAGAAACCGCAGACAAGGTTCAAAAAATCCTTACAGCTTGGGGATGTTTCATTAAAACCCGCCTTGGAATTCACGATGGTGTTTTAGAAAACTGCACCGATACTGGCCTTGTATTCATAGAGCTAGTCGGAGATTTTGAAAAACACGGGGAAATGGAACGCAAGCTTAACTTAATTAAGGGCGTTGACGCAAAGCTAATTCCACTCGAAATTTAAGTTTTCTTTAAAGACGACACAAGGGTCGGTATCGGAAGGCGAAAGGGCTAGGGTAGCCACGAAGGCAATAACACCTCAAAGGTCTTATGACAATGGTGGTTCCTAAGTGACATTTAGTGTTTACACGCCTTGGTGTCAATAAACAAACCTTCTGGAAAGGCTAATGCTTTTTAATGGCAGTAGCTAAAGCATTATTCATAAACCGGAAAAGAATTCGATTCCCTGACTGGTAATGGGTTACATATCTCTAAAAAGTTCCTTCAACCTTAATCTTTTCGTTAATTGCAATCCTGTGTATTGCCTAAAAAGATTTTTCCCTTGGGGCATATTAAAAACTCTTGCATTTTAAGTTCCGAGTATTTAATATCCCATATTGTTCGCCCTACCTCTGTAGCTTACTGCCTGAACCTTTGGGAGCCACCAAGCAAAAACCTTGGAGTGGGTTGACCTGAAATTCTGTCCATTATTTCCATTGCCGCTGGTATAAGATAAAGCAATCCGGATGTTTGGAGTCTTTTATTTAACTTTGGAGAAACAAATTCCAAATGAAACCAATGAACCTTTTCCACATTGATAAACTACCCAACTGTGGCGGTGAGGAGATTTTTGAAAGTCTATTGGAAAGTAAAACCCTCAAGATAAAAAGAATAATTAGCACCGGCCAGGTTACCCCTCATCTAGCGTGGTACAACCAACCAGTAAACGAATGGGTGGTCCTCCTCCAAGGTACCGCCGAAATTGAATTCGAAGACGGCAAGCTCGAAAGGTTTTCTGCCGGAGAATACCTTTTCCTTCCTTCAGGCACAAAACATAGAGTTGCATTCACCAGCCATAAGCCACCTTGCATATGGCTTGCGGTTTATTTTCAAGATTAAGCCACTCCTCTTTGCCATAAGGGACTTAATTTTAAGCTCTCCGTCGTAAGGTTGAAAGGAGGCTATTTAGAATGGTTTTAAATTTTGAAAATCATTTGGATTTGCTGAATTGATTTTGGTATATTTGCGTACCAAATTTCCTAAATAATTTTAACCCCACCGAGATGGCCAGATTCAAGGATTTTTTTCACATTCCAAAAAGGCTGATAATTCCGGTTATTTTTTTCGGAGGAATTATTTTTGGCTTGGCATTCTACATTATCTTTATGTCGCGTGCCCATTCCTACTTGTCTGACAACCCGTCGGCCTGCGTCAACTGCCATATTATGACACCTTACTACCAAACCTGGTTTCACGGCAGCCATGCTGCTCGAACCACTTGCAGTGACTGCCACGTGCCACAAGATAATTTCTTTGCCAAGTGGTTTACTAAGGCAAAGGATGGGGGATACCACTCGGCGGTTTTCACGCTTCGCAAAGAACCAATGGCAATCAGGGCAAAGGCAGGAACCTCGAGTGTAATAATGAAAAATTGCATAAGGTGCCATACCGACCTCAACACTGCCTTTGTGTCAACCGGAATGATCTCCTATACCGAAGCCCGTATTGGTAAGGGAAAGGCCTGCTGGGATTGCCATACCCACGTTGCCCACGGAAAGCAAAGCAACATTGCTGCAACACCCAATGCTATTGTCACTCCTCACCCAAAATCGCCGGTGCCAAAGTGGTTAAAGAAACTGTTAAACTAAGAACAATTCATCAATTATTTACCAAAATCAAACCTTAAACTCCCTTTTACCATGCTAAAAAAATTATCGGATTTGATTAGTCGTCGCCCCTTGGTAGGTTGGTTGACGTTTTTTGCCATTATGATGGTGGTATTTCTAATTGGTCTCCTTGCAGCCTCCATAACCGAAAGGCGTGCCGAAATTGCCACGTTGCTCGCAAACCGGAAAATTGAAATAAAAGATCTGGAAGGGCGCAATGATGTTTGGGGAATTAACTTTCCGAGGCAATACGAAACCTGGAAAAGCTCTGCGTTAATGGATTTCAAGAGCAAGCATAATTCAAATCATTTTGAAGATTTACTCGAGCAAAGACCAAATTTGGTTGTATTGTGGGCCGGGTTAGCCTTTGGCGTTGATTACAATGCTCCCCGTGGTCATATGCATTCTGTTGAAGATCTTTACAATACCCTTCGGACAGGCGGTCCTGAAACCCTTGAAGAAAATAACCAGCGCGGAACCTGTTGGACCTGTAAAAGTTCTGACCTGCCAAGAATGATCCAACAGGTTGGGCTCGACGAGTTTAATAGTTCTCCGTGGTCAAAATACGGGCACGAGGTGGTTAACCCAATAGGATGCGCGGATTGCCACGATGCAAAAACTATGGAACTAACAATTACCAGGCCAGCGTTAATTAAAGCTTTCGAAAAGCAAGGTAGGGACATTTCAAGTGCCTCGGTACAAGAAATGCGGTCGTTGGTGTGTGCCCAATGCCACGTTGAGTATTACTTTGGTAAAGAAAATAACCCAATTATCTTTCCTTGGAAGCATGGGTTTTCGGGCGAGGAGCAAGAGAGGCACCTCGACGAGGTTGGTCACACAGACTGGGTACACGCACTTAGCAAGGCTCCCATGATAAAACCCCAGCACCCAGATTACGAACTATACTTATACGGCACCCACGCCAAAAAGGGAGTTTCTTGCGCCGATTGCCATATGCCGTACGTGGCAGAAGGTGGAGTTAAATTCAGCAGCCATCACGTAACTAGTCCTTTAAGAAACATTGGTCGCACTTGCCTAACCTGCCACCGCGATTCGGAGGAAAACCTGAAGGCACTGGTTTATTCTCACCAAGACAAGCTTGCCGAAATACGTGACATGCTTGAACCAGAGTTGGTTAAAACCCACCTAATGGCAAAACACGCATGGGAAAGCGGAGCTTCAGAGGCACAAATGGCAAATTCATTGCAGTTAATACGCCAGGCACAATGGAGGTGGGACTTCGTGGTAGCCAGCCACGGGGCCGCATTCCACGCCCCAGTTGAATCCCAGAGGCTTTTTTCGCACGCCCTCGAACGTACCTTTAAGGCCCAAATAGAATTAACAAAAATACTGGTGAAGCTTGGCGCGAACCCCGTAATTGCAATGCCAGACATTTCAACCAAAGATAAAGCCCAAACTTTCATTGGTCAGGATATGAAGCAAAGAAGGGAAAAGAAACAAAGGTTTATCCAGAATGTTGTTCCCGGGTGGTTAAAAACCGCAATGGAAAACAACAGGCTCTCAGCGAGTTTGAAATAATTATGATTTTGTGGTTTAAGGTTGCACCTAGGCTGCTTCTTCCAAGGTTTGAAGAAGCAGCGATTTTTATGCAGTGGCAAACCATTTCCCCGAATTTTGCGCTTGAAAAATACCTCAAAACTTGGTGGTGTGTTTTTCAATGAGGTTTAACTTCACTGTAGTCATTGTTATAGTCTTTGCTTCAACTTTTAATTTTTCATCGCAGCCTACCCATAAATGAAAACCACTAATGGGAGGACTAAATTTTTTACTATTTTTGAACCTAATGAAAGAACCGACAAATTTGCTCAAACAGTGGTGGGTGGCTCCTTGGGGATACAAAGAGAGCTTTGCCATTGTAATTGGCCTAGCCGTGGTTGGCACGCTGCTACAACTTGGAATAGGTGGTTTCGACTTTGCCATAATCCAATTCCCCGTAAACCTAATTGTATTAATTGGAATAGTGCTCCTGGCATTTTGGGGTACCGTTAAAAGCAATTCTCAAATTTTCAAGTGGCTGTCGGGTATTCAGCTAAGCGTTGCCAACATAACGGTTGTCCTTTTCTATTCTATTGTATTGGGACTTGTTCCACAGGTGGCAAATTCAATTCATAGTGATTCAATTGTCGGCTTCGATGCCGTAACAACCTCGTGGGCGTTTGTTATAGTTTACTTTTTCACCATAGTAAACCTATGTTTTGCCATTGCATCCAGGTTGTTGCGTTTCAAATTTAAGGATTTCGCTTTTTACCTTAATCACTTGGGACTGCTTGTTATGATGGTTTCCTTGGGGTTTGGCGCTACTGATTTACGGCGACTTACAATGTACGTGGATGAAGGTAATACCGAATGGCGGGTTTTTAATGAGCAAGGGGGATTCATCGAGCTGCCTATTGCCATCAAGTTAAACAACTTTCACATGGAGGAATTCGTACCAAAACTTGCCGTGATAAATCGTGAAACAGGTTATGCCATTCCGCACGGTAAAGCAATACTTTGGCAAATTGATTCTGTTAGAAACACTGTTTCCATTGACAAGTGGCACATTGAATTGGATAAATACATTCACGAAGCCATCGGAATGAACGACTCAACCTTTCACGCAATTTCAATGCCAGGCTCTTGTCCGGCGGCATTGGTCACCGTAACCAACACCGAAACCGGAAAAATTCAAAAAGGTTGGGTAACTAGCGGCAACTTCGCCCAGTTCTTCCAAACCATTGAGCTGGAAGAACCTCTCCATTTGGCCATGACCCGGGCCGAACCTAAGCTCTTCAGGTCTTACATTGAAGTTTTCACCCAAGAAGGCAAGCATCACGAAGTCGAGATAGAGGTTAACAAACCCCTACGAATAGGTCACTGGACTATTTACCAGCTCTCGTACGATGAAGAGAAAGGTAAGGCCTCCACTTGGAGCGGCTTTGAACTTGTTTATGACCCTTGGTCTTGGCTCGTGCATTGGGGGTTGATTATCTTTGTTATTGGATCAATTTTCCTGGTATTTCAGGGAAAAAAGAAAAAAAAGAATTATGATTACATGGAATAGTTTCACAGAATTTGCAATACCAACGTTGGTATTGTGGCTTATAGGTTTTGGGTTTGCTCTGCCAGGGAACAAACGCAGGTTGGCTTCACTTTTTACGCTTGCCGGCCTTGTGGTCTTCTCAGTGTTTATTGTGATGCTTTGGATGAGCCTCGAACGGCCGCCAATGCGCACCATGGGCGAAACCAGGTTGTGGTATTCGTTGTTTTTGGCAGGAGTAGGTCTAATTCTTTACCAAAAGTGGAAGCACAGCTGGATTCTGATATTTAATTTGGTGGTTGCGGCCGTGTTCATTTTCATTAACCTACTAAAGCCAGAGATCCACTCCAAAAATCTCATGCCGGCCCTTCAAAGCATTTGGTTCGTTCCACACGTGGTTTCATACATACTTTCCTATTCATTTTTGAGCGCAGCCACCGTAACTTCAATTCGCATGCTGGTGGCATACAAAAGGCCAGATACTGTTAAGCAGTACATACACCTTACCGACAATCTCATTTACATTGGGTTCGGCCTACTTATGTTTGGACTCCTCATTGGGGCCTTATGGGCCAAGGAAGCATGGGGTCACTACTGGAGCTGGGATCCAAAAGAAACATGGGCGCTGGTAACCGCCGCCGGATACCTTATTTACATCCACCTGCGCCTACGCGAAAAATTGCCACAAAAGATCACCCTTTGGATAATACTAATTTCGTTTATCTTTTTGATGATAACCTGGAAAGGGGTACAATACCTTCCTGCAGCCAAGGATAGTCTTCACGTTTATTCGAATTAGATTAGATTTAGAACATTAAACCCACTACCAATCCATTTCAACGGAGCAATACCTTTTCAACCACCGAAAGATTGCTGTTGAAAGCCCTGGCAACGAATAAGCCAGGCTTAAAGCCTGGCACGGAAAAAACAGAGTCGGGATAAATGTTGCCGGAATAAACCACCTGTCCGTTTAGGCTCAAAACCTGAAAACTAATGGATTCGGTGGAGGGGAGGTGTTCGGTTGAGTCGAGCCAAATGCTCCTTCCGTTGCTTCTTATCTTAGGAGACAACTTGGGTAGATCGTCTTCAATAGAAGTTGGTCCTGCCAAAAACAACCATTCGTAGGCATCTTTGAACTGAGCCCTCCAGAGTGCCTCATTGTGCTGTCCACCTTGAATAACTTGGAGATTGACCTCATCATGTCCGAACCCTTTCTTTAGAAGCGTGTCAACCATTTGTTGCATTTTGGGAACCAAAGTTGCACTTTCTGCGGTTCCGCCCATAATGTAGTAACGCATTTGATGGTTCTTGCCCGTTTGGCCGGCAAATACATAAACTTGATCCGAAAACCAGAAGGATGGAGAGAAAACCCCTGCTTTCGAGAAGACACCCTGGTATTTGTGGCCGATATAAAAAGAAATCAGACCACCAAGGGAGCTTCCCATAATGCCGGTATGTTGCCGGCCGCTCAGTGTCCGAAAATTTTGGTCAACGTATGGTTTTAGAGTTTCAACGAGAAACTCAGCGTAAAGTTGGCCATCGCCCCCTCCGTATTGTGGGTTGGACCAAGGGGTGTATTCGGCAAGCCTGGTTCCGCCTCCATTGTCAATTCCAATTACAATCGGAACTGATTTACCTTGCTGGCTCAATTGGTTGAGGGCCTCATCCACCTGCCATTCTCCTGAAAATGAGGTGGCGTTGTCAAAAATATTCTGGCCGTCATGCATGTACAATACTGGATAGTTTGCCCCAGAGGTATGGTAGGCGGGGGGTAGGTATATCCAAATGCGTCGATTCCTGTTGAATTGAGGCATGAAAAATGCGGGAGACATTGTTGACACGTTGGCCGAGGCAGTGCTATTGGAGCCACCTAGGTCTTCCCACGAAAGGATGTTAACGTTTAGGGTATCGGCCGATCCAATGGTGAAGCTTCTATTGGGCAGGTATCCTCCATTTGCATTGCCCTCAACGGTGGCCCAGCTACCCCTGGTAAACTTAAAGGTGATGGTGCCCGTGGCTTGAACCACAATTTGGGGATGCCCGTTGGAGTTTGGTACCAGTAGGTGGTTTGAACTCCCAGGATTCCAAGAATTGAAGCTGCCGGCAATGTAAACCTGTGAACCCGCAGGAGTATTCAACGGAAGGCCTCTTACAATTATGGTAACTTGTGAGGCTTGCAAGGGTATGAGATGGGCAAGA
>CAZUWF010000023.1:0-37423 GCA_964624065.1 uncultured Bacteroidales bacterium
TATATAGGGGCCGATGCCGCCCTGCAGAATGATGAAAGGGCAATAGAGTTCGCTGCTGGGGTTCTTGGCTACACTTGGCGGAAAAACAAGGCCTCAACCCAAGGCAACATAAAAGCTGTAAGCGGTTTTGGCGAGTTTTTTCCTGCCGCCTTGGTTTTTAATGTGGAGCCACGGCAAGATTTTTACGCTGTAGAGTCACCAGACGCGCTCGAACCGGCAAATGCTGAAGGCCGAGTTATTTATCGGTACAGCCAAAACGACTTTGGGGCAGGAGTTTTTTTTAAAGGAAACCACAAGGCAGTTTCTTTTGGTTTTCCAATCGAGGCAATCGTTTGCCACACAGAAAGGGGAAATTTGATGAAGGCCATATTGGGGCTTTTGATAAACTAAATTTCAACGTGGTCATCTTATCCTCAATTGAAGTGCCTTGAGAAATCATTTGCGAGACTTTGTGCTTCAAAAAATATCAGGTGCACCCGGTAAACTCTGCTGGATAGCAAAGCTTGACCATATAAATAGAAATAGAAAGTCGCTTGGATGCATTAATTAAACCAATGGCAAGATATTAATACAAACTATTATTTCGAAATTTGAAATTCCAAAAACGAAAACATATCCACCAAAATTATGAAGGAAAAATTGATTTCCTGCTTCATAGCAAGCGGTAATGAGGCCGATCTTAAAAGGACAATTTCCGAACTTATTTCCAACCCACTGGTGGCTTCCATTTTTATTATGGGCAATGACCGGGTTGAATTTGAACTTCCTACTGGGGTCAAATTCGAGAAAGTGCAATCGCTTCAATCAACCGATGCGATTAAAAAAATCGCATCCCACTCCAGCACTCCTTTTACTTTGATTTACACCAAGCAACTTCCACTTAAACTGGGTTATTTTGCACTCGAAAGGTTCGTTCAGGTGGCCCACGATACCGGAGCCGGAATGATTTATTCTGATCATTACCAGAGGAAGGAGGGCCAGCTTTTTCCGTTGCCGATAATTGATTATCAAGAAGGTAGCCTGCGCGATGACTTCAACTTCGGTTCGGTTTTATTTTACAACACCATTAGCCTCCAAGCGGCGGCCAAGGCAATGCATGCCAATTATAGTTTTGCCGGCCTTTACGATCTGCGATTGAGGGTTTCTGCCACAAACATCCTTTTCCGCATCCCGGAATACCTTTACACAGAAGAAGAAACCGATACCCGGAAATCGGGCGAAAAGATGTTCGACTACGTTGATCCGCGAAACAGAGCGGTACAAGTTGAAATGGAAATTGCCTGTACCGACCACCTCAAGGAGATTGGCGGCTACCTCAAGCCCACATTCGAGCAGGTGAGTTTTGACCACAGCAACTTTCCTGTTGAGGCATCGGTAATCATACCGGTAAGGAACAGGATTCAAACAGTGGAGGATGCCGTTCGATCGGTTTTCATCCAAAAGACAAACTTCAATTTCAACCTTATAGTGGTTGATAACCACAGCACTGATGGTACCACCCAATTGCTCCAAAATCTGGCAAAAGAAAACAGCGGGTTAATTCACATTATACCAGAACGAAATGACCTCGGAATAGGTGGCTGCTGGAACCAAGGGGTTTTTCATCCCCTTTGCGGGAAATTTGCAATACAGCTCGACAGCGACGACCTATATATTGACGAAAACGTAATACAAAACCTTGTCAACGCTTTTTACGAGCAAAACTGTGCCATGGTGGTAGGCAGTTACCAAATGGTCAACTTCAAGCTGGAAGAAATCCCGCCTGGTATAATTGACCACCAAGAATGGACTCCCGACAATGGCCGAAATAATGCGCTTCGCATCAATGGCCTGGGTGCCCCTCGGGCGTTTTACACCCCTGTGTTGCGCTCAATTATGGTTCCAAATGTTAGTTATGGAGAGGATTATGCACTTGGATTGGCCATTTCGCGCCATTACCAAATTGGCCGTATATACGAGCCTCTATACTTGTGCCGCCGCTGGGACGACAATACAGATGCCTCGCTCGACGTTCAAAAAATGAACGCCCACAATACCTACAAGGATAGAATTAGAACCATGGAGTTATTGGCAAGGAAGCGGATTAATGGATAAATGTAAGAGGTCAATTGTAAATTGAAAACCAAAGTGTTTACTCGACGTAACTTGCGCCCCGGCGATGAAAACCTAATTCAAAAGATTGACGATGAATTTATTGGAAATTATTGATCAAGGTGCAAGTTTGGCCAGCAAGGTTAATTTGCTTTTTGCAGACCAGTTAGAGTCTTGGGATTTAGCCAAGGAAAACTATAAAGACCTAGAGAAGGTACTTTCATGGTCGTTACCAATTGGCAAGGGTTTGGAAATAGTGATGCAGGTCAATCCCGCAAGGCTCGCATCCACATCTGCCAAGGTCGATACCAAGTCCATAGGCCAAAGGACCTGCTTCCTGTGCCAAGCAAACCTTCCACCCAGCCAAAAAGCAATCGCACTTGGTGAGGAGTTGCTACTTTTGATAAACCCTTTCCCGATTTTCCCCAAACACCTTACCATCCCCGACAGGAAACACGTGCCCCAAAAAATCGAGGACCGAATCCTGCAAATGCTCCATTTGACCAAAGAGCTCAATGATTTCATAGTGTTTTACAACGGCCCACGGTGCGGGGCATCGGCACCCGACCATTTTCATTTTCAGGCAGGCAACAAGGATTTTTTGCCACTGCTTTCTGATTTTGAAAAAACTGAAAAAACCTTGGTAAGGAATACCGTAGCCTGCAAGATTTTGTCAATGGAAGGCTACTTTAGGAAGGCATTGGTGATTTGCGGCACCGATGAAAAAAATGTTGAGGATTGCCTTAATGAGGTTATTCTAAATCTGGGTTTTTTTGAAGAATCCAAAGAAGAACCTATGATTAACCTATTGGCTAATTATCAAGACGGGGAATATAAGGTGTTTGTTTTTCCGCGCGAGGTTCACCGCCCCTGGCAATACTTTGCCGAAGGCCAAGAGAAAATCTTGTTTAGCCCAGGCTCGGTTGACCTGGCTGGGGTTTTCATTTTGCCACGCATAGAAGATTATCATAAAATGAATGCGGAAACGGGCAAGGATTTATTGAGGCAGACTACCCTTGACGATGAGAAGTGGAAGGCTTTGGTAGGAAAGTTGAAAGGCAAAAGTATTGAGTGAAACACAGCTAGGGGGATTTGATGGTCAATTATTTGATCCGATCTTGAAATTTATGCATTATTATTGTACGTTATAACCTTTGTGCGCTTAGTGTAAACCTTGACCAACTTAGTGTTCTGAAATTTTTTAAAATGAAAGCATTGAAACCAAGGACAATCATTACCTGGATGGAGCCACCTGCTTCCTGCTCCCAATTTGTTTGTGCCAGGATTGAAAAAATGTTCTTGCGGATGGAAAAACACCTGAAAAATTAATTTATGGAACCCAAAATCAAGGTCGGTATTCTTTTTGCCAACGAAGTAAGCGTGTTTTTCAACTCCCCATACCTGCACCAGTCGGCAGGAAAGGATTATTTTGGCAGGGTAAAGATTTATAATGAAAACGACTCAACTTTCCTTGTGGATGAAAATGGGAAGAAGGCCATAGATTTACCAGCTTATTTTCAGCCCATTGAACCAGAGGGATCAACATTTGACCTCGAAAATGTTACCATCGGGATAACCTTCCATTGGGAACGTAAGGAAACCCAAAAATTCGCAGGAAGTCTAGCCATTATCAAGGAAAAAAACCACCTTACGGCCATTAACGTCGTGCCGTTGGAAGATTATCTTGCCAGTGTTATTTCGTCAGAGATGAGCCCCGATTCTTCGGAAGAATTACTCAAAGCCCATGCGGTTGTCTCACGGGGTTGGCTTTTGGCCCAAATTAATAGAAGGCAAGCAGTAAAGGCAAGCTCAAAGAAAGAATTCGCTATCGACAACTACCAACGAGTTGTTTGGTACAACCGAGAAGATCACAATAATTTCGATGTTTGTGCCGATGACCATTGCCAGCGCTACCAAGGCCTTACAACCGTAACCCGCTGCCAGGTGAAAGACTCCATTGAGCAAACCCGCGGTATGGTTTTGACATACAACGGGAAAATTTGCGATGCCCGTTATTCTAAATGTTGCGGGGGCGTAACCGAATTGTTCGAGAATGCTTGGGAGACTGCATCCCATCCGTATCTAACCCGTGTGGCCGACCTTGACAAAATGACCATAGAAAACTCCCTTGACCTTTCCCAAGAAACCAACGCGAAGCGATGGATAACCTCTGTGCCGGATGCATTTTGCAATACAACGGATGTAAAAATTTTGGGGCAGGTGCTCAAAGGCTACGATCAAGAAACCTCCGATTTTTTTAGATGGGAAGTAACCTTGCAACAAGATGAAATTCAGCAATTTTTAAAAAGCAAGGTAAATGTTGATGTAGGGAATATTACCGAATTAGTGGCCATTGAGAGGGGCACTTCTGGAAGGATTGTTAGATTGAAGATTGTAGGAACCCATGGAACGTTTTTAATCGGCAAGGAGCTTGAAATTCGCAGGGCATTTTCCAAGTCGCACCTTTACAGTTCGGCCTTCGTTGTGGAATATGGTGCCCAAGAAAATGGCATTCCAATATCATTTACCCTTAAAGGTGCCGGATGGGGGCACGGAGTGGGTCTTTGCCAGTTAGGTGCAGCCGTAATGGGAGAGAAAGGGTACAAACACGAGGAAATCCTCGATCATTATTTCGGAGGAGCCATTCTTGAAAAAATTTATTGATATGGTTTTCTGGCTTGGATGATTTTGGGTATGAGAATAACTATTTTGAGGTTTTGAAGATAGGTGTTTAGGCTCGAAGGTACTGGGGCTTATTGGTGAATTGGTTTGGTGTGTAGGCAGGTTTATGGCTAGTGGGTATTTGGATTTGGCCATTGGCTGCTTCAGGTCTCATAACGATGCGTTTTGGGGCTATCCTGTAAAGGGGCAATTTGTTTTTGTCGTGGGCAAAGCGAAGCTTAGCCTACGGTAATTGAAGCCGGGCCAACCCCACAACCCGTGCGCGAAATAAAATAAAACCTAGTTATAAGCGCTCTGACAAATATAAATTTAACTTAAATGGAAGAAGAAAGGAAAACATCTCCCTGGGCTTGGATTCCCAGTTTATATTATGCGCAGGGCATTCCCTACGTTGTAGTTATGACGGTTTCGGTTATTATGTACAAGCGCCTTGGAATTTCAAACGCCGAAATTGCCCTTTATACCAGTTGGCTTTACTTGCCATGGGTTATTAAACCACTGTGGAGCCCTTTGGTTGATATGTTCAGAACTAAAAGGTGGTGGATCGTGGCCATGCAGCTAATGGTTGGAGCAGGTCTGGCTGGGGTTGCATTGACCCTTCCTGGGCCAAACTTTTTCAAATACACACTGGCATTCCTTTGGCTGCTTGCCTTCAGCTCCGCCACCCACGATATTGCCGCCGATGGGTTTTACATGCTCGGTCTTAAAGAACACCAGCAGGCATACTTCGTAGGTATCAGGAGCACTTTTTATCGCCTTGCAATGATAACCGGACAAGGGTTGCTCGTAATTGTCGCAGGCTTCTTCGAGGCGCGGCTTGGCAATATACCATTGGCTTGGTCAATTACATTTTTTATACTGGCAGGATTATTCGTGCTGTTTTTCGTTTATCACAATTTCATTTTTCCACGTCCGGTTGCAGACAAGGCAGTGCTAAACAATTCGGGCCAGAGCCCCATAATGGAATTCTTGAGAACTTTTGCGTTTTTTTTTCGCAAGAAAGGGATTTTGCCTGCCCTTGGATTCTTGTTGGTTTTTAGGCTTGCAGAGGCACAACTAGTAAAAATGGCAGCACCTTTCTTGCTCGATTCACGCGAGCTTGGTGGACTTGGACTAAGCACTTCAGACGTTGGCGTTATTTACGGAACCATAGGCATTTTGGCCCTTACAATGGGAGGTATTATTGGGGGCCTTATGGCCTCCCGAAGAGGACTTAAGTTTTGGGTTCTTCCCATGACACTTGCCATAAATCTTCCCAACCTAATGTATGTTTACCTCTCGTTTGCAACCCCAACGGAGTTTTGGATCATAGCCGGGTCGGTGGCAATAGAGCAGTTCGGTTACGGTTTTGGATTCACGGCATACATGCTATTCATGATATACTTTTCGGAGGGAAAGCACAAAACGGCTCACTTTGCCATTTGCACCGGGTTCATGGCACTTGGAATGATGCTTCCCGGAATGTTCTCAGGCTGGCTCCAAGAAATTATTGGCTACCAGAATTTCTTCCTTTGGGTCATGCTTTGCACCATACCAGGTTTCTTAATAATTAGGTTCTTGAAAATAGACCCTAGGTTTGGGGTGAAGAAAAGAGAAAGGAATTAGTTTAAATCAAAAAATGGATCCGTAGGGTCGAAGCACGGGTTGCCGTGGGCAAATATAACAGGGGCCTGCAGTTTTCCATTTGTCTATTTAGAATCAGAATAAATAAAGCGGCTGGTAAAACATAATTCTAAATTTACTTATTTTTGTTGCCAACAATTTAGGTCTTTAGTTACCTAAATTCCATTAATATATGGCTAAAATGGGAATTTTTAATAGTTTCAAAGGTGTTTTTTCTCACGTATTATTCATTATCAAGGGTTCTCGACTTGCTCAAGTTTTACTTTTGGTAATTTTCATCAAATTCCTGATCTTTTACGGTTTTTTCAAGGGATACCTTGCACCCAAACTTAGGCCCAAATACGACAGCCAGGAACATCGCACCGAAGAAGTTATCAAACACATAACCAACCCAATTAAACCCACAAACTATGATTGAAAACCTAGACATGGCGCTTGTAAACTGGTCGCGAGGTCAGTTTGCTATGGTAGCTTTCTACCACTGGCTTTTCATTCCTATCACCCTGGGTACAACGTACGTGATTGCCTATGCGCAAACCATATACGTCAAGACAGGTGACAAGGAATGGGAAAGGATTGCAAAATTCTGGGCCAAACTCTTTGGCATTAACTTTGCCATTGGAGTCGGTACCGGAATCATTTTAGGCCTTGAGTTTGGCACCAATTGGGCCAACTACTCTTGGATTTCAGGAGACATTTTCGGTGCACCACTTGCTGCAGAAGGCATTATGGCCTTCTTCCTCGAGTCAACATTCATTGCAGTTATGTTTTTTGGATGGGGAAAGTTGAGCAAGAAATTCCACCTTGTTTCAATTTACCTTACTGCATTTGGAGCAAGTCTTTCGGCACTTTGGATTCTAACGGCCAACGCTTGGATGAATATGCCGGTTGGTATGGAGTTTAATCCTGATACCGCCCGCCACGAGATGGTCGATTTCTGGGCAGTGCTGTTTTCGCCCTATGCAGTTAACAAGTTCTTGCACACAATTACCTCTGGTTTTGTGATTTCAGCCACTTTCGTAATTGCGATTAGCTCTTGGTTCTTGCTTAAAAAACGAAACATACTGTTTGCCAAGCGAAGCATAGTTATTGCAGCAACTTTTGGTTTGCTTGCCAGTATTTTCATTGCCAAAACAGGTCACGGTACGGGCCAGCAAATTGCAAAGGTTCAGCCTGCCAAGCTTGCAGCTATGGAAGGGATTTACAAGGGCGAAGAAGGTGCAGGATTTGTAGCCGTTGGTTTGTTAAGGCCGGGCAAGAAAATTGGCGATGACCAGAACCCGTATATTTTTAACATTAAGATTCCAAAATTACTTTCTTTCCTTTCCTACGGCACTTTCAATTCTTTTGTTGCAGGGATTGACGATCTGGTTTTGGGAAATCCGGAGCGTGGTATCTTATCGGCGAGAGAAAAAATTGACAAGGGAAAAGTAGCCCTTAAGGCGCTGGCCGATTACAAAGCCGGCCCCGATCCTAAACTTGTGGAGCAGCTTGAAACGGACTACGCCCTGAAGTTAGCACAATTGGAAGGATTGAAGGAGGGAGCGGACCAAGAGGCAACCTCGTTAGCCCAGGCTGCACTTGCCGAAATTGAAGGTCAGCTATCTTTCGAGAAATCTAAGAGCCAGTTCAACAAAGATTTGTTTGACGAACATTACCGATATATGGGGTATGGCCACCTTGATCAACATCCTGAGGGTGAAGAGGCAATAATTCCTCACGTGCCAATGGTTTTCTACAGCTTCAGAATAATGGTTATAGTTGGTGCATTATTAATCGTCTTTTTTGCCGTAGTACTTTTCTTATCCATAAAAAACAAGCTTGAATCCAAGAAAGGCCTGCTGCGAATTGCCATTTGGGCGTTTCCGATTACCTTTATTTCTTCAATGGCCGGTTGGATAGTTGCCGAGTTGGGCCGGCAACCATGGACAATACAAGGGTTGCTTCCCACCTTCAAATCAACTTCCAATATCTCGGTTGAAGCAGTCTTGCTTACTTTCTGGCTCTTTGCAGCCATTCTCACAGTTTTGGTTATTGCCGAAGTTAAAATAATGCTTACTGCAATTAAGCGTGGGCCAGAAGCCACGCAGAAAGGAGACAAAAATGTTTGATTTCTTAACACACGAACTATTGCAAAACTACTGGTGGCTTATCATGTCGGTAGTTGCAGCATCTTTGGTTTTCTTATTGTTCGTTCAAGGCGGGCAAACCTTCATTGACATACTCGGGAAAAGCGAGGAGGAAAAAACTATGGTGATTAATTCTGTTGGCCGTAAATGGGAGTTTACTTTTACCACGCTAATACTTTTTGCTGCCGGTATGTTTGCTTCCTTCCCGTTGTTTTATGCAACCTCGTTTGGCGGAGCCTACTATGCCTGGAAGATTTTCTTGATCTGTTTCGTCCTTCAATCAGTGGCGTTCGAGTTCAGACGCAAGAAAGGAAATTTGTTGGGTCAACGCACTTACGAGTATTTTTTGTACATCAACGGCTTCTTGGGGACTTTCCTGCTGGGTGCTGCCGTTGCAACATTCTTCACGGGCAGTGAGTTTTTCCGCAATGAGTACAACCTTTCGGCTTGGCAAACCAAGTTTTACGGGATTGAAATTCTATTTAACCACGTAAACCTATCGCTTGGTTTTGCCATAATGTTTTTGGCCAGAGTACTTGGTGCATTGTACCTTACAAACAACATCAATTACGAGCCCATCTTGAAAAGAGCTCGTAAGCAGGTTGGAATTAATGCCGTTTTGTTTTTGGTGTTTTTCTTGTACTTCGTTGCCAGGATACTGCTTATGGAAGGCTATGCCTACGACCCCGAAACTTTGGTGGTTTTCATGGAGCCTTACAAGTACCTCAACAACTTCTTGCAAATGCCAATGGTTCTGGTGTTATTTTTGGCTGGTGTTGTTTTGGCACTTTACGGAATTGCAATTACTTGGTTCAAGGGAAGCCGAAAAGGGATTTGGTTTACTGGCCCCGGGGTTTTCTTGGTAGTTTTGGCACTGTTTATGATTCTTGGATTCAACAATACTGCATTTTATCCTTCAAGCTTCGACATTCAAAGCTCGCTAACCATACGCAATGCCTCTTCGAGCCCCTTTACACTAAAAACGATGTTTTACATTTCATTGTTTGTGCCTGTTGTGGCCGCATACATCTGGTACACTTGGAGGGCAATTGACAAACACAAGATTGACCCAAAGGATATGCAAGAGGACAGCGAACATCACATTTACTAAAGAAAGGAGAAACTAAATGGTACACTTACCACAAATACTTTGGCTTTTGAGTTGGCCGGCTTTAATTTGGGTCACCTACAGGTTGATTAGGTATTTCCTGAAAAAGTTCGAGGCCACCCAATCTGAAAAATAGGTGCACAACCTATCGAAATTTTTGAGAACACCTTAAAAAAGCCCGCCATTTTGGCGGGCTTTTTTGATAACGACCATTGTGGAAGGCTATTGGATTCTGGTTGTCGGCCAAAGCTCAAAGAGAGATTAGATGCCACAAATCATTGCTTTATCTTATCCAAACCAAAAATTGCAAATGGTAACCCCAATTACATTCAATATTCCTTTGAGCTAATCCTGCAATCACTTTGGAGTTTTGTCCAATGCTTCCCTCAATCCGTTGCCTATTATCATAAACGCCAAAACCATAAACATAATAAACGCTCCTGGCAATACTGCAAGGAAAGGTTTGCCAAGCACCAAATACCCGTAATGTTCTCTTATCATTGTTCCCCACGAGGGCATGGGAGGTTGAACACCTATACCCAGAAAGCTCAATCCAGCCTCTATCAATATTGCCGAAGCAAAGTTTGCTGCCGAAATAACGATTATTGGCCCCATAATGTTGGGCAGTATGTGGCGAGAAATAATCCGGAAGCTTCCCAGACCAAGCGCTTTGGCGGCTTCTACAAACTCCTTTTCGCGAAGGCCCATAACTTGCCCCCGCGCAACCCTTGCCACCTCAACCCACATTGTTAGCCCCACGGCCACGAAAATTTGCCAGAAACCCTTTCCAATTGCAAAGGTTATGGCGATTACTAATAGCAAGGTCGGAATTGACCAAATTACGTTTATCAACCAAATAATTAGATCGTCAACCCATCCCCTTAGATAACCTGCAATGCTGCCAAGGGTAAGGCCTATTATAAGTGAAATAAAAACTGCAATGAATCCCACCGATAAGGAAACCCGCGCTCCAATTACAAGTTGGCTCAACATATCCCTTCCAAATCGGTCGGTGCCTAGCCAAAAACGCTTTTTCTTGATATTCCCTTTTTCAGCCTCTTGCCTTAGAAGCGAAATTTCAGTGGTTACCTCCTCTCCATCGAGTAGCTTATACACTACTTTACCGTTCTTTAGATCGAGGTTTTCTTGAGCGTCCGCAATTGGAAAGAGTAAATCCGGCAGCCAAATTTTTGATTCAATTCCTGAGAACCCTTCCTGGCCGGTATCAGTTTCATAATGTAGCCAGACCCCGTCAAAATTGTAGCTTTTTATTGGAATGGTGGTATGATTTGTGGGTTTCCCGCTTATGAGCCTATCAAAAATTGAAGGGATCTGGGAATCTTGGTTCTTTCTATCAAGCAAAACCAACGCTTTTGAGCCAGGCCTCAATGTTGATAACTCCAGCTGCTGGTGATTGGCGAATGGGGTTGAATCGGGTAGGAACAAATAACCAAAAGCTGCCAAAAGGCTCAAAGTCAATATTATAACAAGGCAAGCAAACGCCAAGCTATTTTGCCTGAACCTTTTCCAAGCTAATTGATTCAAAGAGCCACATGGCTCTTTTGGTTTCCTTTTAAAAAGCAATTTGTTTGATTTTATGGTTTCAATTAATTCATCAAAACACAAAAATACATAAACCTAGCATAATGAAGGACGAGCCTTGTATCGTTAGAAGCCATTTTTTTTTAATTTTGGCACGATTTTAGTAAATCAAGAAAATCTAACTTAATTATCATGAAAATAAAAACTTTCCTTTTTGTAGCAGTCATTGCCATTTTATCTCAATCAAATGGGCAAGCCAATAGTGGCGAGAAGAAGATCAAATGGATGTCGATGGAGGAGGCATTGAAGGCCAACCAAACCAAACCAAAGAAAATCTTTATCGACATCTATACCGATTGGTGCGGGTGGTGCAAGCGATTGGATGCCAATACATTCTCGCATCCCCAAATTATTGATTACATCAACGATAAATTCTACGCGGTAAAGCTTAACGCCGAGCAATCCGAACCAATTGTTTTTAAAGGTACAACCTTTGAAAATCCCAAGCCCGGCCAGGCACGAAGCGCTCACAACTTTGCAATTGCAATAACACAAGGGAGGCTTAGTTATCCCTCTTTGGCCTTTATTGACCAAAATCTAAACCTTATTACTGCCGTTCCGGGCTACAAAACCCCCCAGCAGCTTGAACCTTGGCTAACTTTCATTTATCAGGAAGTTTATAAAACCACACCAAACTTTAACCAGTTTTCCGAATCTTTCAAAGGAACAATAGAATAGGGAAATTGATTATTTTTGCGAGCCATCTGCCATTGTAGATGGCTATTTGCATTTTTATCCACTCGGCATAAAATCTTCAAAATGTCACATTATTGTATCCCACTATAATGCCAATTCCAATTTTCTAAAACCTGAACCTTAAAACCTTTATACTTCAAAAATTTCTTACCTTTGCAGCCCAAACCAAAGGAAAAAAATGAGTAGAGACAATATTGTAGGAATCGTGCTTATTGCGGCGATCTTGATTGGGTCGTCCATTTTATTTAGTCCCAGCAAGGAAGAACTCGCCCAACAGCAACGCCTTAATGACAGCATTAGAGGCGTTCGCCAAGAACAACAGTTGGCTCAAGAGGCTGCCATTAAGGAGCTCCAAAAACAACAGGCCGCTGAAGCGCAGTTGGTGCCAGAAGGGGTTTCAAGTATTGAGGAACTTGATCAATTGCAAGTATCGGCCCTGCGCGACCAGATGGGACGCTTCTCCCAATCGGCAGTGGGGAAAGAGGAGTTGATAAAGGTAGAAACCGACCTTTTTGTCTTGAACTTCAACACCAAGGGAGGGTTTCTGCATTCGGCCATACTCAAAAAGTACTCTACACATACCAAGGATTCGCTCATACTTTTCCACGGCGAAAAGGATGAGTTCAAGTTTCAGTTCTTTTCTGACAACAGGAGCATTTCTACCGACAACCTCTTTTTCGTGCCCGAGGTTGAAAATATTAGCCCCACCAACCCTTCGGGCACTTCAATTGCCGAGAACGATTCGTTGGTTCTGTCTTTAAAATCATTTACCGACCTCCACACCGACGAAAATCCGAGCTACATTGAGTTTGCCTACAAAATAAAGGGCAATGACTACATGGTAGATTTCTATGTTAACTTTGTTGGAACATCGAAGGTAATCCCAGCCAACACCACCTACTTGAACCTGGATTGGAACTTCAACTTTCCAAGGCAGGAAAAAAGCCGCACCCCTGAAATCAATAATACCACGGTTTACTACAAATATTCCACTGAGTCGCCTGCAAAGCTCAATCCTGCACGTGATCGCTCGGAAAACCTAAACACCAGAGTCAAATGGGTGTCGTTCAAACAGCAATTTTTCAATGTTTCTCTTATTTCTCGGGAGGCGTTCGAAAGCGGGAAGGTTGATTTGAAATTGGCTTCAGAAACCGATGAGGATTACATCAAACACGGTACTGCAAACCTCAACCTTGCATACAATCCATTCTCAGACAACCGGTACGCAATGAGCATTTTCTTGGGGCCAAATCACTTCAACACCCTAAGTTCATACAACCTGCAACTCGAAAGGCTCATCCCCCTGGGATGGGGTATATTTGGCTGGATAAACAGGTTTGTTATAATCCCTGTTTTCAACACCCTTGACAACCTTAACCTAGGATACGGCATTATCATCCTTATTCTTACCATCCTGCTTAAGATAGTTTTGCTGCCACTGGCCTTCAAATCGCATTTGAGCCAGGCTAAAATGAAACTCCTTAAGCCAGAGATTGATGAAATTTCCAAGAAATTCCCAAACAAGGAGGATGCCCTCAAGAAACAACAGGCCACCATGGCCCTTTACAAAAAGGCAGGTGCCAACCCAATGTCGGGTTGCTTGCCAATGCTCCTCCAGTTGCCAATACTCATTGCCATGTTTAATTTCTTCCCCACATCAATCGAGTTGAGGCAGCAGCCATTCTTGTGGGCAGATGATCTTTCTACATACGATTCGATCCTCACCCTTCCATTCAATATCCCAATGTACGGCTCGCACGTTAGTTTGTTCACAATACTTATGGCAGTAACCACTGTGATTTATACACGAATGAACAGCCAGATGATGGGATCAAGCAACCAAATGCCCGGGATGAAAATGATGATGTACTTCATGCCGGTTATGATGTTGGTTTTCTTCAATAGCTTCGCCTCTTCCTTGAGCTACTACTACTTCCTTACAAATATTATCACCTTTGGGCAGACTTACTTGTTCAAGTTTTTTGTTGACGAAAACAAACTCCATCGACAAATGGAGGTAAACAAGAGCAAGCCAGTCAAAAAATCAAAATGGGCCGAACGTTTGGAACAGTTGCAAAAACAGCAGCAGCAAGCACAGGCACAAAGGAGGAAGAAATAACAATTTAAGGTCACAATCAGGACGAAACTTGGGGATGGTAAATTGGCCATCCCTTTTTTTTAAAAAAAAAATTTATCTCCCTTTTTAAACTATTGTTAAATTTGCAGCTTCAAATTTGTAAACTTTGTTTTGATTTTCTATTCTTAAACCCTAACTTCGCAACCTTATTTTAACCAAATAACCTCTTTTTATGGCTTGGATAACAACGCAAACTCAAGAAAAAAAGGTGATAAAAAAACCTTTGTGGGTTAAGTGCAAAGAGTGTTCATCGCACATTTGGACCCAAGATTGGAAGGACAACCTCAACGTTTGCCCCAAATGCAATTTTCATGACACCATAAACTCAAAACAACGAATTGACCTAATTTTTGACAAGGGATCATTCGTCGAACTTTTTATCGGAATATACCCTGTCAATTCTCTTGGTTTCACTGACCTAAAGGGAAGTTATACCGAAAAGATCGAAGAAAATCGTAAGAAAACCGGTTTAAACGAAGCTGTTGTTACTGGCTTGGGCGAAATTTTGGGGCAAAAGGCGGTGGTTGCAATTATGGATTTCAGATTTTTGGGTGGCAGCCTAGGCAGCGGAACCGGCGAAAAAATCCTTCAAGCTGCAAATTATGCCTACGAAAATAACCTCCCATACATTATTTTCTCGGCATCGGGAGGTGCACGAATGCAAGAGGGTATGCTTTCGCTAATGCAAATGGCCAAAACCTGCTCCGGCATTTCGCGGCTCAACAAAAAGAACATTCCCTTCATCAGCGTTTTGCTTAACCCCACCACCGGTGGCGTTACGGCTAGTTACGCAATGGTTGGCGACCTGAATATTGCTGAGCCATACGCCGTAATTGGCTTCGCAGGCCGGAGGGTTATAGAGCAAACCATTGGCGAAAAATTACCCGATGACTTCCAAACTGCCGAATACCTCGTTGAGCATGGTTTTGTGGATGCCATAGTAAACCGAAAGGATATGAAGAAGTATCTTGCCAATGTTTTATCTTATTACAATAGGTAGTCTTGCCTGTTTTACTCAAAACTTTTCAAATTGTCGAACCACAAGAAATTTACAATGACAAAAAAAAGTCAACTATCTCCATGGGATGTAGTTAAAATCAGCAGGCACCCGCAAAGGCCCGTATTTCAAGATTACCTCGAACTTGTTTTTACCGACTTCATCGAATTGCACGGCGACCGCGCTTTTGGCGATGATAAGGCAATGGTGGGGGGATTTGCCACCATTGATGGCCGTAAGGTAATGCTTGTAGGCCATAACAAGGGAAAAAACACCGAGCAACAAATTGAAAGGAATTTTGGGATGGCCAAACCCGAAGGCTATCGCAAAGCCCTGCGCTTGATGAAACTTGCCCAAAGGTTTAACTTGCCCATAATTACAATAATTGACACCCCGGGTGCATTTCCTGGCTTGGAGGCCGAGGAGAGGGGTCAGGCCGAATCAATTGCTCGCAACCTCACCGAAATGGCAAGCCTCGAAGTGCCGATTATTTCGGTCGACATTGGTGAGGGCGGAAGTGGTGGCGCACTAGGCATAGGTGTTGGCGATAAGATCCTCATGCTCTCAAACGCCATATACTCGGTAATCTCGCCTGAAGGATGCGCATCCATACTTTGGCGCGATGCGTCATTTGCCCCCGATGCGGCATCGGCCCTAAACCTTACTGCCCAAGCACTGTTAAAGCACGGCGTAATTGATGAAATTATTCAGGAGCCAGGCGAGGGTGCCCACTCAGATTACCGGAAAATGGCAAAATTATTTTCTAACGCTGTAGTAAAGGCAATTGACGAGCTTGCAAAAATCCCAACAGAGGAACTGTTGTCAAAAAGGTTCCAAAAGTATTCGGCAATGGGTAAGTTTGGCAACGATAAACTGTATTAGTTTTCAACAATTTTACTAAATCATTGTTCTGTAAGTACTCAACCCTATGAAACTGACAATTATTCGACTATGGAAAAAAATCAAAGACTAAGGATTACCGATACTACCCTAAGAGACGCGCACCAATCGTTGTGGGCCACCCGTATGCGCACCAAAGACATTTTAGGCATTATTGACACTGTTGACCAAGCAGGATATTACTCCTTGGAGGTTTGGGGTGGTGCCACTTTTGATGTTTGCCTCCGGTTCTTGCGCGAAAACCCGTGGGAAAGACTCAGGGAAATCAAGAAGAGGGCAAAGAATACCCCGCTCCAAATGCTTCTTAGGGGGCAAAACGTGGTGGGTTACAAGAACTACCCCGATGATGTTTTGGACAAGTTCATTGAACTTGCCGTTTTCAACGGTATGGACATTTTTCGAGTTTTTGATGCCCTTAACGACACCCGAAATCTTGAATCGGCAATTGCATCAATCAAAAAATATGGAGGCCACGCACAAGGAACCATTTCTTACGCCATCAGCCCTGCACATACGGTTGATAAGTACGTAGAGTATGTTCGCGAACAGGTTAATCTTGGGATAGATTCATTGGTTATCAAAGATATGGCTGGCATTCTTTCTCCGGCAATGTCAGGGGCATTGGTCAATGCCATTAAAAAAGAATTCGATATCCCAGTTCAAATTCACTGCCATGCCACCAGTGGTATGTCCGAAACTGCATACCTGGAAGGTGTAAAGGCAGGCGCCGGTGCCATCGACACTGCAGTGGCCTCAATGTCGGGCTTCTCCTCGCAACCATCGGTCGAAACTATCAATGCCATTTTTACGGGCCTTGGTTTCGATACTGGCTTGAACATGGATGCAATAAAGGAAATTGACAAGTATTTCGAAAAATTATCTCCCCAGCGTACCAAGCCTAGGGGTTATGATGCGCCTATTGATGCAGGAATTCTGGCTCATCAGATTCCTGGCGGTATGATTTCAAACTTTCGGTCGCAGCTCGAACAACAAGGCGCCCTCGACAAGCTTCCAGAAGTGCTCGAGGAGGTAACTAGGGTTAGGCACGATTTGGGATACCCCCCACTCGTAACCCCTACCAGCCAAATTGTAGGAACACAGGCTGTAATGAACGTTTTGGCTGGGGAGCGTTACAAATTGGTTCCTCAAGAGGTAAAAAATTACGTGAAGGGAATGTACGGAAAGCCGCCGGCTTCCATACATGAAGATTTTGTAAAGAAAATTTTAGGCGACGATAAGCCAATAACCTCGCGCCCTGCCGATACACTAAAGCCAATGCTTCCGGATATTACCAAGGGAATTTCTCAGCCAGAACTAATCCAAGAAGAAGAAGATATCATTTCTTATTGCATTTTCCCGGAGGTGGCAATGGAGTTTTTCAGGTGGAGGGCACTTCCAGAGGCTCAAAGGCCACCAATTCCTGCCGATATTGAGATGCAAGAAATTTTAAGCAAGCAATCTGCCAATGGTGGTGGCGATAAAGTTTCAGATAGGCTTGAAGACAAACTTTTGCAAAAAGAGGACATTGACGGCATTAATTCAATTCTGCACACCGCCTCGGCAATAGGATTGAGCGAATTGGCAATAACCAAGGGCGATTTTTCTCTTACTCTTTTGGGTAACGGAGCCCCTGGCCCTGCTGTTCAAAAACCACGCATTACCCCGCAATCCACCACCCCGGGAGCTCCATCGGTTCCACCAAAATCGCAACCCGAACCATCAGCCACCCAAACCGCCGTGGCTGGTGAAACTATCGATGCAGTAATGGCAGGCACATTCTACAAGTCCGCCACAGAATCTGCTCCGCCTTTCGTTCAAGAAGGGCAAACAGTCGAAGCTGGTGAAACGGTGTTTATACTTGAGGCCATGAAGCTTTTCAACGAAATCAAGGCACCGTTCAGGTGCAAGGTTATAAAGATCTTGGCCGAAAATGGTCAGAAAGTAACCAAGGGAAACCCAATTTTGGTGGTGGAGAAGCTTTAATAGGAAAACTCATAAGGGTCAATGATTTCTGCCATTATCTGCACTTACAACCGCGAAAGGTTTTTAAAAGAACTCTTTGCCAGCATAGAATTGCAAACCCTTGATCCCGGTAGGTTTGAGGTGGTGATTGTTGACAACAACTCCACCGATGGCACCAAAAATATTAGCAATCAATTTGCACAGGATAACCCACTCATAACCGCAAGGTACTTCTTTGAGCCGAATCAAGGTTTATCTTTTGCCCGTAATAGAGGAGTTGCCGAGAGCAATGGAAGCTGGCTTACTTTTTTGGATGACGATGCCACCCTAACCCCAAACTTTCTCGAAACAGTTCTTGACTATTTTGAGAAAAATCCTGACCTTTATTGCATTGGGGGCAAAATATTGCTTAACTACGAAACCTTACCGCCTCCACCCTGGGTTAGCAAGTACATTGTTGGTATGTTTGGTTATTTCAATCCCGGCAACAAAGGGTTCGTATTCACAAATGGTACCTTTCCAAGGGGATCCAATATGTCGTTTGCCAAATCGGTATTCGCCAAGTTGGGAGGTTTTAACACGCATTTGGGAAGGGCCGGTAGCAGTATGGTTGGTTCAGAGGAGAAAGAGTTCTTTGCCCGCTTCCTCAAAAAAGGACTCAAGGCCATTTATTTACCCCAGGCAGTGGTGTATCATTCCGTTTCAGATGAAAGAATCAAAATTTCAAGTGTTCTGAACCATGCGAGGGGTATTGGACTTAGCGAAAAAATAATGGCCAAGGCAAATGGTTTTTCGGGTTGGGCATTTCTCTGGCTCGGCGAGGCTTTCAAGTGGTTGGCCTCCTTTGGCCTATTCGGTTACTATGGCATTACTCTTAGGTTTAATAAGGGGTGGTTTCTCTTAAGATTTAGATTCAACGTAACCAAGGGAATGCTCGGAAGGTCGTAGCTAGAAGATATTTTTAGGGTTAGTGGCCCAATTCCACTTGCGTATCGGCACTCGCCAATTTTTCCCGTATTTTAATTCCAAATACTGTTCGATATTTTCAGGTGCCCAAAATTCTTTGGCTTTGAATTGAGTTTTCTTAACACCAAAAAGGGGGTACCTAAACCTGATTTTCTTCTCTCTGAGCCAGTTTGCGTGCCAAACAAAATCATTTTCCCTGTAAAAGAAAAAAATATCCAAGTTGGCACCTTTTCGGGTATAGGTGTATTCCAACCCATAGTCAACCGACCCATTTATTCGTAGTAAATGTAGCCCCTTGCTCTTCAAAAAAACATGAATGTTTGCAGGCAAATCCTCTATCATCATACCCAAGTCAATATCCCTATCGCCCTTAATTAATCCGCCATCCCTGTAGAAACCCAGCAGTGTTCCGTCTGTAATCCAGTGTTTGGCATTGTTTTCTTCAAGGGCGGCACTTGCCAGTTCCAAATTTTCAATGCAAATTTTTTCAAATCGCTTTTTGTCGAAAAGTCCTAAAAACATATTGTACCAAACCCAGAAATAGTATTGTGACCATAGCTTCCTGGTAATTACCTTAGCCCTCCTTTTCAGGTATTTGGTGGCTTTCATATTTTCCTTAAATTCGTAATCAATACTATTTATTACAAAGGTACTTTTTTCTGCAAGAGCCACCCTTCTAAAAAGTTTGCCCACCAAAACTTATGTTTGCTAACTTTACCAACCATAATACTGGTCACTTTATGGGCATAATACAACGCGACAGCTTCAGGATAACCTTGATAGCTTACATTGGGGCGGTAATTGGATTCGTCAATAAGATTTTCTTGTTCACGAATATTCTTACCGAGGATCAGGTTGGACTTGCCAACGTGCTCATTACCTTGTCGTTGGTTTACGCACAGTTTGCATCTTTGGGCAGCCACAACATAGTTTACAGGTTTTTTCCATACTTCAAAAACACTAAAAAGCAACACAATGGTTTTTTGCGGGGTGTTTCTGTCCTTGCCTTCGCCGGGTTCCTTATTACCACCGTTTTGTTTTTGTTTTTGAAAAAACCCTTTGCAGCTTTCTACCAAGAGTCAAGCCCCTTGTTGGTTGATTACTATTTCTACCTAATTCCATTGGCTCTTTCAACGGTTTTCTTCCAACTTTTTGATTCGTACCTGCGAAGCCTATTCAAGAACTCAACCCCATCGTTGGTCTACGAGGTTGGGCTCAGGCTGTTCGTTACAATTTCTATAATGGCCTATGCCTTTAAAATTATTGAATTTCAGGGTTTTGTACTGATTTACGTGCTCGCCAATTGCCTTCCGGCAATCATCATTGTGGCCTACACGGCATATATTGGGAATTTATTTTTAAAACCTTCAAAATCCAACCTTTGGAATCGTTTTGGAAAGATAATAGTGGTTTACGGTCTTTTTGCACTACTTAACAATGCCGGGGTGTGGCTGCTCGGAATTATTGATTCGCTCATGGTGGCCGGAATGATTGACCTTGGTGCCGCCGGAATTTACACTACAATGGTCTTTATTACCAGCGTTTTGCTAATACCTTACCGGTCAATCCTCAAGGTGGCCACTCCAGTGGTGGCAAGTTTATGGAAATCAAACGATTTAAAAGCAATGGCCAACCTTTATAAGGATGTCTCCAACACCAGCCTCGTAGTAGGAGGGGGGCTTTTTTTGCTTTTGTGGGTTAATATTGAATCGATATTTCATCTCATGCCAAGCCAATATTCGGCGGGCAAGTACGTGGTTTTGCTCTTGGGGGTAGGCAGGGTATTCGATATGGCATCTGGCTTGAACGGAACAATAATGATTACCTCAAAGAAATACCGCTACGACCTGCTATTTACAATAGGCTTGGTTATTGCAACTTTTGGATCAAATTATCTTTTGATACCAGCCTTTGGAATAAATGGCGCAGCATTGGCCACAACCATTACACTAGTGGTTTACAATCTGTTACGGATATTATTTATCAAGAGGTACTTCAAGATTCAACCATTTGCCGGAAAACAAATATGGGTGCCAATGATAGTTGCCATCCTATCGGGTTTTTCGCTCCTTGCAGGGCAAATGCAAAGCGTTTTCTTCGACCTGGTAATCAGGAGCGCGCTAACTGGGGGTGCTTACATTTTGACGGTTTATCTTCTGCGAATCTCTCCCGAAATGAACTCGATCATTGATAAAATTGGAAGATTAATTAAAGTGGGCCAACACCCCTAAAAATGCCTTTTTGAAGAACCGGAAGAATGGGTTTTGGTTAAAACCTGGTTTTATAGGGGTTCAAACTTAAGTTGGTGCAGTTGGGAATCATCCAATACCCTTTTAAGCAGAATAGTGACCCTGAATTCTTCGCCCGCCTTTGTTTGAAGGCTAAGAATGGCAAAATATGAACCATCGCGCGAGGTCTTGTGCATAATGCTGACATTGGCCGGTATGTTCGACGCAAAAAAGTTTCGAAGAAGCACCTCTGCCTGTGCCTTGCTAAATGTACCCTCCCCGCCCGAAAGTGACAGATCCACATTGGGGCCGAAATACTTGGCCACATCGGCCGCCTTGCCCTGCCTTATGGCGTTAGAAATGTCATTCAAAATGCCATCAGACCAATGCAATATGGCAAAAGAGGCGAAAAAGATTGCCAGTCCAGGCAAGACCAACAAGGTTTTGGTTAAATTTTTCATTGTTTAATCCCTTATCCAATCATGGAAGTTTATTTTTTAACCTATTTTGACCATTTCACTACCAATAAGAATTTAGCCCAAATAGGATCAATCTTCAGTATCGCATCAAAAATCAAGCCAAGGTTCACGCCCCAATTTCGTTTAACAAAGGTAGAGGATTTTTACCAGGAAAAAAAATCTTCAGCAATACCTATTCAAAATGGATATAACCGTTGCCACATTGAAGAATTTTAATAAATTGCGACCTTTTTGCTGCTCTAATGAAAATCACCCTACTTACTTTTGGCAAAACTTCGGAAAAGTATCTGATTGAAGGCATTGCGATATACGGCAAAAGGCTTACCAGGTATTCCAACTTCCAAATTGTGGAACACCTCATCCCTCCAAAATTTCAGAAACTACCTCCTGAAGAATTGAAGCAGAAAGAAGCAGAGGTAATCCTTCAGTTCATCGAAAAGAATGACTTTACAGTGTTGCTTGACGAGAAGGGTAAGTCTTTGTCCTCGGTCGAGTTCGCCGATTTCATTTCGTTTAGGTTGAACCAGTCAACAAGGAGTTTATTGTTTGTGGTAGGCGGGGCTTGGGGGTTCGACCCGGCTGTTTTTCAAAAGGCCAATCACACAATTTCGCTTTCGCGAATGACTTTTTCTCATCAAATGGTACGACTTTTTTTCGTTGAGCAACTTTACAGGGCCTTTTCCATAATTAGGAACGAACCCTACCACAATGAATAAAAAATTTTATGCGTTAAATGGCCAGAGATGGTCAGAAAGCTGTATTTTTGGAATCCGAAACCAATAAAAACTTAAAATATGAGCGTACTTGTAAATAAGGACTCCAGGGTAATAGTTCAAGGATTTACCGGCAGTGAGGGTACCTTTCATGCCAGCCAAATGATTGAGTATGGCACCAACGTAGTTGGCGGAGTTACCCCGGGCAAGGGTGGTCAAAAGCATCTTGAAAGACCCGTTTTCAATACAGTATCAGATGCGGTTAAAATGGCCGGCGCAAACGTGAGCGTAATTTTCGTTCCACCCGCTTTTGCCGCCGATGCCATAATGGAGGCCGCCGATGCAGGCATTGGAGTAATAATTTGCATCACCGAGGGAATACCAGTTCAAGATATGCTCAAGGTTAAAGAATACCTAAAGGGCAAAAAATCCAGGTTGGTGGGGCCCAATTGCCCAGGGGTAATTACTCCCGGCGAAGCAAAGGTTGGTATTATGCCAGGATTCATTCACAAAAAAGGTGATATTGGGATTGTTTCGCGCTCCGGAACGCTTACCTACGAAGCCGTTGACCAAGTTACAAAAGTTGGTATGGGCCAATCCACCTGTATCGGTATAGGGGGTGACCCAATTCCGGGCACAACCACCAAAGAAGCGGTTGAACTACTTATGAATGACCCCGAAACCAAGGGAATTATAATGATTGGCGAAATTGGCGGGCAAATGGAAGCCGAAGCGGCATATTACATTAGAGACTATGGTACCAAGCCGGTGGTAAGCTTCATTGCCGGTGCCACCGCACCCAAAGGCCGCACCATGGGGCACGCCGGAGCAATTATTGGTGGCAAGGAAGACACTGCCGAAGCAAAGAAAAAAATACTTACTGAGTGTGGTGTGATATACGTTGATTCACCAGCCGATATTGGCACAAAAATGAGGGAAGTGCTTGGGAGGTAGGTTTACTTTGAATTTAAAATTAAGTAACTAGATGTAAGTATTGAGATTAATTGTCAATTAGGCGGTTTTAGCATTCAGATTGTTGGAAATTACAAGTATCACCGATATTTTTATACCGCCAATTTTTAATGGTTCTACCGTTTAATCCCCCAATCCTTTTAATTCATTTATTAAAACCTCCACCAGTCTCGGCTCGACAAAATGTGGTTCTTGAAACCTTGAAAGCAACTCCTTGAAAGTATTTTGGGGTAAGTTTTGGTTTTTGTTTTTTTGGTAATGCTCCAGCAAGAATGGGAGCTTATTTCCTCGGGTGTTTTCTATTGCCTTATTAAGGGCTGCATTTACTTCTTCAATTGTGCCAACACATTCAAAGGGTTTATTCTCAGATATTCCGGATAGCTCCTCAAGGATTCCAACAAGTTCTGGATTTTCAAATAAGTTTTGTCCAAAAATCCTTAGCAGCTCCTTTTCGGCCAAAAAGGGTGATAGTATGACGTATGTAAACAAACATTTTGAGCAGTTGCAGCACCAAGAGTCTGCCTTGCTACCCACGTTGCAGCTTTTAAAAACCCCGTGGTAGTTTTCGAATTTTGCAAAAAGGGCTCCAATTTGCAATTCGTTCAGAGGCCTTAAAAAACTAAAGTAGTTAATCCCGGTTGCCACGAACTCATCGATGTAATTCCTAAAATCCTCTTCGAACTGGAACGATTTGGAATATTGGTGGTTGATGATGGTACCCGGAATGGTTGGTTCGTTGGCGCTTGATTCGTTGCTAAGGGCAATTGAACCAATTCCTGATATTGCCGAGACCATTGCCGAAACAAAGGCAAGCAATGCCGAGAAGGGTGTGTGGCCATTTAAGAACCCTTTTTCGTTCAAATCGATCAATAGTGGGTCAATTTTTCTGACCACCTCAACAACGTCTTCGTGGGCAATCCCTGCTGCCGCGATAACATTGCGCGTTGCACCCCTATGGTTTAGCACCAGAATCTTGGGTTTAAATTTGTGCTTTTGTAGTATTGCTAGCGAAACGGCAGAATCTTTTCCCCCACCTAATGGAATCATGTAATCCTCATAATTTGTTCGAACATCGAATCTATTATGAAAACCGGCACTTTCGCCATAGGAAAATTGCAACATTTCCTCGCCAGGAATTTGGATCCCGTTGGTGTAGAAAAACTCTCCAAGACCGTGCTTGAATAGTTTTTTCCACCAAGTTTCCTGCCTTGGGTTTAGCCTAAAGGGTTTGACCAAGATTTGTGGGGAGCAAAAGGCTTTCCAGTAGCTTATCATCTCAACCATACCAATGTTAAAGCATAAAGTATCGAGCAAGTCGGGGTTAAATTTCTGCCCACTCGAATCGAGCCTTATTAAAACCTCCGGCCTAAATTCTATATCAGCGCCCACCTTGAAACTGAAGGTTAGATGTACTCCTTCTGCCGATTTGGAAAAATTGCTCTCACGGTATTCAAATACTGGATATTCTTTTCTTAGTTTCTGATATTTAATATGGTTTTGATTGGTTTTCATTTGAACATTGGCAAAGTTTTTGTTGTTTTCTCTTTTAAGAACCAACAAGAGTTTTTTTGCGAAATTAAAAGATTTTATTCACTTATACCCTAAATGCCAATTCGAAAGTATAACATACAGCCCGCAGCCGGAAGGTTATTGATTAGCGAACCGGCCCTTCACGACTTTTATTTTAGTCGTAGCGTGGTGCTTTTGGCAAATCACAACGAGAAGGAGGGTAGCTTAGGACTAATTCTCAACAAACCCATTAACCTTAGGCTAAATGAAGTGGTTCAAGAATTTCCCAACAACGAGTTTCCCTTATTCTTGGGAGGGCCCGTACATCCCGAAAGGCTTTTCTTCTTGCACACTCTCGGCGAAAAGATTAAGGGAACCATCGAGATTCTTGATGGGCTATATTGGGGTGGTGAAATAGGTAAGCTGATGGAATTGATTGATTTACAGCTCGTGCAGCCGCACCAGGTTAAATTCTTCATAGGTTACAGTGGGTGGGATCCTGGCCAGTTGGACCGCGAACTAATGGAAAACTCCTGGATTGTTTCGCAGTGCTCCACAGAACTAGCCATGAACGAAAAACCCGAAAAACTTTGGGGAGCAATACTCAAAGAATTGGGTAGCGATTATGCCATTTGGGCAAACTACCCGGCCGATCCTATTTTGAATTGATTTTCGGTTCTGGGTTTTCAACTTTCAATTATTGGCAGATTGGTGATCGAAAGAAAGTTAGAAGGCAAAAATAGGATTTAGAGGCAGGCTTGAACCGCCAATCTTTCATTTTTCCACCGTCTAGGGTTTAATCATTTCCACTTCAAGAACGAAATAATCTGGTCAACCGACACCGATTCTCCTCTTATAATGTAGTCGGCGGCGTGATAGAATTCTTTTCTCCATTCCAATTCCGCCTCAACAAAAGTCTTCAAGTCGTTGCCCGAAAGCCCGTGGACCAGCGGTCGAGGGTTCTTGGAGTTTTCGAGGCGATTAACTATTGTGGAGGGTTGCAACATAAGGTAAACAGAAATTCCGTTTTGTTTTATGAAATCCATATTGCCAAAAAAACAAGGCGTGCCACCACCCGTGGAAATTACGGTGTTTTCTTTGCTCGAAGTTGCAAGCAAGGCGTCTCTTTCCAATCTTCTAAAATGGTCCTCTCCCTTATTCTTGAATATGTTGCGAGTGCTTGTGCCAGCAAGTTTCTCAACCTCCTTGTCTATGTCAACAAAATCGAAACCCAACCGCCTGGACAATACCCTGCCCACGGTGGTTTTTCCACTGCCCATAAATCCTATGAGGTAAATTCGCATTGCATTTATTGCAAAAAACTGCACGAAGTTACGAAATTACAACCTTATCCCTAATTGAGTTTTTGCCTGATTTTCGAAGGAAGCCTATTTAAAACCTTTCTAAGTTTCTGTTTTTTTCAAGAAAACTTTTCATTATTCGTTTTTTTTTGCAGCGCAATTACTCTTTTGCTAAACCTAAAAATATTTCGTTATCCAAAAAGAAAAAAATGTGTCGGACTATTGTCGAACAAGGGCTTTTTTGCTCAAAGTGTAATTTTGATCTTTGCTTTTTTTTAGTTTTTGCTTGCAGCAAAAAAAAGCCAGAGCCTGACTCTGTAAAGCTAAACTTTAAGTCAGGTCAGGCAAACCCCAACTATGTAAGAGTCCTCAATGATTTTGACTTTTTAGGCCAATTGCATAACGAGGCTTTGGATTTCGTATTTCAAAAGGTGGCAGAAGTTAAAGCTCCGGAGAACAAGCAACTAAGTCAGGTGGGTTTGGATTTCTTTCTTTTTGGGGCAAATTCTTGTAAAAGTTTTGTTATCGGATCCGGAAAATTCCCTGATGTTTAAGTTGCCTTAAACTTTGTTGACCTTGAAGTAAATCGGTTTAATGGTTTCCTCGGTGATCAGGTTGCTCAAATATCTGCAGATAATTGTTATCTTGAGCACACATTATCTACGAACTCTAATTATTTCACCCATTCACAGTTAGCCATTTTGCGAGACATTCAAGATGTTTTTAACGATGATGAAAAAGTTATTGCCTAAATATTACATTATCTGAATAATCTAAATGATGTTGTGGCAGAATCAATTTCAGATAATAAGGAAGCACTCCTGGTATATAGTGCAATTAGTGTTGGAATTCACTCGTTGCAATACTGGAACAATAACCTCCAGAATTGGATTAAACCTTTTTATGACGAAATGCCAAATAAGTTTTGGGGTAGTTTGTGGAGGGCTTTAAAGCAAGTTGCTAAAAACGATATTGCCAGTGGAGCAGCTTTAGCGGCTACTGCGATAGTTATGAATACAATTCCAGGTGCTGGTCAGGTAGGATACGGTGCTGTAATTGCTGGCGGTGCTGCAGGTGCTTCAACTTATACAGCTGTTATGTTAGCTCTTGATGCAATTCCTTGGTTACAGTGAGACTTTTGTTCCCAAATTTGGGTTTTACGAATACTAGATTATCAAGTTATGAAACAAATGAAAAAAAGGTGGTGGGTTTATCTCATTGGAGCACTTGCGGGGTTTTTGACCTATTTTTCTATCATGTTCTTTATCTTTGGCGAACCATTTCGGGACGCGGTTTTAGGAGGGTTAGTTACTGTGACCTTGTGCCCAGTTATTGCCCGTTTCTTGCAAAGTAAGCTTGATAAACGAAAGAAACGAGCTGAAAAGATTAATTAGTTGTGCTTATGAAGTTTCCATAATTACTGAAGCGGCAGGAGCTTCTTGTGTCGAAGTTGACATCATTGTTTTGCAACTAAATAATATCAAAGAAATGAAACCCAAAAATAAATTATTGATTTTCTTAGTAAGCCTCATAGTTCAAGGAGGCATAGTTTTCTGGGCTCCTTCTTTGCTATTGGCAGCTCGCTGGAGTGTTCCGTAACTGGAGCAGTTCTGGTTGGGCTTTTGGTAAGTGTTTTTATGATTTATTTGTCAAATAGAAGCTTTTAAAAGAGCCAATCTCATAAGCCGCAAAAACCTTCTTGGTTCGCAAATCCTACTTTGATTTAGTTTGATCAACAACCAATCCCAAGATATTGTGCCCTTTGTGGGATTTTCGTTCAAAATCAGAAAAATGAAAAAAAATTTGTCGCATGAAAAAATATGCTTACCTTTGCAGCCCGAAAAATAGTTTTTTCAACATAAGCGAAGAAAATTACAATGTATCTAACTTCTGAAATCAAGAAAGATATTTTCAAAACCTACGGAGGTTCTGAAGAAAATTCCGGTATGGCCGAAAGCCAGATTGCACTTTTCACCCATCGCATCAAGCACCTGACCGAGCACCTCAAGGCCAACAAGAAAGACAAGTTCACCCAAAGGGCTTTGATCACCTTGGTAGGTAAGAGGCGCAAGCAGCTTGACTATCTGAAGCGCAACGAAATTGAGCGTTACAGGGAAGTTGTTAAAAAGCTTGGCTTGAGGAAGTAATAGTCTTTTTGCAATTTGGCGGGCAATTAAGTCACTTAATTGCCCGCTTTTTTTTTCGATGGTAGGTGTTTGTGATAATTAAACAAAAACCTTAAGGTAATTGTATTACCTTTGTTTGTTGAAAACTGAAAAAGAAGACTTTAAAAACTAAAAAAGAAAGAAAAGATGTCGTTAAACGAAATTGGAGTTACAAAAAAATTTGACATCGGAGACGGACGTGTTGTCTCCATAGAAACCGGAAAACTTGCAAAACAAGCGGATGGTTCTGTAGTTGTTAGAATGGGCGACACGATGTTGCTCGCCACCGTTGTGGCAAAAAAGGAAATAAACGAAGGACAGGATTTCCTGCCCCTTTCGGTTGATTATCAAGAAAAATATGCAGCCGCCGGACGGTTTCCAGGTGGTTTTTTCAAGCGGGAGGCACGCCCCTCCGAATACGAAATTTTGATTGCCCGACTTGTTGACAGGGCTTTGAGACCTATGTTTCCAGATGGTTACAGGGCCGAAACACAAGTCTTGATCACGTTGATATCAGCCGAAAAGAATGTAATGCCCGATGCATTGGCCGGCTTGGCTGCCTCTGCAGCATTGAGCGTTTCTGATATTCCGTTCAACGGGCCAATATCTGAGGTGAGGGTTGCACGCGTCAATGGCAATATGGTTATCAATCCCACAGTTGAAGAGATTGCTTTGGCTGATATAGAGTTGGTTGTAGCTGGTTCCATTGACAATATTGTAATGGTTGAGGGCGAAATGAAGGAAGTAGGCGAAAGCGAAATGCTCGAGGCCATCAAGATTGCCCACGAAGCCATCAAGATTCAATGCCAGGCTCAAATCGAATTGGCCCAAATGGTAGAGAAATCAAAAATCAAAAGGGTTTATCCTCCCGAAGAATCGGACGATGACCTTTACGAAAAGATGAAGGCCAACCTGTATGATGCCCTTTACAATCAAGCCAAAAGTCAAGGCCCGAAAGCCGAACGCCGCGAAGCAGCAGAAAAAATAAAGGAAGACTACATTGCCTCTTTCTCCGAGGAAGAAATCCTTGAAAAGGGTGGCCTTGTTAAGAAATATTTCTCCAAAATCCAAAAAGAGGCTGTTCGAAACCTCGCCCTCGACGAAAAAATAAGACTCGATGGCCGCAAGCCCGATGAAATTAGGCCAATATGGTCAGAAGTTGATTATTTGCCTTCGGCTCACGGCTCCGCAATTTTCACCCGTGGCGAAACCCAATCGCTGACCACCGTTACACTTGGAACCAAGCTCGACGAACAAACCATTGACGGTGCTGTTTTTGAAGGGAAGAACAAGTTTTTGCTTCATTACAATTTTCCCCCCTTTAGCACGGGCGAAGTTAAGAGAATGGGTAGCACAGGACGACGCGAAATCGGACACGGAAACCTTGCACTAAGGGCTCTTAAACCGGTATTGTCAAATGGCAACGATAATCCCTACACAGTAAGGGTTGTCTCCGATATTCTCGAGTCAAATGGATCATCTTCCATGGCTACCGTGTGTGCCGGAACCTTGGCACTTCTTGATGCTGGGGTTAAGATATCGAAACCAGTCTCCGGAATTGCAATGGGCCTAATTGCCGACCCTGTTACAAAGAAATACACAGTGCTTTCTGACATACTCGGAGACGAAGACCACCTTGGCGATATGGACTTCAAGGTAACGGGTACCCGTGATGGCATCACAGCATGTCAGATGGATATAAAGATTGACGGCTTGAGCTACGAAATATTGGAGCAAGCCCTGGAGCAAGCCAAAAAGGGCAGGCTTCACATCTTGGGCGAGATGGAAAAAACAATTTCAACCCCTCGCGAAGATTACAAACCACACGTGCCGCGTATAGTCAAGATGACCATACCCAAAGAATTCATCGGTGCAGTTATAGGGCCCGGAGGTAAGGTTATCCAAGAAATGCAGCGCGAAAGCGGATCTACAATCGTAATAGAAGAAGTTGGCGATTATGGCGTTATTGACATAGTATCGGCAAACAAAGAGTCAATTGAAAAGGTGATGAAGCAAATTAAGGGCATTATTGCAGTTCCCGAAATTGGCGAAGTCTATGATGGAACCGTGAAAAGCGTTATGCCATTCGGATTGTTCGTCGAAGTTCTTCCCGGCAAGGACGGCCTTCTTCACATTAGCGAAATAGACTGGAAAAGACTCGAAAAGGTTGAGGATAGTGGCTACAAAGTGGGCGACCAAATAACGGTTAAGCTTATTGACCTCGATGGCAAAACTGGCAAGCTTAAGCTTTCGCGCAAAGTCCTTATTCCAAGAGAAAATAAATCCTAAAGCCTATTCTGATTAGCGGTTTTTTCTGATTAATGAAGCTGAAAACTGAAAATTAAAAACTGTATGGGAGTAATGATAGCACCCTCTATGCTCTCTGCAAATTTTTTGCAGCTTGGCAAAGATGTGGAAATGGTTAACCAAAGCTTAGCAGATCTATTTCACCTTGATATTATGGATGGCCATTTCGTGCCAAACATAACCTTCGGGTTTTCATTCATAGAGAAAATCAAATCAGTAGCCACAAAACCCCTCGATGTGCATTTAATGATTTCAAATCCCGATGCCTACATCGACCGGTTCAAGGAGGCAGGGGCCGACTGGCTTAGCGTTCATTACGAAACCTGTAACCACCTTCACCGAACAGTTGGCCGAATAAAGGAGTGTGGTATGAAGGCTGGGGTGGTTTTGAACCCTCATAACCCGGTTTCATTGCTGGCCGACATACTTCCCTTTGTCGATTTCGTTCTTTTAATGTCAGTCAATCCGGGATTTGGAGGGCAAAAGTTCATAGAGACAACGTATGAAAGAATAGCCCAACTTGTTAAATTGAAGGAAAAACTAAGCCCCGAACTTATTATTGAGGTTGACGGGGGTGTTGGGTTGCACAATGCAAGAAGGCTTGTTCAGGCCGGTGCCAATGTGCTTGTAGCAGGAAATGCAGTCTTTGGGGCCGAAAACCCCACCGAGGTGATTGCAAAACTTGTTAGGGAGGTTCTGTAATAAAACAACGGAGGTAAGCCAATTTGGATTACCTCCGTTGTTTTTTCGTGCCCGGAACAGGACTCGAACCTGCACATTGTTGCCAATACTAGTCCCTGAAACTAGCGCGTCTACCAATTCCGCCATCCGGGCAATTGACGCAGGTTGCTCTTTTTTTCGACTGGTGCCCAGGACAAGACTCGAACTTGCACAGCCTTGCGGCCACTACCACCTCAAAGTAGCGTGTCTACCAATTTCACCACCTGGGCAAATGGGAGCACAAAAGTACAAAAAGTTTGTTCCACCGAGAAAAACTTTTTTAAAAATTGCCAGATAAAATTCAAAAACCATATGAAAGAGAAATTTGACGAAGATATTACCCTACATAGAGGGGTGATGGAAATGGTAACGGTTGCCAACGAATACTGCCTGTTCATTGAAAAGACCCACGGAATGGAAGCCTCCGAAATTTGTGGGTTTTTTCAAAAAATTGCTCCGTTGTTATACCTAAAGGGCTCGCTCCTGCCCAATATTGTTGAATCCGATCAAGTACTTGCCGGGCGCTTCGTTACCGAAGAGCAGTGGGAGGAGGTTTTCAACGTACTCAGGCAAAAATTCGGAAAGGATGATTCGTTTCTCATCATAGATGATTCTCAAGAAATTATGAAAGCAAGCATTGCCGAAAATTTTTCCGATATTTATCAAGATTTGAAGGATTTTACCCTGTTTTTTAATGAAAACACCTTCACTTCACGCAAAGGGGCACTGCTCCAATTACAACAACTATTTCCCCAAAGGTGGGGCCTCTCGTTGCTAAACGGACTTTCGGCGGTTCATAATCTTTTGGCCTTGCAAATAAAAAATGAAGACGAAATAGACTGGGAGCTTTAGCAAAAAGGCCGTTTTGGTTTTTTTAACATTGTGTGGCTTTAAACTTTTTTTAGATTTGCAAGCTTTTTTGATTTTTTCCTCCGATTTATGAAGTAATTATCATTTTATGAAAACCATTGCAATTGTCCTTTTCATTTTTTTGGTGAATGGTTGTTTTTGTTTCTTGAAAGCACAAGAAGGCTATCGCATTTCAGTTGAGGTAAAAGAGCTTAAAGAGGGCGATTTGATGCTAGGTTATCATTATGGCAACAGCAAGTACCTGGTGGATACGGCCAAGGTGGTTTCGCAAGGTAAATTCTTGTTTGAAGGCAGCAAGGCTCTCGATCCAGGTGTTTACATCTTGGTTTTTCCTGGAAACACATTTTTTGACCTGGTTATTGACAAAAACCAACATTTTGAAATCATTACGGGTACAGGTGATTTTATCCAAACAACAACCTTTCGCAATTCGCCAGAAAACACGAGGTTTTTTTATTACCTAAAAGAAATAGGAAGTTTTAGACAAATGATTTCTGCAAACAACGCCGAATTGCAAGGTGAAACAACCCCTGATTCTAGGAAGGATGAACTGAAGAAAGCAAACACAAATCTAAACAGTTTGATTATTGCCAAACAAGACAGCTATATTTACCAATTTCCCGATGGTTTGTTCAGCAAGATCCTTCTTGCCCAGAGAGACCCCGTCCTAATTGCCCCACCTGAAGGCCTCGATGATGAAAAGGTAAAAATTTACAACTACTACCAATACAAAAATAGGTACTGGGAAAATTTCGACTTCGCCGATCTACGCCTCCTGCGCAGCCCCGTTTACCACGGACAACTCAACAGGTTCTTTTCTGACATTGTTGTACAACACCCTGATAGCCTGATAAAGGAAGCCGACCTGATGGTAGATCGTGCTCGTGTTAACCCAGAGGTATTCAGGTACACAATTTGGTTCATCACCAATCATTTTGAACGATCGCAAATCATGGGCCACGATGCCATATTCGTGCACATGCTTGAGAAGTATTACCTTACCCACGAGGCCTATTGGGTTACCGACGAAAGTAAGATAGCCCTTGCCGACAGGGTGAGAAAAATGAAGCCCCTCCTTATTGGCAAGGTGGCACCAAACATAAATGTATTTTTGCCAAACAGGCAAAGTATTTCTTTGCATCAAATTGAAGCCGAATATTTGATCCTTTACTTTTGGGACTCAAACTGCGGGCATTGCAAAAAGGAAACGCCCCGAATCAATGGGATTTATCAAAAATACAAGGATTTGGGCTTGAATGTCTTTGCACTTAACTTGGACTCTGATTTCTCATCGTGGCAAAAAGCAATAGATGAATACCAAATCGCAAGTTGGAATAACGCCACCGACCCCTACAACGAATCGGGTTTTAGAGAAAAATACGATGTTTTTGTCAGTCCAATAATTTTTTTGCTGGATCGAGAAAAACGGATAATGGCAAAAAGGATTGATGGTCAGGTTTTGGAACGATTCATCCAAGAAGAAATAGAAGCAAGACTTCCCAAATAGGTTTTTGAGCCCGCAAATATGTACCTAAGCAATTTTTTGCCATAGCAAAAGATTTTCAGAAAAGGAAATTTCCCCTTCCAAAGCAATTCCCGGAGAGGCTGTCGAGCCATTGATCAGGTTAAAAATAATGGCGCTTTTTGAGAACCACGAGGTAAATCCTTAGATATGTGATTGATGCCAAAACGGTTTTGAATTTTGGTAAAATCACCTCTTTTCCCTAGATGAAACATTTGTTGTATTTGGGAGCCTCCAGGGTCGGGTCAGATACCTGATGTTGGTCCATTGTCCTGATCGTGCAAAAAGCTTATGCTCCGGGCTGAGAAAAACCAAATAACCCACCAAGAAAATGTGAGCCCCACGGAGCTAGATTTGAACCAATGGAGTTTTGGCAAATTGATTTTGGTCAAAAGCCGCCTGAGTAAAGGTATTCAGTAACTTTATGGCCCCCCGGCAGGTTTGCAGCAGGAGGAAGTAAATGATTACCTTTGACAATTGAAACAATTACATCCTGATGAAAAACTACATAGTAATTACAGGAGCTAGCAAGGGACTGGGCGAGGGAATTGCTGCTGCCTTGATAAAGCCCGAAAACCATGTTGTTTGTGTTTCCCGAACCAAGAGTGAAAAGTTAAATGATGTTGCAATAAAAAACAAATGCAACATTGAGTTTAAGAAATTCGATTTGTCATTTCCCCGAAGGATCGGTAGTCTTGCAAAAGAGTTGTTCGTTCGCGAAAAATTGATTGCATACAAGGGAATATACCTGATAAACAATGCCGGTGTAGTGGAACCCATCGGTCCGGTTGGTTCAACCCCTGCTCGCTATACCATAAGGCACATCAACATAAATCTTATTTCGCCAGCCCTGATTTTGGCAGAGTTTATCAAACTTACTTCAAATCTTCCAGTCCAAAAAAGGGTTATTAACATATCATCAGGAGCGGCAAGCAATCCTTACGAAGGTTGGGGCGTTTATTGCTCGGGCAAGGCAGGCCTCCAAATGTTTACCCGTTGCGTGGCCCTGGAACAGAGGCTCGAAGAATTTCCCGTGGAGGTAATGTCGGTGGCACCCGGTGTAATAGATACAGATATGCAAGGTGTAATAAGAAACACTTCCCTCAAAATGTTCATGCACAAAGAAAGATTTGTACAGATGAAGGAAAAAGGGATCCTCGTTCCTGCCGAATTGGCCGGCAAACAAATTGCCGGTTTGCTGTTTTCCGACAAATTTGAAAATGGGGGGGTGGTTGACATTAGAGAAAGTTTCCAACAATCTTAAACTGCTAAGAAACCTTTAAGGCACTAATCTTGAGGTTAGATTTATCAAAGTACTTGCAGTATTGGCTAATTTTGCACTCATCGCATTTGGGCTTGCGGGCCATACAAACGTACCGCCCATGTATTATAAGCCAGTGGTGGGCCCTAGCCACCAAATTCCTTGGGATGTACCTAACCAGTTGCCTTTCTGCCTCATAAGGATTTTTCGCCCTTGTGGTGAGCCCTATTCTTTCCGAAACCCTGAAAACATGGGTGTCAACAGCCATTGCAGGTTTGTTAAAAACAACCGAGGCAATCACGTTCGCCGTTTTCCTTCCAACCCCCGGCAATTGCATCAATTCTTCAACCTGATCGGGAACCTCCCCTCCAAAGTCGTTAACTAGCATTATGGCCATACCCACGAGGTTCTTTGCCTTCGAATTGGGATATGAGCAACTTTTTATGGCCTCAAAAACTGCCTCACGGCTGCTCTTGGCCAAAACCCCTGCTGTAGGAAACTTCTCGAAAAACTTAGGACTAATCATATTCACCCTCTTGTCAGTGCATTGGGCCGACAAAATTGTAGCAACCATCAACTCGTAGGCATTTGAATGGTTCAACTCGGTTTTTGCCTCAGACTGGGTCTGTGAAAAGAATTCAATTATCTTAAGGAACCTCTCCTTTTTTGTCATAGCGTTTGAGGTTTTTGTTAACCCGATTAAAACTACCGAATCGGGTTGAAGCTTCAATTAAGTCTTTTGGTAGTATGCCAATATCAATTGAAACAAACGATTTCGTCTTTCCTAATTACTGCAAAGTAAATCAAGTTTTCAGAGAAATAAATACGAAAATTTAAAAAAATGCTATCTTTACACATCAAAAAACAAAAGTTTTTTCACCATAACCAAATATTAAACAACCATGAGTATCAGAAAACAATACCTAAAGTCCAAACCTATTTGCAAGGTGACATTCAAGGTTGATCCAGAAACTGCCAACAATGCAAGCCATATCAGTTTGGTTGGCGACTTCAACGAATGGAACGAAAAGGCCCACGAAATGAAAGCCAATAAAGACGGCTCCTTCACCTTCACCTTAGACCTCGAAACTGGAAGAGAATACCAGTTCAGGTATTTGGCCGATGGGCACGTTTGGCTCAACGAGTTCGACGTTGACAAAATGGTTCAGAGCAGTTTCTACGACGCGCAAAACAGTGTAATAGTCCTTTAAAGTACTCCTTGTACATTATTTAACCCGCACCAAGACTGCGGGTTTTTTGTAACTAAGCCTACTTGCGAGTTAACCTTCAATAAATCAGCGATTTTTAAATGCCATTAACACGGCAAGCCAAAAAAAGAAACTTTTTGCAAAAAAAATCTTGTTTGTATTAAAAGTTGTTGTACCTTTGCACTCCCTTTTCGGGGAAAAACTTGAGAGTTCATTGAAAGAAATGGGAAGCCAAAAAGTAGCGCAAGAAACAATACCCGTTAATTGCCTTTCGGGGTGATTTACGAGATACGAGAAACAGGGAGTCGGGAAGGATAACAACTTGAGTTAAAAGTCTAAATTTATTTTTAGAGACAACGGAGAGTTTGATCCTGGCTCAGGATGAACGCTAGCGGCAGGCTTAATACATGCAAGTCGAACGGTAACAGGTGTAGCAATACACGCTGACGAGTGGCGCACGGGTGCGTAACACGTATGCAACCTACCCATCACCGGGGGACAACCCTGAGAAATTAGGGCTAATACCCCATGGTATCAATTACCGGCATCGGTACTTGATTAAAGATTCATCGGTGATGGATGGGCATGCGTCCCATTAGCTAGTTGGAGAGGTAACGGCTCACCAAGGCGACGATGGGTAGGGGACCTGAGAGGGTTATCCCCCACACTGGTACTGAGACACGGACCAGACTCCTACGGGAGGCAGCAGTAAGGAATATTGGGCAATGGTCGAGAGACTGACCCAGCCATGCCGCGTGCAGGAAGACGGCCCTATGGGTTGTAAACTGCTTTTGTACGGGAATAAACTCTCCGACGAGTCGGGGATTGCAGGTACCGTTCGAATAAGCATCGGCTAACTCCGTGCCAGCAGCCGCGGTAATACGGAGGATGCGAGCGTTATCCGGATTTATTGGGTTTAAAGGGTGCGTAGGCTGGTACTTAAGTCAGTGGTGAAATCCATCGGCTCAACTGGTGAACTGCCGTTGATACTGGGTACCTAGAGTTTAGTTGACGCGGGCGGAATGTGTCATGTAGCGGTGAAATGCATAGAGATGACACAGAACACCCATAGCGAAGGCAGCTCGCGAAGCTAACACTGACGCTGATGCACGAAAGCGTGGGGATCAAACAGGATTAGATACCCTGGTAGTCCACGCTGTAAACGATGATCACTAGCTGTGGGCGATACACTGTCCGTGGCCAAGCGAAAGCGATAAGTGATCCACCTGGGGAGTACGTCGGCAACGATGAAACTCAAAGGAATTGACGGGGGCC